>NZ_FCOK02000242.1 GCF_001544555.2 Caballeronia udeis | reverse complement strand
GAAGTCAAGGCGTCGGTGCTTCAGCACGTGCGCTTCAAATATGCATGCCGCCACTGCGAGCGCCACGCCGAGCGCACTCCGGTCATCACCGCACCGATGCCGGCCCAGCCGCTGCCGCGCAGCAATGCCAGTGCGGCGATGATCGCCACGGTCACCGCGGACAAATACGTTGACGGAACACCGTTATACCGGATGGCCCATGCGCTGGCGCGCGCGGACATCGAAGTCGGACGCGCTACGCTGGCGAACTGGATCATCCGGCCTGCTGAGTTGCATTACAGCCGTTTGTACGAGGCACTGCGCAAGACACTGCTTTCGCAACAGCTGATTCACGGCGACGAGACAACGGTACAGGTGCTCAAGGAACCGGGCAAAACCGCCCAGAGCACGTCGTACATGTGGGTGTACCGTAGTGCCGAAGACTGCTGCGAACCCGTCGTGCTGTTCGACTACCAGCCGGGGCGCGCTCAGCAATATCCCCAGGCGTTCCTCGCCGGCTACAAGG
>NZ_FCOK02000241.1 GCF_001544555.2 Caballeronia udeis | reverse complement strand
GAAGGACCTCTCGAAGCAGCTCAGTGGCCTGACGGTAAGGTAGATGGGCGGCCCACTTGACCTGGAGGTACTCCAACTCCGGCGTCACACGCTGGCGAACGGCCTTATACAGCGGACTCACTGAGCGGCGCGGTTGACCTTGCTTTGCCGCGCAGTTGCACGCCCATAGCCTCGGACTCGGCACGTTGACCTTGCCAAACACGGTTCGCAGCACGATCGACCGGGCGTCCTTGTGCGCCAGGATCGAGCCACAACGGTCGCAAGCCAATTGGCTTTCCATCCACCCGGCAGTCTGCTCCGACACCAGTAACGATTGAACCTCAGCGAGCAAGGCGCGGCCTTCGGCAAGTGTGAGTCCCAGGTCGGCGACGCTCCGATCCTTTCGTTCCACAACAGCAACGGTCGTCGCTTCAGTCTTACTCGTTCCCCCACCTTCCAGGCGGGCCTCGATGATCAGTCGCATAGCAACTCCGATCGGTTGGCAACGTCGCCAGCGTAGCTGATATAGCGAGGGTGCCGG
>NZ_FCOK02000240.1 GCF_001544555.2 Caballeronia udeis | reverse complement strand
TGACGCCAGCCTTAGCACGTGTATTTAAACGCCCTCACTATCCGTTTGAGGTGATGCTGATGTGCGTGCGCTGGTATGTCGCCTATGGGCTGAGCGTGCGAAACCTGGAAGAGATGATGGCTGAGCGAGGCATCGAGGTCGATCATTCGACCGTGCATCGTTGGGCGATCAAGCTGCTGCCAATTCTTGAAAAAGCGTTCCGGCGCCGCAAACGCCCGGTGGGAAAAAGCTGACGTGTCGATGAGACGTATATCAAGAAAAAGGAAAGTGGAAGTACTTGTATCGAGCGGTGGACAAGGCCGGACAGACCGTCGATTTCCTGCTGCGAGCCCAGCGTGACAAGGCCGCGGCGCAGCGTTATTTCGAGAAGCCGATTGAGCAGAGCGGCGAGCCCGAGACGATCACGATCGACAAAAGTGGCGCGAACCTGGCCGCGCTAGAGGCCCTCAATGCAGAGCGCGACACACCAATCAAGATCCGCCAAAACAAGTATCTGAACAACATAATCGAACAGGATCAC
>NZ_FCOK02000239.1 GCF_001544555.2 Caballeronia udeis | reverse complement strand
GCAGTGCTCGCGCAGCGTGAAGCAGTTTATGCAGAGGCCAGGGAGCGCAATCCACGGCGTTGGTCCCGATCAACGCGCAACTGGAAATTGAAGGATGAAGTCTGGCTCAATCCGGAGCGCATGCAGCCGGAAGAACTAAAGCAGCCCGGATGGTCACTTCAAATTCCCCCACTTATGGTCGCGCAAACTCCTCCACCTTTAAGCAGGACAAGGATGGTTTTTTAGCTCGCTTTGGTTTTGCGCGCAAGGGTTTCCGCAGCTTCCTTGAGGCGGTAGCTGCGGCCGTCGAATTCAAGCGAATGGCAGTGATGCATGAGTCGGTCCAGGATCGTGCTGCTCATGGTGTTGTCGCCGAGGTAGGCGCCCCAGTCTTGAACGACGCGGTTGGACGTAACCATAACGCTGCGGCGCAGCTTGTATCGTTGATGAACAAGGGTTTACAGCAAAGCGCCGGCGGCGTCCGGAATCGAACGCGACAGAAACAGATCGTCCAGAACCAGCAAATCGCAGTCGAGAATGCTGCGCAAACGCTTTTCCTGTTGTTCGGGTTCACTGAGATCGAAACGAGTAAAGAAATCG
>NZ_FCOK02000238.1 GCF_001544555.2 Caballeronia udeis | reverse complement strand
TTGACCATGACCGACGAAGTCTCGCCTTTGACGATAGCGCGTAATATCAGGGTCGTGCCCGGACCCGATACATCTCGCCATTCGCTTTCTTTCGCTCCAGTCGGATCGAGTTGCTGATTAGTCGAAGGTAGCCTCAGGTCGTCGATTGTGGCAATGCGAAATGCATTCGCATCGGGTACCTGAGCAGCAACCGCACAGCTGGTTACTGTTCCCTTTGGGCCGTCCATTTCATCGAGCAGAAGCGCGAAAGGGCCAGTCGTCAAACCGCCCACCCATGCCTTGCGTCGCGTAACGGTGCCGTTCGCAGAAGGTGCAGATGCTTCGCTTTGAACGTGCATTCGCATTGCTGTCGCTTTTGCATCTATACGCGAAAAGTCTGGAAGCTCGAGATTGCACATAACCTGAAACGCATTGAGAACCGAGTGATCTAGGTCCATCGGCTTTGGCGCGGACTGTGCCGCTGCGCAAAACGGGATAAGTAGTGGTAGGGCGACGAGCCTTCGGATTTTTGTATTTAAGATGACTTCACCTGAGGGAGGGGCTTTCTGAACATGTTCCGCACGCGTGCGGCGGCCGTTCAACGTGACCGT
>NZ_FCOK02000237.1 GCF_001544555.2 Caballeronia udeis | reverse complement strand
AGGCTCCTCATGCGCTGCCAAGCAACTCCGCAGCTATACAAAAACCCCACCCCTCAAAGGTGGGGTTTTTGCGTTTCGGAATGACTATAAGTGAGAGACATCGATCACGGTGGACTCGCTGAAGGCTTGACACAACAGCGATGTTCCCCCATAATCGTCAGTTCTCTGCGGAGGGGTGCCCGAGTGGCTAAAGGGGGCAGACTGTAAATCTGTTGGCTTACGCCTACGCTGGTTCGAATCCAGCCTCCTCCACCAGAACATGTAGCAAGCGTCGGGAATCGTTAGACCCAAGCGGGTGTAGCTCAATGGTAGAGCAGAAGCCTTCCAAGCTTATGACGAGGGTTCGATTCCCTTCACCCGCTCCAGCATCAAGGTCCGCCCATGTGGCTCAGTGGTAGAGCACTCCCTTGGTAAGGGAGAGGTCAGCAGTTCGATCCTGCTCATGGGCACCAGCAACACTAGTCCACACTGTTTGCGCGCGGCGCAAGGTACGGAAAAATTCCTGTTAGGAGTCGAAAATGGCAAAAGGTAAATTCGAACGGACCAAGCCGCACGTCAACGTAGGCACGATTGGTCACGTCGACCATGGCAAGAC
>NZ_FCOK02000236.1 GCF_001544555.2 Caballeronia udeis | reverse complement strand
TCGGCGGGGTTTTCAGGTATTCGACGATCACTGGCTCGATCCCCGCGTTGCGGATCATGGCCAGCGTGTTGCGCGACGTGCCGCAGTCCGGATTGTGATAGATCGTGACGCTCATACCCGTGGTCCTTTGATGCTGTGTTTTGCTTCATACCAATGCTGCGATCGATTGACCACACCGACAACCAGCAGCATCACCGGCACCTCGATCAGCACGCCGACCACGGTGGCCAGCGCCGCGCCGGAGTGAAAGCCGAACAAGCTGATTGCCGTTGCCACTGCCAACTCGAAGAAATTGCTCGCGCCGATCAGACTGGATGGTCCCGCAACGCAATGCGCGACACCAAGGCGGCGATTCAACAGGTATGCGAGACCGGAATTGAAAAACACCTGAATAAGGATCGGCACGGCGAGCATCGCAATGACGAGTGGTTCCTTGATGATCGCCTGCCCCTGAAACGCGAAGAGCAGCACCAACGTCGTGAGCAGCGCGCAGATCGAATAGGGGCCTAGATGTGTGACGGTCTTCCGAAAATGCGCCTCGCCCTTCGCCATCAGCATTCGGCGCAGCAGTTGAGCGAGGATGACCGGGATGATGATGTAGAGGCCGACCGAAATAATC
>NZ_FCOK02000235.1 GCF_001544555.2 Caballeronia udeis | reverse complement strand
GCCGCCTCCATCAGCACGTCCTTCACATGCGCGGCATCGGTCTTGCCGATGGAGTCCGTTGCGTCGATCTGGATCTCGAAGTGCAGGCCGTGGTGCTTGAGCAGCACCGCGGAAGGTGCGCTTGCATCGCCCTGGAAACCGATGAACTGATCCGGCGATTTCAACGCCGACGCGCCGTTTTTTAACGTGACAACAAGCTTGCCGCCTTCTACGCGATACGCGGCGGCATCGACATGCGAGCCGTTGGCGAGCGGCGCGGCTTCGTCGAGGAACGCGCGAGCGCGGGCGATGACACGCGCCCCGCGAACCGGGTTGAATTGCGCGGTACGTTCGGCGCCGTCGGTGTCGGGAATCGCGTCGGTGCCGTACAGCGCATCGTACAGGCTGCCCCAGCGCGCATTCGCGGCGTTGAGCGCGTAACGCTGGTTGGAGAGCGGCACGACGAGTTGCGGTCCGGCTTGCCCGGCAATTTCCGTATCGACGTTCCGGGTCGTGGCCTGCGCAGCGGCGCTGGCCGGCACGATGTAGCCGATACTTTCCAGAAACGCGCGATACGCTTTCAAGTCGCGCACCGGTCCCGGATTCGCCTTGTGCCACTGGTCCAGCTCCGTTTGCAGCCGGTCGCGTTCGGCGAGCAGCGCGCGGTTCTTCGGCGCGAGGTCGTGGAC
>NZ_FCOK02000234.1 GCF_001544555.2 Caballeronia udeis | reverse complement strand
TTGTACAACATGTTCGCGATCGAAGACCTGTACCGCACGGGGTTGGTGTCGGGCGCGCTGTCGGTGGATGCGGCGATGGGTTCCGTCGTTCCCTTCGATGCCCGCATCCACGCGCTGCGCGGTCACGCCGGGCAGATCGATGCCGCCGCTGCCTATCGCACGCTGCTGGAAGGCTCGGCGATCAATCTCTCGCATCAGGATTGCGACAAGGTGCAGGATCCGTACAGCCTGCGTTGCCAGCCGCAAGTCATGGGCGCGTGCCTCGACCAGATGCGTCACGCAGCCGATGTCCTGTTGATCGAAGCGAATGCGGTATCGGACAACCCGCTGATTTTCCCGGACACGGGCGAAGTGCTCTCGGGCGGCAATTTCCATGCAGAACCCGTTGCATTCGCCGCCGATAACCTCGCTATTGCCGCTGCAGAAATTGGCGCCTTGGCCGAGCGCCGGATCGCGTTGCTGATCGATGCGACGCTCTCCGGCTTGCCGCCGTTTCTCGTTCGCGATGGCGGCGTGAATTCGGGCTTCATGATCGCCCATGTGACCGCTGCGGCGCTTGCGTCGGAGAACAAGACCTACGCGCATCCGGCGTCGGTCGACTCGTTGCCGACATCGGCGAATCAGGAAGATCACGTCTCCATGGCGACGTTCGCTGCCCGCAAGCTTGGCTA
>NZ_FCOK02000233.1 GCF_001544555.2 Caballeronia udeis | reverse complement strand
CGTTCGTCGTGCAGGATATCCGGATCGACGGCCTTCAGCGCATTGAACCCGGTTCGGTATTCGCCTACTTGCCTATCAAGCAGGGCGACACGTTCACCGACGACAAAGCCTCGGAAGCAATTCGCGCGCTTTATGCAACGGGCTTCTTCAACGACGTCCAGATCGCCACACAGGGCAACGTGGTGGTGGTGCAGGTTCAGGAACGTCCGGCCATTTCGCAAATCGACTTCTCCGGCATCCACGAGTTCGAAAAGGACAACCTGGCGAAGGCGTTGCGCGCGGTAGGCTTGTCGCAGGGCCGCTCGTACGACAAGGCGCTCGTCGACAAAGCCGAGCAGGAGCTCAAGCGTCAGTACCTGACGCGCGGGTTTTATGCTGCCGAAGTCACGACTACCGTGACGCCGGTCGACCGCAACCGCGTGCAGATCCTGTTTTCGGTGGCTGAGGGTCCGAGCGCGAAGATCCGCCAGATCAACTTCATCGGCAACAAGGCGGTCAGCACGAGCACGCTGCGCGACGAGATGCAGTTGTCCACGCCGAACTGGTTCTCCTGGTACACGAAGAACGACCTGTACGCGAAGGACAAGCTTACCGGCGACCTCGAAAACGTACGCTCGTACTACCTGAATCGCGGTTATCTCGAGTTCAACATCGACTCGACGCAGGTGTCCATCTCGCCCGACAAGAAGGACATGTA
>NZ_FCOK02000232.1 GCF_001544555.2 Caballeronia udeis | reverse complement strand
TCGCATCCGCAGGTATGGTTCGCGCCACAGGGACGTCGCGCAGCGGGCGCTTGAACACGCGCGATAGACCGGCAACCACCGCCGGGCTCTGAACACCGGCGGCGCATGGCGCATGAACGTGGGAGGCGGCGGTCGGGCCGAGTCCGTAGGTTACATCGGCGGCACGACGCCGTTTTTCTCGACGAGAATTCGTTGCGCGTTAAACGCGCCGCCCGCCCCCGCGGTTGCCGTTACGATAACCTTCTTTCCCTCGGTAAGGTCGGAGCGGTCGGCTGGGATGAATGCCACGACGGGCACATTGGCGGGCACGGTCACCGTATTGCTGCCGCCTTTGTACGAAAGCTGCAGGACGTTGCCGCTCGTCGACTTCACGACGGAATCGACATTCGCGTTCGTCATCGTGCTGTTCGGCCCAAGGTCGAACGCGCGGTGTCCTTCACCGGTGCCGCGTGCGGATTCGTCGAACACGTGTACTTCGGTGGCTGTCATCTTTCCGTCCACGCCGGTCGTGGCCGCGGTGCCAATGAAGGAGCCGGGTTTGATGTCAGAGAGCTTGATCTTCTTGACTGCGCTGATCGTGAGATTCGAAGGGAGCGTGACCGGGACCGTGTCGCCGCTGTTGCGATGGACGACCAGCATGTCGCCTTTCAGCGAGACAATGTCGCCGCGGATACGGGTGACCTTGGCCGCGGGAGCCTGAGCCAGCGCTGCGGTGCTTGCG
>NZ_FCOK02000231.1 GCF_001544555.2 Caballeronia udeis | reverse complement strand
GCCGTCGGAAGATCGAACTGGTTGTTCGCGGGTTCTCCACGAGGCGCCCGGGCGGCGGCAACGATGTATTCGCTCATCGGGACGGCTCACCTTAACGGTATCGAACCCTATGCGTGGCTCGAACGAACGCTTGAGAAACTGCCGTCGTATCCCGTCAATCGCGTGCACGAGCTCTTGCCGCTCGCCCGTTAAAACACCTCCAAACCATGGACATTCTCGACTCGCTTCGGCAGGCGCCTAGCACCGAGCTCTATCGCCTCTATCTTGCTATCGGCAAAATGCTTGATGACCCCCGACGTATTCTCGAAATACGTCAACGCCTGCACCTGGGGATGGCCGTCAACTACATCGGCGACAACCCGCTTGGACCGCCGGCGCAAGGCACCATAGTTGAACTTCGTCAGACACAGGCCGTGGTTCAAGACAGCGTAACTCGACGCCGTTGGGGCGTGCTCTACGCAGCGATCATCCCCGAAACTTCGAGTGCTCAGCCTCACGTCGAACCGACACCGCCGCCGAGAACGCAGCGTGAAGAATTCTTCATCGGTGACACAGTTAGCTTCACTGACAAGCACCTAAGCGAGCGCGTCGGAGTCGTCGTGAGGCTGAATGCCAAGACCGCGTCGGTCGCCGTTAATGACACCGATGGCCACTGGCGCGTTTCGTACTCTCTACTGCGAAAGATCGTCGACATTTAGCCGCGCAAAAACCTCCCCAACGGGTTCCGCTGACGGATAC
>NZ_FCOK02000230.1 GCF_001544555.2 Caballeronia udeis | reverse complement strand
TCACGCTGTCGCTTAACAGTCTGGGCGCTGCTACCGGCACGTCGGTGTTCACCGATAGCATCACGCTGGGCAACGGCACCAACGTTGTGAGCGACGTAGGTAGCTTGACGTCTACTGTCGCCAACAGCGCCGTGAACATCACGACAGGCACGGGCGCGAACACCATCACGCTCGGCGCTTTCGCAACGAACAATGTCACGTTCGGTGCGCACAGCGCGTCTGTCTCGGACACGGTGAACGTGGCTGGAGCGGGAGTTGGTGTCACCGCTATCGCTCCGACCGCCAACGTTACCGGCTTTAACGATAACGGTGCGGACAAGATTGTGTTCGCAGGCGACGCCTTGGCGGCGGGTAACCTTACCGCGTTCACGGCTGCACAAATCACGACTGCGCTTAACGGTACGTCCGCGACGCTCGCCAATGTAGTCAACGCGTTGTTTACTACTGGCGCCGTCGCCCAGCACACAGTGGGTGAGTTCGTGTATCAAGGCAATACGTACGTGGTTGAGCATGCTGGTGCTACTAACGCGGCCTTTGCCGCCGGTGACACGTTGGTCCAGTTGATGGGCCAACACACGCTGACGGGCGCATCCACCGTAGCTGCTGGTGCCTTGACGCTGCACGGCTAAGCATCGGACATCACTTGAGAAAAAGAAGCTGGGGGCAGTACTTAGTGCCCCCAGCTTTGACTTCTAAAGTAAGTGTCTTCGAGCTCCAATCTTCGAAAGGAGATTGGGGCTTTTTACCTGAGTGAGC
>NZ_FCOK02000229.1 GCF_001544555.2 Caballeronia udeis | reverse complement strand
GCGCTGCAACGCCTGAAAGAAGCGGCTGAAAAGGCGAAGATCGAGTTGTCGTCTGCTGCTCAGACCGAAATCAACCTGCCGTACGTCACGGCGGACGCGTCGGGTCCGAAGCACCTGAACCTGAAAATTACGCGCGCGAAGCTTGAGTCCCTGGTTGAAGACCTGATCGAGCGCACGATGGAACCGTGCCGTATTGCTATCAACGATGCAGATGTGAAGCTGGATGAGATCAACGACATCATCCTGGTCGGCGGTATGACGCGTATGCCGAAGGTGCAGGAAAAGGTGAAGGAATTCTTCGGCAGGGAACCGCGCCATGACGTGAACCCGGACGAAGCCGTGGCCGTTGGCGCCGCGATTCAAGGCCAGGTTCTGTCGGGTGACCGCAAGGACGTGTTGCTGCTGGACGTGACGCCGTTGTCGCTGGGTATTGAAACGCTCGGCGGCGTGATGACGAAGATGATCAACAAGAACACGACCATCCCGACCAAGCACGCACAGGTCTATTCGACCGCTGACGACAACCAGAGCGCCGTGACGATCAAGGTGTTCCAGGGCGAGCGCGAGATGGCAGCAGGCAACAAGCTGCTGGGCGAGTTCAACCTCGAAGGCATTCCGCCGGCAGCACGCGGCACGCCGCAGATTGAAGTGAGCTTTGACATCGACGCGAACGGCATTCTCCACGTCGGCGCGAAGGACAAGGCGACCGGCAAGGAAAACAAGATCGTCATCAAGGCGAACTCGGGTCTGTCGGACGCCGAGATCGACAAGATGGTCAAGGACGCCGAAGCGAACGCCGA
>NZ_FCOK02000228.1 GCF_001544555.2 Caballeronia udeis | reverse complement strand
ATTGGCCCGATCCTGCTGGGCGCGGCCCAGCCGGTGCATGTGCTGACGGCGTCGGCTACGGTGCGCCGGATCGTCAATATGACGGCTCTGATCGTAGCAGAGTCATGTCAACTTGAAGGCCAATAGTGAGTCAGGAATAGCGACCTTCCCCCAATATCTTTCAAACGGCACCGACATGCAATCCAAAGCAGTGATTTCGCTCGAAGCAGTTCAGAACATTCTCAATGCAGCGCGCGCAGAAGCCCAGCGGAACCAATGGCCCGTGACCATCGCCGTTGTCGACGACGGCGGTCACCCGCTCGGCCTCCTTCGGCTCGATGGTTGCGCGCCAATCGGCGCGTACATAGCGGCGGAAAAGGCACGCACCGCAGCGCTCGGCCGGCGCGAGTCAGCGGGTTACGAAGACATGGTCAACGGCGGGCGTAGCGCGTTTCTCAGCGCGCCTATTTTGACTTCCCTTGCGGGCGGCGTCCCGGTGATCATCGAGGGTCAAGTGGTTGGCGCAGTCGGTGTATCGGGAGTCAAGCCGGATCAGGACGTACAGGTCGCCAAGGCGGGCGTCCTGGCCGTCGCCGCTTGAGCCAGCCAAGTCAATTTTTTTAAAAAAAATGAGCAGTTGGAGTAACCAAGTAATGACTCAAATGATCAAACGGGGCGGCCTCAAAGTCGCGGCCATCCTGGACAAGTTTGTCGACGAGGAGGCGCTGCCCGGAACCGGTATCGACAGCGTTGCATTCTGGAACGGTTTCAGCCAACTGGTCCACGACCTCGCGCCGAAGAACCGCGCGCTGCTCGCCGAACGCGACCGGCTGCAAACGGAGCTGGACCAGTGGCA
>NZ_FCOK02000227.1 GCF_001544555.2 Caballeronia udeis | reverse complement strand
CCGGTGTAATTTGCGCTCGGCCGGATGATCTTGTTGTCGATCCGTTGTTCAATGATGTGAGCGCTCCAGCCCGAGGTCCGCGAGATCACGAACAGCGGCGTGAACATGGCCGTGGGCACGCCCATCGCGTGGTACGACACCGCGCTGAACCAGTCCAGGTTCGGGAACATCTTCTTCGCGTCCCACATGGTTGTTTCAAGGCGCTCGGCGATGTCGTAGAGCTTCGTGTCGCCGGCTTCCTTCGCCAATTTCTTCGCGATTTCCTTGATCACCTTGTTGCGCGGATCGGAGATCGTGTACACCGGATGGCCGAAGCCAATCACCACTTCCTTCGCATCCACACGTCGACGGATATCGGCTTCCGCTTCGTCGGGCGTTTGATAGCGCGATTGAATGTCGAACGCGGCTTCATTCGCGCCGCCATGCTTCGGACCGCGCAACGCGCCAATGCCGCCGGTGATGGCCGAGTACATGTCCGAGCCCGTGCCGGCGATCACGCGGCAGGTGAACGTCGATGCGTTGAACTCATGCTCGGCGTACAGGATCAGCGACGCGTGCATGGCATCGACCCACGACTTCGAGGGCTCTTTGCCATGCAGCAAATGCAGGAAGTGCCCGCCGATGGAATCGTCATCGGTCTCGGTTTCAATGCGCCGGCCGTTATGAGAATAGTGGTACCAGTACAGCAGAATCGAGCCGAGCGAGGCCATCAGGCGGTCGGCAATATCCTTGGCGCCGGAGATATTGTGGTCTTCTTTTTCAGGCAACACAGTGCCGAGCACGGAGACGCCGGTGCGCATTACATCCATCGGGTGAGCGGATGCGGGAATCCATTCGAGCGCG
>NZ_FCOK02000226.1 GCF_001544555.2 Caballeronia udeis | reverse complement strand
TCAACTCGTCGTTACGCTCCTGGAGCCTTATTTGCAGCCAGATAATTATTAAACCTATTTACGGGATGTTGTACTAGCTTCTCGTTTCATCCAGCCAAATCCCTTGCGTGATCCAATAAATTTACGGAGCGAATAATGGCGCTAGCGACTGCGTTCAAGGTAGAAAACCTTTCAACACGATGCATCGAGGCGGAATTCAGGGCGTGATGGCAGAATAGAAAAGGACCTGATCAAGCGGGGGACATGCTTGGAAGGCGTGATCAGGCAAAAGCGGTCGTGTGGGGAAATCATGGAATTGCGGCACCTTCGATACTTCATCGCCGTCGCCGAGACAGGAAGCCTGACCGTCGCAGCCGAACGCCGTTTGCACACCTCGCAGCCATCGCTGAGCCGGCAAATTCGAGACCTGGAAGACGAGGTAGGGGTTGAATTGCTAAGCCGCAGTGCGCGCGGCGTGGAACTGACTGCCGCTGGAATGGCTTTCATCGATCACGCGCGGCTGGCGCTGAATCAGGTGGACGCAGCCGTTGAAGCAGCGAGGCAGGCGGCACTGCCGTGCAAGCAGCGATTTGCGCTCGGCTTTATCACCGGGCAGGAGATGACGTGGTTACCCAGGGCCATGCGGATTCTTCGAGATGAATTGCCCAACGTGGATGTCACCGTGTCCAGTGGATACTCGCCAGACCTTGCCGAAGGCGTTGCACGCGGGAAACTGGATCTGGCATTTATGCGCGCCGAGCCAGACCTCGATCTTGCTTATCAAGTCGTGAGCCAGGAACCGCTGGTGGTGCTGATGCCTAGCCCGAACTTTGACTCGATCACAAACATAAGCCATTGATTTCACGCTGTTATGCGTGCGAGCGCAGGATAGCTACTGG
>NZ_FCOK02000225.1 GCF_001544555.2 Caballeronia udeis | reverse complement strand
ACCTCGGGCTGGAGCGCTCACATCATTGAACAACGGATCGACAACAAGATCATCCGGCCGAGCGCAAATTACACCGGTCCCGAAAATCTGAAGTTCCAGCCTATAAATAAGCGAAAATAGCGCGCTGCGTGCGCCGGATAGGCCAAATCGGTGCGCGTGCTTTCGCAAAACGGGCCAATGCAGCCGGTCATTTCACCCGAGAACTGCCGCTGCAAACGCCCCGATTGAACATTTAAACGAAATCTAGAAAGGCTGTCATTGATGAATAAACTCCTGATCGCAAGCGTTGTCGGCGCCCTGTCACTGTCGGGCATGCTCGCCAGCACGAGCGCACTGGCCGCAGATGCCACCACCACGACCACCACCCCGGCCAAGTCGACAACGGCCAAGAAGGCAGTGGCAAAGCGCCCCGCGCCGGCACGCCGCCTGATCAAGCGTAAACCCGGAGCAGAAGCCAAAGCTGCCGCAAAAGTGGACGCGATCCCGGACGGCGCAACGAAATGGTCGTGTAACGAAGGTTTGGCCTTCTACCTGAAAGGCGACATGAAGCGTGACCAGGTCGTCACCGTGAACTGGGCGAAGAAGGACTATCAACTGCCGCGCGAAACCACCACCACCGGTGCGGATCGTTTCCACGATGCAGCATCCGGCATGGACCTGGTCGTGATCCCGACCAAGGCCATGTTGTTCTCGGACAAGGACTCGTCGCGTCTCGCCGACGAATGCAAGACGGATGAAATGGCTGCAGCAGGTACGCCGGCACCCACGCAATCCAACGCACTGATCAAGAACGTCAAGTAAGTTTTTACCAGAGGCTTTTCGATGTCCGCACCGATTTCCAATGTCCGGCCCGAGCCGGATCGAGTATTAGTCGATATCGTCGACTATGTTCTCAACTACAAGATCGACAG
>NZ_FCOK02000224.1 GCF_001544555.2 Caballeronia udeis | reverse complement strand
AGAGGGCAGTTCAAAAAGGCTGCTCAGTTCGGCTGAAGATGTTCCAGCAGACGAGTGAGCAGGCTAGTTTGAGGAATGCTTCGTGAATGTCAGATCGGCGCTCGAAGCGAATGCGAAGACGCCGGAAACCATGGAGCCACGAAT
Organism: Caballeronia udeis; assembly: GCF_001544555.2. Taxonomy (GTDB): domain Bacteria; phylum Pseudomonadota; class Gammaproteobacteria; order Burkholderiales; family Burkholderiaceae; genus Caballeronia; species Caballeronia udeis. The sequence goes on along the minus strand of NZ_FCOK02000224.1, from coordinate 770 downwards.
GAGTCCGTTCAACGACCCAACGGAACTTGCCGAGACCGCTACCGTGTTCGGTGCGGCGCCTGGCGATGACCGGTCTGATTCCACGCTCGCGAAGTCGGCGGCGATGCGAGTCGGAGTCGTAGCCACGGTCGGCGTAGATGACCTTGGGTTTGCGAAGCGGTCGGCCGCGAGTGCCGCGAATCGGCGGGATAGCGTCGACCAGCGGCAGCAGTTGCGTGACATCATTGCGGTTCGCGCCGGTCACGATCACGCTGACAGGAACGCCGTTCGCGTCTACGAGGACGTGGTGTTTGGACCCTGGTCGTGCGCGATCGGTGGGGTTTGGCCCAGTTTTTGGCCCGCCCCAACGGCTCGCACGGACGATGAATCGACAGCCGCATATGAGAAATCGAGCTGGCCAGATTCGCGCAGCTTGTCGAGCAGTAGCCCGTGCAGCTTGTCCCACACCCCGGCCTGCTGCCAGTCGTGCAACCGACGCCAACAAGTCGCTCCAGAGCCGAAGCCCAACCGGGTCGGCAAATGGTTCCATCGCATCCCTGTCTTCAGCACGAGCAGGATGCCATTGAGTGCTGCACGGTCCGAGACCGGCAACCGTCCAGGGTATCGCTGGCGTCGCGGTTTGGGCGGTGGAAGTAGCGGTTCGATCAGTGCCCACAATTCGTCATCGATGATAGGTGCCGGCATTCCTTGATCCGTTGTTCAGGTATCCAAGGTTAACCGTTTCGTGGAAAAGTAAACAGCCCTTCCGAGCTCTTTTTGAACTGGCCTTT
>NZ_FCOK02000223.1 GCF_001544555.2 Caballeronia udeis | reverse complement strand
TCAAGCTGCATGGCCGCTCGCTGCTGTTCATCCGCAACGTCGGGCATCTGATGACGAATCCGGCCATTGTCGACCGCGATGGGCACGAGATTCCTGAAGGCATTCTCGACGCCGTGATGACGTCGCTCGGCGCGCTGCACGACCGGCAAAACAAGCTCAATTCGCGCACGGGATCGATTTATATCGTGAAGCCGAAGATGCACGGCCCGGCGGAAGTCGCTTTCTCCGATGAGCTGTTCGCACGCGTGGAAGACCTGCTCGGCCTGCCGCGCTACACCATCAAGATGGGCATCATGGACGAGGAGCGGCGCACGAGCGTCAACCTGCAGGCGTGCATTGCGGTGGCGTCGGCGCGGGTGGCGTTCATCAACACGGGCTTCCTCGACCGCACCGGCGACGAGATGCACAGCGCGATGGAAGCCGGCCCGATGATGCGCAAGGGCGACATGAAATCGTCCGCGTGGATCACGGCCTATGAGCGCAATAACGTGCTCGCGGGGCTGAGTTCGGGATTGCGTGGGCGCGCGCAAATCGGTAAAGGCATGTGGGCCATGCCCGACCTGATGCACGCCATGCTCGAGCAGAAGATCGCCCATCCGAAGGCAGGGGCGAACACGGCATGGGTGCCCTCGCCGACGGCCGCCACGCTGCATGCGCTGCATTACCATCAGGTCGATGTGCAAGCCGTGCAGCAGGAACTGGAGAAGACCAGCTATGCCGGCGCCCGCGATGAATTGCTCAATGGCTTGCTGACGATTCCCGTCGTGGAAAAGGCGCAATGGTCGGATGAGGAAATTCGTCAGGAGATCGAGAACAACGCGCAGGGGATTTTGGGTTACGTGGTGCGGTGGGTTGACCAGGGCGTGGGATGTTCGAAGGTGCCGGATATCCACGATATCGGGCTGATGGAAGACCGCGCAACGCTGCGAATCTCGAGCCAGCATATTGCCAACTGGCTGCATCACGGGGTGGTGTCGGAGGCGCTGGT
>NZ_FCOK02000222.1 GCF_001544555.2 Caballeronia udeis | reverse complement strand
ACCTTGCTGGTTGCGGTGATTCCGGGCTACGCGACTATTGGCGTTCTCGCACCGATCATCGTGTTGCTCGGGCGGTTGCTGCAAGGCTTCTCGGCCGGCGTGGAGCTCGGCGGCGTCTCGGTGTATCTCTCCGAGATCGCGACGAAGGGCAACAAGGGCTTCTACTGTTCGTGGCAATCCGGCAGCCAGCAAGTGGCCGTGGTGTTCGCTGCGCTGATCGGTGTTGGCATGAGCCGCATCCTGCCGCCCGACCAGATGACGTCGTGGGGATGGCGCGTGCCGTTCATCATCGGCTGCCTGATCGTGCCGTTCCTGTTCATCATTCGCCGTTCGCTGCAGGAAACTGAGGAGTTCCTTGCCCGCAAGCATCGTCCGGAGATGGGCGAGATCATGAAGTCGATGCTCTCGAACTGGGGCGTCGTGCTCGCCGGCATGGGCATGGTCATCATGACCACCGTGTCGTTCTACATGATCACGGCCTACACGCCGACCTTCGGCAAGGAAGTCCTGAAACTTTCTTCCATCGATGCGCTGGTGGTGACGGTGTTCATCGGTTTGTCGAATCTCGTCTGGCTGCCGCTTTCCGGCGCTATTTCCGATCGCGTCGGACGCCGTCCGGTACTGCTGTTCTTCACGATCCTGACCATCCTCACGTCGTATCCGGCCGTGCAGTGGCTGGTTGCCGATCCGTCGTTCCTGCGCTTGCTCGGCGTGGAACTGTGGCTCTCGTTCCTGTACGGCAGCTACAACGGTGCAATGGTCGTCGCGCTCACCGAAGTCATGCCTGTCGAAGTACGGACGACGGGTTTTTCGCTGGCATATAGCCTGGCGACGACGATCGGCGGCTTCACGCCGGCTATCTCCACGTACCTGATTCACGTGACCGGCAACAAGGCGGCGCCGGGCGCGTGGATGGCCGTTGCCGCGGTTTGCGGGTTGATTGCAACACTCGTTCTGTATCGATCCACGGAAGCGCGCAGCCAGTACAAGACCGC
>NZ_FCOK02000221.1 GCF_001544555.2 Caballeronia udeis | reverse complement strand
AGCTCGAGCTCGAATGTTCAGCAGAGGACGTGGCAATCGTCAATGCGATGGTTGCCGCATTGGGAGCGCGTTGATGTTCCGCTTCGAAGCGGACCTGACGGTCTTCCTGCATCGCGAACCGATCGACTTCCGGGCCGGCATCAATAGTCTCGTGACGCTTGTCGAGCAGTCCATGCAACTCGATCCGTTTGCACGGGCCGTGTTCGCCTTCCACAACCGCAAACGCAACCGGGTCAAACTGTTGTTCTACGATCGCAATGGTTTCTGGATGATGTTGAGGCGCCTCGAAGAAGACCACTTCGTATGGCCACGACGGCAGCAGACCGTCGTCAAGCTGACGAGCGAGCAGTTGCACTGGCTCCTGGATGGCATCGACATTGATGCTGTGCGCCGCCACCCGGTACGGTCGTACCATCACGCCAGTTGAGCATTGCGCGTCACCTGTGAGCATCGGCTGGCCTGTTACAAATTCCCGTAAACCCATCGCGCGCGCGACTTCGTTATCGTGGAGGCATGAACGAGGACGACTTCTCCCGATTGCCGCCGGCCGCCCAGGCCTATATCCGTGAACTCGAGACACGCAACCGGCAATTGGGCGAACGGATCACTCAGCTCGAAGAGCAGTTTCGCCTCGCGCAAAGCAAGCGATTCGCCCCAAGCAGCGAGAAGCTCAAGGATCGCGTCTTCGACGAGGCCGAACAGATCGCCGGCTGCGAGTCCGACGACATGGACGCCGGCGTCACTGACGACCCGTTCGTGCTCCCCGACACGGGTCTGCCGGATCCGGCGGCACCCACGAGAAGCAAACCGGGACGTAAGCCTTTACCGGCGCACCTGCCACGCCAACGCATCGAATACGATCTGCCCGAGAGCGCGAAGGTATGCCCGTGCTGCGCGCACGCGCTGCACCGCATGGGTGAAGAGCTTAGCGAACAGTTGCACATCGAAGTCAAGGCGTCGGTGCTTCAGCACGTGCGCTTCAAATATGCATGCCGCCACTGCGAGCGCCACGCCGAGCGCAC
>NZ_FCOK02000220.1 GCF_001544555.2 Caballeronia udeis | reverse complement strand
GAAGATCATTGAGGTCTTCAGAGCCAACCGGAGGAGGTCCGCCATGAACCATACGGCCATAGGCGTCGACATTGCCAAAAGCGTCTTTCAGGTGCACTGGGTCGACCCGCACACAGGTGAAGTCGTCAACAAGCCAGTCAAGCGAGATAGGTTTCTCGACTACTTCGCGAACCGGGAACCTTGCCTGATCGGTATGGAAGCGTGTGGCGGTGCGCAGCATTGGGCACGCCAGCTCACGAAGATGGGTCACCTGGTGAAGCTGATGCCGCCGAAGTTCGTCAAGGCGTTCAACATCGGCAACAAGAACGATCCAGCGGATGCGCGCGCCATCTGGATGGCCACACAGATACCCAGCAAGCCGGTCGCGGTCAAGACAGAAGCGCAACAGGCCGTGCTGGCACTGCACCGCATGCGGCAGCAACTGGTGAAGTTCCGCACGATGCAGATCAACAGTCTGCGAGGCATGCTAACCGAGTACGGCGAAGTGATGGGCAAGAGCCGCGAGACCCTGGACAAGGCGATACCGGGAATTCTGGCAAAGCTGTCGGACCGTTTGCCTGCCGTGCTGATCGATTCGTTGCGGGAACAGTGGAGTGGCCTGACGGGGCTGGATCGGCAAATTGCCGGGATCGAACAACGCCTTCAGGCATGGATGAAAGACGACGTCGCATGCCAGACAATCGCGGCCATACCGGGCGTCGGCTTGTTGAGCGCCACAGCGGCTGTCGCGACGATGGGCGACGCGAAGGCCTTTCGCTCCGGTCGGGAATTTGCCGCTTGGCTCGGCCTGGTACCGAAACAAACGGGCTCTGGAGGCAAGGTTCAACTGCTGGGTATCAGCAAGAGAGGCGACACCTACGTGCGAACGCTGCTGATCCACGGCGCCCGTAGTGTGCTGCGACACCCAGACAGGGCTGGCGCATGGGTCGAGCAGCTTGGCAAACGCCGACCGTTCAACGTGGTAATCGTGGCGCTAGCGAACAAGATCGCTAGAACCATCTGGGCACTTCTCGCCCACGACAGGCAGTAC
>NZ_FCOK02000219.1 GCF_001544555.2 Caballeronia udeis | reverse complement strand
CCAGCTTTGACTTCTAAAGTAAGTGTCTTCGAGCTCCAATCTTCGAAAGGAGATTGGGGCTTTTTACCTGAGTGAGCGGCTACAACGCGCTCGGATACACATCACTACCCGGTTGAATCTGGCTCGCCACATCGGGCGCTGTCTGCGATTGGACTTGTCCACGCTGGTGACAGAGGTCGATAAACAGTAAGCGGTCTTTTAGGAACGTCTATCAACGGAGGCGTGAATCTCTGATGCTTAGTGTCCACATCGTTCCGCTACGTTTTTAGGGCTCAAAAAACTACAAGCTCAACGACGGTCCTATATTCGGACCATGCGGCGCAATTGATGGTGGATTCATGCGAGGCTAGGCACTGGGAGCGGAGGAAACCGCAGGTTCGCTCAATCGCATGAAGCGCCGTCGCTGTTCTCACGAGTAACGTCGATTGCGGCGCGATTTCGTGAACGTACCGGTTGATTAAGTCTGCGAGGGTGCGCTTTGCGAAATGATAGTTCATCTGGAGCGCCCATTCTGGGGGGAGCGAGCCGCAGGCTATACGGATCATCGCGCAATTGATGTGACTGGCGTCACAAACTCGCACTGGTGAGACAGCTACAGTGGGCGCGCTCGGTAGTAATGGGCAGCCATAGGTTCACACATGTCGAAGCAAACCGCCAATTCTCCGGGATTGGCGGCCCCTCCCGGTTTATCTCGAACTGCTAATCAATAGGCAATGGTGCGTTGCGCCGGCGCCTGCCGTTTTTCCCCGCAGCTTGCTCATCTCCCTGCTTGCCCTCGTTGTATACCGAAATTTAGTGATTTGTGCGCGCCGTCACACATAGTTTCGAATCCTCCCCCGACAATCCGCCAGCGCTCGATGTGAAGCGGAGGCTTTGCATGCCGGAGTTGATTCAGGCATACCACGACGAGCCATTTCACTTCGACGTCGTTACATGTGTTTTTAATCTCGAGACCTAATTGGAGTTATACATGGCTGCTGCATCAATCACTGACACCGTTCAACAAGCATATTTGGCGTACTACGGCCGCC
>NZ_FCOK02000218.1 GCF_001544555.2 Caballeronia udeis | reverse complement strand
CATTTGGATCGACCTGGAGCGGGCAGAGGGTATGCAGACGCTTTCAATCAGTGACGACGGGGTGGGCGTCGGCCAGGAAGAAATGGAGCGGGCCTCGGGACTGGGACTGCACAGCCTGCGTCACCAGGCAAGCCTTCTGGGCGGCTCTTGCACCGTGACCCGCAATGCTTTGGGTGGCACCAGGGTTGCCATCCGCTACCGGAGGGGCCGGACCATGAACGGGAAATCGTCTAGCCCAGGCCGTGCGACTCAAATCCTGATCGTGGACGACCACCCCATCATCCGCGAGGGAATGACGCACTTGCTGAATCTGCAAGGGGATCTGCACGTCTGCGGCGCGGCCGGCCGCGCCGATGAAGCTCTGGGGGCAATGGCCTGCCAGCCCGATATGGCCATTGTGGACATCAGTCTGCAATCGGACTCCGGCCTGGATCTTGTCAAGACACTCCGCCACCGCTACCCAAATTTGGCAATCCTCGTCCTCAGCATGCATGACGAAAACCTGTTCGCCGAACGCGCACTACGGGCCGGGGCAAACGGGTATCTGATGAAACTCGAGGCCACAGATCATGTCGTGAGCGCCATCCGCGAAGTGCTGGCAGGCAATATTTATTTGAGCGCCGCCATGCATGAAAAGCTGGCGCGGGCCCTTACTGTTCCCCGGAAAAAGCCGGAGGGCCCAATTGCGAGCCTTTCGGAACGGGAATTCGAGGTCCTGCACCTGATCGGACTCGGCTTCAGCACCCGCGAAATCGCCGGGAAACTGAATCGGAGCGTGAAGACCATCGAGACGCATCACGCCAACATCAAAGAAAAGCTGAATATCCGTAGCGGCAGGGAGTTGATGCGCTTCGCAATTCAGTGGATCGAGAGCCAGTAGGGCGGAATCCGTCCGCTGAATAAGGCAATCCCCTAGCCTCTTTTAGGAAGGGGGCCTTATTCATGCGCAGGCGGTCAGCGCATACAGTGCAGGGGAACCTGCCGGCGAGCCGCAATCCTTGGGCGGGAGGGGCAGGCGCAACCCAAAAGCTCCATGGGAGTCGCTGCCGTGAACACCAA
>NZ_FCOK02000217.1 GCF_001544555.2 Caballeronia udeis | reverse complement strand
CGATTCTCTGCTGGCGCGTTATACGGTCATCACGCTGAAGGGAGACTCGATGGATGGCCAGGATGGATGACGCTACGCGCAAGCGGGTGCGTGCCGGTCGCTTGATGTTGGCGGGCAAGACGCCAGCCGAAGCAGCGAGAGCGGTCGGAGTGGCGCGGCAAACCGCATACACGTGGAAAGCCCGACTCGACGAAGGTGGCATCGACGCGCTTCGCGTTATGGCGACGGGGCGGCCCGCACAATTGGATGCGGCCCAACGCGAAGGTTTGCGCGCAGCGCTGCTACAGGGCCCGCTGGCGTACGGATTCGGAACCGAACTGTGGACGCTCAGGCGCGTACGGGCGCTCATCGAGCGACTGTATGGCGTTACCTTCAGCGAGGTACATGTCTGGCGGTTGCTGGGCGCCTTGGGGTTCAGCTCGCAAAAGCCGGAGCGCCGGGCCATCGAGCGCAACGAGGACGCGGTACTAACCTGGAAGCGCAAGACCTGGCCCGCGCTCAAAAAAAGTGTACCGCCGAAGGACGACTGATCGTCTTCATTGACGAATCCGGCCTCTCGGAGCGTCCCACACGAGTGCGCACCTGGGCGCCCAAGGGATGCACGCCGATCATTCAGTACCACTTCAACTGGAAGCACGTTTCGGCCATCGCCGGTCTTACCCGTACTAGCTTCGTGTTCCGCCTGCACGACGGTGCGATCAAAAGCGCGCAAATCATCGAATTCCTCAAAGCGCTGCGCGCGCAACTCAGACGCAAGCTCATGATCGTGTGGGACGGCGCAGCGCAGCACAAGAGCCGCGTCGTGCGCGAGTACCTCGACAGCACGGACGGCGCCATCCAGATGGCGTTGCTGCCCGGCTACGCCCCGGACCTGAATCCAGTCGAATACCTGTGGGCCTGGCTTAAGCGGCACGCATTGGCAAACTTCTGCCCTGACAACCTGGCCGAACTGAAGCACGCCGCTCGATGCAAGCTCAAGAGCGGCCAGAAGCGTAAATCGATCATCGTTGCCTGCTGGAAGCAAGCCGAGCTTTGGTGATGTCATGATTTACGTAATACTCAATAGT
>NZ_FCOK02000216.1 GCF_001544555.2 Caballeronia udeis | reverse complement strand
GATTTAATTGCGTTTCTTGCCCAACGTCCTGCTGGTCGAGTAGCCCTCGAAGCTTGCGGAAGTGCTCACTGGTGGGCGCGTAAGATCCGGGCGCTGGGGCACGAGGTGGTGCTGCTGCATGCGCAATTTATTCGACCATTCGTGCAAACGAACAAGACAGACGCGGCGGACGCGCGGGCTATTTGGACGGCAGTGCAGCAACCCGGAATGCGCACCGTTGCAGCAAAGACAGAGGATCAACAAGCCATGCTCAGCCTGCATCGGATGCGTTCGTTACTCGTGAAGTTCCGAACGATGCAGGTGAATCAGTTGCGAGGGCTGCTCTACGAATTCGGCGTAACGTTTCGGGCTGGGCGCTTGGCTGGGCTGGCCGAGATCCGGGAGCGCATGGCGGAATTAGAGGACATGTTGCCACGATCGATAGTTGCTAACCTGCAGGACCAATTGCGACGCATCAATGAGTCTCAAGACGATATCGATCAACTCGAGAAGCGGATTGGTTCATGGCAGAAACAGGAAGCGGCGTGTCGCGCGATCTCCGAAGTGCCGGGCATCGGCAGACTTACCGCCACTGCGCTGGTAGCGACAATTGGAGATGCGAGGACGTTCAAGTCGGGACGTGAATTCGCTGCATTTCTCGGACTTGTTCCAAGGCAAAACGGCACAGGCGGCAAGGTTCGATTGGGCTCTATCTCAAAGCGAGGGGACCCATACCTGCGCACGCTGCTGATTCATGGGGCGCGCTCCGTCCTGTGCCACGCTAAAGTACCTACCGTGTGGCAGAAAGGAATCCAAGAGCGGCGACCTGGCAACGTGGTGGCTGTGGCTCTAGCAAATAAGATGGCGCGAACAGCATGGGCCATACTGGCCCACGAGAGTAGTTACGAGAAGAGTCACGTTAGTGTGAGGCCTGCGTAACAGTATGAGACGTTGAAACGTCGAGGAACTGGTAGGTTGCTAGGGTTGATTCCAAGTGATGGCAAAACAGGTCGGACCGCAAGAACGCAAACCTGAACACGCCCTTGTGCCTGAAGCACGCGGCCGAGATGAGGACGTTCTTGGCGAATTCCATCAGGGCCCG
>NZ_FCOK02000215.1 GCF_001544555.2 Caballeronia udeis | reverse complement strand
CATGTAGAGGTGCGCGCGATGGTTCGTCAAGCGACAGGCGGTGAGGTTCTTGAACGTGCAAAGAAACTCATTGTCGAGGCCAGAACGGTGGATGAGTTGCGGCAGGCTCAAGCGGTACTGTTACCGCTCGAATTCGGTCTGACGCTCGCGCAGGCTGCGCAAGCGATCGGCGTATCGGTTGGCTGGGCCTGTCAGTTGCGCCGGCGCTTCATTCTGGCTGGCGGGATGCCCGAAGTCGACCGCCCCAGGCCGGGCGGTCGACGCCGCGAGAATATGACGTGGGAGGAAGAAGTGACCTTTCTTGCGCCCTTCTTCGAGAAGGCCAAGGTGGGCGGCATCCTCGTGGTCGGCGAGATCAAGCGGGCGCTGGATGAACGGCTGGGACGCAAGGTTGCCCTGGCCTCCGCCTACAACCTGCTACACCGTCATGGCTGGCGCAAGCTCGCGCCTGACAAGCGACACCCCAAAGCCGATGTGGCCGCCCAGGAGGCCTGGAAAAAAAACTTCCCGACGTCCTCCTCGAAATCGACCGCGCGTGGCCGGGCCAAGGGCCGATCCGGCTGATGTTTCAAGACGAAGCGCGCTTCGGTCGCATCTCCGATACGCGGCGTTGCTGGTGCCCCAAACCGGTTCGTCCGTTGTGTCAGGCCATGGTGACGCAGGAGTACACCTACGCTTATGCGGCCGTCTCGGTGACCGATGGCGTGCTCGACTCGCTGATCCTGCCGCACGTCAACGCCGCCTGCATGCAGCTGTTTCTCGATGAGGTCTGCGCGCGCCATCCCGACGAGCGCATCGTGATGGTTCTCGACGGCGCCGGGTGGCATCAGAGTGCTGCACTCAGACTGGCGCACAACCTGCGCCTGCTCACACTTCCGCCATATTCGCCCGAGCTCAATCCCGTTGAACATCTCTGGGATGATCTGCGCGAAAAGTCCTTTCACAACCGCGTATTCGAGAGTATCGATGCGCTCGAACACCATCTGTGCGACTCGCTTCGCCACCTTGAACTGGATCACCAACGGGTTCATTCCATCGTCGCGTGGCCGTGGATGATTGATTCACTATTGAATTAGAAATGGAAT
>NZ_FCOK02000214.1 GCF_001544555.2 Caballeronia udeis | reverse complement strand
GTAAAAGGTTTGCAATTCTCGTTGTAGTGGGACACGAATTGATCGATACGCTTAATCAGTTGCTTGACCGAGCCGAACGAACCGCGACGGATGGCCTTGCCGGTGATCAACGCGAAGAAGCGTTCCACCTGATTGAGCCACGAACTATAAGTGGGGATGAAATGCATGTGCCACCGAGGCCGTGCGGCCAGCCATGCCTTGACCTTGGGATGCTTGTGGGCACTGTAGTTGTCAACAATGCAGTGCACGTCGAGACCTTCGGGCACCGCCTTGTCAATCTCGCGCAGGAACGACAGAAACTCCTGGTGCCGGTGACGCGGCTTGCAGGTGGCCAGTATCGCGCCGTTGAGCACATTCAGGGCCGCAAACAGCGTGGTGGTGCCGTGACGGACATAGTCATGCGTGACGCCCTCAACGTAACCGAAGCCCATCGGCAGCATGGGCTGCGTACGCTCAAGCGCCTGACATTGGCTTTTCTCGTCTACGCACAGCACCAGCGCGTTCTCCGGAGGGCTCAGGTACAGGCCGACCACGTCGCGCAGTTTCTCGATGAAGAACGGGTCGGTCGACAGTTTGAAGCTTTCGCTGCGGTGCGGCTGGAGGCCCAGCAGTTTGAAGTATCGATGCACGCTGGTCGCAGAGATTGCCGTCTCCGCGGCAATTGTGCGTACGCTCCAATGCGTGGAGCCGTCGGCAGGCTTGGTATGCAACGTCTTGTGGATCAACTCGGCCACCCGTTCGTCATCGATCGTGCGAGGCTTGCCGGGCCGCACTTCGTCGTACAGACCGTTGATGCGCTGTTCAAGGAACCGGGCGCGCCATTTACCCACCGTGGCACGCGTGAGTTGCAAGCGCCTGGCAATCTCGCTATTTGGTTCGCCAGCGGCCGCAGCCAGAACAATGCGTGCCCGTGTAACCAGCGCAGCCGGAATCGAGCGCGAACGCGCCATCGAAGCAAGTTGCAATTGTTCGGCATCGCTCAACGTCAACTCCACCTTCGGTCGTCCCATCGGCATGCTGGTATCTCCCGTTTCGTTGATACCAACATTCTACGCAAACATAGTTCAGTTAACAACGGAACGGAACACTAG
>NZ_FCOK02000213.1 GCF_001544555.2 Caballeronia udeis | reverse complement strand
CTAGTCAGTTGAACCATTGAAATTGCACTGATCTAACGGTGCATGGACAAGATGAATCTGAGCGAAGCCGAGCGCGAGGAATTGATGGCGATGCAACGCAGTCGCACGATGGCCGTAGGTCAAGTGCGACGTGCGCGGCTGATCCTGCTGCTCGACCACGGGGCCTCGCGCGAGGCGATCATGAATGAGTTGCGATGCGACTCGCGTTTCATCACGACCTGGAAGACCCGCTTCGCGAGCGAGCGTCTGGCGGGACTGTATGGGCGACATCCGGGCCGTGCGCCGCGCCGGGATCTGGCACGCCTGGAAGCCCGGGTGCTTGATTACACGCTCAGACGTAAGCCGCAGGACGGCTCGACCCACTGGAGCAGCCGCAAGCTCGCCGCGCAGTTGGGCGTACCGTTCATGACGGTGCAACGCATATGGCGCAAGCACGATATCCGTCCTCATCGACTCGACACCCACATGGTGTCCAACGATCCCGACTTTGAAACGAAGGCGGCCGACGTCATCGGGCTGTACCTGAACCCGCCGACGCATGCGGTGGTGTTCTGCGTGGACGAGAAGACCGCGATCCAGGCGCTGGACCGCAAGGACCGGATGTTGCCGCTCTCGCCCGGGCGTGCCGAGAGTCATGGTTTCGAATACAAGCGCAATGGCACCCTGAGTTTGTTCGCCGCGCTGAACACGGCCACCGGCGAAGTGCTGGGCAAGACTGCATCGCGCCACACCAGTGCCCAGTTCGTCGCCTTTCTCACCGAGGTCATGTCGGCCCACCGCACCACGCAAGAGATTCACGTGATCTGCGACAACGTCAGCAGCCACAAAACACCGGCTGTCCACACGTTCCTGCTCGATCATCCCAACGTCACGATGCATTACACACCCACCTATTCGTCATGGCTGAATCAGGTTGAGAACTGGTTTGCTCGCATTCAGCGCGATGTCATCACGCGCGGCGTGTTCACCAGCACCAAAGACCTCGACAAAAAGCTCATGCGCTATATCCGCCAGTACAACAAGCAAGCCGAACCGTTGAAATGGAAGTACGCCAACCCCAAGCGCCGCATCCGGTGCGATTCATCCGGTTCAATGGACTAGT
>NZ_FCOK02000212.1 GCF_001544555.2 Caballeronia udeis | reverse complement strand
GAGCCCATCGCCGTTTGACACCGCACATCTATGCCGATGAGGAGATCCGGGAACTGCTGGCCGCCGCTTTGACCTTGTGAATTTCCGGCATATAGGCGCCATTTCGTTTTCGGCGTAATGGCGCCACCGGATTTCCGGCGTAATGGAGCCACGGTGTTTTCGGCGTAAAGGCGCCAGTAGTTTTTCGGCGTAATGGCGCCACCCAGGTGACGAGCAACGAGGGTTCGAACTTTCATTGATCGGCTAGACTGCCGGCCTTTTGCCGGGAGTGGCCGTGGCCAATCGGAGGTTCGAGATGTACCAATACCGACAGATCCTGGTGCGCATGCGCCGAGGCGACTCTGACCGGGATATCGCACGATCGAAGACGATGGGGCGCAAGAAGATTGCGCAGGTGCGGGAGATTGCCGCCAAGAACGGATGGTTGGCGCGTGAAGCGGCCTTACCCGACGAACACGTAATGGCCGTTCTCCTGGATCGCAAAGAGGCGCCACTTCCATCGAGCTGCGTCTCAACCTTGGAACCGTGGCGCGAGCAGATCACCAAGTGGCGAGCAACCGGCGTTCAATGCACGACGATCCACGCCACGCTCGTTCGCAACCACGGATACAGCGGCAGCTATTCGTCGGTCTATCGTTTCCTTGTGCATATAGACGCTTCGCACACGCCCGACGTGCCGCTGCGCCTGGAGTTCAAGCCGGCCGAAGCGGCGCAAGTTGATTTCGGTGCCGGCCCGATGATGACCGACGCACTTACCGGTGAGATCTACAAGACATGGTTCTTCGTCATGACGCTAGCCTGGTCGCGCCACCAATACGTTGAGTTTGTCCGAGACCAAACGGTAGCGACCTGGCTGGGATGTCATCGGCGCGCCTTTGAGGCATTTGGGGGTGTGCCGGCCCGGGTCATCATCGACAACTGCAAATGTGCGATCACCCGGGCGTGTTATTACGAGCCCGAAGTGCAACGCGCGTATGGCGAGTGCGCAGAAGGATACGGTTTCAAGATCGATGCATGCCCGCCAAGGGATCCGCAAAAAAAGGCTTACGCTTCATACTGCACCTTGTGTGGTTGGTGGAACAGGGATAAAAGTCGGCTCTGTCGAACTGTAGCGGC
>NZ_FCOK02000211.1 GCF_001544555.2 Caballeronia udeis | reverse complement strand
CCTGTGAAACTGTCTTCGGTCTGCTCGCCGCAACCGGTTTGCGTATATCGGAGGCGTTGGCTCTTCGGCGCCTGGACGTAGACCTCGAACGCGGCCTGCTCACGATCCGGCAGAGCAAGTTTCGCAAATCGCGCCTGGTTCCTCTACATCCGACCACCGCCGAGGTCCTCCGTGCCTATGCGTGTGATCGCGATAAAAGGTTACCTGCGTCAACGACCGACGCGTTCTTCGTGTCGGACCGCGGCAGACCGATGAACTATCGCCAGATCGAATACGCCTTCGCCTGTCTTCGCGCACAGCTCGGATGGCGGGCCCGAGGAGGTCACCCCCACCCACGCATCCACGACCTGAGGCACAGCTTTATCTGCCGTCGTCTGATCGGCTGGTACCAGGAGGGAATCAACGTCGACAACGCCATGCTTGGGCTCTCCACCTATGTCGGACACACCCAGGTCACGGACACGTTCTGGTATGTAACGGGAATACCTGAGCTGATGGCCATTGCAAGTGATCGCTTCGAGCGCTTCAACCAAGGAGGCAGCCATGCCTGAACTGTATTCATCGCCGACGTTTGCGCAGTTGCTTCAGCAGTTCTTTGTGGAGCGCCTGATGCAGCAACGTAACGCTAGCCCGCGAACTGTGGCAGCTTACCGCGATACCATGCGGCTGCTTCTCCAATTTGCCGAACAGCGGCTGCACCGTTCACCTGAGCGCCTGGCACTCAATGATCTTGATGCCCCACTGGTCCTTGCGTTCCTCGACCACCTCGAAGTGAACCGCCACAACAGCATCCGCAGCCGCAATCTCCGACTGGCCGCCGTTCGCTCGTTTCTGCACTACGCTGCGTCCCGAGTCCCGGAGTCGCTTCGCACGATCCAACAGGTTCTTGCAATCCCGATGAAGCGTTACGAACGCCCGCTGGTCCGCTTCCTCTCCCGAGACGAAATATGTGCCTTGCTCGATGCACCCAACCCCAATACGTGGTGCGGCCAGCGCGATCGCGTGATGTTGGCAACCCTCTACAACACCGGCGCCCGAGTGTCCGAACTCATCGGCATACGCGTGGGCGACGTCGAACTGGATCGAAGTCCTTCGGTACGTCTTCACGGCAAGGGCCGCAA
>NZ_FCOK02000210.1 GCF_001544555.2 Caballeronia udeis | reverse complement strand
TTACTGCCTCACGCCTTCGGCTTGAATATGCAGCGTCGTTTTCATCTTGAAGCCATACGCCTTGCCGTAGTCCACGCCGAAGTCACCGCGATCGAACGTAGCCGTCGATTCCGTACCGCACACTTCCTTCTTCAGCATCGGGTTCGTGAAGCACTTGAACGATTCGATCTTGAGGTTCAGCGGCTTCGTCACGCCATGCAACGTCAGTTCGCCGATCACTTCCACCGGCACGTCGCCCTTGAACTTCATCGACGTACCCTTGTAGGTCGCTGTCGGGAACTTGTCGGCGTCGAAGAATTGCGCGCTCTTCAGTTCGCCGTTCAGCTTGTCGTTGCCAATATCGATCGACGTCATGTCGATGGTCGCATCCAGCGTGCCCTTCTGGGCCGCGCGATCGAGCGTGACCGTGCCGCTGCTCTTCGTGAACTTGCCGCGCCAGATCGAGATGCCGCCGAAGTGATCGGCCTCGAAGCTCGGGGACGTGTGGTTCGGGTCGAGCTGATACGTGACTTCTTCAGCCATGGCGTTAAACGAAACGGCCGCGAAAAGCGCGCCTGCAGCTGCAATCAGAAGGTTCTTTTTCATGAGTTTTCCAGGATGAATGTTGAAAGCGATGAACGCTTGTTTCTATGGCTTATTTCTTGGCTGCAACAAGGTGGAACTTGATGACAACTTCGTCGGCCACGACCGAGGTGTCTTTCCACTCGCCCGAGCCGACATCGAACTGCGTGCGTTTGATGGGCAGCGAGCCGTCAAAGGTTTGCGTTGCACCCTGACTCGTCACGGTGACCGGCACGGTGACGTTCTGCGACTTGCCCTTGATGGTCAACTTGCCGCTGACGTTGAACTTCGTGCCGCCGGCCGGCGCAATGGCGGTCGACGTGAACGTGGCGGTCGGGAAGTGCGCCGTATCGAACCAGTCCTTGTCGGTCGCCTGCTTGTTGTAGCTGTCATCGCCGAGATCGTAGCTGCTGGTATCGATCGTGATGCTCGCGCTGCCGGCAGCCGGCTTGGCCGGATCGAAGTCGAGTTGCGCGGTGAACTTCTTGAACTTGCCTTCAACCGGCACGTTCATTTGCTTCGATGTCGCCGTGACCGTGCTTTTGGCCGTGTCGACCTGGGCTTGA
>NZ_FCOK02000209.1 GCF_001544555.2 Caballeronia udeis | reverse complement strand
GGCTGTGATGTGATGGACGACTCCCTCCCTTCAGGGTAGGCATATGCCAAAGTGGAGAGGTCGTGACTTCCACGGCAGAGGAGCGTTCATCATGAAGATAGAGACAGTTGGACTGGATCTGGCAAAAACCTTGTTCCAGGTTCATGGAGTGGACTCGCAGGAGCATATCGTCGTACGCAAGCAACTGCGCCGCCCTGACATACTGCCGTTTTTCGCGAAGATTGAGCCATGCGTGGTAGGCATGGAGGCGTGTGGCTCGTCGCATTATTGGGGCCGAGAACTCACGAAGCTCGAACACACCGTGCGCTTGATTGCCCCTCAGTTCGTTCGACCATACGTAAAGAGCAACAAGACCGATGCGGCCGATGCCGAAGCAATCTGAGAGGCGGTAAGGCGACCGCACATGCGCTTTGTGCCGATCAAGACGCAAGCGCAACAGGCGATGCTTTCACTGCATCGGGCGCGCGCCGGGCTAGTCAAATCGCGTACGGCATTGGCTAATCAAATCCGCGGCTTGCTGAGCGAGTTCGGCATTGTGCTGCCCCAGGGAATCCGACTGCTCGGGCAAAGGGCTATCGAAGCCTTGTCCAACCCCGAGCATGAGCTTTGCGAACCGTTCCGAACCTTGATCCAGTTACTGGTGGAGCACTTACGGGAACTGGGCAACAAGGCAGCTGAACTGGAGGGGCGCATCCGCGCGATGCATCGTACGGATGAGGCGGGACAACTTCTCGAAACGATACCCGGAGTGGGGCCACTCACCGCTTCCGCGCTGGCAGCCTCAATCGGCAACCCCCACGCCTTTCGCGACGGCCGCGAACTCGCTGCATGGCTGGGTCTGGTTCCGCGTCAGCACTCCTCGGGTGGCAAGCCACGCTTGCTAGGCATCAGCAAGAGCGGCGATACAGCACTACGAACACTTTTGATTCACGGCGCTCGTGCTGTCATTCGCATGGCAGCCACCAAGCCCGAATTGACTGATTCGTGGGTCATGAAACTATGCCGACGCCGGCACAAAAACATCGCCGCCGTGGCGCTCGCAGCAAAAAATGTTCGAACGGCATGGGCTCTGTTAATTCGGAAGCAGGTCTACCAAGTTAGCCACGTTCCCATACGACCTGGCGTGACAGCTTGACAGCTA
>NZ_FCOK02000208.1 GCF_001544555.2 Caballeronia udeis | reverse complement strand
GCATATGCTCCGACAACTGGTTCAAGTGCGCCGTTCCGTGCGCGATTGCGCATGACGACTTCAGAAACAACTTGCGTAATCATGGTTGCTCTCCTCTGAATTGGCGGCGAAGCCATCTGAGCAGAGCACGGTCTGTTATGTGAAGTCTATAGTCGTTGAAGCGCACCCGGAGTCCAGCAAAATTGGGCGATCGCACCTCGGAATGACCGACAAACCTTGCATAATCCCGAGGCGCCCATAATAAGTTGATTCCACCACGACCCCTTGCAGGTCCTCGTGGAATGGCGCGAGGACCGCGATGATTGATGACAGGTCATTGGCCAGTCGCTTGCAGTAAAGCACCCGGTCCTGATCGTCGATCACGGCGATCATGGCGTTATTCGAGTGCAAATCGATGCCGCTATACTTCATTTCAGCCTCCTGAACGGGTCGGTTGAGCTTGGCATCTCAACTGTAGACCCTGGCCGCCCCTTCTCTGGGCGGCCAGGAGGCCTTTCACATGATTATCAACTGCTGCAAGTGGCGACGGTATCAACCGACGTCCAATGCGCGATGCTGCCGGCTACTAGCCACCGCGATCCACACTGGAAAACAGCCAGAAGCGCCGTGGATACAGCGGAATCACCCTCGCCGGCGATCCATGTAGCGACGCGTAAACGCCTTGCAGTGTCCCTGGCTTCATCGGCCGCGCTCGGGAAGGCGTCCAGTAGACATTCGGGTGTCATGTACGTCGCGCAACCATTCATACTCGTTGTCGTCATATCGTTGAGCCTCATCGCAAAACAATGGAACCACCCCACTACCCGCCCTGGCGGCTGCCTCCCGAATTCTCAACGCCAGCCGCATCCGCTTGGAGGTGTTGGAACCCGCGTTAGGATCGGGGTCTCCAACTGCCTCCAGCAGGTTTGCGAAAAACGGCCCTTCCGCATGTCGAGGCTTGTGCTCGCACTGCGCGTGGTAGCTCGTCATCCTAGTACAACATCCCTTAAATAAGTTGAATATTTAATGGTCCGTTTTTATCATGGCGGGATGAGCCGAGGCCGTCATGCAACGCCAGTGAAGCTGGCGAAGAAAGAAAAACAGGAACTGCTATCACTGATCGGGCGCAAGACGGCCGCACAGCGAGATGTGATGCGGGCGCGCATCGCGTTACTGG
>NZ_FCOK02000207.1 GCF_001544555.2 Caballeronia udeis | reverse complement strand
GTTGGAGTACCTCCAGGTCAAGTGGGCCGCCCATCTACCTTACCGTCAGGCCACTGAGCTGCTTCGAGAGGTCCTTCCGCTGGACAAAGGGATTTCCTTCGGTAGTACTCGCCGTCGAATCCTCGCCGTCGGTAGCGCGCTGGACGCGCAGATCGAGCGCGATATCGCGTCTGAACCAAAAGCGGTCAGCGCAGAGCAGGTTCGCGAATCGACCACCGTCGGCTGCGTGAGCGTCGACTCGGCGTGGCTAAGCTTCCGCAGCAGCCCCAAGAGCCGCAAGGCGGCGCGATCTTGCGGAGCTGAAATCACCTTGGGCGCAGAAGTTGACGCAAGACCGACATGTCAACATCGTTGCGGGCTGTGCAACTCTTGCTGATCGCACCCCGCGTCTCTGCGCGTACGTGCATAAGCTGGTGCCATCGGCGCCCGCGCGGCTGGACCAATTCTCTTTGCAAGCGGCGTGGCTCCAGACGAGCGGGTCACCGTGATCAGCGATGACGCTGGCGAATTCGGCAAGGCTGTGGACGGCAGCCGGCTCGCTCGGGGAAGGATCCTGGACTGGTTTCGTATCGCGATGAAGTTCAAGGCTGCCAAGAACTCGGTGTCAGGAAGCCAGTCGACGGAGCCCCACGAGTGAATCGCTGTAGAGACAGAGATCGATCACGCCAAGTGGCTAGTTTGGCATGGAAAGAGCCGGCGATCGGCGTCCCGCATCAAGGCATTGGATGACACGCTGTTGGCGATGGAGGGCTATGAGCACTCGACGTTGTACTGGAACCTGCGCCGTCTGTACTTCTACATCGAGAACAACGCCGGTACGCTCGTGAACTATGGCATGCGCTATCACAAGGGGCTACCGATCAGCAGCAGCATTGCCGAGTCCGCAGTGAACCTGGTGGTCAGCCATCGCATGGCGAAGAAGCAACAAATGCGATGGACGGACGAGGGAGCGCACTGTCTGGCACAGGTCAGAGTTGCTGTTCTCAACGAAGAATTCTCGGTTAAGCAACTTGCCGTGTTGACCAAGACTTCTGCAGCTGAAAACTCGCCGGGTGCGCGCCGAGCTGCGTGAATTGACCTCCCACGGTTTGGTTCACTCTCGATTATTTCGGTCGGCCTCTACATCATCATCCCGGTCATCCTCGCTCAACTGCTGCGCCGAATGCTGATGGCGAAGG
>NZ_FCOK02000206.1 GCF_001544555.2 Caballeronia udeis | reverse complement strand
ATGGCAAAAGGTAAATTCGAACGGACCAAGCCGCACGTCAACGTAGGCACGATTGGTCACGTCGACCATGGCAAGACCACGCTGACGGCAGCGATCGCGACGGTGTTGTCGAAGAAGTTTGGCGGTGAGGCGAAGGCGTATGACCAGATCGACGCGGCGCCGGAAGAAAAGGCGCGTGGCATTACGATCAACACGGCGCACGTCGAGTACGAAACGGCCGCGCGTCACTACGCGCACGTTGACTGCCCGGGGCACGCCGACTATGTGAAGAACATGATTACGGGTGCAGCGCAGATGGACGGCGCGATCCTGGTGTGTTCGGCGGCAGACGGCCCGATGCCGCAAACGCGTGAGCACATTCTGTTGGCTCGCCAGGTTGGCGTGCCGTACATCATCGTGTTCCTGAACAAGTGCGACATGGTGGACGACGCCGAGTTGCTGGAACTCGTTGAGATGGAAGTGCGTGAGCTTCTGTCGAAGTACGATTTCCCGGGCGACGACACGCCGATCATCAAGGGTTCGGCCAAGCTGGCGCTGGAAGGCGACACGGGCGAGCTGGGCGAAGTGGCGATCATGAACCTGGCCGACGCACTGGACACGTACATCCCGACGCCGGAGCGTGCCATTGACGGTTCGTTCCTGATGCCGGTGGAAGACGTGTTCTCGATCTCGGGTCGCGGCACGGTGGTGACGGGTCGTATCGAGCGCGGTGTGGTGAAGGTTGGCGAAGAAATCGAAATCATCGGTATCAAGCCGACGGTGAAGACGACGTGCACGGGCGTGGAAATGTTCCGCAAGCTGCTGGACCAAGGTCAAGCGGGCGACAACGTGGGTATTCTGCTGCGCGGCACGAAGCGTGAAGACGTGGAGCGTGGCCAAGTGTTGGCCAAGCCGGGTTCGATCACGCCGCACACGCACTTCACGGCTGAAGTGTATGTGTTGAGCAAGGACGAAGGCGGTCGTCACACGCCGTTCTTCAACAACTATCGCCCGCAGTTCTACTTCCGTACCACGGACGTAACGGGTTCAATCGAGTTGCCGAAGGACAAGGAAATGGTCATGCCGGGCGACAACGTGTCGATCACGGTGAAGCTGATCGCGCCGATCGCGATGGAAGAAGGTCTGCGCTTCGCTATCCGTGAAGGCGGTCGTACCGTCGGCGCTGGTGTCGTCGCCAAGGTTCTCGAGTAA
>NZ_FCOK02000205.1 GCF_001544555.2 Caballeronia udeis | reverse complement strand
ACCTGAAACCCAACGTCACCATTGACACGCAAAGTCATATCAATACCAGCGAACCGCGCAGCTGATGACGACGGCAGAGAAGCGGTGACCGTGATAAAGCGATTTCGTTTTCTTCATCATTTCATTCTACCGCCGACTCCCGATCAACCTGACAGAGCCCGTTCAGCAATTTATATGTAACGTTACTGTGGTTCACGTTGCCACCCCGCATGTTGTCCCAACGGGAGACTCCCCAGTTTGGATCGAACAGTACAACCGATCCATCGGAGTTTAGCCGCAATAGACAGGCGTGGTCTGGAATCCAACTCCACGGGTACAGATAACTCCCCAGTGAATATCTGCTGCAAAATCCCTCGCTAACCGAAATGTTACAAAATACAATCAAAGCCGTGTCTGTGGGAAATGGGGGCTTTGCTGCGGTCCCCGACTGGCTAAGCGTCGCCTGCTTTCCAGACGCGGATTGCAAAGTGCCCGTCTTCCCGAGTTGCTTTACGATCGACTTATAGGCGTTCTCACCGGTCAAGCCGCCGCTCTGTTGCAGAGTCTGTCCGATTTTTTTGCAGAGCCCAAAACAGACTCCCCTCCCAACGGTAACCTTCTGACTCCCCTGACTCCATTGGAAATGTTCCGTCGGTTTACTTTTGGCAGTAGTCGTCATCAATGGTTTACCCGTTGGTACTAACTGTTGCTCTACGTTGTCATGTTAAGGTCAGTCAACGTCGACAGCGTCAAATTTCCCGCGTGATACTTGGTCAGCGTGTACACATTCTCGGGCGATCACTTCTTGCCGACGACGCTGGAGATAATCGTTCCAGCAATGTTTCCCGCGATCTTCCCGGCGTCTTTCATGGCCGACATAGCCTGTTCTTCGATGTTGAGTTGGCGCGTCATCGCAGCGACTTCACCACGCACTAAATCGCGCTTCATGGCACGCACTTTCTCTGCGTAGCTCGCCGTAAAAATCGACTTCGACCAGTCCCAATCAATGGCCCCGGTAGCGGCTTCCCACGGGGAACTTTTCCCCGTCAAGAAATTGGCATCGCGGTTAAATGCGTCAACGGCTGCACCGACTTATTCCATTTCTAATTCAATAGTGTAATAATAAGCACACCTTTCATGTAGAGGTGCGCGCGATGGTTCGTCAAGCGACAGGCGGTGAGGTTCTTGAACGTGCAAAGAAACTCATTGTCGA
>NZ_FCOK02000204.1 GCF_001544555.2 Caballeronia udeis | reverse complement strand
CGATTTCTTTACTCGTTTCGATCTCAGTGAACCCGAACAACAGGAAAAGCGTTTGCGCAGCATTCTCGACTGCGATTTGCTGGTTCTGGACGATCTGTTTCTGTCGCGTTCGATTCCGGACGCCGCCGGCGCTTTGCTGCAAACCCTTGTTCATCAACGATACAAGCTGCGCCGCAGCGTTATGGTTACGTCCAACCGCGTCGTTCAAGACTGGGGCGCCTACCTCGGCGACAACACCATGAGCAGCACGATCCTGGACCGACTCATGCATCACTGCCATTCGCTTGAATTCGACGGCCGCAGCTACCGCCTCAAGGAAGCTGCGGAAACCCTTGCGCGCAAAACCAAAGCGAGCTAAAAAACCATCCTTGTCCTGCTTAAAGGTGGAGGAGTTTGCGCGACCATAAGTGGGGGAATTTGAAGTGACCATCCGGGCGTTATGAGTAGGTTCATCTAGTCGGATGGCTTGGTAGCTTTTACAAACGGGGTTAGTCATGACAAGCGGTCAGTTCGTTACTTACTTTCGCGTCAGCACACAGAAGCAGGGCGCAAGCGGTTTGGGCCTCGAAGCTCAGAGCGCTGCCGTGGCTCAGTACCTGAACGGCGGGCAATGGGAAGTCGTTGGGTCGTTCACTGAGATCGAGACGGGTAAGGGCGCTGATGCCATTGCCAAGCGTCCGCAACTGCGTGCGGCGCTGGCGCTGTGCAAGAAGACCGGCGCACGGCTTCTGATTGCCAAGCTTGACCGCTTGGCGCGCAATGTCCATTTCGTGAGCGGCCTGATGGAATCACGCATCAAGTTCGTCGCCGTTGATATGCCGGAGGCCAATGACTTGACCATCCACATCATGGCGGCGTTTGCGGAGCACGAAGCGAAGCGGATCGGAGAACGCACGAAAGATGCGTTACGCGCCGCCAAAGAAAAGGGCGTGAAGCTTGGCGTGGCAGGTACAAGGAACATCAAGGCTGGAAACGAACGCCGCCAACAGGCCGCTGCCGATTTCGCCAAGGCGTTGGAGCCGGTGATTGCCGAGATGCGTGTTGCTGGCCTCTCGATGCGGAAAATGGTCGCAGAGTTGAATGTTCGCGGGGTGAAAGCGCCGCAAGGCGGCGCATGGTCGTTCGGACAACTGCAACGCGTTCTGGGCCGACTGGCTGCTTGATCGGTCTCGCGCATGCGAATGTGCTTATGGGTAAGCGCTCAATCTGGCACACGCGGAACCATATGGCCGCGTGGTAACGGTCGCGTCAATCCGGTTCGGACCAAGCG
>NZ_FCOK02000203.1 GCF_001544555.2 Caballeronia udeis | reverse complement strand
TTAAAAGTGTCATCCATTGAAAGGCCTAGATCAAGAGATAAAACGCCTCTCTCAGGCTTTAGCCTGCTTAGCCGAAACAGTTTCAACCGCCGCCTACCACGTCGACACGCATGAGCATGCATCCGATTTTTCGCTCGCCTGGTTGCAGAACTGGTCTGCTCCAGTCATCCATCGGGATCAAGGCGGGCGCCGGTATTCTGGCACTCGCCCGTGGCTCATACAAAGCCCCAGAAAACCATCGGTACCAGACCAGGGTCCACAGGAGTATTCAACAAGAATCGGCTTGCTGCGTTAGCAGTGCCAGGCTCGTCTCGGCTCGCGGTCTGGGCATCCCAGCAATCGCTGATTGGGGGACGGCGGGAGCACGTGGCCCAATCAACTGACCTGGGTTCACGCCAACACTTTTACCGGGCTCACGGCCCCGCCGAATCTAACCAAAGCATTTGGTCACCTCGAAAGGTTTTCCGTCTCGTAACATGTAGAAGGCCGCGCGCGCGAGCTTATGCGCAAGCGCCTTCATCGCGACCACGGGCATGCGTCGGGCTTTTTTGCGCTCATAGAAGCGTCTCGCCTGCGGACAACTGCGCATGGCAACGGCCGCAGCCTCGATGAAGGCCCAGGAAAGATACTTGTTGCCGTTCTTTGCGTTGCCTTCACCCTTCTTCTTACCATTCGAGATCCGCTTGCTCTCGACGCATCGGCAGTAGGAACTGAACTGCCCGACGCTGTGAAAGCGGGCGATGGTACCCGTTTCCAGCATGATGGTGGTCGCGAGGGTCTCACCGATCCCGGGCACGGTCTTGAGGATCGCGAACTCGGGGCGCAGTTTCACGGTGCTGTGCAGGACGGTTTCGATTGCATGGATTTGATCCTGCAGCGTGCGCACAACCGTGAGGTTGGCCATCAACGCACACTCGATATGCGGCGACAAGCGCAGCGCAGTCACAGCCGCGTTATCGAGGTGGCGAACCTGTTGTGCGTTGAGGCGCAGATTTAACTGCCGTGCCAGGATGTTCTCGATACTAAGAGTGTTCAGCGTGCGTTGCTGTACGAGTTGCATGCGCTTGCGGGCGAGATCACGTAAGCCGCGCTCCGCTGACGGATAAATATAACCCTCGGGCAATAGCCCGAGACGGAACATATGCGCGAGAAATACGGCATCTCGTTCATCACCGGCGTATTTCAGGCCCTCGTACTGCTTGATGGCTGACGTATTTGCCAGATGGACGGCAAAGCCCGCGGCCATCAGGCCGTCGACAAGCCAGTACCAATTATAAGTT
>NZ_FCOK02000202.1 GCF_001544555.2 Caballeronia udeis | reverse complement strand
CGCTTTACAGCGAGTAGTACATTTCGAACTCGATCGGATGCACAGCCTGGCGATAGCGCTGCAGTTCATTCGTCTTCAGTTCGATATACGCGTCGAGCATGGAGTCGGTGAACACGCCGCCAACCGTCAGGAACTCACGATCAGCGTTGAGCGCGTCCAGCGCTTCGTCGAGCCCGGCACACACGGTCGGGATCTTTGCATCCTCTTCCGGCGGCAGGTCGTACAGGTTCTTGTCTGCTGCTTCGCCCGGGTGGATCTTGTTCTGCACGCCATCCAGACCGGCCATCATCAGTGCGGAGAAGCACAGGTACGGGTTCGCCATCGGATCCGGGAAACGCGTTTCGATACGGCGGCCCTTCGGGTTCGACACGTGCGGAATACGAATGGAAGCCGAGCGGTTCTTGGCCGAGTAGGCGAGCTTCACCGGTGCTTCGAAGTGCGGCACCAGACGCTTGTACGAGTTCGTCGACGGGTTCGTGATGGCGTTCAGCGCGCGAGCATGCTTGATGATGCCGCCGATGTAGAACAACGCGAATTCCGACAGGCCTGCATATCCGTCGCCGGCGAACAGGTTCTTGCCGTCCTTCCAGATCGACTGGTGAACGTGCATGCCCGAGCCGTTATCGCCCACGACCGGCTTCGGCATGAACGTCGCCGTCTTGCCATACGTGTGCGCCACGTTATGAACGATGTACTTCAGTTGCTGCGTCCAGTCGGCGCGTTGAACCAGCGTCGAGAACTTCGTGCCGATTTCGTTCTGACCCTGGCCCGCCACTTCGTGGTGGTGCACTTCAACCGGAATGCCGATTTTTTCGAGCAACAGGCACATTTCCGAACGGATGTCCTGGAACGTGTCGACCGGCGCAACCGGGAAATAACCGCCCTTGGTGCCCGGACGGTGACCCGTGTTGCCGCCTTCGAATTCCATCGACGACGACCACGGTGCTTCTTCCGAACCGATCTTGACGAAGCAGCCCGACTGATCGGCGCTCCAGCGAACCGAGTCGAAAATGAAGAATTCCGGTTCCGGACCAAAGAAGGCGGCGTCGCCGAGACCCGAGCTCTTCAGATACGCTTCAGCACGCTTTGCGAGCGAGCGCGGATCGCGTTCATAGCCTTTGCCATCTGCCGGTTCCACCACGTCGCAGGACATCACGAGCGTCGACTCTTCATAGAACGGGTCGATGAACGCGGTATCCGCGTCCGGGATCAGCAGCATGTCCGACGCTTCGATGCCCTTCCAGCCGGCGATAGACGAACCGTCGAAAGCGTGGCCGCTTTCAAATTTGTCTTCG
>NZ_FCOK02000201.1 GCF_001544555.2 Caballeronia udeis | reverse complement strand
CCTCGATAAACATTGGGATTTGTCCTTCCCCATCATTGCGACACGGGCGATGTTTGCGCGATAAGGCCGCTGTAACCGCATCGCTGCGCAGATCGCTCGCACGAATTTGCCAAGGAGCGTCGGGCATCACCTGCTCGGCGGGCAGAACCCGATCGTTGATCAACCGGCGGATCGCGTGACTGGTGACGCCGAGCAGTTTTGCGGCTTCGAACATCGTCAGCCATTCTCCATCCTTGTCAGCCGACTTGTACGCATGGATGTCTCGCACTCGCCGTATGGAACTGACACGGTGCGCAGTCCAGGTCTTACCCTGGCCTGTCCGTAACCCCATCCGGTTCAACGATGCGGCGATGTCCTGATCTGACCACCGGCTCGCCATGCTGCGAACGACCGCGAGCGCCTCGTCAGAGGTGCTGCATCCATGCTCGCCCGTTCGGGGCTTGCGAATTCGTAGCTGGGAGTGCTGACCGCCGTGCCAATGGATCGTCAGTATGACTTCGCGAGCCGTGTCGTCGACGTCTGCAACAATATCGACGATGAGCGCGCGGACTAGCTGCTGGCGCATGCGCATGGTCACGCCCGGAGCGTTCCAGGCCGCCTGGAGATTCTCAGCGAGCTTCACAAAGTCAGGAGACGCTGCCTCTGCCATCGGCGCCCCGGCCGTCTCCAGGCGCGTTTGACAGGCCTGTACCCGACGTAATGCTGCTTCCCAGTTCTTCTCCAATTGCGCGGCAATCAGACGGTTATCGGGGTCGCAGGCGGCGTAGCGGCGCTCGGCGAGCGTCGCCTCGTACTGGGCTTGCTGCAGTTCGAGTTCCACGATCCGCCGCTGCTCGTTCAAGGTATCCATTTGCATATGCTCGGCCTGCTGGGCTGCTTCGATTGCCAAGGGCTCCACGACACGCAGAAGTTCGTTTCCGATGGCAGCGTCGATGCGTGATCCGCCGAAGCTCATGCATCGCGGCGGTATGTCAAAGCGGTCACATCGGTAGACGGCCCGCGGGATTCGACCAGTATAGGCCACCGACAGGCGACGCCCACAGCGCGCGCAAGCAAGCAGGCCAGCGAGCAGTGCCCGTCCACCACGGCTCGATTTTACGTCGCCCGCCTTGCTGTAGGCGTTGGCCGAAAGCTGTTTCTGGTTGCGTTCGAATTCCGCCCAATCGATGTAGCCTTCGTGATGCTCCCGGAGCAGGACATCCCACTCCTCAAACGGCTTGGGATGCTTATAGCTCTTGCGCGCACGCCCATCTACTATCGCCATCTGTTTGCCACTCTTGCCGTACACGTATGCGCCGGCAT
>NZ_FCOK02000200.1 GCF_001544555.2 Caballeronia udeis | reverse complement strand
CTAGCAGCCTGCGGAAGTACCGCTGAAACGCGTCATCGTGCAGGGTTCGTGAAGCGTTGATAGAAGGAGCCCAACTACCCGATGAAGATTATGCGCGGCGCCGACACATTCACCGAGAGTCTGTTTTCCATGCGCAAGCTGGACGACTTCATTCCGCCGTCACATCCGCTGCGTGCGATTCGCGTCATGGCGAACGAAGCACTCGCAAAGATGGATCGGCTGTTCGCCGGCATGTACGAAGCCGACATAAAGGGCGGGCGGCCGAGCATCGCGCCGGAGAAACTGTTGCGGGCGATGCTGATCCAGGTGCTCTACAGCATCCGCTCGGAGCGGCAATTGATGGAGCAGGTGCAATACAACCTCCTGTTTCGTTGGTTCATCGGCCTGGCAATGGATGACATGGTGTGGGTGCCCACGGTCTTCACGAAGAACCGCGAGCGGTTGATCAAGCACGATGCCGTGATCGAATTCTTCAACGAAGTGGTGGCCATCGCTCAGAAGAAGGATCTGCTTTCGGGCGAACACTTCAGCGTAGACGGCACGCTGATCCAGGCGTGGGCGGGACACAAGAGCTTCGTTCGCAAGGACGAAGACGATCAGGATGACGAAGGCAGCAGCGCGGGCGACTTTAAAGGTAGCAAGCGCAGCAACGAGACGCATCAGTCCAGTACCGATCCTGATGCGCGGCTCTACCGGAAAGGCAAGACGGGCAGCGAATTGCGATACATGGGCCATACGCTGACCGATAACCGGCACGGTCTGGTGGTCAACGCGCGCGTGACACGCGCTGACGGGCATGCTGAGCGTGAAGCGGCCAAGATCATGATCAACGACGCGCGGCAAGCACTACAGGATGCGGGCGCAGAGATCACGTTGGGCGCGGACAAGGGTTACGACGCACGGGAATTCATCGAGGCCTGCCACGAGATGAAGGTCACACCGCACGTAGCGCAAAACACCTCGGGGCGGCGTTCGGCGGTGGCCGATACAATTGCCTCGAGCGCGGGCTACGCCATTTCCCAGCAAAAGCGCAAGCTGATCGAACAAGGCTTTGGATGGGCGAAGACCGTGGGACGTATGCGCCAGGCAATGGTGCGCGGGTTAAAGAAGGTGGATCAGATGTTCGTGTTGAACATGGCCGCATACAATCTCGTGCGCCTGCGATCCTTGGCACAAGTCCGTCCGTAGTGACGGAAAACGCGGAAATGAGGCCAGGAATTGGCCTCAAAACGCCTGAAGGGACGTTGAATTCGCATTGAATCTGCACAATGCGAAAAATCTTGCGACGAGAGTCGCGTAATCGGAGCGGGGCCTCTTTAACTCCGGTGTACTTCAGCAGCCTGCTAGGG
>NZ_FCOK02000199.1 GCF_001544555.2 Caballeronia udeis | reverse complement strand
GAGGGTGTAATTAGTTTTGTGTAAACGGTCATTTGGCAGGAGACTGCCAGCATCCAGGAGCAACGATGACCGTAGCGAAGCGCAACAAACGAGTGAAACCCGATCCTGAGTTGGTAAAACTGGCCGACAGCCTGTTGGCGAATTACCAGAAGCCAGAGGATTTGATTGGCGAGAATGGCCTGCTCAAGCAGCTCACCAAGATGTTGGTGGAGCGGGCTCTGGAAACCGAGATGTCCGAGCATTTGGGTCACGGCAAGAGCGCAGCGGTGACCAACGCCACGGGCAATACCCGCAACGGCCACAGCGCCAAGACGTTGCAAGGCGAGTTTGGCGAATTGCCGCTGGATATCCCGCGTGACCGTCAAGGCGCGTTCGAGCCGAAGCTGGTAGCGCGCCACCAGACACGCTGGACGGGCTTTGACGACAAGATCATCTCGCTGTATGCGCGCGGCTTGAGCGTGCGCGAGATCCAGGGTCATCTGGAAGAAATGTATGGCACTGAGATATCGCCCACGCTCATCTCGGCGGTGACAGACGCAGTGAGCGAGGACGTGAAGCTCTGGCAGGGACGCGCACTCAATGCGCTGTACCCGATCGTTTATCTGGACTGCATCCACGTCAAAGTGCGTGACAGCGGGGCCGTACGGACCAAGGCGGTGTATCTGGCGATTGGCGTGAACATGGACGGCCACAAGGAGGTTCTGGGGCTGTGGATCGCCCAGACCGAGGGTGCCAAGTTCTGGTTGCAGGTGGTGACCGAGTTGAAGACACGCGGCGTGCAGGACATCTTTATTGCCTGTGTGGACGGGCTCAAGGGCTTTCCTGAAGCCATTGAAGCGGTCTATCCGAGAGCGGCTGTGCAGCTTTGCATCGTGCACATGGTGCGCAATAGCCTAAACTTCGTGTCGTGGAAACTGCAGCGCGAAGTGGCCGCTGATCTGAGGACGATTTACACGTCGTCGACCGTCGAGGTGGCCGAGCAGATGCTCAGCGCCTTTGAAGCCAAATGGGACAAGGAGTACCCATCGATCGGTCAGAGCTGGCGGCGCAACTGGGCCCGGGTGATACCGTTCTTCGACTACCCGCCGGAGATCCGCAAGGTGATTTACACGACCAACGCGATCGAGTCGATCAACATGAGCCTGCGAAAAGTCATCAAAACACGCAGTTCGTTTCCGACTGATGATGCCGTGACCAAGCTGTTTTACCTGGCGTTGAACAACATCAGCAAGAAATGGTCGATGCCGATCAGAGACTGGAAGGCGGCTCTAAACCGCTTCGCTATCCAGTTCGAAGACCGGATGTCGCCGGGTTAAACCAAAACCCGTTTACACAAAATCCGGGACACCCCC
>NZ_FCOK02000198.1 GCF_001544555.2 Caballeronia udeis | reverse complement strand
CTAGTACAACATCCCGTAAATAGGTTTAATAATTATCTGGCTGCAAATAAGGCTCCAGGAGCGTAACGACGAGTTGAGCCATCTCATCGAGCGGGCCTGAGCCCGGCAGAGGTTCCCATCGCCCACTATGGCTGCGAAAGGCTGCACCGTAAAGATTGCGGCCGAGCTCGCTCAGACGAGCCACAACAATCGGATCCTGATCGTCCAGACGTTTGATCAGCAGGTGAGCTCCGTAGGCTTGCGTAACGATCTGATCATGGCCCAGCAGAGCGCGCAGTTGGCGCTGCAGTTCGCTTGCATGATGTTTCGCGGTTAAGGTAGGCATGGCAAGTTCCACGTCAAGATGCGCCAGTTTGCAACGGATAGCCCCGGAAGGTCCATTTGAAGGGGCGCGCTGCCTGATTGCGCTCGCGAATAAACTGCTCGGTGCGCTCGCGCAGATGCGCGGTGCTGGTGTGGCTTGCATGGCGCAGCACCCGGCGGGTGTAGAGGGCAAACCATAGTTCGATCTGATTGACCCAGCTCGCATGCAAAGGGGTGAAGTGGAAGTGAAACCGCTTACCATGCCTCGCGTTGAACGCTTGCCACACGGCGTGTGCGCGATGCGTATTCAGATTGTCCCAGATGACATGCACCTGTTTGCCAGGGTACGCGTGCGCCACGCTCTCCATGAAGGCCACCAGATCGTCCTGCGTGCGCCGCTCGCGGCAGCTCCCCAGCACCTGTCCAGTATGAACATCGAGCGCGGCAATCAACGCCTGGGTGCCATGACGGATATATTCAAACTCACGACGACGCAGCCGTCGCGGCCCGGGCGCGCGTCCCGGATACTTGCGCTCGATGGCCTGAATGCCGGTTTTCTCGTCGATACTCAGCACTACCGCGTTCCTGGGTGCGCGGCGATACAGTTTGCAAATCACATTGACCTTCTCACGAAAGGCCGGATCCGGACTGTGCAGCCATTGTTGGACCCGGTGCGGGCGAATATCGCCGGCCTGCAAAATACGCTGCACATGGCTGCGGCTGATATGCCCGACAACGCCACGCTCCACGGCGCGCACCACAATCTCATCGAGCGTCGGCGTGACCCGTCCCTCAGCTTCCTGCGCTTCACACGCCAGCGCGATCAATTGCAGCCGCGTTTCCTGCGTGATGCGCGCAGGACGGCCACTGCGCTCGCCTTCCCGAATACCTTGCACACCTTGCCGCGCAATGCGCTTGCGCCACAGGCTGACCGTTTGCACGGACACGCCCAGTTCCTGCGCAATCATCGTATTAGAGTGGCCCTCATGAGCCAGTAACGCGATGCGCGCCCGCATCACATCTCGCTGTGCGGCCGTCTTGCGCCCGATCAGTGATAGCAGTTCCTGT
>NZ_FCOK02000197.1 GCF_001544555.2 Caballeronia udeis | reverse complement strand
TACTGAGATGGACCCGACGCCTCCCTTCGAGGGAAACTGACGCACTCAACCAGACGTGTGGAGGTTCATCATGGAAATCGACGTTCTCGGCATTGACCTCGCGAAGCAGGTGTTCCAGCTCCACGGCGCTGATCGCCGCGGCCGGGTCGTGCACCGGGCGAAGGTCTCCCGGAGTTCATTCTTCGAATCTGTGCGCACGCTCAAACCTCGGAAAGTCGTCATGGAAGCATGCAGCACCGCCCACCACTGGGCCCGGCGGTTCCAGTCGCTCGACATTGATGTTCGGCTAATCAGCCCACAATATGTCGCACCGTTCGTTAAGACGAACAAGAACGACCGCAACGATGCTGAGGCGATCGTCGAGGCCGCCAGTCGACCTGCAATGCGTTTCGTCACGGTCAAATCGGTCGAACAGCAAGACATCCAGGCGGCGCATCGCATGCGCGCAATCCTGCTGCGCCACCGTACCGCCATGATCAACCAGATGCGAGGACTCCTCGGCGAGCGCGGGCTCATAATTTCCCGTTCGCCAGAGGCTTTCAAGCGTGCGATCCCGGAATTGCTGAGCAAGAGTGCCGACGAGCTGACGTCGTTCTGCCAGACGCTGCTAACCGAACTGCTGCAGCACCTGCACGCGCTCGAGGAGCGTATCCATCTGATCGAGGTATCCATCCAGTCGTTCATGAAGAAATCCTCGCTGGTGCAAGAAGATCGCGGAAGTGCCCGGCATTGGTCCCATCACGGCTACCGCCATAGTCGCTGCCGTCGGCGACGCCAAGCAATTCAGGAACGGCCGGCATCTGGCAGCCTGGCTCGGCCTGGTGCCACGTCAATACTCGTCGGGAGGCAAGCCTCGCCTGCACGGCATCAGCCGACGCGGCGATACATACCTGCGGACCTTGCTCATTCATGGTGCGCGGGCTGTTCTGCGATATGCGCCGACAAAAACTGATCCTCAGAGCATCTGGCTTCAGCAGTTGATTGCGCGACGCGGGCATAACTGCGCGACAGTCGCACTGGCCAACAAGAACGCGCGGATCATCCAGGTACTGCTCAGCAGCAATGAAACCTATATGACACGCAGCGCGGCAGCGTAACCCCAAAACCGCTTGCAAGGAGGCGATGCCCACACACAGGTTTGCGAAGCTTCTCAAAGCGATGACGAAATAGGTTGAACCAACACCCTGAAGCCTGTTTTTCGTGCCGGCTGCCACTCGAGGCGAGCCGCGATTTTGCTAAGGACAGGGTGCGCGGATCTCATCGAGGCTGCGGGCGTGCTTCGGCAACTGCCCACAAGCAAGCCGGATACATGCATGCAGGCCGTTTCGACATCACGAACAAGAAGCTTGCAAAAGGCGTCGGGTCCATACATGCACG
>NZ_FCOK02000196.1 GCF_001544555.2 Caballeronia udeis | reverse complement strand
GGAACTGTCAGTATTTTTGTGTGCAAGGCGTTAAAGACCGGCTTCGCAGCAGGCCAGAATAAAACGTTATGAGCTTGGCCGGGTAAAGCGATCTTCGTAAAGAATAGCGAACTGATTCATCGCGGTCTTCCAGTCGTGAGCGGCATGGCCCCAGTTTGCGGTGATGTTTTGCAGGGCCAGCCAGATCAGCTTGGTCGCGGCTTCGTCGCTTGGAAAGTGACCGCGGGTCTTCACAATTTTGCGCAGCCGAGCGTTAATGCTCTCAATGGCGTTAGTCGTGTAAATCACCTTACGCACCGCCGGCGGAAACGCAAAGAACGGAATGACCCGATCCCAGGCCCGTCGCCATGCCGCTACGACGGTTGGGAATTTCTGACCCCAAGCGCCTTGTTCGAACGCATTGAGTTCAGCCTGTGCCGCGTCGGCGCTTGCCGCCGAATAAATTGGCTTGAGCGCTGATGCTAGCTCCCGCCGGTCCTTCCAGCTCGCAAAGTCCAGGCTGTTGCGAATTAAATGCACGATGCACGTCTGCAGCGTGGTGGCCGGAAACACTGCGGCGAGTGCTTCGGGCATGCCTTTCAAGCCATCAGTGACTGCGATCAGGATGTCCTGTACACCACGCGTCTGCAGGTCGGCAAACACCTTCATCCAGAATTTGGCACCCTCCGTGCTCTCGATCCACAGCCCCAGTATGTCGCGTGTGCCATCCGGCAGCATGCCCAAAGCCAGGTAGATGGCCTTGTTGCGCACCACGCCTTCGTCTCGAATTTTTACGCGTAAAGCATCGAAGAACACGACGGGATACATCGGCTCGAGCGGTCGGGACTGCCAGACCGCGATCTCGTCCATGACGGCATCCGTGACCGAGCTGATGAACTCCGGCGATACGTCGGTGCCGTATTGGTCAGTCAGAAAGCCCTGGATTTCGCGCACCGTCATGCCGCGTGCATACATGGCAATGATCTTGTCGTCAAAGCCGGTAAAGCGGCGCTCGTGCTTGGGAATGAGGATTGGCGCGAAGCTGCCGTCGCGATCCCGCGGAATGTCCAGGCGCAGCGGACCGTCGTCGGTCAGTACCGTCTTGCCGCTCTTGCCGTTGCGGTGATTGGTGGCGTCCTCAGGCCGTTCAGCGCCCGCCGCATATCCGAGGTGATGGCCCAGTTCAGCGCCCATCGCCCGCTCGATTAACGCCTTCTTGAAGGCCATCGACGCCGACTGGATCGCCTCGGCACTCATTGGACCCTTAACGAACTCATCGATCAGTTCTTTCGGAATTGATGGCAATTCCTGCGCGGCCGCAGTGGCCGCCTTCGGTTTGCGTGGCATACATGCTCCTTTGCGACATGTTATGCCTTACACACAAAATTTTGGACAGGCTC
>NZ_FCOK02000195.1 GCF_001544555.2 Caballeronia udeis | reverse complement strand
ATTTCCAATGTCCGGCCCGAGCCGGATCGAGTATTAGTCGATATCGTCGACTATGTTCTCAACTACAAGATCGACAGTACGCTCGCGCTCGACACCGCGCGCAACTGCCTGATCGACACGCTCGGCTGCGGACTCGAAGCACTGACTTATCCGGCATGCACCAAGCTCATGGGACCCATCGTGCCGGGCACGATTGTCCCCAACGGCGCCAAGGTGCCCGGCACCTCTTTCCAACTGGACCCGGTTCAGGCGGCGTTCAACATTGGCGCAATGATCCGCTGGCTCGACTTCAACGACACCTGGCTGGCTGCCGAATGGGGCCATCCGTCTGACAATCTCGGCGGCATTCTGGCCACCGCCGACTGGCTCTCGCGTAACGCGGTGGCTACCGGCAAAAAGCCGCTGTCGATGAAAGACGTCTTGATCGCCATGATCAAGGCGCACGAAATTCAAGGCTGTATCGCGCTGGAAAACTCGTTCAACAAGGTCGGTCTCGATCACGTTTTGTTAGTGAAACTGGCATCCACGGCAGTGGTCGGTCAGATGATCGGCCTCACGCGCGATGAGTTGATTAACGCCGTTTCCCTGGCCTTCGTCGATGGTCATTCGCTGCGCACGTATCGGCATGCGCCAAATACGGGTTCGCGCAAGTCGTGGGCAGCGGGAGACGCGACCTCGCGCGCCGTGCGTCTCGCGTTGATCGCGAAGACGGGCGAGATGGGCTATCCGTCGGTTCTGACCGCTAAAACATGGGGTTTTTACGACGTGCTCTTCAAGGGCAACGCGTTCAAGTTCCAGCGCCCGTACGGTTCGTACGTGATGGAGAACGTGCTCTTCAAGATCTCGTTCCCGGCTGAATTCCACTCGCAAACCGCAGTGGAAGCCGCGATGACCTTGCACGCGAAGCTCGCGGAAACGGGTAAGAAGGTTGAAGACATCAAGAAGATCACGATCCGCACGCATGAAGCGGCCATTCGTATCATCGATAAAAAAGGTCCACTCGATAACCCCGCCGACCGCGATCACTGCATTCAATACATGATCGCCGTGCCGTTGATTTATGGCCGCCTGACCGCTTCAGATTACGAAGATTCAGTGGCGAAGGATCAGCGCATCGACACCTTGCGCGCGAAGATGGAATGCGTGGAAGACCCAGAATTCACCAAGGACTATCACGATCCGGAGAAGCGTTCGATCGCCAATGCGCTGACAGTCGAGTTCAACGACGGCAGCCAGTTCGACGAAGTGGTCGTCGAATATCCGATTGGACACAAGCGTCGTCGCGAGGACGGCATCCCCCTTCTGGTCGAGAAGTTCAAGGTTAACCTCGCACGGCGTTTCCCAGCCAAGCAGCAAGAGGCGATCCTCGCGGTATCGCTGGATCAGGCAGCGCTCGAAGCAATGCCGGTCAATGAATACGTTGATTTGTACGTGATTT
>NZ_FCOK02000194.1 GCF_001544555.2 Caballeronia udeis | reverse complement strand
GACATGGTCCGGGGGCGGTAAAATCAGAGTGAATGAAAACCTACTCAGCAGAAAGAAAAGAAGCGCTGGTGCGGCGCATGATGCCGCCGGAAAACGCGCTGGTTTCGGCGCTCGCCAGAGAAACGGGAATTACCGAACAGACGTTGTACACGTGGCGCCGACAGGCGAAAGGACAAGGGTTGGCTGTGCCGGGCGATGGGAAGAATCCCGAGGGATGGTCTTCGGAGGACAAGTTTGCAGTCGTGCTGGAAACCGCGCCGCTCAATGCAGCGGAGTTGGCCGAGTATTGCCGTCGAAAAGGTCTTTATCCAGAACAGATATCCGCCTGGCGAGCCGCTTGCCGTTCGGCCAATGCGAATGCGACGGAGCAGGCACGCGAGCAGCGCCATCAGTCGAAGGACGACAAGAAGCGCATCCAGCAGCTCGAGAAGGAATTGCAGCGCAAGGAGAAGGCGCTGGCGGAAGCGGCTGCGCTGCTGATTCTGAGAAAAAAAGCCCAGGCGATTTGGGGAGACAAAGAGGACGATTGATCAACGTCCCGGATCGCCTGTTATGTATATCGTTGATACGCGAGGCGGCGCAGTCAGGCTGTCGGCTGGAGAAGGCTTGCGACGAGCTGGGCATGAGCCTGCGTACATTCCAGCGCTGGGTGTGTGACGGTGACGCGGTGCTCGCCGATGGCCGTACCACGACCGAACGGCCGCCGCCGGGGAATCAGCTGAGTGAGGCCGAACGGCAACAGATTCTTGAGGTGGCCAATAGTGCGGAGTTTGCCAGCCTGCCGCCCAGCCAGATCGTGCCAAGCCTGGCGGATCGCGGCGTGTATGTCGCGTCGGAATCGAGCTTTTATCGCGTGCTGCGCAGCACCTCGCAGCAGCATCACCGGGGTCGTGCGCGCAAGCCTTCGACCCGGGTGGTGACCAGTCATTGTGCGACGGCACCGAATCAGGTCTGGTCGTGGGACATCACGTGGCTGCCGGCGGCGGTCAAAGGACAGTACTACTACTGGTACATGATGCTGGACGTGTTCAGCCGCAAGATTGTCGCTCATGAAGTGCATGAAGCCGAATCGGCAGAACTAGCCGCGTTGCTGATGCGGCGTGCCAGTCTGGCCGAGGGCCTGGCAGGACGTCCTCTGGTGCTGCACTCGGATAACGGCAGCCCGATGAAGGGTGCGACGATGCTTGCCACTCTGGAGAACTTGGGGGTCGCGGCCTCGTTTAGCCGGCCGCGTGTGAGTAATGACAACCCGTACGCAGAGTCGCTGTTCCGCACCTGCAAGTACCGGCCCGACTACCCGCGCAGGCCGTACGGCAGCGTGGATGAGGCACGGGCCTGGACGCAGAAGTTCGTGCGTTGGTACAACCAGGAGCACAAACACAGCGGCCTGAAATTCGTCACGCCGGCGCAGCGCCACAACGGCGTAGCCGCCGCAGTGCTCGCGCAGCGTGAAGCAGTTTATGC
>NZ_FCOK02000193.1 GCF_001544555.2 Caballeronia udeis | reverse complement strand
CTGCCGTCGTCATCAGCTGCGCGGTTCGCTGGTATTGATATGACTTTGCGTGTCAATGGTGACGTTGGGTTTCAGGTTGTTGCACCGACGCATGAATTTCCTGAGGGCGGCGCAGCAGTAAGTCTCGACGGTGGATCACACTGATATCCGCGGATTGGATACCGCATTACGGAGGTCCGCCTCATGAGCCTGCCGCTAACTTCCGCCGCAAGTTGGTGATGCCCGTTGCGTAATACCATCGCGGGTTGCTCGGATGCCGGGCTGCGCCGCCTTCAGGAAACTCCTTGCGTTGTTCGGGGAATCACACACAGGCCGCGGGCAGTTTGCTGCGAGGTATTGCAAGCGACATGGCCAGTCGACTGATGTCCCAGATGAACGCTGCCAGTTCGCGGGCAATAGCCACGACCGTGATGTTGATGGGTTTGCCTCGCGCGGCCAGCCGGCGGAATCGTCGGCACAGCCGTACCTGGGCGTCCCAGGCGCGGTCGATGATGGCCTTGGGCAGGCCTTCGAGACGGGCCTGGATTTCCGGACTTACCCGGGCGGGATGACGGTAACTCCATGCGGCCTCGACTAGCAACCGTCTGGCGTAGCTGTTGCCGGTTTTGGTGATGCTGCCCTGCCGGCGTTTGCCTCCCGATGAATGCTCGGATGGCGTTACGCCGAGCCAGGTCATCAGCTGACGCGGGTGTTCGAAGCGGGACAGGTCGCCCACTTCTGAAACCATCCCGACGGCGGTAACGAACTGGACGCCCCGCATGGCCTGCAGGGCCAGCACTACCGGATAGAACCGCCAGGAGATCACCGCTTCGCGCAGGGCTGTTTCGAGACGCGCGCACTGCGCAAGCCGGTCCTCGATGGTGCGCCGGTGTTCGTCAAAGGCAAGGTGCTGCCAGGCGCTGGGAAACGAACAGCGGCCCAGCCAGCGACGGTGCGCCTCGCCCCAGTTTGCGCTGCCGGTATAGCGAACGCCATGCGCGAGCAGGAACGATTTCAGTCGATGCCGTGCACGCCGCAGATCCTCGCGGGCAGCCGCCCACGCGCGGGCGAGATCCCGGAATGCTTCGTCTTCAATTCCGGGCACGTACACGGCCGACAGATCGTCGGCGCGCAGCGAGCGCGCCAGCTTGATGGCATCGCGCCGGTCGGTCTTTACGCGCTCGCCCGGCTTACGCGGGATCAGTGAAGGTGCGCAGACCATGCAGTCGAAGCCCTTCTGGACGAGTTGACGGTACAGTCCGTAACCACATGGACCTGCCTCGTACACGACGCGTACGTGCGGCGCCTTGGACTGCAGGCGCGTGCACAGGCGATCGATGTCGGCCCCGGTCGTACCGGTCTTGCCCAGCAGTTCGACCTCGCCCGCGTCGATCGCGTAGGCGACCGTGATGGAGTCCTTGTGAAGATCCAGTCCAACGTACACCGTGCTATCGTTTCGCATGCTGGCCTCCGTGGAGGAAATCGCC
>NZ_FCOK02000192.1 GCF_001544555.2 Caballeronia udeis | reverse complement strand
CTAGACACAATGTATTGGACCTGCTGTACCTCAAGCGACGCGGGTTAAGCTTGAGGCTCCGAAGAACCGAAGGCTCAGAGCCGCAATTGAGGAGAGCAGGTCGTGAAGCAGTTTAGCAAGTTCGTTGGGTTGGATGTTCACAAGGCGACGATTGCGGTTTCTGTAGCCGATGCGGGGAGAGGCGAAGTTCGTTATATCGGGGAGATCGCCAATACACCGGAGGCGATCGAAAAGCTGGTTCGGCAGTTGAGAAAAGGAGACGCGCATCTCTCGTTTTGCTATGAGGCAGGCCCATGCGGATATGGGATCCATCGGCAGCTCAGTGACCTCGGCTGGGATTGCCAGGTTGTCGCACCGTCTCTGATTCCAAGGAAAGCGGGCGAACGGGTCAAGACTGACCGCCGCGATAGTCTTATGCTGGCGCGCTTGCATCGAGCCGGAGAACTGACTGCAGTGTGGGTTCCCGACGATGCGCAGGAAGGGCTACGCGACTTAACCCGAGCGCGCGAGGACATGAAGCATCTTCAGCGCCAGGCCAAGCAACGGTTGTGTGCCTTTCTGCTTCGGTATGGCAAATGCTACAGCGGAAAGAGCAACTGGACTCAGGCGCATTATCGATGGCTTGAAGAGCAACAATTCGGGCAATCAGTTCAGCAGATCGTGTTTCAGGAATACGTTGACACCGTCAAGGCACTCAGTAAGCGTGTCGACGGACTGGACACGCAACTCGAAAGCGCGGCGAGTGAATCGGTGTTCTGGCCGGTGATCGAAGGCCTGATGGCGCTGCGCGGCGTCAACCTGTTGACCGCGACGACGGTGGTCGCCGAGATTGGTGATCTGAAGCGCTTCGCCAGTGCTCCGCAATTGATGGCGTACTTGGGGCTGGTGCCCAGCGAGCATTCCAGCGGAGCCACCAAATCGCGCGGCGCGATCACCAAGACCGGCAATGCTCACGTGCGTAGAGTGCTGGTGGAAGCGTCCTGGACCTATCGCCATCCGGCCAGAAAAACCGCCCATCTGCAACGCCGTGCAGAGCGAACCTCCGAAGCAGTGCAGGACATTGCTTGGAAGGCACAGAAACGCTTGTGTGCGCGTTATCGATTAATGGAGGGCAGAGGGAAACTAAAAGTGCAAGCATGTACCGCGGTCGCGCGTGAACTGACTGGCTTCATATGGGCAATAGGACAGGAGTTGCCACAGCCCGCGCCTAATCGCTAGGGGGCACCGTCATGTACGTGCAGTGTGTCGGTAGCAGAATGGACAACGGTGGGAGAACCCTCGTGGACACTATGAGGCATCCAGCAATGGAATGATCCTCGACCCTAGAGCGAGGCAGCTCCCCGACGAATCGGTTGTCATGCGGTACCCAACCCGCGCATATCAGACTGATCAACCGTCGGCATGCCGTCCGTTCTGCTACCAACACATTGTACGAACCAGAATCCTTTATAAACCACTGGACAGGTCAAATACATATCAGT
>NZ_FCOK02000191.1 GCF_001544555.2 Caballeronia udeis | reverse complement strand
CGGGTTCGACACGGCAGCCCGAGCGTTAAGGTACCCATAAGGTTCCATTGCATATAGTGCTCCGCAACGTAGTACCCAAAAGCCGGGCGCTTCATGTCCGGCAATCTGCTAATCGCAGTCGTGGGACACCAATGGAGAAAGAGCGTGAGTAACGTTACTAGCAGACATGTTTCCGACATGCTCAACAAAGTCCCGGAGGTGACCCTCGCTTTCTGGATTATCAAAATCATGTCGACGACAGTCGGCGAAACCGGTGCCGATTATCTGGCGGTCCACGTGGGTCTCGGCACCGCCGTAACGGGCGCGATCATGGGCACGTTACTGGTCATCGCGCTGGTGCTGCAGCTTCGCTCGCGCGAGTACGTGCCATGGATCTACTGGCTGTGCGTGGTACTCGTGAGCGTAGTGGGGACACAGATCACCGATGCCCTCACCGACGGACTCGGGATCAGTCTTTATGTCAGCACAACTGTTTTCGCCATCGCTCTGGCCGCGATTTTTGCGATCTGGTACCGCTGCGAGCGGACGCTGTCTATCCACACGATTGTTACCAGGCGGCGCGAGCTCTTCTACTGGGCTGCCATCCTGACCACGTTCGCGTTGGGCACGGCCGCCGGTGACCTGGCAACCGAAGCGCTCGGCCTTGGATTCAGGGTTGGCGTGGTCGCGTTCGGGGCGCTCATTGCGATCGCCACAGCTGCGTTTTATCTCGGCGCCGATGCCGTGTTGACGTTCTGGGTGGCCTACATCCTGACGCGCCCGTTGGGTGCATCGCTGGGTGACCTGCTATCACAGGCACGGACCTACGGAGGCCTGGGATTCGGCAACGTGACGACCAGCGTGGTGTTCCTGGTGGTTATCGTCGCTCTGGTCTCGCTCGTGAGCGTGGGCCGGAACCGATCGGGCCGAGCGACACCGTCAGACGGTCCATTCGACGCAGCATGATTCCTAAAAACCATTCGCTCGCGGTCTGAGCGGATCACCAGCACAGGAGAAAATCCAATGAACAGAATGACCCTTTCCCGCGCCCTTCTGGCCGCAGCGCTTGGCGTCACGGTAGTCGCAACCGGACATGTCTTCTCTTCAGCTCAGATCATTTCATCGGCTAACGCGGCGACGGCATCGACGCTCGGCGATCTGTCACCCTTCCGGGCGATTGTCGCCGATACCTCGGCCCTGGTGAACAAGGGCAATCTTGCCGGCGCGAAGACACGTATCAAGGATCTCGAAACCTCTTGGGATGAGGCGGAGCCCTCCCTGAAACCGCGCTCTGCAGCAGACTGGCATGTCGTCGATAAAGCCATCGATCGCGCATTGTCGGCACTGCGCGCGGGTACTCCGGACGCTGTGGAATGCAAGCGATCGCTGGCTGATCTTCTCAAGGAAATCGACCGCGTGAGCGGAAAGGCTTAAGTCCGGCAACCGCGTTCCCATTCGTTAGCGAAGCCCGTAGCGGATGGGAACAGTGGTGGGCGAGGTCCATAGCTG
>NZ_FCOK02000190.1 GCF_001544555.2 Caballeronia udeis | reverse complement strand
ATCAACTTTTTAAATGTAGGGGCAATATCCTAATGTCGTGTTTGAGCAAGATAGAAATGTCGTGTTTTGGTGTTGATGCGATGCTGGGAGCTCCCGGTCTAACGATGAGAGCTCGCCATGCGGCCAACCGAACTGGTGACGTTGAACATGCGCGAACTCGACCGACTCAAGGTGATTCAGGCTGTGGTGGACAGGATGCTTAAGCCTGGGCTGGCTGCTGAGCGTTTGCACCTGACGGTGCGTCAGGTCGAGCGACTGGTGCTTCGGTACAAGCAAGCTGGCGCGGCCGGTGTTGGGTCGGCTGCCCGAGGCCGTCCGGGCAATCGAAAGCTCGATGAGGCAACGGCGTACCGGGCGCTGGTTTTGATTCGCGAGCGCTACCCGGATTTCGGTCCGACCTTGGCGTGCGAGAAGCTGCGCGAATGTCATGGCTTGACGCTTTCAAAGGAAACCGTGCGGCACCTGATGACCGAGGCCGGCCTATGGATTCCGCGCAAGCAACGCCCGCCCAAGATCCACCAGCCGAGGAACCGGCGCTCGTGTCTGGGCGAGCTGATCCAGATCGATGGCAGCGATCACCGCTGGTTCGAGGAGCGCGCGCCGGCCTGCACGCTGCTGGTGTTTATTGATGACGCGACCAGCCGGCTGATGACGCTGCACTTCACTGCAACCGAGTCGACCTTCAGCTATTTCGAAGCGACGCGGCACTACCTTGAGGCATATGGGAAGCCGGTGGCGCTATACAGCGACAAGGCGAGCGTGTTCTCGTGCAACAGCCAGTCGAGCACGCCCGGCAAGGGCGTGACCCAATACGGGCGGGCCTTGTACGAGTTGAACGTGGATACGCTGTGTGCCAACAGCAGCCAGGCCAAGGGGCGCGTGGAACGCGCCAATCTGACCTTGCAGGACCGCTTGGTGAAGGAGTTGAGACTGCGCAAGATCAACACGAAAGAGGCCGCCAATGCTTATGCGCCCCACTTCATTGCGGACTTCAATGGCCGCTTTGGCAAGGAACCCAGGAGTGCGTACAACGCGCATCGACCGCTCAGGGACGATGAGGATCTGGATTTGATCCTGACGTGCCGGGTCTCGCGCTGCGTGTCGAACACGTTGACGGTGCAATACGACCGGGTGCTCTACCTGCTCGACGATACGGCCGCCAATCGCGCCCTGATTCACCACTATCTGGACGTGTATGAGTACCCGGATGGGCGCATCGAGATCCGGGCCAATGGTACCGCCCTAGCCTACCGCCAGTACGATCGGCTCTCCGACATGGACCAAGGGGCGGTAGTCGATAACAAGCGACTGGGACACGTGCTGGAGGTGGCGCAGCAGGTGCAGCTTGAGCGCGACAACCGGCGCATCTCGGGCTCGCCCTCGAGGACCAACCAGGGTGAACCGGTGAAGCCGAAGATGCGGGCCAACAACACGCGCAAGCAACGCGAACTCACACAAGCGGACCTGAACGGCATCATCTTGAGAACTGCCGAATTGCGGGCAGCCGCGGTGGGGAAATGAGCCTTTTGAGAGAGATTGACCAGGTTAAAAACACCCCAAAACCCGACATCTCTACTTTGCTCACGCTACGACATCTCTACCTGGCCTCGACATTAAA
>NZ_FCOK02000189.1 GCF_001544555.2 Caballeronia udeis | reverse complement strand
ATTCCTCAAACTAGCCTGCTCACTCGTCTGCTGGAACATCTTCAGCCGAACTGAGCAGCCTTTTTGAACTGCCCTCTTAAGGAATTGGAGAACGCCGGCGTAGCGGGATTGACCATTGAGGAGTGCACGGGCAAGCTGCTTTCGGCGCTGGACGCTCGCTCCGACCCTGAGCTCGCAATCGTCGCGCGAACGAATGTCTCCGCGAGCAGCGACGAGGCCGACCCGCCCAAATTCAATATCGCCCTGAAGGAAGGAGGTTTGAACCGGTAATGCCTTTGGTCAATTGGCTCGAATCCGCGGAACAGCAGACAATCATTCGAGTCCCAGTCAGGCTTCAGTCCGAGCCTGCGAGGAACTTCAGCCGTAGGGCGTCCTTTCTCGGAGAATTCCCGAAAAGCCGCGCGTATTCGCGACTGAATTGGGATGGGCTGTCATATCCGACATCGGACCCAATTGTTGCCACGTCGCTCGACTCGTTCATCAGTAGCATTCGCGCCTGTTGAAGGCGAATCTGCTTCTGGTACTGAAGGGGGCTCATTGTGGTCAACGCGCGAAAATGGCGGTGGAAGGACGTTGGACTCATTCCGGCGATATCTGCCAGTTCCTCGACGCGCAACGTCTTAGCATAATTGCCACGTATCCATCGAGTCGTGCGGCTGATCCTGGAAAGGTGGCTATCGGCCACGCCTATC
The DNA here is from genome assembly GCF_001544555.2 of Caballeronia udeis. GTDB lineage: Bacteria > Pseudomonadota > Gammaproteobacteria > Burkholderiales > Burkholderiaceae > Caballeronia > Caballeronia udeis. Next base: position 933 of record NZ_FCOK02000189.1, on the reverse strand, counting down.
TGGCGCAACATCCCGCCGCGCGTACTTCTCAACAGGCGCCAAAGAATCCCCGCTCGATCATGGGCCGCATGATGGGGACTTCCTCGGGGTGGTCGAGTAAGCGAAGAAGGCGTGCGAACGCATCAAGGAGATCCTCGTCTGCCGTGTTGATGGTCGCCTGCGGATATTGAACGGGAAGCAGTTCCCCGAATTCGCCTTCCAGCAAAAGGGCCGCGACGATAGCTGGCTGAATCGCCAACCCCATTGCTAGGAAAGGCACTTCTGGGCTCGCTTCGATGACAAGGCCGGTGACCGGCAGGTCGATCGGTACCAGCAAGTATTGCCCCGCTCGATAGTCGAACTCCGCACCGCCGAACACGGAGCGCTTCGCGCCCTGCGCAACCAGGGCGACGGCGGACTCGTAGACAACCTCGACCGGATCAGTCGCGACAGATGTCGCCATTATCGCGAGGCCCGGTAGCATCGTGGATGTCCTGCCCGGCTGAACATGTCGAGAAATAAGCGATCGGATTCGGGCAAGGGAGGACATTTCGCTCATGCGGAAGCAAAGCTGACTCTTGAGAGACCACCAGTTTTTGGTGGGATTATGCAAGAGTTTGGTGTGATCTGCTTATGGTCGTTCGCAGGCCTCATGTTCAAATTGAAAGAAAAGGAGGACGGAAATGCAAAAGACTTGGTTCATCACAGGTGCAGGTCGGGGGCTCGGCGCAGCAATCGCCAAGGCGGCCCTTCGTGCAGGAGAAAGGGTGGTGGCGACTGCACGCAACCTTGGCGCCATTACCGGTTCTGTCGCGATAAGGCGGTGCGATATGATTTGCGCCGATAAGACGAATCCGATACCCGATGAAACAGACCCTGACGCCAGCCTTAGCACGTGTATTTAAACGCCCTCACTATCCGTTTGAGGTGATGCTGATGTGCGTGCGCTGGTAT
>NZ_FCOK02000188.1 GCF_001544555.2 Caballeronia udeis | reverse complement strand
CTGCAGGCAGCGAGGCTCGAGGGGATGGCACGCGCCGGGGCAAGTCCGCGGGACGCGGCGCAGTCCCAAGAGCGGGGGTGCGTGTTCACCGGGACGCGAGGCCGTCAGCTTGCGTGACAGGCGCAGCCTGGCGCGCGAGGTGCCGCGTCACGGCTGGATTGCTGCGGCGGTGCCAGAAGCGACAACGCCGGCACTCGGCCGGCGTGGGGCAGTCATATTTCCGATCAGGCCGCCATCGCGAACAGATCGAGCTGGCTGACCGGCTGGGCCATCGAAACCGGCTGCGCTGTGGGAATGTCTGCCGGCTCTACCTGTTCAACAGATTCGAAATCGCAGACCACAATCTCACACACAGGCGAGACACCGTGCCAATCGCCCCGATACGTCTCCGTGTCGATTCCGCAATTGGCGTCGAGCGATATCGCCGTTTGATCCAAGAATTTGCGGCACTTTTCAGCGATGCTCTCCTGATAGTCCCGCTGTCCCGAATAGCGAAAGGGTGCGGACATCTGCGGGACAATGAACGTACCCCATCGCGCGATGCGCGACGCCAGTTCGATTACCTTGTATTCGAACTCTCCGCCCTTGTAACGACCGTCGTAACCGTCGGCTCTCACGCGACCAAAGGGTGGATTAGAAATCGCCGCGTCGAACCGGTCGAACTCTTTCCACCAGTCGCCGAATACGTCCGCGTGAATCCAGGTCGCATCGGGCACTACCTTTCGACCAACCCGCACATATTCCGCGCAGCGCTCGACGCATACGATTGACTTCGCTTTACCTTCGCAGGCGTACGCGAGGGAGCCGATCCCGGCGCACAGATCGACAATCGAGTCACAACCGCTCGGCACTTCGATGGAAAAATCACGGGCGAGACCCCACGGCGTGAAAAACGCACCCATCGCGCTGTTATCGTGATTCGCGCCTTCCTGAAAATTTTCGAGCACGAACAGACGTTCATCCTCCGTCAATCGACGATCAAGGGCGACAAGCCGGTTCACTTCTGCCATCGCCTTAGTTTGTGCCTTAGTCAGTTTCATATGCTTCCCCGTAGGATGTTCAATCGGCGGCCGCGTCATCGCGCGGCCTGCGCTTTTTCAGTTGATGCGTCGCGCCGTACCAAGGCCATAGAAGCCACCGACGCCGAGAATGTCCGCTGCCATGTCTGCCAGCGCGAAAAGACTTGGACCGCCCGGGTATTCGCAATGCCACTCACCAAGCAGCGAAAACGAGACAGGCTCCCTCGGGCGCTCGAAGTCAGCACGCAGATACGCGCCCGGTGCCGGGCCAGTAAAAAACGAACCGGCTACCTCGATCCGATCGAATTTGTAGGGATAGATGCACTGCTGGTAATCGCTCGCTTCTTCGGCTTTGATCATTGCGCGTCCTTTAAAGCTGACCGGGCCCCTAGATTCCGAGTCCCGGCGTGAAAGATGTTTCTGCTGAGTCGGCGGCGTCTCTCGCCGTTGCCGCCGTTCCCCTGAGTTCGTCGTCCCGCGATCAAAGGAGACGCGGCCGCAGCTGGGTCAAGGATTCAAGCGCGGGGTGCTGGGGCGGGATGGAGCGGCAGCGACTGACACGGCCCCGCGCGCCTTGACGCAGCGCAGGACGTGGCTACGATCGCGAGAAAAGGACGGCGAACGAG
>NZ_FCOK02000187.1 GCF_001544555.2 Caballeronia udeis | reverse complement strand
GACCTTGCCCTCGAAGGAGAAACTGCGGCCCGTGACCTACTCAACCCTGTTCGGGCTGATCGCGGCCACCGGACTGCGGATTTCCGAGGTGCTTAATCTGAGACGCGCAGACGTCGACCTCGATCATGGCCTGTTGATGATTCGTGATACGAAGTATCGTAAGTCACGCGTCGTTCCACTTCATCCAACCGTCGTGCGAGCACTCAGTCGCTACGTAGAGCTACGGGATCACGACTGGCCCATCACGCTAAGCGATCACTTCTTCATCGTGCACGGAAGCAGTATGAAGATCAGTACGGTTGAGGATGTCTTCGGGTCCTTGCGTTCACAGTTGGGATGGGTCGCCCGTGGTGATCATCCTGCTCCACGCATCCACGATCTGAGGCACTCGTTTATCTGCCGACGGGTGTTGCTCTGGTACCAGCAAGGAGTGGACGTCGACAACGCGATGGTCATGCTGTCGACTTACGTAGGGCACGCCAAGGTGACCGACACCTATTGGTATCTGACGGGAATCCCGGAACTGATGGCAATTGCGGCTCAGCGCTTTGAGCACTTTACAGAAGGAGTCTGTCATGTCTAGGCACAGGCATTGTTCGTCGTCAAACTTCGCGGCGCTGCTACAGGAATTCTTCGTTGAGCGCCTGATGCAACAACGGGCAGTCAGCCCGCAGACGATAGCCAGCTATCGGGATATGTTTCGACTATTCCTTCAGTTTGCTCAGGCGCGTCTCCGTAAGTCGCCTGTCGACCTGGCGTTAGCGGACATCAACGTGAATCTGGTGCTCGCCTTCCTTCGTCATCTGGAGGACGATCGGCATAATTGCGCGCGCACCCGGAATGCGCGACTTGTTGCCATCCGTTCATTTCTGAAGTACGCAGCACTCAAGGATATTTCTGCGCTGGCTGTTATCCAAAGCACTTTAGCTATCCCAATGAAGCGCTTCGACAGGCCGCTCATCGGCCACCTGTCGCGTGACGAGATCGAGGCACTACTCGCCGCACCTGACCCGAACACCTGGTGCGTGCAGCGGGACCGGGTACTGTTTGCAACGCTATACAATACTGGCGCACGCGTTTCCGAACTGATCGGTCTGCGGGTGGGTGACGTCGTTCTGGATAAGGCGCCCTGTGCACATATCCACGGCAAAGGCCGGAAACAGCGCACCGTACCTTTGTGGCGCTCGACAGCGAGCCAAATCAGAAGCTGGTTGCGCCGGATCGGGTCGTTGCCTGACCAGATGCTGTTCCCCAATCGCTCGGGGAATCCGATGACGCGCTCCAACGTTACGGATCGGCTCAAGCTCGCAGCGCAGACAGCCACCAGGCAATGTCCTCAACTATCAAGCCATCCCATTTCACCGCATGTCATCCGGCACTCGACTGGGACTCATCTGCTGCAATCGGGCGTTGACCTGAGTGTCATTGCACTGTGGCTTGGACACGAAAGCCCAGCCACGACTCACATGTACGTCGAGGCCGACCTCGCGATGAAGGAGTGTGCGCTCAACAAGTTGCAGCCACCTCGCAGCGGAATCCCGCGGTATCGACCGCCCGATCGCCTGATGCAGTTCCTTGAAAGCCTGTAATTATGCGCAGTTCACACCACGGACCTGCTATGCATAGCCCATCGCAGAAGGACAAACGAGTCTGCGTGGCG
>NZ_FCOK02000186.1 GCF_001544555.2 Caballeronia udeis | reverse complement strand
ATCACATATTCGGATAGTTGGGTCCGCCGCCACCTTCCGGCGGGACCCACACAATGTTCTGCGTCGGGTCCTTGATATCGCACGTCTTGCAGTGCACGCAGTTCTGCGCGTTGATCTGCAGGCGCTCGCTGCCGTCGTCGTTCTTCACGAACTCATACACCTGTGCCGGGCAATAGCGTCCTTCGGGTCCGGCATAGGTGCGCAGATTCACGTCCACCGGCACCGATGCATCCTTCAGCGTCAAATGCGCCGGCTGGTTTTCCTCATGATTCGTATTCGATATGAACACCGACGCCAAGCGGTCAAACGTCAGCTTCCCATCCGGCTTCGGATATACGATCGGCTTGCATTGCGACGCGGGTTTGAGCGTTTCGTTATCGGCGTGCTGATGGTGCAGCGTCCACGGCACATTGCCGCCCAGGACCTTCTGCTCAAGCCCGACCATCAATGTGCCGAGATACAGGCCCTTGCTCATCCACTGTTTGAAATTGCGGGCGCGGTATAGCTCGGTCTTGAGCCATGAGCTATCAAACGCTTCGGGGTAGGCGCTCAATTCGTCAGCCTGACGACCGGCTTGCACGGCGTCGAATGCGGCTTCGGCGGCCATCTTCCCGGACTTGATCGCGGCGTGACTGCCTTTGATCCGCGATGCGTTCAGGAACCCGGCGTCGTCACCTGCCAGCGCTCCGCCCGGGAACACCAGCTTCGGCAGCGACATCAACCCGCCGGCCGTGATCGCCCGCGCGCCGTACGACACGCGCTTGCCGCCTTCGAGGAACGTGCGGATCGCCGGATGTGTTTTGTAACGCTGGAATTCCTCGAACGGCGAGAGGTACGGATTTGAATACCCGAGCCCGACGACAAAGCCCACCATCACCTGGTTATCGCCCATGTGATAGAGGAACGAGCCGCCGTAGGTATCGGTCTCAAGCGGCCAGCCCGCGGTGTGAATCACCAGATCCGGCTTGTGTTTCGAGGGATCGATCTGCCACAGTTCTTTAATGCCGAGGCCGTAGACCTGGGGATCCGAGTCGCGGCCGAGCTTGAATTTATCCATGAGCTGGCGGCCCAGGTTGCCGCGTGCGCCTTCACAGAACAGCGTGTATTTGGCGTGCAGTTCCATGCCGAGCTGGAAGTTGCCGGTGGGCTCGCCGTTCTTGCCCACGCCCATGTTGCCCGTCGCCACGCCGCGCACCGCACCGTCCTCGGTGTAGAGCACTTCGGCTGCGGGAAAACCCGGGAAGATCTCAACCCCCAGCGCTTCAGCCTGTTGCCCGAGCCAGCGCGTGACGTTCGCCAGACTTACCACATAGTTGCCGTGGTTCTTGAAGTTGTCCGGAAGCAGCCAGTTGGGCACCTGTTTTGCGCCGTCCTTCGACAAAAACAGGAAGCGATCCTCGGTGACTTCAACATCGAGCGGTGCGCCCTGGGTTTTCCAGTCGGGGAGCAGTTCGCTTAAACCCCGCGGGTCCATCACCGCGCCCGAGAGGATATGCGCACCGATCTCGGAGCCCTTCTCCAGCACGCAGACGCCCAGTTCCACACCTTTTTCCTGCGCGAGCTGTTTCAGCCGGATAGCCGCTGATAACCCCGCAGGACCGCCGCCCACGATCACGACGTCGTACTCCATGGATTCACGGGGACCGTACTGCTCGATGAG
>NZ_FCOK02000185.1 GCF_001544555.2 Caballeronia udeis | reverse complement strand
GGCGAGCAGACCGAAGACAGTTTCACAGGTGAGTGGACGCAGGCCACCGGTGGGCGGAAGTTGTCGCGCAGCAACCAATAAGACCTCGATCTCCTCCTCCGAATAGATATGCGGGGTTAGTCGTCGGTATCCCGGCCCACAAAGTCCAGACGGTGCAACTTCGGTGGCGGGATCGAATTGCAGGCGATACTTTGCGAATGGGCTCAGGATCTTCAATCGGCCCGCCCTGGTGATGGCGGTGGTGCGGGTCGATGAACTGGCCCAACGTAAGGCGAGTTCCTCCGTGATCGGACCGCGATGACCGAGCTGATCGGCGAAGCGAGCAAAGCACAGCAGCCGCCTCGCGTCACTCTCCAGGGCAAAGCCGAGTCGCCGCCGGTATTCGAGGTAGTCCTCGACCAGAGAGACCATAGTGGTGGCGGGCTTCATGTGAGTCTCCCCGGCCAGGGCAAGGCAACGGCGGTGAGTCTGGGTAGATCGACTTTGACATAGATGGTCGTCGTATTGACACTGCGGTGGCGCAACAGATCGGCGATGTCTTTGAGACTTGCCCCTCCTCTAAGCAACCTTGATGCTGCAGAATGGCGTAGGACGTGGGTCCCAGTCCAACGCTGAGCCAGGCCACATCGGGCGTAAGCGCAGCGTACGGCGTTACGCACCAGGCTCGGTCCCACCGGCTCATCGCGTGGAGCGCGGTGTCGCACGAACAGTGCGCGGCTATTCGTCTTGGGGCGGCCGAAACGCAGGTAGTCCACGATCGCACGCCCCGTCTGCGCAGGCAACGGTAGGAGTGCGGTGCGCTTTGCCTTTGCTTTGGCAATCCGCAGCGTGCCTTCTCGCCAGTCCAGGTCATCGAGTTGGATAGACGCCACTTCGCTCGCCCGCAAGCCCAGGTCTACCAGACAGCGGGCCATCGCGTAGTCGCGTCGGCCGGTTGGACACGTTCGATCGAAGGCATTCACAAAGCCCTTGAGTTCGGAATCGGTGAGGGAATCCGGGAACGCCGCGAGGCGCCAGTGGGCGATTCTGGGGACTGCGGCAATCAAGACTTCAGTAGGTTGCCCTTGCAAACGCCGGAAACGCAAATAGCTACGCAGACAGTCGCCAATAATTCCGGCCGTTCGGGGCTGACATCCTGTGGCGCGATCAGTGACGAATCGACATATGTCATCTGGTTTAAGACATTCAAGCGCAATCGGCCCCCAGCCAAACTGGGCAAGCAGGAACTCGCGGACGTAGCGCAGGCGGTAAAGACGCGTCGCCGGCGCCAGCCCGCGCACATCCTTGAGATACTTGTCAAAGCACTGAAGCTCTTCACTTACAACCTCAGAAATCAGCATCGATTTCGGCGGAACGATTCCCTCCGAACGCAGCATGCGAAGCAGATGACGGAGCGCGCGGCGAAGGTTTGCGGGGGTGCGAGGACCTGGCTTGCAGCAATGGCACACGGGAAGGTGCACCGTAAGAAAGCGATGCAGCACCGGCTCATCGACGTGATGGAGATCAATGTGCTGCTCAGTCAACCACCGTCCGAAGTGGGCCGCGCATTGCAGGTAGTTCTCGATAGTAATACTTGCGTATCCGCGATGCCTCAAGTATCCGGCATATGCTCCGACAACTGGTTCAAGTGCGCCGTTCCGTGCGCGATTGCGCATGACGACTTCAGAAACAACTTGCGT
>NZ_FCOK02000184.1 GCF_001544555.2 Caballeronia udeis | reverse complement strand
CAAGGTCAAAGCGGCGGCCAGCAGTTCCCGGATCTCCTCATCGGCATAGATGTGCGGTGTCAAACGGCGATGGGCTCGGCCGAAAAGATAAAGAGGAGGAACTTCGGTGGCGGGGTCAAATTGTTGGAGATACCTTGCGAACGGGCGAACGATCTCAATGCGGCGCGCCCAGGTAAAGGGCGCCTGACCTGGTCCAGATCGAGCCCAGGACGCTGCCATATTTACGGTGAGCGGCCCTTGGTGGCCGCTCCGGTCGGCAAGGCAGGCAAAGTCAAGAAGCCGGCGGCCCGTGCACCGCAAGTCAAAACCGAGGCGACGTCTTGACGCAAGGTAGTCCTCGGCGAGCGATACCATCCTGACTGAACGCTTCATGACGTTCTCCCCGGCCAGGGCAGAGCAACTCTGGCAAGGCTGCTGAGATCGATCGTGGTGTAAATCGCGGTAGTATCCAGGCAGCGGTGTCGAAGGATATCCGCGATCTCCTTCATGGGGACTCCGGCCTGGACCAGTCGGCTCCCTACGCTGTGTCGCAGAACATGAGTTCCCCGCCGGCGTGGATCGCTACCGCATCGCGCATGAGCGGCGCGGACAGTGTTGCGCACGACGCTCGATACGATGGGTTCGGTAAGCGGAGCGACATGCCGGAGAAATACCGCTCTGCTATCGGAGACCGGGCGGCCGTCAGTGAGGTATTGAGCAATTGCGCGGCCGGTCCGTGTCGGCAATGGAAGCACATCTGTTCGCCGCGCCTTGCCTGCCGATAACCGTAGCGTCCCGTCGTGCCAGTTCAGATCGTCCAGCTGTAGCGAAGCCACTTCGCCCGCGCGCAGTCCCAGGTCGACCATACACCGGGCCATCGCGTAGTCCCTGCGGCCGATCGCGGATTGGCGATCGAATGCGTTGAGAAAGCGTTCCAGCTCCACCTCAGAAAGCGTGTCTGGCAACGATGCGAGCCGCCACTGGGCGATTTGCGGGATCGCGGCAATAAGGCACCGGACATGATCTCCGTGCATACCCCGGAAACGCAAATAGCTCCGTAGCGCAATCCCAAGTACTTTGCCTGTGCTCGGTTTGCATCCTTCGAGGTGTCTGACTACAAATCGATGGACATGTTCCGGCTTGACCTGTGCCATATTGATTCTCGATGCACCAAATCGCTCCGACAGGAATATCCGCACGATGCGCGTGCGCAACCTTCTCGTAGACGCGGCCAGCCCGCAGACCTGGTCAAGATGTGCATCAAACTCCTTGAGTTCCTCCTGTATCAAAAGGGGTGTGAAATCGGGCCGAGGTGGTATGTCAGCTCTCTGGCGAAGCACGACAAGCAGACGATTTAAGGCTGGCCCAACATGGTTCCTGCATCGTGGTGTGCGCGATGGGCAGTCGCACCGCGGTAAGTGGTCATCCAGAAAACGGCGTACCAGCGCTTCATCAATCTGACTAAGTTTGACGCGTCGCTTGCGCAGCCAATGCGCAAAATGCGCGACGCTGCACAGATACTTACGGACGCTCCACGACGAATACCCGCGCCCGATCAAATAGCTGGAATAGGCTTGGTAGCTGGATTTGAACACGCCGTCTGTCAGCCATACCCGGGTCTGCTGCGGTATCGCGAACTCGTTGTCCATGATGACTCTCCTCAAAAGGCCGAACTGCCTTCTGAGGAAAGCACTTTTATTATGCGCAGTCCA
>NZ_FCOK02000183.1 GCF_001544555.2 Caballeronia udeis | reverse complement strand
CGTCTCGACGATGTTCAGGTACAGCGTGGCCGGTTCGAGGCACGCGCCGCTGCCGTGCTGTCCGACCATGCTGCGGTAGATCTCTTCCCATGGCGTCATGTTCTTCAGCACGGGCGGCTTCCATGCCGCGCGGCGTTGAGCAAGTTCAGCCTCGGGGATCATCAGGTCGACCTTGCGGGTCTTCAGGTCGATACGGATCTTGTCGCCCGATATAAGCAACGCAAGCCCGCCGCCAACGGCCGCTTCCGGCGACACGTTGAGAATGGACGGGCTCGCCGACGTGCCGCTCTGACGGCCGTCACCGAGCGTTGGCAAGGTGTCGATACCGCGCTTGAGCAGCGCCGCCGGCGGCTGCATGTTGACCACTTCCGCGCCGCCCGGAAAGCCTACCGGACCGCAATTGCGGATCACGAGGATCGAACGTTCGTCGACACCGGTCTCCGGGTCTTCAATGCGCGCGTGGTAGTCCTCCGGGCCTTCGAACACGACCACCTTGCCTTCGAACACATCGGGATGATTCGGGTCGGCGAGGAAGCGCTTGCGGAACGCGTCGTCGATCACGCTGACCTTCATGACGGCGCTGTCGAAGAGGTTGCCTGAGAGCACGACGTATCCGGCCGACTCCTTCAACGGGTTCGCATACGCGCGGATCACCTCGCGATCGGGCGTAGGCACAGCGGCAAGATCCTCGGCCAGCGTGCGCCCCGTCACCGTGCGCACGGCGCCGTTGAGCCTGCCTGCATCCAGCAGTTCCTTCATCACGGCCGGCACGCCGCCCGCGCGATGAAACGCTTCGCTAAGGAAACGTCCCGCAGGTTGGCAGTCCACCAGCAACGGGACCTCGGGACCAAGACGCTGCCAGTCTTCGAGGGTGTGATCGACACCCATGTGACGCGCAATCGCAATCATGTGAATCGGACAATTCGATGAAGCACCCAGCGCCGCTGCCGCGACCACGGCGTTTTCAAATGCGCCCTTGGTCATGATGTCCGAAGGACGCAGATTTTCTGCGACCATGCCGACGATGCGCTTGCCGGTGGCGTACGCCATCCACCCCCGTGCGCGATGCGGCCCGGGGATCGCCGCACAACCGGGCAGCGACATGCCGAGTGCTTCGGCCAGCGAGTTCATGGAGAGCGCGGTGCCCATGGTGTTGCAATGTCCGACCGAGGGGGCGGAAGAGGCCACCATGTCCATGAAACCTGGGTAGTCGATCTCGCCGGCGGACAAGCGTTTGCGCGCGTCCCAGATGACGGTTCCCGAGCCGGCAAGCTTGCCGTGATACCAGCCGTCGAGCATCGGTCCGCCCGAGAGCACGATGGCCGGAATGTTGACCGTGGCGGCGGCCATCAGGCAGGCGGGCGTGGTCTTGTCGCAACCGGTGGTGAGGACCACGCCATCGATCGGATAACCATGCAGGATTTCCACGAGACCGAGATAAGCGAGGTTGCGATCAAGTGCGGCGGTGGGGCGCTTGCCGGTTTCCTGGATCGGATGCACGGGAAACTCGAGCGGAATGCCGCCTGCGTCGCGGATGCCGTCGCGTACGCGGCTCGCAAGCTCGAGATGATGGCGGTTACACGGCGCGAGATCCGAACCCGTCTGCGCGATGCCGATGATCGGCTTGCCCGACTGCAACTCTTCGCGCGTGATGCCGTAGTTCATGTAGCGCTCGAGATACAGCGCGGTCATGCCGGGGTCGGAGGGATCGTCGAACCAGCGGCGGCTACGCAGGCGCGGCGTTG
>NZ_FCOK02000182.1 GCF_001544555.2 Caballeronia udeis | reverse complement strand
TATAGATAGTCCGTCCCGCTTTCATCGATACTGATGGCACTGGCAGCGAGCTGCCAGTCGAGGCGGGACATGCACCCGTGGACTACGAATAAGTCGACCCAAACGTCTGGACGATTGCCGAGTTAACTTCGAGTCCACGGGTGCGCTTGCGTCCGATAACGAATACTCAGGGTTCGCCGTCGCACCGGCTCACTATATTGCCTTCGCTGAACGCAAGCATGCATGTCCCTGCCGGTTAATTTATCACTTGCGGAGGTTCACATGGCACCGCTATCGAACCAGCAATTCAAGGCTTTCGTCGGCATCGACTGGGCCGATACCAAACATGACATCTGCCTGCAGCAGGCTGGTGACGACAGGCGCGAGTTCGACTGCATTCCCCACCAGGTAACACGCATCGATGAATGGGCAAAGGCGTTACATCAGCGCTTTGGCGGCCCCATCGCGATCGCGCTTGAGCTGGCCAGAGGGCCGATTGTCTCTGTGTTGCAGAAACATGCGTTCTTCACACTATTCCCGATCAACCCCTTAATGCTTGCGAAGTACCGTGAAGCGTTCAAACCGAGCCGGGCCAAGGACGATCCCACCGATGCCGAACTGGCACTCGACCTGCTGCTACGCCATCCTGAGCGGTTCAGCCCGCTCCGGCCGCAGAGCGCCGGCATGCGGTCCTTGCTGAGCCTGATCGAACAGCGTCGTGAACTGGTCGGCGACAAGACCCGGTTCACCAATCGGCTAACCAACGCACTCAAGCAGTATTATCCTCAAGCGCTGGAATGGTTCGACGACATCGACACGGTGCTGTTTTGCGATTTCCTGACCCGCTGGCCCACTCTGCCAGCAGTCAGGCGTGCGAGCAGAAAGACCATTGAAACGTTCTTCCATGCGCATAACTGTCGCCGGGCCAAACTGATTGAGGGGCGTCTGGAGTCGATCCGCTGCGCTGCGTCTCTCACCGACGATCCCGGTATCGTTGCACCTCACCGGTTGCTCGCGCTGATGTTGGTGACGCAACTGCGCACAGCGCTCGCTGCGATCGACGTGTTCGACAAGGAAATCGCGACAGTCGCGCGGACGCTTCCCGACTTCGACCTGTTTGACAGCTTGCCCGGAGCAGGTCCGCATCTGACGCCGCGCCTGCTGGCTGCATTCGGCGAGCAACGTGACCGTTTCAAGGGCGCTGATGAACTGCAGAAGTATTCCGGCATCGCGCCGGTCACCGAGCGCAGCGGCAAGAAGTGCTGGGTGCACTGGCGCTGGCAATGCCCGACATTCCTGCGCCAGACCTTCGTTGAATGGGCCGGCCAGACCATCAACAAATCGTTCTGGGCGGGTGCCTATTACCGGCAACAGCGAGCAAAGGGCAACTCGTATCAGGCTGCCGTGAGGGCGTTGGCGTTCAAGTGGATACGGATCCTCTACCGCTGCTGGCAGACCGGAACACGGTACGACGAGAGCGTCTACCTCAACGCCCTCAGGAAGCGTGGTTCGTCACTGCTCAGGAACCTCGCACTTCCGGGATAACGCGTTCCGATCGACGGTTACGTCGCTGGTTCCGGGTCCGTGGGTTGCCTCGATTTGACGTGATGTCGCGAGTTGTCCACCGCCGGCCGGCGGGTCGCCTGTTATGACCATGACGCTGGTCGGCGGTGGGCAACTCGCCAAGCGGGCGCACGACATTTCATCGGCATACGCCGTTTCATGAATGAGCGACGCCCGAGGCGACAAGCTCAGGGATGTGGGCTGCACCTGCCCTCGGAAAAACCTTGACGGACCGCCTCAGGGCGTGAC
>NZ_FCOK02000181.1 GCF_001544555.2 Caballeronia udeis | reverse complement strand
CGGATGGGTGATCTCGAACAACCCGCCTTTGACTACGCGTTGTTCCTCATGACAGACAGTTGCTGACTTACGAGAAGGGAATCGTGGAATCGGGCGTCAAATTTGTAAAGCGAGGCTTCTTGCCACTGCGGGAGTTCCGTGGTCTGGCTGACGCCAACCGCCAGATACATGCTTGGGTAATGAACGAGGCCGGCAACCGCATTCACGGAACCAGCCGCGAGATGCCGCTCAAGCGCTTCGCGGAAGTCGAGCGAAGCCTGCTGATCAGCTTGCCAGACGTCCCGCCGGAGCTTGCAGTTTGGGCTAAGGGGAAGGTGCACCGTGACGCTCATGTTCAGTTCGAGCAGAGTTTTTACTCGGTCCCGTATCGACTGGTCGGCCAAGAGTTATGGCTCAAGGCGACCGACACTATGGTGACGCTATACCGTGGGCAGGAATCGGTTGCCGCTCACGTACGCCTCGTTCGCCCAGGCGGACGTCGCACAGTAGACGATCATTTGCCATCCGCCGCTCAGGCGTGGCAGTTGCAGGATACCCAGTGGTGTCTGGCGACCGCTGAGCAGATCGGGCCTGCTTGCTTCGCCTTGGTTCACGCGCTCTTCGGCGACAAAGTCTTAATCAAGATGCGCTCGGTGCAGGGTGTGTTGCGGCTTAAACAGAAATACGGCGCGATTCGACTCGAAGCAGCTTGCTCGCGCGCAAACCATTACGGCACGCCGCACTACACAGCGGTTAAAACCATCCTGCAAAAGGGATTGGATCAACTGACGCTGTTAAACGCCTTTGATGCGCTGGCGAGCACCTATACCGAAGGTGGCCGCTTCTGCCGCAACACTCAAACCATTCTCCAATAAGGCCAGCCATGCATCCCATTCCTGAACTAACGCCGCTGCTCAAACAACTGCGCCTGTCCGGCATCCTCGATTCGCTGGAAGCGCGAAACCGGGAGGCCATCGATCGCAAGCTCGCGTTCACCGAATTCCTGTCGCTCCTCATCCATGACGAGGTCGCCCGGCGCGACAACAAGAAGCTCAGCCTGCGCATGAGACGCGCAAACTTCCGTAGCCAGAAGACCCTTGAAGGCTTCGACTTCGACCGGCTACCCGGTTTGAATCGAGCCGCCATCCACGATCTGGCCACAGGCCGATTCATCGACGAGAAAGTGGCGGTCCTGATTGCCGGTCCCTGCGGAACGGGGAAGAGCCATCTCGCGCAAGCGCTCGGACACGCTGCGGCGAGGCAAGGACATGATGTCCTGTTCTCAACACAAAGCCAATTATTAGCAAGCCTGCGCAGCGCGGCGGCCGTGGGCACCTACGATCGTCGGTTCCAGTACCTCGCCAAGCTGCCACTTCTTATTATTGACGACTTCGGTCTTAAGCCACTGCGTTCACCAGACGATGAAGACTTCCACGATCTGATCGCCGAGCGTTATGAGCGGGCGGCCACGATCTTGACTTCAAATCTGGACTTCCCCGAATGGGGCGAAGCATTCCCAGGTAACAAGATGATCGGCGCCGCTACCCTTGATCGCTTGCGTCACGGCGCACACAAAATCGTCCTCGACGGCGAAAGCTATCGCGGCCTCAAACCAGGGGCCGACAACCCCAGAACCGAGCTTGCAAAAGCAGGGAAAATCAAGCAACCTTGATCCCCGTTCGAACCCTTGAATTGCTCGTTTCCAGTGGCGCCATTACGGCGAAAATGCCCGGCGCCATTACGCCGAAAGGTGACAGACCTTGCCCTCGAAGGAGAAACTGCGGCCCGTGACCTACTCAACCCTGTTCGGGCTGATCGCGGCCACCGGACTGC
>NZ_FCOK02000180.1 GCF_001544555.2 Caballeronia udeis | reverse complement strand
CAGCTGGATAGTGTCCAAAGTAGTCCCCACCAAATAAGTGATGGGGACTACTTTGTCTAAAGATGAGATGCAGATTTCGAATCGCAAGGGCCGACCGAACTACGATCCGGCCTACAAGCGGCAGGTCGCGATCGCGGCCTGTGAATCCAATGTTTCCGTGGCTAAACTTGCTCAGGCCCATGGACTCAATCCAAATATGGTTTTCAAATGGCGCCGCGAATACCGCGCCGGGTTGCTTAGCAACGGCGGCGCCGGAGCGACAGTGCTACTCCCTGTGAGCTTGCCAACGGAGGTAAAAGCGGAGGCCTCCACGGCCCCGGCGGTAGCTGCAAATCCTGAGGGGCCTGTGCGTGATGCAGCAAGCATCGAGATCGAGCTCAATGGAGCGTGCGTTCGGCTCACTGGCAGGGTCGACCCCGTTCAATTGCGTTTAGTGCTGCGTTGTCTGATGCCCGTATGATCGCACCTCCTTCCGGCACCCGTATTTGGCTGGCCGCTGGCATTACGGACATGCGTCGCGGCATGGACGGCCTCGCTACTCTTGTTCAATCCACTCTGGAACTTGATCCGTTTTCTGGTCACGTTTTCGCCTTTCGTGGACGGCGCGGTGACATCATTAAGATTTTGTGGTGGAGTGGCGACGGCATGAATCTTTATGCGAAGCGTCTTGAGCGCGGCCGTTTTATCTGGCCTCAGGCCGAATCAGGCAGCATTCATCTCTCCGCAGCCCAGCTTTCGATGCTCTTGGAGGGCATTGATTGGCGACGGCCTGAACGGACCTGGCAGCCTACTCGGGCAGCTTAAAAAAAGCCTCTGCGCAAGCGTTCAGAAGCGGCGGGCATGTTTTAAAATAACGAGCATGCCCGCTAGTTCCCTTCCTGATGACATCGCCGTCCTCAAGCGCATGCTGGCTTCGCGCGACGAGACGATTGCCCAGTTGGTGGCCGAGATTGCACGTCTTAAACGCTGGCAGTACGGTCGTTCATCCGAGCGTATGACTGAGCTGATGGATCAGCTCGAACTGGCGCTTGGAGATTTGCCCGTACAGCAGGTGCCGAGCGTTCCAACTGCAGACTTGCCCGTCGAGGGCGAAACGGTCGATTCGAAGGAAACAGACAAGGCCGCCGCTCGTCGCCGCAAACCACGCACGTTTCCCGACCACCTCCCACGTGAGACCCTGGTTCATGCGCCCGCGACTTGTGACTGTCCCGAATGCGGAACCCATATGCGTGCGCTCGGCGAAGACGTTTCCGAGATGCTCGATTATGTGCCGGGTTACTTCAAGGTGACTCGGCACGTGCGTCCCAAACTAGCGTGTGGTCGCTGTTCCAAAGTCGTGCAGGTTGCTGCTCCTTCCCGCCCAATCGCAAGGGGTATGGCCGGGGCGGGTCTGCTGGCTCAAGTAGTGGTTTCCAAATACGCTGACCATACCCCGCTGTATCGACAAGCAAGCATCTATCGCCGTGCAGGCATCGAGCTTGATCGCGCAACGCTGGCTTCTTGGGTGCGCGAAGCAGGTCGCCTCCTTGAACCCCTGGCCGACGCCATAGGTCAGTATGTCCTGCAGGCGCAAAAGATCCATACCGACGATACGCCGGTGCCAGTGTTAGATCCCGGTCGCGGAAAGACACGCACGGCGCGACTATGGACGTATGTGAGAGACGATAGGCCAGCAGGCAACCAGGCGCCGCCAGCGGTCTGGTACCAGTACTCGCCTGACCGCAAAGGCGAAAGGCCCAGAGCACATCTCGAGGGCTATTGCGGAATCCTGCAAGCGGATGCCTATAGCGGGTATTCCGCGCTATATCGCGCTGGCCAGATTATCGAAGCCGCTTGCTGGGCCCA
>NZ_FCOK02000179.1 GCF_001544555.2 Caballeronia udeis | reverse complement strand
CCGAACTTTGACTCGATCACAAACATAAGCCATTGATTTCACGCTGTTATGCGTGCGAGCGCAGGATAGCTACTGGGTACAGGCGGCGTTGACGTTCAGAAGGCGGAAGGCTTTTTCTTGAACGGGTGTGGGCCGAGTGGTCATCACGATCTTGGCGTCTGGATTGAGTGGTGTGTGACAGACGTTGTAGCTGAGCGTAGCCAGATCGTCGAGTAAGGTGCGAAAGCTGTGGACCGGCAAGCCATCCTCGGTGAGCTTGGAGGCGTCCTTGGCTTTCGCCTGTTCCGAGCGTTGCGCCTTGGCCACTGGCGAAGGCCGGGCTGCCCGCGCTTGCTCGACGTATTCATCGTCAAACAGCATCGGCTTTAACTTCTCGCGCATGTGCCACTCGACGTAGTAAGCGAGCATGCACAGAAAGACATGCGCGCGCACGCGTTGGGTATTCCAATGAAATACCGGTCGGACCTGCAAATCGACCGTCTTCAGCGAACGGAAGGCCCGCTCCACGACCGCCAGACCCTTGTAGGCCGTCACGGCCGACTCGGCTGACAGAGCCGCTGCCGGCAAACTCGTACGCACAACATACAGACCATCAAGCGCGGCCTCTTGCTGGATCTGCTCCGTCTTGCGCTGCCAGCTCAAGCCCGAGTCGGTGATGTTCAATTCGAAGTGCTTGGCCATTTTGAAGTGATCGATGATACGGCCCACGCGCAAGGCAATTGCCTCGATGCCCTTGAGCCGGTTGCGTACGCGCGTGGTCGCTTCGGCGATCTGGGTCAGTTCCTGTTCGGTGGCCTGTAACAGCGCCTCGCGTTTGCGGGTGCGTTCCTCGGCCAACAACGGATTGCGGCACACTACCAGCCGCTCGCCGGGGAACGCTTCACTCGTCACTTCGAGCAGGTTGCGCTCATCGAATAGCGAGGGCTGGAACGGTCCCTTCTCGCGGGCGAGCGCGGCCATCTGCGGGGCGCGCAGGCTGCTCACCCAGTCCAGGCCGGCCGGGCGCAAGAGCGTATCGATACGGGCTTGCGTGAGCATGCCCCGGTCGCCCACCCAGGCGAGCTTGTCGATCCCGTAGCGGTCTTTGAGCTTCGCGACCTGAGGCGCCACGGTGGCCGGATCGGCAGTGTTGCCGGCGAAGACTTCGACCGCCACCGGACATCCTTCCGACGTGCAGATCAAACCGAACACGATCTGTGGGTCGTCACGCTTGCCATCGCGGCTGTAGCCGTGCGCGGCGAGCTCGCAACGGCGTCCGGTCACCCACGTGGAAGTGAGGTCGTAGAGCACCAGCGTACTGCCGCCCAGATGCTGCCTGGCAAGCCGCTTCTCGATGCCCTCTTGAGCCTCGCCCAACCAGTCGAGGGCGGCATAGACCTGCTCGAGTTCGACGTCCACGAGGCCAAGCAGGCGCGATAACGAGTGGGTCGCGCTCTCGTCGCGCAACATGCGATGGGTGGCGAGCTTGGAGGCGGGCGACACGACCCGCGCCACCAGCAGCGCCATGATCACACTGCGCAGCGGCGCGGGCGCGAACCACTGCTCGGCACCGCAGGCGCGCGCCGCGCCAAGCACGGCGGCCACATGCCCGTGCGGCAGACTGCGTTCGATCACGAAGGCTTCATCGACCGACGACACGGCGACGCCACCGCGCAGCAGGACCTTCAAGCCTTCGATCACTTCACTCGGCAGCGACGACAGGTTCGCGAGGGTGCGCTTCTTGACCTTGTTGCCGTCGCGATACGACTCGCGCAGGAGGACCGCGGGTGGCGAGTTGCGGTTGGGGACGTGTTCGATATACATGAACACCAAGTAAAGCATATCTACCGGGAAAAACAAGGATAAAACATGTAATTACATGGCTACACCTAAACCCTAAAAATAGCCGAAACCCAATGCTAGCGGAGGTTTCGGCTAATTGATGGGGAAAAGTACGG
>NZ_FCOK02000178.1 GCF_001544555.2 Caballeronia udeis | reverse complement strand
AGCCTTGGAGGTGGGAGTTGAACGTCTTGAAGCAGCATCAGCAAAGTACCGTGTTCACGCTACTGGAGCTCAAGAAGAGCCAGCGTGAGATTCATCGGATCACCGGAATCGACCGCAAGACGATTCGCCGCTACATGGCGATCTTCGCGGCACGCGCATCCACGTCCACAAATTCCCCCGCCCCCGCGACCATCGGCTCGGAGGACGCTGACCAAACTCCTCCACTCCCGCGACCACCGGCTTTTCAGGCCGCGTTGACGAAGGCTTGCAACTTCGATTTCGCCCGTTCATTGTGCGAGCCCCATCGGCAATGGATCGAAGAGCAAGTTCGCTTGCAACGAAACGCTCAGGCTATCTACCAGGATCTCGTTGATCAATACGCGTTTGCCGCGAGCTACGAGAGCGTCAAACGGTTCGTGCGTGCCTTGCGCCATATCGATCCGGAACAATTCGACCGTCTTGAGTTTCTGCCGGGCGAGGAGGCTCAGGTTGACTATGGCGAGGGTGCGCCGACCCTCGATCCGAAGACGGGGCGCTATCGGCGACCACGGCTATTTGTGATGACTTTACGTTTTTCGCGTCACAGTTTCCGCCGGGTCGTATGGAAATCCAGCCAGCAAGTGTGGGCGCAACTTCACGAAGAAGCGTTCAGATATTTCGGTGGTTGTGTTCAATACATCGTCCTCGATAATCTTAAGGAAGGCGTCATCACGCCGGATCTATACGAACCGGAGATCAATCATCTCTACGCCGCGATGCTCGAACACTACGGCGTGGTTGCTGACCCGGCGCGCGTGCGGGATCCGAACCGCAAGGGGACCGTTGAGAACGCAATCCAGCATACACAAGGCACCGCGCTTGGCGGCAGGCGCTTCGACTCCATTGAGGAGCAGAACGCGTTTCTTGTGCGCTGGGAATCGAACTGGGCGTCCAAGCGCTTGCACGGCCGCGCCCGCCGTCAGGTCGAGGCGATGTTCCAGGAGGAGAAGCCGCACTTGCGGGCGCTGCCCCTGACAGGATTCCGCTACTTCGAGCAGGTCGTTCGCACCGTCTCCGATGATACGACTATTCGAATCGACCACAGCTGGTATGCAGCGCGTCCCGCCATGATTGGCAGCATGGTGCTGGTGCGTATCTTCGATTCAACCATTGAAGTTCGCGACCGACAGACACAAACGCTGTTACGTATTCACCCGCGCTTCAAAGAGCCGGGCCACTTGCTATTGCCTGAAGACGAGCGCCCGTTCAATCCATCCAGGCAAACAGCCTTTCTACTATCCGCTGCGGGCGACATAGGGCCGCAAACCAAGGCACTTTGCCAGCGGATGTTTGACTCCGAAGGGCGCGTCGGCCAGCGCGGCATGTGGGGCATCGTCGGTCTCGCGAAGAAGTACCCGGCCCGCATCGTTGAGCAAGCCTGCAGCCAGGCACAGGAGCACCGCCTGCGCTCCTACAAACAAGTTCGCGCACTGGTCGAGCGGCTGTTCGATCAAGCGCTGGAACGGCTTAACCAAGCCCCACAACTCGCTTTGCCTCTTACCCAGGATCACGCGCTAATCCGTCCAGCCGCCGAATACGGCGAGCGGTTCAATCTCGGCGCACAACAGCAGATTACACAACCGTCCTTGACCACTGGAGAGATCAACGAATGACCATGTCGATGCCCGAAATCGAGCGCTCGCTCAAACAACTCCATCTGTCTGGTGTGCGCGACACGCTGGAAACACGCGTGCTGCAAGCGCAGGCGGCGAACCAACCCTTTCTGGAAACCTTCTCGATAATTCTGCAGGACGAGCTAGATCGCCGTCAATCACGGCTCATCGAGCGTCGGCACAAACAGTCGGGCCTTGAAGAGAAGCTCACGTTCGCCGAATTCGATTGGTCGTTCAATCCAAAGCTTCCGCGCCAGGCCTGTTTGGAGCTGCGAACATTGAAGTTTGTTTCCGCTGGCGAGAACGCGCTCCTTATCGGTAAACCCGGCACTGGCAAATCGCACGTTGCGAAGGCCGTCGCCAACCAAGCTGTCCTACAAGGCTATAAGGTCCAGTATCTTGAAACCGACGATTTCTTTACTCGTTTCGATCTCAGTGAACCCGAACAACAGGAAAAGCGTTTGCGCAGCATTCTCGACTGCGATT
>NZ_FCOK02000177.1 GCF_001544555.2 Caballeronia udeis | reverse complement strand
CGCCTTCGGTTTGCGTGGCATACATGCTCCTTTGCGACATGTTATGCCTTACACACAAAATTTTGGACAGGCTCGGGCCCGCGGCTTCGGCACGCAACAGGCCGGATATAAGACCGCAGCCGATACCTCGTTCAGGCATCACATCAAGATCAACTTGGCAAACCGGGCGGTGTCCATATAAGGGCGTGTGGCACTCTGATTAAGCACAACACTTTCAGCATTTGGGAGCCGTTACGCGTGTCCACCGCACTTCAACTCAGCGTCGATGAGCAGCCAATCAGCCTGCAACTAGTGATGCCATCTGGCCTTACTGCAGAACAACACGATCAGGTCGTCTCGCTAACCGAGAGCGTTCGCATCTCGAAGCAGCAGGCAACGAGGGCCCTCCTCAACATCGCGGTTTGCATTTCAAAGCTCAAGGAAATCATCCCCGACGCAAAGGCATTCTACGATCACTGCTCGCATGCCTTTGGCTACAGCAAGAGCAACGTCTATCGCATGATCGGTATCTCGGCACTGGTCCACAAGAAGTTCACCGAGGCTGACGGTCATTTGCCGGCCTAGGTCCACAACATCCGCATGAATGTCTTCACGCTTCTCGGTGCGGATCCCGGCGACAGCGCGGTTGAAGCGATAAAGGCGGCGGCATCCCAAGGTTCGCTCTCCAAGAAAGACGCTCAGGAACTACTCGACCAACTGCGCGAGCAGTTCAACCAGACGCTCGAGCAAAAGTCGAACGAACTTCTCGAAATGCAGGGAACTCTGCAAAACACTACGGCGCAACTCGAAGAAGCGCAACGCAGCCTGGCGAAGGAGTCCGCACGCGCTGACAGAACGGAGATCAATCTTCGCGACCGCGAGACCATCATCTCGCGAAAGGACGCCGAGCTCAATGCTCTCCTCGATGACTACACCAAAGCCGAAGCCGCGTTGAACAAGTTGCGCGCAAAGCCAATCGAAATCCAATACGAGTCAAAGATCGTCGCGCAAATTCCAGAAGGCTACACCACCATGGAGGAGGCCATCGCGGGCGCCACGGTGAAGCGGGACGAGGTTCAGCAGGAAATCAATGCGGTTCGAGCAGCGCTGGAGGTCGAACGCGCAACACTTGAAGCACTTCGTAAATCCTTTGCCGAGGCGCAAGAGGCAGCCCAAACGATTGACGCCCTAGCGAATGAGGTCGATCAGATCATCCTTAAGTTCCCTGCAATTACCCTGACGAAGGCGACACTTACTTTTCCAGATGCTCAGGAAAAGGTGAAACGTCTGGCGCTGTCGTTGCGATCCTTGGCCGACGTTCTTATGTCCGATGGCGACGGTGCCCACGCGTAGGAATGCGTTCGGGAAGATCAAATAAATTAAGAGCAAAACTGAGGCAGTAAACAATGAACGAATTTGCCGATATCGCCATGGCTACTAATTCGGGCTTTGTCAAGTTGGCGAGCGTAGACTACCTATGAAGCTAAAGAGTAGTAATCCTATTCAGATACCTTTCTCGACTGCGCCAGTAACAGTCCAATCATGCCATGTGACCAAGCGTTCTTTGAGCACGGCACGATGACATGCCGCGCTCATCTGATGTCTGGGCAACGCGAAGTGCTGCCGGATTGGTCCAAAGCATGAAAGAAACGCCTGCGTGCGACGCGCATTGCGAAAGCCGCACATCTGGCGTTCGCGCCTGCGGGTCGGCTGGTGGCTGTTCTCGGCACGATTGTTCACGCGTGCAGCCGCTTTGACGAAAACGTGCTTCACATGAGCGAGCTCGGGAGTTTCAGCCTTCGCCGCTGGATAGCTGCGCAGCTGGTCGGTAACGATTTTGCGCGGTACCGGGTTTGAGCGCAGCACTCTCCGGAAGAAGCGCTTTGCCGCGGCCTTGTCGCGCCGCTTTTGCACCAGCACGTCAAGTTCGGCACCATGCTCGTCGACCGCTCGCCACAACAGATACGGCTCGCCGCGCAGCGTCACGAACATCTCGTCCAGATGCCATGTGCTGCCCGGCTTGGGCCGCGCCGCTTTGGCGCACCGGGCGAATCCAGCGCCGAACTTGTCGCACCAGCAACGGATTGTTTCGTACGTGACCACGACACCACGCTCGAGCAACAACTCCTCGATGTCGCGCAGGCTCAGGCTGAACCGGAAATACCAGCGAACCGCGCAGCTGATGACGACGGCAGAGAAGCGGTGAC
>NZ_FCOK02000176.1 GCF_001544555.2 Caballeronia udeis | reverse complement strand
CGCCAAAGCCAAACTCCGCGAAGCCGCGCTCGATTACCACGAGTTTCCCACCCCCGGCAAAATCGCGATTGCCCCCACCAAGCAGATGATCAACCAGCGCGATCTCGCGCTGGCGTATTCGCCGGGCGTGGCTTTCGCGTGCGAGGAAATCGTCGCCAATCCGCTGAATGCCGCGCGTTTTACCGCGCGCAGCAACCTGGTCGGCGTCGTGACAAACGGCACCGCGGTGCTCGGGCTCGGCAATATCGGCCCGCTCGCGTCGAAGCCGGTCATGGAAGGCAAGGCGGTGCTGTTCAAGAAGTTTGCCGGTATCGACGTGTTCGACATCGAGCTGAACGAAATGGACCCGCTGAAGCTCGTGGACGTGATCGCGGCGCTTGAACCCACGTTCGGCGGCATCAACCTGGAAGACATCAAGGCGCCGGATTGCTTCATCGTCGAGCGGGAATGCCGCAAGCGGATGAAGATCCCGGTGTTCCACGACGACCAGCATGGCACGGCTATCGTGGTCGCGGCTGCCATCACCAACGGCCTGGTCGTGGTCGGCAAGAAGATTGAAGAAGTGAAGCTGGTCGCCTCGGGTGCGGGCGCGGCAGCCCTGGCCTGTCTGGACCTGCTGGTTGAACTCGGCATGAAGCTGGAAAACATCTTCGTGACGGATCTGGCCGGCGTGGTCTACAAGGGCCGCGTGGAACTGATGGACCCGGACAAGGAACGGTTTGCGCGCGAAACCTCGGCGCGTACGCTGGCCGACGTGATGGAAGGCGCCGACGTATTTCTGGGCCTGTCCGCCGGCGGCGTGCTGAAGCAGGAGATGGTCAAGGGCATGGCGCAAAAGCCGCTGATTCTCGCGCTTGCCAACCCGACACCGGAAATCCTGCCGGAACTCGCGCTGGAAGTTCGCCCGGATGCCGTGCTTGCTACAGGCCGCACGGACTACCCGAATCAGGTCAACAACGTCCTGTGTTTCCCGTTCATTTTCCGTGGTGCGCTGGATGCCGGCGCGAGCACGATCACGCGCGAGATGGAAATAGCCGCGGTGAACGCGATCGCGGAGCTGGCGCGGCAGGAACAAAGCGATATCGTGGCAACGGCTTACGGCATCCAGGACCTGTCGTTTGGTCCCGAGTACCTGATTCCGAAACCGTTCGACCCGCGCCTGATCGTGAAGATCGCACCGGCCGTGGCCAAGGCCGCCATGGAGTCGGGCGTGGCCACGCGTCCTATTGAAGACATGGACGCGTACGAACAGCATCTGCAGCAGTTCGTCTATCACAGCGGCACGACCATGAAACCTGTGTTCCAGCTCGCGCGTAGCGTGGAGCCGGACAAGAAGCGCATTGTGTTCGCCGAAGGTGAAGAAGAGCGCGTGCTGCGCGCGGTCCAGATCGCGGTGGACGAGAAGATCGCCAAGCCGATCCTGATCGGACGCCCGGCCGTGATCGCCCAGCGCATCACGAAGTACGGCTTGCGTTTGACGGCGGGCGTGGACTTCACGGTGGTGGATACGGATCACGACGAGCGGTACCGCGACTTCTGGCAGACGTATCACACCATGATGGCGCGCAAGGGCATCAGCGAGCAGATGGCGAAGCTGGAGATGCGCCGCCGCACCACGTTGATCGGCGCGATGCTGGTCAAGAAGGGCGAAGCGGACGGCATGATCTGCGGCACGATCAGCACGACGCATCGCCACCTGCATTTCGTCGATCAGGTGATCGGCAAGAAGGAAGGCTGCAGCGTCTACGCGGCAATGAATGCGCTGGTGCTGCCGGGCCGGCAGATCTTCATTGTCGACACGCACGTGAACGTGGACCCGACCCCGGAGCAACTCTGCGAGATCACGATCATGGCGGCGGAAGAAGTGCGCCGCTTCGGCATCGCGCCGAAGATCGCGCTGCTATCGCATTCGAACTTCGGCACGAGCAACGCGCCGACGGCGATCAAGATGCGCGACACGCTGGCGTTGCTGCGCGAGCGTGCGCCGGATCTGGACGTGGACGGCGAAATGCACGGTGACGTGGCGCTGGACGCCAATCTGCGCCGCGAAGTCCTGCCGGAATCAACGCTGGTAGGCGACGCGAATTTGCTCGTACTGCCGAACATTGACGCCGCGAATATTTCGTACAACCTGCTGAAGACGGCCGCCGGCAATAACATTGCCATTGGCCCGATCCTGCTGGGCGCGGCCCAGCCGGTGCATGTGCTGACGGCGTCGGCTACGGTGCGCCGGATCGTCAA
>NZ_FCOK02000175.1 GCF_001544555.2 Caballeronia udeis | reverse complement strand
GCCGTTGCCCAGCGTGATGCTATCGGTGAACACCGACGTGCCGGTAGCAGCGCCCAGACTGTTAAGCGACAGCGTGACGTTCGCATTGTCTGCCGAACCGTTCACGGTGATGCCATGGCTGTTGCCCGTTACCGTGCCGAGGTTGATGTTGTCGGTACCGGTCAACGTCAGGGTCGACAGGTTCGAGTCGGTGATGCCGGTGGTGAACGCGATGCCCTGCGTGTTGGTGCTGGTGCCGTTGATGGTCAGCGAGGCTGCTGTGTCAACGAACGCGTTGGTAATCGTCAGGCCGCCCGTGCCCTTCACCGTCAGGTTCGTCAACGACGAATCGCTCAGGCTGCCGATGGTAACCACGCCCAGTGCACCAACGCCGCTGTCATTGATGGTCGCCGTCACGTTGCCAAGGCCGTCAAGGGCTTGGTTAGCGTCGCCCAGCGTCAGGCCACCGATACCGAAAGCAGCCTTGGTGGTGGCCGAACCCAGCGTCAGTGCCAGGCTGTCGGTCGTGCCAGCCGTATCTGCCGTGAAGAAGGAAACCGTACCAGCGTAACCCGCGTCAATCGACAGCGAACCGCCTGCTGCAACACCTTGAACCGTAAGCGCGTTGATGTTCGCACCAAGGACACCGCCGCCCTGGACGTCGATAGCGGTGAAAGCCGCGTTGTTGCCCAGGAAGAAGGTTTCAGCGACACCCGCTCCCACGGCTGCGCCGAGACCCAGCACATGGAAGCCCGATACCGTGCCCAGCGTGCTCACCTGAGCTGCGCCCGTACCCGTGCTGGCAGGCGCCGCAGCGCTGTTGTTCCACACGATTTCTTCAGCAGCCGTACCGTTACCGGCGATGGCCTTGGTAGCAGCAGCCGAAATCGACACTACGTCGGTGCCCGTGCTCGTGGACACGAAGCTCGTAGTCGTACCCAGCGCTACGTTGGCACCTGCGCCGCCGCTGACTGCGACGGACGTGAGGCTGGCCGGCGCAGTGCCGATCGTGAGCTGTTGCGTGCCCGACACATTCAAGGTCGTCAGGCCGGCGTCGGTCACCGTGCCGATCGTCGAGCCGGTCGTGCCACCCGTCACCACGTTCAAAGTTCTGATTTCACCGTTGGCATCGACGAAGCTCGTTGCGTTCAGAGCGTTGACATTCAAAGCCAGCGTCGTGACGGTCGGAGTCGTCAGCGCGTCGGTCAGCGTCAGGGCGCCGCCACTACCCGCTAGCGTCAAAGTGGTCAGGGCGTTGTCGTTGATCGCGGCCGTAGCGTAGTTGGCAAGGGAGACGTTGGTAATCGTGCCTGCCTTGGTTGTGCTGCCTTGGTTGACGTCATTGATAGTAACGTTACCGTCCACGACCCCTGCAACGGTCGCGGATGCCGTCGCCGCTGCCGTCTGGTTCACCGTTACGTTCGTCGTTACCGACGTGCCAGTGACGGTGACCGCGCCGCCGGTCACCGTGTTGCCCAAACCAGCTGCTCCGCTCAGATTGGCCGCGATCTTGACAGTCGTACCGCCCGTGACGTTGATCACATCTGCCGTAAGGACGCCCGTTTGCGAAGACGCTTCGTTTGCGGTGACGACAACAGCGCCCGTGGGAGCGGTCGTGGTGCCGACACTGATGGTGCCGCCGCTCGTGACATTGTTGGCCGTCACGGTAACGGACGAGCCGCCTTGTACGGATTCGGTTGCACCAGACGCCGCGGCGTCTACCAGCGTAATAGCGGTCGTGTTCGCCGCCGTAAGCGCAGAGCCGCCTACATCCGAAACGTTCAACGCGGTCAGACCAGCGAAACCTTCCGTGGTCGTAACCGTATTAGCGGCTGTCGGTTCACCGGAAATCAAATTCAGCGTCTGAATACCCGAGACGGTAATGCCTGCGACACCCAACGCGGTCCACGTGGCACCCGTATTTTGGTCGATAAGGTTCAGGACGTTGCCGGTACCCGTACCGGAAATCGTATCGCCCGACGTGAACGTATTGGCCGCTGGTGTTGTAACGTTGTGAGCGAAACCGTTGACCACGTTGTTGTTACCCGTCAGCGTGATGTTATCCACACCCGCAGTCAGCGTGAACGTTTGACCAACTGTACCGCTGCCGATGTTTGCCAGCGTTGTCGGAAGCGCTGCTTGAGCGGTTGCTTCCGAAGTCGTGTCAACTACCGTAGACACTGCTGCGCGCGCATTGGCTGCTGATGCCGGGCTGGAGTAAGCAAGCTGAGCCGACACTGATTGGCCAACCGCTGCCGTGAACGCGTCTGCATAGGCCAGCTTCGCGGTCAGTTGCGTTGCATCCGTACCCTGAGCGCCGTTATA
>NZ_FCOK02000174.1 GCF_001544555.2 Caballeronia udeis | reverse complement strand
CCCAGTAGCTATCCTGCGCTCGCACGCATAACAGCGTGAAATCAATGGCTTATGTTTGTGATCGAGTCAAAGTTCGGTCTAGTTAGTGCCTAAATTTTGTGCAGCGAGAGAAAATGAAAAAACCCGCACAGCCTTACGCTGTGCGGGTTTTGTTCTGGTCGGGGCGAGAGGATTTGAACCTCCGACCACCTGCACCCCATGCAGTTTTAATCTATTCCCAGCAAATCCAAACTTGTCCGAATTTTATCGTTAAATTCCCATCGTATAAGGGTTTGACGGTATTCTGTGTCCAAATAATTCCGAGGACTTCCAAGATGGTCCGGCGAAAACGGGGGGCACTTTGGGGGGCACTTCTAGGGATTGGAGGTCGAATATGGCAGCGTTGACGGTAAAGGGCTTGCAGGCTATCAAGGCCACTGAGGCAGGGATGCGACTGCGCGATGGTGGCAACCTGTACGGCGACGTTCGCCGTGCCAAGGATGGGCGAATCACGATTATGTTTCGTTGGCGTTTCCGGTATGACGGGAAGAAACATGACTTCACATGCGGCACGTGGCCGGGGGTAACGTTGGCCGAAATAAGGAGGATTCGCAACGAGGCCGAACGCGTTCTCGCATCCGGAGTGAATCCGAATGACCACGATAGGAACGAGCGGGCTGCCAGGCAAGAGGCGGTGATTCGGGAGATCGAACAGAGACAGGCTAAGGCGCTAGCAGAGGCAGCAAAGGTGACGGTGCGCCAACTCTTCGAAATGTGGGCTGAGATGGACCTTGCCGACCGGAACGATTCAGGCGCCGAGACCAAGCGCGGGTTCGAAAAAGACCTGCTTCCTGCACTCGGTGATCGTTATGCCGTCGATATCACCCGTGCCGATGTTATGGGGGTGCTCGATCGCATTAAGGGGCGGGGTGCTTTACGCTTGGCAAATCGAGTATTAGCTGAAATTCGTCAGATGTTTGGTTTCGCCGTGATCCGCGAGATCGTCATCTTTGACCCAACC
Source organism: Caballeronia udeis (assembly GCF_001544555.2). Classification (GTDB taxonomy): domain Bacteria; phylum Pseudomonadota; class Gammaproteobacteria; order Burkholderiales; family Burkholderiaceae; genus Caballeronia; species Caballeronia udeis. The sequence goes on along the minus strand of NZ_FCOK02000174.1, from coordinate 1,312 downwards.
TCCGGTATCCAGAAAAAACACGTGGGCGGTCAGGACAAAGAAAATGATCGAATATTAAGCGACGATCAGATCAGGGCGCTTTCCGCTGCCCTCAAAGCCGCCGAATTGCTCGAGAGCACCCGGCACGCAGTCTGGTTGATCCTCGCCACCACTGTAAGGATCGGCGAGATCATCAAGGCGAAGAAAACCGCTATCAATCTCGACGCCGGGACGTGGCGCATTCCGCCGAGCGTGGCGAAGAATAAAGAATCACACGTGATTTTCCTGTCGCCATTCGCACGCGAGCATCTACGTAAGCTGATGGAGTTGTCCGATAGCGAGGTGTGGCTAATGCCTTCGCGGAGTGATCCGGACAATCACGTGGATCCAAAATCGATCACGAAGCAGATCGCAGATCGGCAATTGAAGTTCTACGAGCGTGTCGCGTATAAGAAACGCAGTGCGAACGAGAACGCATTAGTACTTGGGGAAGAGTCTTGGAGTCCGCATGATCTACGCAGAACCAGTGCCACGATGATGCAGCAGTTGGGCGTCTTGCCGGTCGTGATTGAAGCGTGCCTAAATCATCGTGAAGCAAATCGGATGAAGCGAGTCTATCAGCGCTATGACTATGCCGCGGAAAAGAGGGAGGCATGGCGGTTGGTTGGCGAACGCTTGGATTCGCTCTGCAACTAGACCTGCAAGCGTAGGCGCCGCGATATAACGAATTGCAGATTGGGACAATCACCTAAAGATGTGTCGAGTCGTTTAACCAGCAAACCGGTAGTTTTTTGCGGTTTTTCAATGTCTTTTTCGCGAAGGCTGGATTTGATCCGCTGCGCGTCGCTCGTTCTCGTCGAGAATACGCAATCGGACATGATGGTTTCCATCGCTATGCACAAGCAATCCTAGCGTGACACAACCCGTCGACGGCGGGGCGAGGCACCTGTCATCTGGAAGACGATATGAATTTAGCTCGTAAGAAGCTCAAGGAAATCTTCGGACACGACAGCCTGACGATTTGCTCTTCGGTGTACGACCCGCTATCGGCCCATTCGGCGGGGAGTGCCGGTTTGAGATTGGCCTGATTGCCGGCTCTATGGAGCCCATGATGGTGCTCGGCGCGCAGGATATCGCGCTAGTCACGTTGACCGAGCTCGCACAGATTGCGGCACAAGCATGTGGAGCGTCGGCGATTCCGCTTCTGGTAGACGCTGACCACGGCTACGGAAATGCCCTCAATGGCGCGTGCACCGTTAAAGGCCAGTTCAAAAAGAGCTCGGAAGGGCTGTTTACTTTTCCACGAAACGGTTAACCTTGGATACCTGAACAA
>NZ_FCOK02000173.1 GCF_001544555.2 Caballeronia udeis | reverse complement strand
GCCGGATACATGCATGCAGGCCGTTTCGACATCACGAACAAGAAGCTTGCAAAAGGCGTCGGGTCCATACATGCACGGAAAGGACGATTCCCCAAATTCATCCGCGCTCGGTCTACGGTGAGCGTCTATCGCATATTGTGCGAGTCCGCGCCGATTGCGTTTTAACGCCACATAGTCAGATCGGCGATGCATAGCGAAATCACGAAGAGATTCTTAAATGCTGCTTTTTAGGTTGACCACTTCGTTCAAATGCCGAACTTCCCATTCGTGACGCGCTTTTGCGAGTTCCTCTGCAAGTAGCTTCTCATCCGGCAAAACTGTGTGATATTCCGCTGCGAGCACCTTGTTTGGAAGTCCTTCCAGCGCGTACCGCGCGACGGCTGCATTCGTGCGAGCGCACAAGATCAATCCAACTGGCGGATTTTCCCCAGGTAAGGTCCAGTGCTCGCGTGCGTAGTTGCAATACATGTGCATTTGCCCTACGTCAGCGTGGTTCAGTTCTGTCAATTTCAGATCGATGATGACCAGGCATCGAAGGCGTCGGTGAAAGAACAATAGATCGACCCGAAACCAACTCTCACCGATGCGCAAGCGACGCTGACGTCCAACGAACGCAAAGTCGCCGCCCAGCTCGAGCAGGAAATCTTCGAGCCGATGAACGAGGGCGTCCTCCAATTGGGACTCGGAGTATTCGTCCTTCAGATCTAGAAACTCCAGAACATAGGGGTCCTTGATCGCCTCCTCTGGTGTGACGAGGTCACTCGGGTACGCCTTGCTCCCTTTTTCCAGCATTGTCCGCTTGTTTTTGGACAGCATGGCGCGGGTGTGAAACTGGGAGCTGATTTGCCGGTCGAGCTGACGCACGCTCCATCCACCTCGAAGCGCTTCGGTCTCATAGAACGCCCGCTCGTCAGTCGAGCGAGTGCGCCGCATCAGGTGTACGTAGTGCGTCCACGAGAGAGGGAAAACCGTTGCCAACTGCTCGAGGTCAAATTTCCGAATTACCAATTCGGAATTCGGGTGTGCGCTCGTATCAGCAGATTTCCGAATCAGTGATTCGGAAATCGCCGCCGGCGAGTACGTCTGGTAAAACAGTCGCATCAGTTCGAGGTTGTCTACCCCGAAACCGCGGCCGAACCGTTTAGTCAGATCGCCAGATAGTCGAACCAGCAGCGCTTGACCGTACGCTGCCCGGTTCTCTCCGCCTTGTTCGAACTCCACAACACGCCGGCCGACTTCCCAATAAGTCGCTGTCATCAGCGCGTTCACACTGCGGGCAGCGGCTCGGCGGCTACTCTCCAGGATGGCGACGATATCGCCGTGAATGCCCTTGTAGTCCGTGCTGCTTAAAACGATGTCAGTCATTGCTTGTCACGGAACGATATAAGAAGGATGTCTTGCCGACCGGCCCAGAAGAGGCCCTTGGACATAAGGTTAACTGATCCGGCGCAGTAACGACGTGTACGGCCTCGAAGGCGTTGATTACTTGATCTCATCGGCTTATACCGCTTGCATGATGGTCTAACCCTGACTCGTGCGTCGCCCGCGCGGAATCCCTCCCAACAAATCACGCTTTGCGTGTCCGCGACGGTGTGCCCATAGGCCCACTGCTCTTGCGCGGGCCTGCTACCCGCTTCGCCGTCGGCACCTTCTGCTTTGCCGCTGCGTGCGTCAGCGACAACGCCAGTTGGTCTCGCTGATCACGCGCCTGCGCCGCTTCATCGATATAACGCGCGTTCTCGGTGCGCAGCGCGTCAAGCTTGCCCTCCAGGACACCGAGCTGCTGACGCAGATCACCAACTTGCCCCTGCAGCTTCTGCACCTCATCCCGATGCCGGCTAATTCCCTGCTCCGCTTTACGGGTCGCCGCATCCAGTTCCTTCTGCAAGCGCGCGGCCGCCTGCCGCTCGCGGTCGATTTCCAGCAGCGCCCGGGTTTCGGCAGCTTTGAGCCTCTCCTGCGCCCCCTTGCCGTCGGCACGCAGCGTGTCCAGTTCAGAAGCGAAGTCATGCCGGGCGGCTCCAAGCGCCCGCTGCAACTGATGCTCGCCCTGTTGCGCGAGCCGTACCTGCTCCTGCAGCGTCGACGTCGCGGCTAGCGAGATAGCCAGCGCCTGCTCCAGTTCTGTGATGCGGGTCTGCGCGTTGTCCAGCGCGGCCGCACTGCCGGTCAGTTCCTGACGGACCTGGTCGCGTTCGGCCTCCGCCTGAGCCTGCCGGGCCTGCGCGTCCGCGACCGAGCGTTGCGCCTCGAGCTGCGCGGCGGCCAGTTCTCCTTGCGCCATGTCGACCGCCCGCGTCCAGAGCGCCGCGGCCAATTCTCCGGTCGCGGACTGCAGCTCCGCCGGCAGGTCGGGGTGTTCGATGCGCACCCGGCTCTTTTCACGGAGAGTCGCCCAGAAGCGCGTCAGCGCCTCGGCCGGCGCGCTCATGCTGCC
>NZ_FCOK02000172.1 GCF_001544555.2 Caballeronia udeis | reverse complement strand
CTGCAGGCAGCGAGGCTGGAGGGGATGGCACGCGCCGGGGCAAGTCCGCGGGACGCGGCGCAGTCCCAAGAGCGGGGTTGAATGTTCACCGGGACGCGAGGCCGTCAGCTTGCGTGACGGGCGCAGCCTGGCGCGCAAGGTGCCGCGTCCCGGCTGGATGGCTGCGACGGTGCCAGAAGCGACAACGCCGGCGCTCGGCCGGCGTCGGACGTCCAACCTGATGCGATTACCACATGAGCCGGGGCTGCTCGTTCGTTGGCAGGAAGTTCAGAAAGTCCATCCGTCGCGCAACGATGGCGGTCGCCTCGTCGATCGACACGCCCGACTCCGTCACGAATAGCTGGATCAGTTCCTCGTCTGACGCGGCCTCGTCGTTGCTAAGAACCGACTCAAAATATTCGCGTGTCTTCTCGTCCAGCTTTGCACTCAGCCTGGTCCCAGGCTGCACGCCCTCACTGCCAACGCCGCGCGAGTCGGGCGGTTGCGGTGCGGTGAGCGCGATCACTTCCGCCGCTTCGATTAATGCGTCGTGCTCAGCCTTGGTCAGTCCAAAGGCCTTCGGCCATGCTTTCGCCAGGCCGTCGAGCGCTGCACGCATGCGCCTGTGCATGTCGTGTGCGGCATCAACCTTCGTGGCCAGTTCTGTCAGGCTGCGCCGCGCATTCGCCTTGCCTACGTCCGTGCCGTTTTCCAGCGCAGCGAGCATGATAGGCATCAACGCCTTCCATTTTGGTTCGAGACTGACGGCTTCACCGCGCGTTACTCGACGTGTTCCGGTTGTCATCAACGTTCTCCCAACGGGGTCGATATCGGCCCCACAACATCAGTTAAGGATGCTCAAATACAGGTAGGTTCGGGACATGATCGGCGTCCGAATCGAGCCTGACCCACTGAAAACCTTCGCCGCGTGCCCAGGCCCACAAGTCGGCGAGGTCGTCCGGCGGTGGCTCGGACGGCCGCATGATGGCGATCGTTTCCGCAGTCGGCACAGAGACAAAGAAGCCAAATTCATACGGGCCGCAATAACACCACGGGACCGAATCGCCCTCTCTTTCGAGTAGGTCGAGCGTCTGGCGCGATAGGTGGGCGGTGCCAATCGTCGGGATCGAGACGGTTTCTGGTGTGCCCGCCAAAGCGTCCGATGCGCGCTGAAGCCACTCGGCGCGCTTCGCGGTTCCCAGCGGCATCAGTCGAACCGCGTCGCGCACGACGGCCAGAAGCGCGGCGCCGCGTTGCAGGTGCCCTGCTTCAGCGTCATCCAGTGCGCGCAACGTCGCCGCGATGCCGTGATTGGAAAGCTCGTTTTCAAGGTACGACAGGCCGTCAAAATCGGCGTCTGTCCGGTCGGCAAAACTGACCAGAACATTTGCGGGTGCATTCATGGTGTAGGCTCCGTGGACCGCCTTGGCGGTCCCGTCCAATGGTTAGAGTCCTGCGGTGATGGGGCGGCGGCGCTCGGGGTGATTAGCAGCCGTCGCCGCAAACTGGTACGCGCGCAGCAAGGTCGTGAACAGCCCTTCGTAACGGTCCGCTATGTACGCCTTGAAGCCTTCCGCGTCCCGTCCGATCAGGACGTCCACACCGTTAATTTCCTGCCGGAAATTCGCGTCGTCATGGTTGGTCGGCACCGTCATGACTTCCACGCCTTTGCGCCGACCGGCGAGACAATCGGCGTGTCCGAAAACGTCAGCCATACCGTGATACGTCCAGCCGAATCGGCGCGCAGCGATCGAGGTAGGCCGCTCAAACATCTTCATGCCCCGCTGCAAATAGACTTCGCTGACGTGCTGGCCGCATACCTCGCAAGCGCCGAGGCGTACGCTTGACTGCCCGGTTGCCTTCAGCGTGTAGCGCAGTACTTCGCCGTCATGGTCGTGGACGGTGGTTTCAATCGGTGCGCGCTGGCTCATTGCTTGCCCGCCTTTTCGGCTGCGGCCTTCGCCAGTCGCTTCGCTTCCAGCTTCAGTGCATACGGCAGCTTGTCCGCGATCTGCTCATCGCTGAGGGTTTCGAGCAACGTCAGAACGCTTCCGCCGTTCTCGTTCACCATGATGGTTTTCTCGCCTGCATGCTTTCCCCACTGCGGGCCAGCCTTGCCCTTGTAGTCGCGGTGTTCGTGCCGGTAAATGATGGCCAGCTTCTGCTTGCGCGAAAGCGTCGCCGGGTCGATGGGTTGCACTGCATCGGACATGTCTCGTTCTCCCTACGGGTTGAGCTGACCGGGCCCCTAGATTCCGAGTCCCGGCGTGGAAAATGTTTCTGCTGAGTCGGCGGCGCCTCTCGCCGTTGCCGCCGTTCCCCTGAGTTCGTCGTCCCGCGATCAAAAGGAGACACGGCCGCAGCTGGGTCAAGGATTCAAGCGCGGGGTGTGGGGCGGGATGGAGCGGCAGCGACTGACACGGCCCCGCGCGCCTTGACGCAGCGCAGGACGTGGCTACGATCGCGAGAAAAGGACGGCGAACGAG
>NZ_FCOK02000171.1 GCF_001544555.2 Caballeronia udeis | reverse complement strand
GCAACGGCGAGAGACGCCGCCGACTCAGCAGAAACATCTTTCACGCCGGGACTTCGGAATCTAGGGGCCCGGTCAGCTCAACCCGTAAGGAGAACTTTAGATGCAAAATCTCAGCGCCACCTATTCGCCCGAAGACAACAAGCTGCGCCTCTACTCGACTTCCCGTCTGGACGAAGGCCTGTACAAGCGCGTTCACGAAGCAGGTTTCCGTTTTGCGCCGAAACAGGATCTTTTCGTAGCTCCGGCGTGGTCGCCGTCGCGTGAGGATCTATTGCTTGAACTTTGCGGCGAGGTTGGCGACGAGGACACCACGCTAGTTGATCGGGCAGAAGACAGGGCGGACCGGTTCGAGGACTACAGCGAAAAGCGAGCGAGCGAAGCGCACACGGCGCGCGAAGCCGTCGCCGCTATCGCCGATCATATCCCGCTCGGACAGCCTATCCTCGTTGGCCATCACAGCGAGCGCCACGCCCGCCGTGACGCTGAGCGCATCGAAAACGGCATGCGTCGCGCCGTCAATCTTTGGGAAACCTCCGAATACTGGACGCGTCGCGCAACCGGGGCGCGTCGCCACGCGGAATACAAGCAAAAGCCAGACGTGCGTCACCGTCGCATCAAGACACTGGAGGCAGACCTCCGCAAGCATCAGCGCGAGAGCAACGAGGCAAGCCAGAACCTCACGAAGTGGCAGACCGAAGGCCTCACGCTGGAACAGGCGAAGCAGATCGCAGCGTTTGACCACGTATCCATCTACGAGGAAGGAAAGACCTGGGGCACGTCGGTCTATTCGATGCTGGACGACGACAAAATGACTGTCGAGCAGGCGCGCGAACGTTGCATATCGGTGCATACGCAGACCATAGCCTGGCGTCAGCGCTGGATCATGCACCTGGAAAACCGGCTTGCATATGAGCGCGCGATGCTGGACGAAAACGGGGGCATTGCGTCAGACCACCACGACATCAAGCCAGGCGGGCGCGTGCTGGTCGGTGGCGAATGGCTGGTCGTGATCCGGGTCAACCGTGCAAGCGGGCGCATCAATAGCGTTACAACGAGCGCGCCCGCCGTCGTTCATTGGCGCAATGAGTGGAAATATGGAATCGAGGAGGTGAAGGGGTACCGCGAACCCGAAGCCACAGACGCGGCAGCCGTGAAGGCCACAAAAAAACTGCTGCCGCTCGCGAACTACCCGGGCGAGGGCTTTCTCGAGATGACCGCCGCGCAGTGGAAGAACCGCCCGGACGACTACAAGAGTGTCCGGAAGATCGCCGCCGACGACAAGCACGGCGCGCACCGCATTCGTCGCGCGTTGGTCGCGGGAGACGGCTACCGGTTGGCGCAGGTGTACATCACGGACCAGAAGCGTGTCGACCCGCCCGCAGTGGCAAGCAACACGCCCGAGGCGGTCAGGATCGAGAGCCAGCGCGAGCCGGCATGCGTTGAAACTCGCACGGCCGAGCCGGCGGCCCCGGTCGAGACACGGGAACAGGGAGAGGACTTCGACCGCTTGCGCGAATTGCTGCGCGCCGGCGTGCAGGTAGTCAGCGCGCCGCAGCTGTTCCCCACACCGTGCGCCGTAGCGGCGCGTATGGTGGAAGAGGCGGGGATCGAGGAGGGGGATTCGGTCGGCGAGTTCAGCGCGGGAACCGGCCGGATCATCAACGCGATTTTCGAAGCGGTCGACCGTACCACCATCACCGTTACTGCCGTCGAGATAAATCACGCGCTTTCTCGGACGCTCGCAGCGTCACACGACGATATAAAGGTCGTATGCGCCGACTTTCTGGCGTGCGGCGACGAGCTGGGCCTGTTCGACCGAATCATCATCAATCCGCCATTCGCCAATGGTCAGGATATCGCGCATATTTCACATGCACTGGACTTTATGAAACCGCGCGCGCGTCTGGTTGCGATCTGTGCGAATGGCCCACGACAGAACGAAAAGCTTTTGCCGCTCGTTGAAGCTCGAGGCGGTACGTGGGAAGAACTGCCGGAGGGAACGTTTTTAGAATCTGGCACGAATGTTCGGACCGTTCTGTTGACGATCGACGTTTAAACAGCATGCGGCCATGCTTGCGTGGCCGCCAACGAAGAGAGAAAAATATGCTTGCCACCGCATACCGTGTCGCCCTGATTGCCGCTGTTATCGTGCTTTCCGCCTGTGCTCAGACGCAGCCACCACAAACCCAGGCGCAACGAAACATGAAACCCGGCGCGATTTACATATACGAGCCGACGAAGCCCGCAGGTTACGCGGGCCCGGGTGAGTTCACGCTCACGCTGGACGGAAAAATCCACGTTACCTATCCAGTTCCGGCGACGACTCAGTAACCGCACGCTCGCGCTAATATCCACCGACGCCGGCCGAGTGCCGGCGTTGTCGTTTCTGGTACCGCCGCAGCCATCCAGCCGTGACGCGGCACCTTGCGCGCCAGGCTGCGCCCGTCACGCAAGCTGACGACCTCGCGTCCCGGTGAACATGCACCCCCGCTCTTGGGACTGCGCCGCGTCCCGCGGACTTGCCCCGGCGCGTGCCATCCCCTCC
>NZ_FCOK02000170.1 GCF_001544555.2 Caballeronia udeis | reverse complement strand
GCCGTTGCCCAGCGTGATGCTATCGGTGAACACCGACGTGCCGGTAGCAGCGCCCAGACTGTTAAGCGACAGCGTGATGTTCGCGTTGTCTGCCGAACCGTTCACGACCACACCATGGCTGTTGGCCGTCAACGTGCCGAGGTTGATGTTGTCGGTACCGGTCAGCGTCAGGCTCGTCAGGTTCGAGTCGTTAACACCACCCGCGAAGGTGATGCCGCCGGTGCCCGTGCTGGTGCCGTTGATGGTCAGCGAAGCCGCATTGTCCGTGAACGCGTTGGTAACCAACAGGCCGCCCGTGCCCTTCACCGTCAGGTTCGTCAATGACGAATCGCTCAGGCTGCCGATGGTAACCACACCCGCTGCGGCAACACCGCTGTCATTGATGGTTGCCGTCACGTTGCCAATGCCGTCGAGGGCTTGGTTAGCATCGCCCAGCGTGAGGCCACCGATGCCGAAAGCACCCTTGGTCGTAGCCGAACCCAGCGTCAGTGCCAGGCTGTCGGTCGTGCCGGCCGTGTCTGTCGTGAAGAAGGAAACCGTACCAGCGTAAGCCGAGTCAATCGACAGCGAACCGCCTGCTGCCACACCCTGAACCGTCAATGCAGCTGTGTTGCCGGCTGCTGCGCCCTGGACGTCGATAGCGGTGAAAGCCGCGTTGTTGCCCAGGAAGAAGGTTTCAGCGGCACCCGTGCCCACGGCTGCGCCGAGACCCAGCACATGGAAACCTGTGACCGTGCCCAGCGTGCTTGCTTGAGCTGCGCCCGTGCCGGTGGTGGCCGCTTGCGTGGCGCCGTTCCACACGATTTCCTCGGCAGCCGTACCGTTACCGGCGATAGCCTTGGTAGCAGCAGCCGAAATCGTCACGACGTCGGTACCCGTGCTGGTCGACGTGAATGCCGTAGTCGTACCCAGATTCGTCGTTACACCAGCGCCGCCGCTGACGTTGACTGCCGCGAGGGAGGTCGCGTTCTGGGTCACGTTGAAATTCTGAGTACCGGAAACATTCAACGTCGTCAGAGCGGTGTCATTGAACGTCAGTGCCGAAGCGGCAGCGCCACCCGTGACAACGTTCAACGTCTTGATGCCTGCATCGCTCACAGCGGCTGTGGCGCCCGTGACTGCGTTTGCGTTCAAATTCAGCGCCGTGACAGCCTGTGTAGCCAAGGAACCCGCTTCGTTGATAGCAACAGCCCCACCCGTACCGGCCAGGGTCAGCGTCGTCAAGCCCGTGTCATTGATGTTCGCACCGCTGCTGAAGTTGTTCAGCGAGACGCTAGTAATCGTGCCGACCTTGGTCGTGCTGCCAAAACTCACGTCGGTGACAGTCACGAGACCGTCCACGATACCGCCAACAGCAGCGGTGCCGGCAGCCGGAAGGGTGCCAGGGTTAAAAATGTTGCTGGTCACAGCGAGGCCGTTGCCTGTATCAGCAAGGGCCGTAGCGCCAGGGGCCGTTGCGGTAAACGTAACCGTAGCTCCGACGGCGCTAGCAGTGAACCCCCCCGCCCAGGTACCACTCACCGAACCACCGTTGGTAGTAATTGTAGTTATGGCGGCCGCCAGATTTGCACCGTTGGCCTCAGCCAGATACAGCGCGGCGAGTTGTGCTCCCGATACCAGGTTAACAGCGCCCGCAGTGACAGTCACGCCCCCGATAATCACCGTGTTATTCGTACCTACCGGACCGAAAGTAATGGCGGCAGTTGCAGGAGTGAAGGTACCAGCAGCAATGCCAGACACTGCAGCCACAGCAGCAGTTTGCGACACGGACACCGACGTCGTCGTTGCGGTACCGTTGACATTAACGGCGCCTTCGGTAGCAACAAACGAGGTACCGGTGGTGCCGGTGACTGTCGGAGCAACAACGTTCTCAGTCACGCTGACTGTCGTGCCGCCCGTCGTCGTGATTGCGCCCGCTACGGCTGAAGCTGCGACCAACGCCGCATCTGTCGTAGTCACTGTGATGGTGCCGGTCGGAGCAGCGGTCGTGCTGCCGACGTTAATCGTGCCAGCCCCGACGCCGGTGGCAGTCACGGCAACGTTCGAACCGCCGAGGATGTTGATGTTGCCGCTAACTTGTGCTGCGTCAGTCACGCTGACTGCGGTGGTGCCAGCAGCGGTAATGCCCGTGGTGAGGCCGACACCGGCTGTACCGCCAACTTCCGTCACGTTCAACGCGGTCAAACCAGTGTAGCCGGTGAAGTTGTCACCGGTAACGCCTGCGCCAAAGCCTGACGAAATCAAATTGACAGTCTGCACGCCGCTGACAGTCGTTCCGGCCGGCAACGACGTGCCACCCGCCAGGTCAACAATGCTGAGCGTGTTGTTGATGCCTGTTGCAGCGATTTTGTCGCCAGAAGTGAACGTCGGGAGAATCGTGCCCAGGGTACCGATCGTACCGCTGACAACCGAGTTACCTGCCGGTGTAATGCTATCCAGGCTCGTGGTCAGCGCGAAGGTTTGGGCAACCGTGCCGCTGCCGATGTTTGCCAGCGTGGTCGGAAGGGCTGCTTGAGCGGTTGCTTCCGAAGTCGTGTCAACTACCGTAGACACTGCTGCGCGTGCGTTGGCTGCTGATGCCGAGCTGGAGTAAGCGATCTGAGCCGATACCGATTGACCCACCGCTGCCGTGAACGCGTCTGCATAGGCCAGCTTCGCGGTCAGTTGCGTTGCATCCGTACCCTGAGCGCCGTTATA
>NZ_FCOK02000169.1 GCF_001544555.2 Caballeronia udeis | reverse complement strand
AAGCTCATAACGTTTTATTCTGGCCTGCTGCGAAGCCGGTCTTTAACGCCTTGCACACAAAAATACTGACAGTTCCCAAGATGGGCGTGAAAGTCACGACACTCCGTTCACCTTAGCGCCATTTTATTGCCGAGCCGCCGCGCTAGGAAGTCGCGCCGCGCTTCAGCATCTCCGCCCGCTCGCGATCCACCTTCTGCACGAGCGTCTCGACGAGCATTATCGACACCTTGTCGTCGAGCTGATTCGCCTCGATCATGTTCGCCGTGAGTTCAAGCAGCTTCAGCGTATCGCCGTAGTAGGTCAGCAGACTCTTGCGTGTCCTCCATTCGGCGGAATCCAGTGGCACCTGCGCGGTTTCCGTCGAGTCGTAGAGCCGTTGCCATTCCGGCACGAGCTTGCCGCGAATCTGACCAGCCACAGCCGTCCGGCCGGCAGCTGTCGTCGGGTAACGCTTCAGCGCATTCACATCTGCGATCGCGTGCTTTTCCAGATCGCTCGACTGGACGATGACTTTTGAGAACTGCATTGTTTCCTGACGATCTGGGCGCGTCGCCAGATCGCCGAGTGCCCACATCATGCCGCCGATCAGACCGCACGCGAGCGCCGCGGAAATGCCGAGCGACATTGTGCGCTGGTCGCGCGTTTCGGTCGATTCATCGGGCGGCGGTGCAAGCAGCAGCCCGAGCATTAAGCCACCGAGCAGGCCGCCCAGATGCGCCCCGTTGTCGATGCCCTGATGCCTGAAGCCACTCGGCAGTGCATAGACAATGAAGGCCACCGCGAGACGCAGGTGCCGCAGATAAAGCGCGCGCGGCACAACGCTGCCGTGGCGCACGAGATACGCGACGATTGCGCCAAGCACACCGAAGATTGCGCCCGATGCGCCGACGCTGTTGACGCCCGGATGCCACAGAAGACTGGCGAGACTGCCCGTCAGACCAGCGAACACGTAGAGCACGACAAAGCGCGCCATGCCGAACAACCTCTCGGCGACGCGTCCGCTCTGCACGAGCACGAGCATATTGAAAAACAGGTGCAAAAAACCCGCGTGGATGAACACGGCGGTCAACAGACGCCACCACTGCCCTGCCTGCGTGTAAGGCCCGAAGTTGCTGCCAGCAGCGACCGTCGCGCTCAACGAGATGCGCCCGAAGCCGCGCACGGCCATCACGATGTACACCAGCGTCGAGATCGTCACGATGGTCCACGTGGCCCGCACGTGCGGCGTGCGCTCGTTGATGCGCTCCAGGAACAGCAGCCGCTCTCGGTTTTCGGTCGCGTAAGTACGGGTTACCTGTGTCGGAAGCGCATCAACCAGCACCTTTGCCTCTTCGCGATTGCGCGTGCGCACAACGATGGTTTCCAGTTCGCCTGGACCGTTGGCCAGATCGAACTGCACGGATCGGCCGTCGATACGCACGTTGTAGATGTCTTCGCGCTGCAAGATCAGATCGCCGCGCAGCGAGGAGCGAAACAGGCGCGATACGGATGTCTGGATGGTAACGGCCCGGTCGTTCACATGAACCGTACCCTTGTTTTCGAACGATCTGGCACGGACTTCGCCCCACTTCTTACGCAGACGCGAACCCAGTGCAATGGGAAGGATCAATTCAACAGGCCGTCGACCGGTGTCTTCCGTTCGCGGTTCTGGTGAATCGACGAACCCCCAACTCGGCTCGATGTGACTCATGGGTCGGCCCTCGATGTGCGCTGCGCGCAGGCGGCGCGGCATTTTTTTTCTTGTCAGTCACGGGTTTACGGCAGGAAGGTGTGCGGACTTGAATTGAATCTTTCAGGAGCGACACGTAACGGCTCGCGCCGGCGGCACACTCGGCGTTCCGGTCATTGCATTTGGCTTCATCCGTTCGAGACTTTCCTCGACAAGCCATCTCGACTCACTTCGCCTCCTTCCGCCGACGCCGATCCCTACATCGGCCTCGAAGCACTCAACGACGGCCTCCTTGGTATCGAGCAGTTATGTTGGCGTATTGCCCGAACTAGAAGCGCGCCCCTTTAGATATGGCTTAGATGAACGTCCGCTTCGGGAAATTGCGAGCGTCGCTTCAGGGTCGACCCCGGAAATTTGATGTCGGACCGAGCTCAGCCGATGAAGCGGAAATCAGTTGCTGCTAGCCGCATGGCAAAATTGCACCCAAGGTCCGAGTTGCGAGATTGCCCCATGTCTACTGAGCATGAATACTGGTTTCCAGCGAAACGCTACGGCTGGGGTTGGGGTCTCCCGTCGTGCTGGCAGGGATGGGCCGTGTTGGTCACGTACTTTGCGCTGATTGGTTTGGATATACGACTTTTTCCTCCAGCACGAGGGCCTTTCACTTTTGCCTTGTTTATCGCGCTATTGAGCGTCGCTCTTGTGGCCGTGTGCTGGCTCAAGGGCGAGCCGCCTCGCTGGCGATGGGGCAAAGACTGAGCGCGCCTGCAGCGGCACGCTCGGCGCCTGGCCTGGACAGGCAGAAGCCGGTCAACTCCCGTCGTTGAGCTTTGCACGAGAGTTGACACTCAGATGTCCGATGCACATAGGGAAGCAGCCCTCTGGCAGCATGCGGGTGCCACGGTCAAGCTTTAACGCTGAGACGGGCATCGCCCCGAAAAGCAACTTAGCTATTAAGCGGTTTGTGCACTACGATTGCATCTGCACGTTCGGTACGTTGAGTACGCTAGTACCAGACAGTGCGTGACACATCACTGCTTTGCATAGGGCAGGAGTAAGCGCTTTGCATGGAGCCACAGTAGCGCTAAAGCGCAAACTCCGGTCGACTGCTCTGCATGGGACCAGAGTAAGCGCTAAAGCGCAAACTCCGGTCGACTGCCCTGCATGGGACCAGAGTAAGCGCTAAAGCGCAAACTCCGGTCGACTGCTCTGCATGGGACCAGAGTAAGCGCTAAAGCGCAAACTC
>NZ_FCOK02000168.1 GCF_001544555.2 Caballeronia udeis | reverse complement strand
AAGGCTTACGCTTCATACTGCACCTTGTGTGGTTGGTGGAACAGGGATAAAAGTCGGCTCTGTCGAACTGTAGCGGCCTCCTTGCCCTTTGACCAAGACGACGTCGCCGAGGGGCTCGTAGAGGCAGCGATGCAGGTTTCCGTATCGATGCTGGTGCACCACCCCGCGCTGGCCCCACAGGTAAATGGTAGTCGGGCAGACTCCGAGTTGTTTGGCGAGCTCGTTGGCTGTCACCATGCCGCGTGCGCGCAGGCGTTCGAACCGGCTCTTGAGTCGGTAGGCGGTGCGAACAATAGATACCTTCTTATGCGTGAACGATTCGCCTTTCCAGTTTGTATAACCCAGCGCATTAAGTTGTTCGGCGACTTGCCTATCCGAGCAGGATTCGAGGAGTTCATCGACCTTTGCGACGACTTCAGGCAACGTCTTACGAATCAGCGCGATAGGCTTGGGCTTGTCGATTTCCAACGATGTCGTTCGACCGCCACGAAAACGTACATGGATAGCGATGCGTTCTGCCTTGACCAGGGTTACGTCTTCAATGAGTAAGGCGATCATTCGTTTGCGTTCGACCGGCACCACGCGCTGGTCATTCCAGACACGAGGGAAGTCTTCAGCAAGCGCGCGAATCTGGGTCCGCGCGTCGCTGCTCAGAAGCTTGTGATCGGCATGCTGAAGTCGTTCGTTCTCTTGCTGTAATGCATCCAGTACGCGCAGACGTTCATTCCAGTCTGCTTCGAGTGAGTCGGCGACGAGCCGGTTCGTTGGATCGACACTCATATAACGACGGCGCGCAAGCTCGGCGTCGTAACGCGCTCGAACTAGTTGCTTCTGACGCTGCGCCGCGGCCTGTCTGACGCGCCCCGATATCTCATCTTCGACCGCTAGCGCGACCTCGAGCACAGCTGGCGCAACGCTCTCCAAAAGCAGCGAGCCGATAGCGTCATCGATGGCGCTTCCGCGAACCGATTGGCAGGGTTTGCCTGCGCGACGTACCGGATTCTCCGTGCACATATAGTAGGGCTGAAGTTTATTATCGACCTCTTGATATCGTACGCGCATGCGTGCTCCACAGGCACCGCACACGACACGCCCCTGCAGGAGGCCGACACCCTCACGTGGCATGCTGCCACGTCGATCGAGGCCGAATCCGGTTAGATTCTGCTTAAGCGTAGCCTGGTTACGTTCGAACTCGTCCCAATCGATAAAACCCGGATGAGAATTCTGAATCAGCACTTGCCAGTTCTCGCGAGCAACCTTCAGCGATGTGGATTTGCGACCGGGACGGTATGCTCCGCGGGTGCGCCCGTACACGAACGCACCGGCGTAACGAGGGTTATGCAGAATCTGAATGACTCGGCAGTGCTCCAGGGGCCCCCAAAGCAGGTCTCCCTTCCCGATTCCGCGGCGGATGCGACGCGGAAACAGCCAGCCTTCCTGGCGAAATCGCCTGACCGTCGCGGTAGCGGATGCAGCTTGCCGAAACGTGTCGAAGAGCAACTGCAGCGCTCCCCGTACTTGTTGATCAGGATCGAGCGCCACTGAGCCATTCGGGTGATAAACAAGGCCGATCGGCAAAGGCACTTCCAGTTCGCCCCGGCGTGCCTTGTTCTTGATCCCGCCTTGCAGACGACCCTTGAGAATATGAAGTTCAGCCTCACTCATGGCGCCCTTCAATCCCAGTAGAAGACGGTCGTTAAATTGACCCGGATCGTAAATTCCATCTTCGTCCAAAATCAAAGTTTGCGTGAGCGATGCAAGCTCGATCAGGCGATGCCAGTCCGCATTATTACGCGCAAGACGGGACACTTCCAATCCCAGCACGATGCCGGCGTGACCGTTGGCCACCTCGGCAACCAAGTGCTGAAAGCCGTCTCGTTCCTTAGCACTGGATCCGGACATACCGAGATCGTTATCGACGACGTGAATACGCTCAATTGGCCAGCCGAGCGAAACGGCACGATCGCGCAGTGCATATTGCCGCTTCGTACTCTCGGTATTCTCGAACACCTGTCGAATCGACGATTGGCGAACATAAAGAAAGGCATCTCGCCGAAGATGTTCCGAGGTGACCTTCTGAGCGGAGTTAGTAGACATGGGCAAGCTCCTCGTGGGCGCGCAGCACGAGGTTGGCCAGCACGCGTACGAGCGCACCGTTATCCCGCACTGAGTTGGAATCAAACACGGCTGGGACGGCAACTTCGGTGCACAGAGCGTGCGAGAGTTTGATCGCGAGGCCGTTCAATACACCATGAAAGCGTATTGCGGCGTGGCCTTCGGAGTGAGGACCTGTGCCGAAGAAGTCGGCCCGCAGAGCTTCGTAGCGTCCAAGCGCCGACGATGGCGAAGTAAATTGAGCCGAATCGTCTACGGTTTTTTTTTGCGCGCCAGCGCGCGTTCGATACTGCGTGGGTGGACCGATAGATCCAGCGCGGTTTCTATCTCCTGAGCGAGCGCGCGAGCGGGGATGGTGCTGTCGTGCTGTAAGCGCTCTTCGATGAACGCCATAACCGTCGAGTTGAGTTTGTGTGCGCCTTTGGGCCCACGCTGTTTCGGGAGCAGCCCCGGCAACCCCTCGCTCGCAAAGGCACTCTCTGCTTGATAGAACGTTGGCCTGGACATTCCGAACAATGCGGCCGCCTCGGCCTTGGAGGCGCCGTCGACCTGAACATGACGCAACATCTCGTACTTGACCTGAACCATGTCGTCGGGATCGAAGAAATCGCCCGATCGGAACCAGGGCGCTTGTATTCGATCGGGATGAGGATTGAGGCCGCCGAGTTCGCGTAGTCGATCGCGCTTTGACGGCGGCTTGATCATTTGAGGATCTGTCATTGTTAAAATGACAACTAAAATATGACATAATAATCAAACTGTCAAGGATCTCTATGATTGATTTATTCTGAAATATCGGCAATTCAGAGCCGGATAGGCATAAGACGTCGTGTTCAATCAGATGCCTCAGCATCGTAATGACGGCGTATTTATCCTTACACGAGCGGCGAAATTTATTTGACATCGCGAGCACCTAGCAAATCGTCGATAAGCGCACGCAATCGAAGCAAGTCGTCCGTTCTAAACGAGGATCGAACTCCCGAAGCTTGCGCGAACAAATCCGGTTCCGGCACGTCCGTCCAGGATGCCAAAACCGAACGCAGGCGCTTGTTGGCGTCGAAATACATCACCCGATCCTCGCCCCAGTTCAGCCGCCGGCTGACCAAAACGAAGCTATTTCCGTGAAGCGGGTGAAACGGATGGGTGATCTCGAACAACCCGCCTTTGACTACGCGTTGTTCCTCATGACAGACAGTTGCTGACTTACGAGAAG
>NZ_FCOK02000167.1 GCF_001544555.2 Caballeronia udeis | reverse complement strand
TTTAATCGTCTGTTCGTGTGCCGGTGGAGTTGATGCTGGCTGATGGAATGCGTCTCCGGGAAGTCGCTTTCGATCATGTCGCCGGAAAGTGGCGGCCTTATAGTCCCCTGGGAATACCGGCATTCGATACAGCGGTTGACCACAACGCCATTTCCTCAAGGAGACTTCATGAACCCCAGGCTGCTTTTTATAAACGGCGAGTGGATTGAGGCTAGCGGCGGCCGTTGCCGGGACGTCATCGATCCCGCGACAGGCGAAGCGATAGCCAGCGTCGCGGATGCATCGGCGGAGGACGCGCAGCAGGCGATAAGGGCCGCGCGCCACGCGTTCGATCACGGTCCGTGGCCTACTTTAGGCAGCAGCGAGCGGGCAGCGCACCTGCGTTCGCTGATCGGCGTGCTGAGGGATCACGCTGACGAGATCGCGAAGATAGAAGCGCTGAACACAGGAAAAACCATTACCGAGAGCCAGTCGGATGTGAGCGACGCGATTGCCGCATTCGATTACTTCGCGCGGTTGATCGGCACAGAGTTCGGTGCGCTGAACGACGCTGCGCCGAATGTGATCAGCATGACCTTGCGCGAGCCGGTCGGCGTATGTGGACTCATTACGCCCTGGAACTATCCGATCCTGCAGGCCGCATGGAAGCTCGGACCGGCGCTTGCAGCAGGCAATACCGTCGTGATCAAACCATCAAGCCTGACGCCGCTTTCTACGCACCGCATGGCCGAACTGATCCATGCCAGTGGCTTCCCTAAAGGTGTTTTCAATCTGGTGACAGGAGGGCCGGAGGTGGGTGAAGCGTTGGCATCCAGTACCAGCATCGACCTGGTTTCGCTCACGGGCAGCAACTCAGCAGGCGCGAGCGTAATGAAGGCAGCCACGTCAAACTTCAAACGAATATCGCTGGAGCTGGGCGGTAAGAATCCGAACATCGTCTTCGCCGACGCGAACCTCGAGGCGGCCGTGGACCAGGCGCTGAACGCGGCGTTTTTCAACGCTGGGCAAATGTGCTCAGCGGGTTCGCGCGTGTTGCTGGAGCGGCCGATATACGACACGTTCATTGAAGCATTGAGCGGGCGGGTCAAAGCGATTCGGCTGGGACACGGGTCCTTGGAGAGCACGCAGATGGGCCCCGTTATATCGGCTCAGCAACGCGACCGGGTGCTGGCGCTGGTTGAGGGTGCGGTCGAGGAGGGTGCGCGCGTGTTGTGCGGCGGCAAGTCGCCGACTGGTGCGCCGTTCGATAGAGGCTTTTGGGTAGAGCCTACCCTTCTTGTCGATGTGCACGCATCCATGCGCGTCGCCCGCGAAGAGATCTTCGGCCCGGTGATAACAGTGGAATGTTTCGACGGTGAAGACGAGGCCATCGCGCTTGCCAACGATACCGAATTTGGCCTTGCGAGTGCGTTGTGGACGCTGGACTTCGCCAAGGCGAATCGCGTGCTGCGCCGCTTGCGCACCGCGACTGTCTGGGTCAACGACTTCAATGTCACGCTGCCTCATGCGCCATGGGGCGGATATAAAGCGAGTGGAATTGGCCGTGAACTGTCGCGTGCCGGACTCGATGAATACACCGAACTGAAGCACGCCTATCTCAACTTTGAACCCAAGGCCATGTGCTGGTTTTGACCGGCCACAGATGGTTTGACAACGCTTGAAAGGAGAGATTGCCATGCTGGAACATCGTCAGCAACGCGTGGATCTGGCGTGTGTCTTTCGCTGGGCGGTACGCCTCGGCATGCACGAATCCATTGCCAATCACTTCAGCGTCGGGGTCTCGGAAGACGGCGCGCGATTCCTGATCAACCCACGTGGCAGGCACTTTTCCCGCATCAAGGCGAGCGACCTGCTGCTGGTGGATGCGCAAGACGCGAAGACGATCGATCGGCCGGACGCCCCCGATATCACCGCATGGGCACTTCATTCGGCGATCCACAGGCGGCACCGCGAAGCACGTTGCATCCTGCACGTTCATTCGAAATACGCGACCGTGCTGTCCTGTCTGAAAGATCCGGTGCTGCCGCCGCTCGATCAGAACTGCATGCGCTTCTTTGAGCGTGTGGCGGTCGATACGGGTTTCGACGGCATGGGCCTGGGCGATGAAGCCGAGCGCGTAAGCCGTGGGCTGGAGGGTAGGCCGGTGCTGCTGATGGGGCAGCATGGCGTGCTGGTGGCCGGGCCGACCGTGGCCCAGGCGTTTGATGATCTCTATTACTTCGAGCGTTCGTGCGAAACCTACGTCACCGCATTGATGACCGGGCAGCCGCTGCGAATTGCATCGGCTCGCGTGGCGCACAAGACCATGCGTCAATGGGTCGAGGACTACGAAGGTTTCGCGGACCAGCACCTGAGGGAACTCAAGGCGATACTCGATGACGAGGAACCCAGCTACGCACAGTAGTAGCGTGAGTGCACCGAGGCTTGAAACGACCGACAATGCCCTCCCAAATCTCCGTTTTCGGTGGCGTTGCGTTTCGGCAACACGCATACAGTCGGACGTTCGCTAGACGTTGCCTCCTTGAGGACGAAGGCGGGGCCTTGTTTGAGGCCCCGCCTTTACGTATCAGGCAAACCGCAACGTCTGCCCGAGTCCCATCGACTTCGCTTTTTCCAACATCGCCGATCCCAGCGATATATCGCTCAGGCTCAGCCCTCGATGCCAGAACAGGATCGTCTCTTCATCGTTCTCACGACCGGGTTTTCGTCCCGCCACGATCTGGCCGAGTTCGGCGTGCAGGTTCTCTTCGGTGATCTTATCTTCATCCACGTGGCGTCGCAGCGCGCCGAACGGCAGGCCTTTGCTGCACTGTCCCCAATCGTCCACCACAACCTTGCTCATGATGTCGGTCAGCGACATCTCGACCGCGCTCATGGTGCCGTAAGGCATCACCAGCGCGCCACGCTTGATCCATTCCGTCTTGAGCAACGGCTGCGGCTCAGGCAAGCGTGATGCCTCGACCACGATATCAGCGCCGCGCACGCAGGCTTCCCAATTGTCCACCGCGATGACAGGCTTGCCGAGGTCATCCGAGAGCCGCTTCGCAAAAGAATCGCGGCTTTCAGGACGCTTCGAATGGACGCGAATTTCATCGAAGTCGAAGAGGTGATTCAGTAGTCGCACGTTCCAATAAGACGTGCCGCGAGCGCCGACGTGACCCAGCACCTTGCTGTCCTTGCGCGCGGGGTATTTCGCGCCCAGCGCGGTCATGGCGCCCGTGCGAGTTCTGTCGCGACAAGGCGGTGCGATATGATTTGCGCCGATAAGACGAATCCGATGCCCGATGAAACAGACCTTGACGCCAGCCTTAGCACGTGTATTTAAACGCCCTCACTATCCGTTTGAGGTGATGCTGATGTGCGTGCGCTGGTAT
>NZ_FCOK02000166.1 GCF_001544555.2 Caballeronia udeis | reverse complement strand
CCGTTCTGCTACCAACACATTGTACGAACCAGAATCCTTTATAAACCACTGGACAGGTCAAATACATATCAGTGTCCCGTTCCGCTGATTCGCGAACAAAGTCGGTGTAGCTTTTCGAGGATGGAATCGGCGGAAGCGGTCCACATGAATGGTTTGCAGTTTTCGTTGTAGTGGGAAACGAACTGATCGATACGTGTGATCAGTTGTTTGACCGAGCCAAACGAGCCCCTACGGATGGCCTTGTCGGTGATTAGCGCAAAGAAGCGTTCGACCTGGTTAAGCCACGAACTGTAGGTAGGAATGAAATGCATGTGCCAGCGGGGCTTTGCTGCCAGCCACGCCTTGACCTTGGGATGCTTGTGACTGCCATAGTTGTCCACGATGCAGTGCACGTCGAGCTCAGCCGGTACGGCTTTGTCGATTTCGCGCAGAAACGACAGGAACTCCTGATGCCGATGACGAGGCTTGCAGGTAGCGAGCACTGCGCCGTTGAGCACATTCAGGGCGGCGAACAGTGTCGTGGTGCCGTGGCGAACGTAGTCGTGCGTGACGCCTTCGACGTAGCCGAAACCCATCGGCAACATGGGCTGCGTGCGTTCGAGCGCCTGGCATTGGCTCTTCTCGTCCACGCACAGGACCAATGCGTTCTCCGGTGGGCTCAGGTACAGGCCGACCACGTCGCGCAGTTTCTCGATGAAGAATTGATCGGTCGAGAGCTTGAAGCTTTCGCTGCGATGCGGTTGCAGGCACAGCAACTTGAAGTAACGGTGCACACTCGTCGGCGAGATAGCCGTTTCGGCGGCGATCGTGCGCACGCTCCAGTGCGTGGAGCCATCCGCTGGCTTAGTGTGCAAGGTCTTGTGAATCAGTTGAGCCAGCCGCTCATCGTCAATCGTGCGCGGCTTACCGGGGCGTACTTCGTCATACAGCCCGTTGATGCGATGCTCCAGGAACCGGATACGCCACTTGCCCACCGTGGCACGCGTGAGTTGAAGACGCTGGGCAATTGCGCTGTTGGGCTCACCGCCAGCGGCAGCCAGCACGATGCGCGCACGCGTCACCAGCGCCGCCGAAATCGAGCGCGAACGCGCTATCGAAATCAGTTGCGAGCGCTCATCTTCACTCAACACCAGTTCGGCCTTCGGTCGTCCCATAGGCATGCTGGTATCTCCCGTTCCGTTGATACCAGCATGCTACGTGAACATAGATTAGTTAACAACAGAACGGAACACTAGCGAGGATCGAATGTACGAAGTTGATATCCGCGCGAAGATGCCGTTTCGGCGCCAACTCCGCGATGGCGTCTTTCCCAAGCTTCCGATATTTACGCCACAGCTCCTACGTCGAAATCCTTATCGCACGTCCGCGGAGTTTGATAATGCCTTCAAAAGGCGTCCGAGTTGCCGCTCGCAAGCTTCGAACACCTCCGTTGAGACGCTTGAAATCTGATCGTCATAGAGTCCTAGTACGAGACGTATCACTTCGAACGAAGCGTCGTGGATGCTCCAGTCGTTGTTGGTTTCGCCGCGCCTGGCAAGTTCATCCAGTTCACTCTCGACGCTGCAGTAGAACGCACGGTTTGCGCTCCCATAGCCCTCTTGCCACAAAAAATATGAGAGGTATGTAGCTCGGGCAAGCGCGTAAAGCTGGTTCTTGTCTCCAAAACCTGCACAATAGGCGGCGAGTGCAAGATGGCCACGCAAGGAGATTGTCTGCACATGGTCCGCTGTTAGCCGATGAAACTTCGTGCGCGACGCGTTCGTTTTGACTCGTCGACTCTTTCGATGAGGCTTCGACATGCGTAGTCTCGTGAACGAGCTATCGCAACGCGTCGATGATATCGATGAACTGTCTTGCGTCGAGAGAGGCGCTTCCGATCAAACCGCCGTCGACGTCGGGTTGATGAAACAGTTCACTTGCAGATGTCGCTTTTACGCTGCCACCGTAGAGAATCGCGACGTTTTTCAGCGTCTCAGACCGGGCAGCAAGCGCTTGACGCAAGAACGAGTGTGTCGCTTGTACTTGATCTGGCGAAGCGCTCCGACCCGTCCCGATTGCCCAGACAGGCTCGTACGCAACAACGACGTTCTGAGCCTGATCGTCAGAGAGTTTGCTCAACGCTACGCTGAGCTGCTGGCCGATGACGGTGTTTGCGTTCCCGCTTTCCCGTTCGACCAGTGTTTCGCCCACACAGATGACCGGCGTGATGTTCGACTCAATGCAGCGCAGCACTTTGCTGGCAACAATGACGTCTGATTCTCCATGGTAAGTCCGACGCTCCGAATGCCCGACAAGCGCGAATGAGACATCGAAGTCGGACGCCATCCGCGCCGAAATTTCTCCGGTGTACGCGCCTTCCGACTGAGCCGAGACATCCTGTACCCCCCATTTCACGCAAGACCCTCTAAGCGCGTCTCTGGTATGCCCGACGTAGAGATACGGAACGCAGACTCCGACTATTGCATCATCGCTGATGGGCTCGTTGTCCCGAAGCACATTTAAGAGGCGAGCATTGGCCTCAGTCTCTCCGTTCATCTTCCAGTTGCCCAACGCTAGCTTCTTTCGCATGCTTTCTCCCGCTTGAGGCGCCATGGACGCCTTGGTTCCAGTCAAGTTGACTAAAAGTGACGGCCTCACGCGGAAACGTTATAAAAGGCCGGCTTGCCCGGGTAGCTGGCGAAATCACCGAGGTCCTCTTCGATACGAAGCAACTGGTTGTACTTCGAGATGCGGTCCGAACGCGACAGCGAACCCGTCTTGATCTGACCGGCGTTCAGGCCGACTGCAATATCCGCAATGGTCGAATCTTCCGTTTCGCCCGAACGATGCGAGATGACCGCAGTGTAACCCGCGCGCTTCGCCATTTCGATTGCCGCGAAAGTTTCCGTCAACGTGCCGATCTGGTTGATCTTGATCAGGATCGAATTGGCGATGCCCTTGTCAATGCCTTCTTTCAGGATGCGCGTGTTCGTCACGAAGAGATCGTCGCCAACAAGCTGGATCTTCTTGCCGAGTTTATCGGTAAGGATCTTCCAGCCGTCCCAGTCGCTTTCGTGCATGCCGTCCTCGATCGACACGATCGGGAATTTATCGGCGAGCGTGGCGAGATAGTCCGTGAATTCCGCCGATGACAACTGCAAGCCCTCACCCGCAAGCTGGTACTTGCCGTCGTGATAGAACTCGCTTGCCGCGCAGTCCAGCGCCAGCAGAACGTCTTCACCTGCACGATAACCCGCCTTTTCGATAGCCTGGACGATGGTGGACAGGCACTCGTCGTTGCTGCCGAAGTTCGGTGCAAAACCGCCTTCGTCGCCCACCGCCGTGCTCATGCCGCGATCGCTCAGGATCTTCTTCAGCGCGTGGAACACTTCGGCGCCGCAACGCAGTGCTTCGCGGAAGGTCGGCTGGCTGACCGGGACAATCATGAATTCCTGGATGTCCAGGCTGTT
>NZ_FCOK02000165.1 GCF_001544555.2 Caballeronia udeis | reverse complement strand
GATCGGGATAGGGGCAGGCCTCGCGGCCCGACCCCTCCCACACCACCGTGCGTACGGGTCCGTACACGGCGGTTCGGATCGGTTGACCGACTATGACGACCCAACCGATGGAAGACCAAGCGAGCGGAAGTAACGATTGGGCAGCGCCTTGCTGAGCGCCGGACTACAGCTGAGGCGCCACGCGTTGTGCGGCGAGCCCGCCGTCTGGGCGGCGAGGTTGCGGTTGACGCCCCGCGCAATGAGCTCCTGGAATCGGGTCCGGCCGCTCTTCCACTGCTTCCAGAAGAAACAGCGAAGACGCCGACGAATCCATTCATCCAGTTGCCGAAGCACGCTGGGCGTTTCACAGAAACCGAAGTAGCCACGCCAGCCGGTCAGATATCGTTTCAGCGTGCCGATCAACTGGTCGACGCTGATTCCTCGCGTGCGTTGAGTCAACTCCCGGATTCGATCCTTGAAACGAGTCAGCGCCTTGGGCGCAATGCGCCGTTTGACCTGTACTCGGTCCGAGAAGGTGAATCCAAGGAATTTGCGTGTGTGTGGCCGCGCGACCGCGCTCTTCGCCTCATTGACCTTCAGCTTCAGCTTGCCGGTAAGGTAGGTTTTTAGCCCCGCCATCACCCGCTGGCCTGCGCGTTCGCTGCGTACGTAGACGTTACTGTCGTCGGCGTACCTCACGAAGCGCAGACCGCGCCGCTCAAGCTCCCGGTCGAGCTCGTCAAGCATCAGATTGGATAACAACGGCGATAGCGGACCACCTTGCGGTGCCCCTTCGTCCGTTGCACCAACCAGCCCGTGCTCCATCACACCCGCCGTCAAGAAGGAGCGGATCAGCTTCAACATCCGTTTGTCGCTGACCCGCCTTGCCACCCGGCTCATCAGGATGTCGTGGCTCACGCGATCGAAGAATTTCTCGAGGTCCAAATCGACAACCCAGCGATATCCTGCTTGGATGTAGTTTTGCGCCTGTGCCACGGCCTGATGGGCCGAGCGCCCCGGACGGAAGCCGTAACTAGAATCCGAGAACGTCGGGTCCCACTGCTTTTGCAGTACCTGCAACACCGCCTGCTGGATAAACCGATCGAGCGCAGAGGGGATGCCGAGTTTGCGCACGCCAGCTCCATCCGGCTTGGGTATCTCCACCCGTCTCACAGGTTGGGGCTTGTAGGTTCCTTCGAGCAGTGAGGCCCGTATCGACGGCCAATGCTCACGCAGGTACGCCGGTAGTGCGTGGACCGTCATGCCGTCCACGCCCGGTGCACCCTTGTTTGACTTCACACGTTTCAACGCCCGCTTCAGGTTCTCCCTTTCACAGACCTCTTCCATCAGTCGGTCACAAGCCGACGGGCTTTCAGACTCGGGGTTCGCCGCCACAGGTTCAGCCCCTCGATCAACAGCCCCCGGGGCTACACCCCTTCCTCCGTTGCCGAGGACGCGTTGCGTTTTCTGCTGCGCTCCCATGTCGAGTTCTCCGGCTTACTCGCCGCTCCTTTCCGTTCGGGCCTTCAGGCGTCGCCGCCCTACTATGCCTTCTGCTGACTCCTGCACGGCGCTCAACGTCCCTTACGAGCCGTTCAGTCCTGAGTCCAGGACACCGCACAGGCCTCCCGAGGTAAGCTCAACCGCCTTCACCACACACCTGCCAGATCTACCACCCCGCGCCTTGATGGTCATGGACTTCGCGATCATTGGCTCGCTCGTCCGCCCGGGTAGGCCTCATATCTGGTTTCTGTTCGTCAGGTCGTGGCTTTGCTACACGCTTCCTTCAGACCCCGCCTCACGACAACGCCCTTGCGTTCGCTAGTCCTTCACCACCATCAGGTTGGACAGGGGACTTGCACCCCCAAGCTGTTGCGCATGCTCGGCGCACATCGGGATAGGGGCAGGCCTCGCGGCCCGACCCCTCCCACACCACCGTGCGTACGGGTCCGTACACGGCGGTTCGGATCGGTTGACCGACTATGACGACCCAACCGATGGAAGACCAAGCGAGCGGAAGTAACGATTGGGCAGCGCCTTGCTGAGCGCCGGACTACAGCTGAGGCGCCACGCGTTGTGCGGCGAGCCCGCCGTCTGGGCGGCGAGGTTGCGGTTGACGCCCCGCGCAATGAGCTCCTGGAATCGGGTCCGGCCGCTCTTCCACTGCTTCCAGAAGAAACAGCGAAGACGCCGACGAATCCATTCATCCAGTTGCCGAAGCACGCTGGGCGTTTCACAGAAACCGAAGTAGCCACGCCAGCCGGTCAGATATCGTTTCAGCGTGCCGATCAACTGGTCGACGCTGATTCCTCGCGTGCGTTGAGTCAACTCCCGGATTCGATCCTTGAAACGAGTCAGCGCCTTGGGCGCAATGCGCCGTTTGACCTGTACTCGGTCCGAGAAGGTGAATCCAAGGAATTTGCGTGTGTGTGGCCGCGCGACCGCGCTCTTCGCCTCATTGACCTTCAGCTTCAGCTTGCCGGTAAGGTAGGTTTTTAGCCCCGCCATCACCCGCTGGCCTGCGCGTTCGCTGCGTACGTAGACGTTACTGTCGTCGGCGTACCTCACGAAGCGCAGACCGCGCCGCTCAAGCTCCCGGTCGAGCTCGTCAAGCATCAGATTGGATAACAACGGCGATAGCGGACCACCTTGCGGTGCCCCTTCGTCCGTTGCACCAACCAGCCCGTGCTCCATCACACCCGCCGTCAAGAAGGAGCGGATCAGCTTCAACATCCGTTTGTCGCTGACCCGCCTTGCCACCCGG
The DNA here is from genome assembly GCF_001544555.2 of Caballeronia udeis. Classification (GTDB taxonomy): domain Bacteria; phylum Pseudomonadota; class Gammaproteobacteria; order Burkholderiales; family Burkholderiaceae; genus Caballeronia; species Caballeronia udeis. Next base: position 1,004 of record NZ_FCOK02000165.1, on the reverse strand, counting down.
CTCATCAGGATGTCGTGGCTCACGCGATCGAAGAATTTCTCGAGGTCCAAATCGACAACCCAGCGATATCCTGCTTGGATGTAGTTTTGCGCCTGTGCCACGGCCTGATGGGCCGAGCGCCCCGGACGGAAGCCGTAACTAGAATCCGAGAACGTCGGGTCCCACTGCTTTTGCAGTACCTGCAACACCGCCTGCTGGATAAACCGATCGAGCGCAGAGGGGATGCCGAGTTTGCGCACGCCAGCTCCATCCGGCTTGGGTATCTCCACCCGTCTCACAGGTTGGGGCTTGTAGGTTCCTTCGAGCAGTGAGGCCCGTATCGACGGCCAATGCTCACGCAGGTACGCCGGTAGTGCGTGGACCGTCATGCCGTCCACGCCCGGTGCACCCTTGTTTGACTTCACACGTTTCAACGCCCGCTTCAGGTTCTCCCTTTCACAGACCTCTTCCATCAGTCGGTCACAAGCCGACGGGCTTTCAGACTCGGGGTTCGCCGCCACAGGTTCAGCCCCTCGATCAACAGCCCCCGGGGCTACACCCCTTCCTCCGTTGCCGAGGACGCGTTGCGTTTTCTGCTGCGCTCCCATGTCGAGTTCTCCGGCTTACTCGCCGCTCCTTTCCGTTCGGGCCTTCAGGCGTCGCCGCCCTACTATGCCTTCTGCTGACTCCTGCACGGCGCTCAACGTCCCTTACGAGCCGTTCAGTCCTGAGTCCAGGACACCGCACAGGCCTCCCGAGGTAAGCTCAACCGCCTTCACCACACACCTGCCAGATCTACCACCCCGCGCCTTGATGGTCATGGACTTCGCGATCATTGGCTCGCTCGTCCGCCCGGGTAGGCCTCATATCTGGTTTCTGTTCGTCAGGTCGTGGCTTTGCTACACGCTTCCTTCAGACCCCGCCTCACGACGACGCCCTTGCGTTCGCTAGTCCTTCACCACCATCAGGTTGGACAGGGGACTTGCACCCCCAAGCTGTTGCGCATGCTCGGCGCACCAAAAAAA
>NZ_FCOK02000164.1 GCF_001544555.2 Caballeronia udeis | reverse complement strand
AATCCGGAGCGCATGCAGCCGGAAGAACTAAAGCAGTTTGCTTGAAGTGACACGACAAGTACGTTGACAACCGCCGTCCGCGTGCTGGTAAAGGTCCTCGATGTACCGAAGCTTGCCAGTTTGGGTCGATTCGGCCAGATGGCCCATTGACATGATCAGCCAGACGTTGGCCCAATATCGTGGAATTGCAGACTCACCGACCAGGGTGACGCTTCGCAGTTGGCCCGGAACCAGCGAATCCGATAACTGGAGGAAAGTCATCGATCGACGCAACGGTAAAAAGGTGCCAAATGATATGAAGCTGTTGCGTCGAATCCATGACAGCGAGGCGAAATCCGCAACACTTCTTTAGGTACCACTGAATGTGATAATTAACCTTATGTAAAATCAAAGATTGCTTGAGATTACGTGATGGACCCATCCAGCGCCGCCTTCGTTGACGAACTATCCGGAGACCCGTCTGGTGTCGGTTTTACGCCACCGGCAACAACTCGCTTGCAAGGCAGTTATGGCATGACGATATCGATGCCTATCGATATCGCCTCGTCCGGGCTTCCTGAACGCGCCGGATGCGCCTGCACATCGCTCGTGTGCAACCGGGTCTCAGTCCAACAAGCCCGGCGGCGCCATTGCCATCCGGTTACGCCCGGCCGCTTTCGCTTCGTATAGCGCACGGCCGGCATCGCGCACAACTTCGTTCGCCGACATTGCATCGTCGCGTACCTGAGCCGCACCGATGCTCGCCGTCACCGCAATGTTCAGTGCGCCGTGCAGCGCCGGCTCGGCCTCGATCGCGCTGCGAAAACAGCCAGTTCATGGCACTGGTCGGGATCCGGAAGAAATTCTAGAAACCCGGATCAGCGGACCGCAGTGTGCTGGAGGGTGCGCGAATTTGCCGAGGCGCATTCCAGCAGCCGGAACGCTAGCGCGCCATCGCCGGTGCGGTGTCTTCGGCCACTGGTGCGGCCACCGAGGCAGCATCAGGCGCCACATGAGACAGCTTCATCATGCGCGGCTGAAGCAGCAACGCGACGAGCCCGCTCCAGCCAGTCTGATGCGAAGCACCGACGCCGCGTCCGTTGTCGCCATGAAAGTACTCATGGAACAGGACGAGATCCTGCGAACGCGGGTCAGCCTGCAGCATCGGATAGGCCGCCATGACGGGCCGCAGGCCTTGTGCATCTTTGAGAAAGAGTGTGGTGACGCGCCGTGCGAGATCGTCAGCAATCTCGCTCAGCGAAAAACTGTTGCCCGATCCCGTCGGATAGTCGACGCGAAACTCATCGCCGTAGTAGCGATGGAACTCATATAGCGATTCGATCAGCAGGTAGTTGACCGGTATCCAGACCGGCCCTCGCCAGTTCGAATTGCCGCCGAACGCACGCGAGTCCGATTCGGCTGGTTCGTATTTGATGCAGAAGTTCACGCCGTCATGGTCGAAGAGGTACGGTGCATCGCGATGCACACGCGACAGCGCCCGCAAGCCGTGCCCGGAGAGAAATTCGTTTTCATCGAGCGCGCGGCGCAACAGCGCTTTCATCCGGTGTCCGCGCAACAATGACAGCAGCGTGGTGTTGCCTTTGCCGGGTTCGGTCCAGCGCGACACCAGCTTTGCCAGATTCGGGCGATGATCAAGAAACCACGCCAGCCGTTCGCGCAATCCCGGCAAATGGCCGTACACCCGCTCCTCGAGCACGTGAACGGCGAAAAGCGGAATCAGTCCGACGATCGAGCGAATGCGCATAGGCACACGGGTACCGTCCGGAAGGTGCAATACGTCGTAGAAGAATTCACCGTGTTCGTCCCATAACCCTGTGCTGCAGCCTTCGTTGCAACTGACCGCTTCCGCGATATACAGAAAGTGCTCGAAGAACTTCACCGCGATTTCGACGTACGCGTTGTTCGTCATCGCCAGTTCGAGGCCGATCTGCATCAGGTCGAGCGCGTAGGAGGCCATCCATGCTGTGCCATCGGCCTGATCGATGCGGCCGCCGGTCGGTAGTGGCGAAGACCGGTCGAAAATGCCCACGTTGTCGAGCCCAAGAAAACCACCCTGAAAGATGTTGCGGTCATCGGCGTCCTTGCGGTTGACCCACCACGAGAAATTAAGCAGCAGCTTGTGGAACATGACTTCGAGAAACGCGTGATCGCCAACGCCCGTCACCTCGCGGTCGAGTTCATAGACACGCCATGTTGCCCACGCATGAACCGGCGGGTTCGCATCGCCGAACGCCCACTCATAGGCAGGCAATTGCCCGTTCGGATGCATGTAGCGCTCCTTCACAAGCAGCAGCAATTGCTTCTTCGCGAAGTCGGGATCGATCATGGCGAATGCGGCCGCATGGAATGCGAGATCCCACGACGCGTACCATGGGTACTCCCACTTGTCCGGCATCGAGACAATGTCGCCATTGCACATGTGCCGCCAGTCCGCGTTGCGACCGCGCCTGCGTGCTCTCGGTGGCTTCGGTTGGCCGGGGTCGCCGTCGTGCCAGCGTGTTACGTCGAACTGGTAGTACTGCTTCGACCACAGCATGCCGGCGAGCGCCTGACGCTGTACGAGCCGCGCATCGGCGTCGGCGATGTCGTGCTGAAGCGCCACATAGAATTCGTCGGCCTCCGCTTGCCGGCGCGCGCAGAGCGCTTCCATGTCGAGCGGCACGGCATCCGGAGCCGCAGCAGCAGCCGGAGACGATTCTGGACGCCAGCGCAGATACAGCACCGAGCGCTCATGAGGCGCGAACTGCAGGTACACATGCGCAGCGGCGCGGGTGCCCCCGTCGCGCCGGATCGCCTGCTCGTCGCCGTCGACGAGGTAGTCATTGAAGCCGTCCTTGAATGGCCCCGGCCCCGCTCCTTCGAACCCGAAAATGCGGCGCATATTCGTTTCGTTTTCGCAGAAGAGCCACTCGATCGGCTGTTGCGCCGACGCCGTCACGATCATCGTTCCGAGAGCGGGATTGTGCGCGACGACGCGTGCGCCCTCCTCCGCATTCGGCTCCAGTTTGAGCGACGGCTTGCCGGGTTTGTCCGACCAAGCCCATCTGTTGCGCGCCCAGAATTGCGGCAACACATGAAGCGCCGCGCTCTGATCCGCGCGGTTTTCGACGCTAACGCGCATGACGATATCGTCGGGTGTGTGCTTCGCATATTCGACGCAGACGTCGAAGTAGCGGTTATCGTCGAACACGCCTGTATCGAGGATTTCATATTCGGGCTGTTCGGCGCCGCGCCGCAGATTTTCGTCGATCAGATCCTGGTACGGGTACGCGTCGTGAGGATACTTGTACAGCATCTTCATGTACGAATGCGTCGGCGTGCCGTCGAGATAGAAGTAAAGCTCCTTTACGTCCTCGCCGTGATTGCCTTGCTCATTCGTCAACCCGAAGAGCCGTTCCTTGATGATCGGATCGTGCCCGTTCCAGAGCGCGAGCGATACGCACCAGTCGAGCGGGTCGTTGCCGAATCCGGCAATGCCGTCCTCGCCCCAGCGGTACATGCGGCTGCGCGCATGATCGTGCGGAAAGTAGTCCCATGCGGTGCCGTATTCGCTGTAGTCCTCACGAACAGTGCCCCATTGCCGCTCGCTCAAATAAGGTCCCCAGCGGCGCCATTGGTCGAGTTCCGGACCATGGAGCCGGGCACCTTCCTTCGACTGGAGAAGATTGATTGCATGTAGCGGTGGCATGGAACCTCCCGATTGCATCATGAAACACGAAGTGATGGTTGATCCGAGGCATTCTGGTCGGCTCATTCGCATGCCACACTTGCATGATGGCCTCCTTTAGGGGTTGTCGTACATTCCTTGCAAAATCTGGCGGTAGCCGTGCGCAGAGCCGCCTGCAGCAAGGCTCGGCCGTTCGGTAGCTTTTGCGCAATCAGCGACTGCGCAAGTTCTTGATCAACATGGATTTTCAGGATCAAAGCGCCAGATTTTACTGAGATGGACCCGACGCCTCCCTTCGAGGGAAACTGACGCACTCAACCAGACGTGTGGAGGTTCATCATGGAAA
>NZ_FCOK02000163.1 GCF_001544555.2 Caballeronia udeis | reverse complement strand
GTCGCGCAACACGCTGGCCATGATCCGCAACGCGGGGATCGAGCCAGTGATCGTCGAATACCTGAAAACCCCGCCGACGCGGCACGTGCTCAAAGCGCTCATCGCACGCGCGGGCCTGACGGTGCGCGCCGTGTTACGTGAAAAGGGCACCCCCTACGCCGATCTTGGCCTCAGTGATGCCTCCCTGACCGATGAGCAATTGCTTGACGCTATGCAGGAACACCCGATCCTCATCAACCGGCCTTTCGTCGTGACATCGCTTGGCGTGCGCCTGTGCCGCCCGTCTGAGCTCGTTCTCGATATCCTGCTTGCAGCGCAAAAAGACGCTTTTGCAAAGGAGGACGGTGAAAAGGTCATCGATAGCGAAGGACGCAGGGTCCGCAAATGACACAGGATCTTCCCGATGACGGCGAAACGGAGTGACGGCGCCCGCGGCGCTATCGCGACATGGGCGCTCGCAGCCGCGCAACTCGTGTCATGGGGTTCGATCTATTACGCGTTCTCGCTGTTTGTCGTACCGATGGAAAGTGCGCTGGGCTGGAGCCGGACCGCCACAAGTGCAGCGCTCTCGACCGGTCTGCTGATCTCGGGACTTGCGGCTTATCCCATCGGAACCTGGATCGATCACGGCCACGGCCGGCGCGTCATGGTCTGCGGGTCTATCCTCGCTGCAGCGATGTTGGCGCTGTGGTCGCAGGCTCATAGCCTCGCGATACTGTTCGTCGTCTGGGCCGGTCTTGGCGTTGCGATGGCTGCCACGCTCTACGATCCGGTCTTCGCGGTGGTCACACGCGATTTCCCTGACAGCTTTCGCACCAGGATCACGCTGATCACTCTGGTAGCCGGTTTTGCCAGTACGGTTTTCATCCCGCTAACCCAGGGCCTTATCGAATGGTGCGGTTGGCGGGGCGCATTGCTCGTGCTGGCCGCGTTCAATCTGGCAATCTGCTTGCCGCTGCACATTTTTGCCATCGGCCGAGATGCGCCGCGCGATGACGAATCAAATTACAAGGCGACGCAGAAAACTGTCAATGCAACGGCTACACAGCGCGCACTACGCACGCCAACATTTTGGGCACTCGCGGTGTGCTTCACAGCCTATTACGCGACATTCGCCGCGCTCACGTTCCATCTCGTACCACTGATGATGGAGCGGCACGTGTCGCCGGCACTGATCCTGACAACGATGGCTGTTATCGGGCCGGCACAGGTTCTGGCGCGCGTGTTGTGGTTCACGATAGGCCGTAACCTGCGGCCTTCGATCGTGGGTATGGTGATTACGACCGCCTTCCCGGCTTCGGTCATCGTTCTGATGTGCGCCGGCACGTCGCCGGCGTTACTTATCCTGTTTGCGATCGTCTACGGCGGCGCCAACGGCATGATGACGATCCTGCGCGGAACGATCGTGCAGGATGTGATGTGGACAGAGGGTTATGGAGCCGTGAGCGGACTGCTCTCGATGCCCTCAAATATTGCCAAGGGCATTGCGCCGATTTCCGCCGCTGCGATCTGGACGGTCGGGGGAAATTATCTCCCTGTCGAATGGACCGTGTTGCTGGTGTCGCTGGTTTCAGCCGTTGCGTTCATCCTGGCGACACGTCTCGTCTCCGAGAAAAAGCGCGGTGGCCGCCAAGTCAATTTCGAGTGAGTATGCCGCCATGCAAATACGAATAGCCGATGAGGCCGACCTGTGCGAGATCCAAAGCCTTTTACGCGCGAATAACTTGCCTGTAGAAGATGTTTCGAGCGCGCTCATCGAAGGATTTCTGGTTGCAGAAAGTGCAAGCGGATCGGTTATCGGCATTGGCGGACTTGAACAGCTCGGCTCTAGCGTGCTGTTGAGGTCACTTGCTGTCGCGCAGGAGGCGCGTGGAACAGGAATCGCACGTGCACTGGTGGCACGCCTCGAAGACAACGCACGCTCCTGCGGGCGACAAGATGTTTGGCTACTGACAACGACGGCAGAGCAATTTTTCGAGCGAGCGGGTTACGAGCGGGTGAGTCGCGAAGACGTCCCCGGCGAAGTGCGGCTATGCAGACAATTCACGGCGTTGTGTCCGTCGACGGCCTCCTGCATGCTAAAGAGGCTCCGTACCGCATCCTCGGCACCCATCGCCGAGCGGCCGGTATCAAACTGATTTCAGGCGCTCGACGCCCGTTCGTCACCGGCTCTTGTTGACTGACCTTCGCCGGCCGGCGACAGGCTCGACCCGACCCGTTCTCGCCATTCGACGAGCTTTTAGCTCAAGGGCCACTTTAAGGACACTGCGGTCATCGCTCGTATGTGCGTTGCCTAACGTTCGGGGAATCGGTCGGCTTTGCGCCAGAAAAATCACGACCTATGCTGGACCGTTGCCCCACAACTGTTAATCTGAAATTTCAGCCGTTCTCACCGCATCCCGAAATTTACGGAGCAAATTTACGGATCGCATGCGGCCTTTCAAAATCGCGGACGTCGTCTACCGCCCTCGCCGCTTCGAACCGATGGTCAATTGGTACAAGAACGTCGTCTGACGAAAGAACCTCTTGACGCCCACAAGAACCTGTCCTTCAGGATTTGAAGCGAATAATGGTTACCACTCGGGTCAATTCCAGAATCAGCCTCTTCCTGTACACCGGGCTTGTGGCATTGGCGTATTTCGCAGGCGCAAGGCTAGGACTTGCCTATGCGGTAGTGGGCGGCGCAGTGTCTCTGGTGTGGCCTTCCAGCGGCATCGCTCTTGTTGCGCTGCTCGCTCTGGGCTTCGCAGTTGCCCCCGGAATTGCCATTGGCTCCTTCCTCGCCAACCTGTCGGGGGGGGTGCCAGTAGGCGTGGCCGCGTTGATTGGCACCGGCGCTATGGTCGCAGCGTCGACGTCAGCAATATTGTTGAAGCGCGCGGCCCGATTCCGGATCACCCTCGACCGCATCAGGGACGTGTTGGCCTTCATCGGCCTGGCTGCGGTGGTGAGCACGGCAGTAAGTTCGCTGATTGGCGCGACCGCCCTGCTTGGAGGGGGGCTGCTGCCGATCACCGAGTACGGCGCAGCCTTTCTGAAATGGTGGCTCGGTGACATGATGGGCGTGCTGGTGGTGGCTCCTCCCCTGCTCAGCTTCCTCACCTATTCGAACCCTGTCCGCTCCGCGGGGCAGACCGTAGAGGCGTGCGGACTGACGGTTGCGACCTTAGGGGTGAGCTACCTCATCTTCGGCGCCCCGCAACTTGCCGGACACGGCTACTATCCCGCCGCCCTGGCGATCTTTCCGTTCGTTATCTGGGCTGCTCTGCGCTTCAATCATCTGGGCACCAGCATCGCGACCTTGATGGTTTCAGTCATGGCCATCTGGGGTACCACCCACGGCACCGGCCCCTTCGCCGCCGAATCTCCGGTGGATAGCCTCGTGAGGTGGTGCACCTTCGCGAATGTCATGGCGGTAACCGGACTGCTGCTGGTGGCGGCACGTGCTCAGGAGCAGCGCGTCCATAGCCTGCTGCAGGCATCCCACATCGAATTGGAACGGCGCGTGCAGGAGCGAACCGAAGATCTGGAGAAAACAAACAGTGAACTGAAGGAGGAGATGGCGCAACGCCGTCTGTTGGAAGAGGAACTGATCCAGGTCGGCGATCAGCAGCAAAGACTTATCGGTCGGGAACTGCATGACGGGCTTGGGCAACACCTGACCAGCCTGGGTCTGTACAGCGCCGCCTTGAAACAGAAACTGCAGACGCAGGGCCACCCAGCCTCCGCCGACGCCGCTACCATCGTCGGATTGGTGAAGCAGGCATCCTTGATGACCCGCCGGATTGCTCATGGGCTGGATCCGGTCGCCATGGAATATGGTGGCCTTGCGGCCGCGCTGCATGCGCTGGCAGAGACGGCTCGCACGCTCAATTGCGTGGATTGCGTGCTGTGGATCGCGCCAGATGTGGACTGCCAGGATCCGCTGATGCAGATCAACCTCTACCGTGCGGCACAGGAAGCAGTCAACAACGCGCTGAAATATAGCCACTGCCGCCGCATTTGGATCGACCTGGAGCGGGCAGAGGGTATGCAGACGCTTTCAATCAGTGACGACGGGGTGGGCGTCGGCCAGG
>NZ_FCOK02000162.1 GCF_001544555.2 Caballeronia udeis | reverse complement strand
CGCTGAACCCGCTGAACCCGCCGAACCCGCCGAACCCGCTGAACCCGCTGAACCCGCTGAACCCGCTGAACCCGCTGAACCCGCTGAACCCGCTGAACCCGCTGAACCCGCTGAACCCGCTGCATTCGCGGCCCGCGTGACGCCAGCCGATCCCGCACCCGCACCCGTCGCGGCGGCGGGCGCGTTCCCGCCCGCTGTCTTGTCCCGCGTTCCCGGCGAGGCTCCCGACGCGGCGCCGGTCTTCAACCACCCGGCCGGTGCGATCGGCTCGATTGGCTCCCGCGATCCCGCGCCACGTCCGCTGCGCGAGGCGGCCGGACGTGCATCGGGGAATCGGTCCGAATAACTCTCCTTGCCTGTACCCGGTTCGCGATGCACCTGCGGCAAGGGTTCGATCGGGCGCGCAGCCTCGGGGCCGCGCAGCGGCCGCTCGCTTTCGCTTCGACGCGCCGGCTGCGGCCGCCAGACCGTCGGCCGCTGATAGCGTCCACCCTGGCGTTGCGTCGCCGTTGGTAAGCCGAGCGCCGGAGCATCGTGCGAGGTCCTGCCGGACGTCGTGACGCCGACGCCCGGGCTACCTCCCTTGAAGCTCCCGAGACCGGCGCTCGCGCCGCGCGTTTCCGCCTTCTCCCGCGATAGCCGCCCGCGCGACGGTTTCTCGCGGACCGACCGTTCCCGTGGCGTGAGCCACTCTGGTTTCAGGCCCAGGCCAAACGCGCCGTTTGCCCAGCCAAGCGTGTCGCGCCACCGAAATCCGCAGAGCCACGGCAAGCTGATCAGGAAAACCGCCGCCGCACCGGCACCCACGCCCAGCGCAGCCGGCGTGCTGATAACGCTGGCATGTCCACCCAAGCCGCGCAACAGCGCTTGGCCGAGATGGTCGACATCGGCGGCAAAGGCGAATGAATGAAACAGCGCGGCTTCCAGCGTGCAGCTCGCGAGGAGCACGCAGAAGAAACCGAGCCAAAGCCGGATCGTGCCCGGGCCGCGCAGGCCGCCGCCGTTCGGGAGAACGGACTTGGCCACGCGCCAGAGAAGGGGGATGAACCAGACGGCCGAAGCACCGAACCAGCCGAAAACTACCGTGTGCATGCAAGGAACCAGGAATGATGTAAGCGATGTGAGCAGCGAACCCAGGCTCGGACAAAGATGAATCGATACCGCCGAGTTTAACCGCCATGAACGCGGCGATGCAGGCGGTGGTCAAGCAAAACACGCAATCGGCCGGGAACGACAAAGTGTGCATCGGGACGATGCCGGCCGGGTCAGGCGGTCTTGAAGATCCGGTCTCGAGGGTGGAAGGCCAAACCGGCCATCATCCCCGAGCCTGCCCCCTGAGCAGGCTCACAACCTCAACCTTCCAAACCGCCCTTCATTAACCTCAATTACCCTCAAGGTTGCGCGGCTTGTGTGAACGTCAATACATCGCCGTTCTTGAGCGTGATCTGCAATTGTTGCGGCGGGCGCATTTGCACACCGGTTTTTCCAATGTCCGCGAGGCCCTGCAGGAACGGTTGTTCGAGCGCGCTGCCGGGTCCCGGCGCGCAGGCCATTCGCGTACTGGCAAGCGGGCCGAAGGAGAGCTTGCCGTCTATCAGGTCGTAGGTGCCGGTGAAACGGTTGCAGCCGGAAAAGCCATTCGTTTTGCGTTGACCGCCTTGCGTCGAAAAATTCAGGGTGATCGGCGCTCCGCCAGCGCTGGCGCCCGCACTGCCACCGGCACTACCGGCCGGACTGGACGGGACCGGGCGCGTCTTGCCGTCGGCATTGGTCCAGCTGGTGAGTTTCCATTGGGTATCGTCCAGAAGCTGGGTCGCGGCCGGGTTGTAAGGGTCGGTTGGCGGCGCGGCGCTGTCCGGATGCGTCGGCATTGCGCAACCCGCCAGCGCGGCGCCGAAAACGACGGCCGCAATCGACATCATGGCGGTAAACGAGGACCTGGAACGCGGGAACGCAGCATGGACCCGGCTGCGCGCCGAAACACGCGCAGGTTGCGAACGGGAAGGCTGCATCGACATGAAATTTCCTTGGGGCTGGCAAAACCGTAAGGGTATCGCACTCGTCCTAAGATTGACCAAGGCAGATTGCGGCAAAGTGATTGCAACATGTAAAGATAAGTTAGCGCGACCGCGCGTTCGATCAAGCGAAAGCCGTCGCGCAGCCGCTCCGCGGCCAACCTCGCCGCCATTCCGGATCTGACAGCCGCGCCCCGGGAACGCAACACCGATCGGGTTCGGAAAAGGGTCCGCGTGTTAACATCGCGGGCTTGTCAGGCCTCTTTTTCTGGAGCATCCATGCAGAGCGCGAAGTCCGCTGCGTCCGCCGTTTCTTCCCTTCAATCCGGCGCGCAGCCGTCGAAAATCGGCACGCCGCTCACGCCCGGCGCGACGCGCGTGATGCTGCTCGGCGCAGGCGAACTCGGCAAGGAAGTAATCATTGCATTGCAGCGGCTCGGTGTGGAGACGATCGCGGTCGACCGTTACGCCGATGCCCCCGGCCATCAGGTCGCACATCGCTCGCACGTGATCGACATGACTGACGGCGCGGCGTTGCGCGCGTTGATCGAAGCCGAACGGCCGCACTTGATCGTGCCGGAGATCGAGGCCATAGCAACCGACACCCTCGCCGAAATCGAAGCCGAACAACTCGCCGTCGTGATCCCGACCGCGCGCGCGACCCAGCTCACCATGAACCGCGAAGGCATTCGCCGTCTCGCTGCGGAAACGCTTGGCCTGCCGACGTCGCCGTATGCGTTCGCCGAGTCGCTGGACGAGATGGCGGCGGCCATCGGCAAGATCGGTTTTCCGTGCGTGGTGAAACCGGTGATGTCGTCGTCCGGCAAGGGGCAGTCGGTGCTCAAGAGCGCCGCCGATATCGAACCTGCCTGGCAGCACGCCATGGCCGGCGGCCGGGTCAATCACGGCCGTGTGATCGTGGAAGGGTTTATCGATTTCGAGTACGAAATCACGCAGCTCACCGTGCGCGCGGTCAGCCCGGAAACGAGCGATCTGCAGACGTATTTCTGCGAGCCGATCGGCCATGTCCAGGTGGCGGGCGACTATGTGGAATCGTGGCAACCGCAGGCCATGAGCGTCGCGGCGCTTGCAAAGTCGCGCGATGTTGCCGCGAAGGTCACCACGGCGCTCGGCGGCCGCGGATTGTTCGGCGTCGAATTATTCGTGCGCGGCGACGACGTCTGGTTTTCCGAAGTCAGCCCGCGACCGCATGACACGGGGCTGGTCACGCTCGCCACGCAACGCTTCTCCGAATTCGACCTGCACGCGCGCGCGATCCTCGGTCTTCCCGTGGATACAACGTTGCGCGCGCCGGGTGCATCGGCGGTGATTTATGGCGGCCTGGACGAAGCGGGCGTTGCGTTCGAAGGGGTGGCCGACGCGCTCGCGGTGCCGGACTCGGACCTGCGCCTGTTCGGTAAACCGGAAAGTTTTGCGAAGCGCCGCATGGGCGTGGCGCTTGCAACCGGACGTGATACCGACGAAGCGCGGGAACGCGCGAAGCTGGCCGCGTCTAAGCTAAGACCCGTCTCCACTCGATGACGGTAACACGCCCCTCGCGACGAGCTTTTTGCGAGCGGCACGGAGGTTTTAAGTGAAATGGTGTGCAATGGTCGCGCTGTGCGCGACGGTGGTTGGGCTGACCGGGTGCGGTGTTGCGGCGGCGCCGTGCCGGGTGGCCTCGGCGGGATTGAAGATGGTGCCGCTGGTCGGCCACGTGGCGGCCGCGCCGACCGACGCGTGCGCGGATGTGATCGATCCTTGATGGACGTCGCGTGAGTGTTTTGAAGGCGCCGGTTTTGCCTGCGCAGGAAAGAGGTAACGAAAGGATAGAACGATGAAGGATGGAAAGACGAACCTGCTGTTTGAAAGGATCGTACGAATCGAACGAATCGTACGACGGGTCAGATCGGCCGTGTTGACTGCCGGGGCGCTGTGTGTGATGGCCGCGACCCATTCGGCTGTGGCCATGCCGCTGACCGTGCCGCAGATTCAGACCGCGACGACCAACACGCTGCGTTACGAATGCCACGGCGGCAGCACGCTGACCGTGCAGTACATGAACACGAAGAACAAGCAGAGTTTTGCGGTGCTGACCGTCGATGGCCGGAAGATGCTGTTTGTGAACGTGCTGGCGGCATCGGGCGCGAAATACGTTGGCGATCACTACACGTGGTGGACAAAAGGCCCGGAAGGTTCGCTCACCGACGACACGGCCGATCCCAAAACCCCGCCAATGCTCGCCGACTGCAAGACGGGCAGCTAGAGAACTAGTACAACATCCCTTAAATAAGTTGAATATTTAACGGTCCGTTTTTATCATGGCGGGATGAGCCGAGGCCGTCAT
>NZ_FCOK02000161.1 GCF_001544555.2 Caballeronia udeis | reverse complement strand
CTTATAGCTCTTGCGCGCACGCCCATCTACTATCGCCATCTGTTTGCCACTCTTGCCGTACACGTATGCGCCGGCATAGAACGGATTCTTGAGCACCGAGATCACGTTACGGTAGCGTACGGGTATCCAGTCGAAGTGCGTCAGCGTCCTACCGTCAGAGGGGCGCGGGAAGTGGACCTGTTGAGCCCGTAGCGACAACAAAACCTGTCTTGCGCTACCGAGTTCGCGGAAACGTACGAATATTAGGCGTATGACTTCCTGCAGTTGCAGGCTTGGATCAATGCCCAGGTCGACTTCACGATGCCAGATATAGCCGATCGGCACACTGATCCGAAGTTCGCCGCGGTGTGCCTTCTGGCGCTTGGCATCGTGCATGCGGGTACGAAGCACATTGAGCTCAAACTCACTGATGCTGCCCTTCATGCCAAGCAGCAAGCGGTCGTTTGCCCGGCACGGATCGTACACACCGTCGAGGTCGATTACGCGCGCTTCGACAAGACCGCAAAGCTCGAGAAGATGGTGCCAGTCGCGCCCGTTTCGAGCGAGGCGTGAGGCGTCCGCGCACAGTACCGCTCCGACCTCGCCTGCACAAAGCAACGCGACCAGACGCTCGAAACCCGGTCGAGCAACCATGCCGCTCGCCGAGCGCCCCAGGTCATCGTCGATGACTTCTATGTCACGGAATCCGCGTCGCCTGGCCTCCTGTACAAGGTCGTACTGCCGGCGCTTGCTCTCAACGTTCATCTGGACCTGCGTCTGGGTTGATTGCCGGACATAAACCACGGCCTTATGCTTCAGTAGCAGCGAGGGCAAACGTTCATCGTTATTCATCGTCACGCTCCTTTGCTAGCGCGACGCCGGCGGCCTGCGTTAGCAGGCTCGCGAGGTGTCTGATGACGTTTGAACGCTGCACCGGGCTCATCCCCTGAAGCTCGACCGAGTCGAACATCATGTTCATCTGGCGCGATATCGGTTGCAACGACTGCGGGTCTGCCGGAACGACGTTTGGTGGCTTGCGCATTGCGCTTCTCCCGGACGATGGTGGAATCGTCCGGTGAGTTTCCGCGCAAATGTCGATTGATAAGAAGTTGGTGCAGATTGCACAAGGCCGCTACGCTGACGCGCGGCTCGCCGAGAACGAGAGCGGAGCAAGTGGCAGCATCCAACATCCATTCGGCAATGACCCTAACCTCACTGTCGCCCGCGTCGATATGAACGACACAACCTCCGCCGCGCTGCTCAACATCTCGAACCTTGACGCGACGACCAAACAGCGGATGCCAACGATAGTGGACTTCAACTTCTTGCCCGATATGGGCAGAATGAACGGGAACTGGCCGTTAGCAGGGGAAACTGGCTCTTCGCGGGTTCAGCTCGCGCCGGCCGGCGTCAAGCCGCAGTGATGAGTCTCATCCAGTCGGCTAAGCTTAATGGGCACGATCCCTATGTCTATCTGAAAGACATCCTGACACGACTCCCTACACAGCCCGCCAGCCGGCTCGATGAGCTGTTGCCGCATCTCTGGCAGCCTCAGCTTCAACAGTAGGCTGACGTCGGCTGCCGAACCCCTGGGATCGCCGGGCCCTTACGATCGGCCTGCCCCCTGACTCACCTTGTCTGTCACGGTTAGCGCGGAGCGCCCTGATTTGAACGCCAGCCAGAGAAGATAAACACCGCCAAAAATCTTAACGGCCACGACAAAGTGTGACCACGCCATCATGGCTGCTGAAACGCCAAGCGTCGCCAGCAACGCCCAAAACAACGAACCTGTCATGACGCCAAGGGCAAACATGAAAGCCGGTCTCCGACCATCGGTCGTTGCGATCGACATAATGGCCAAGTTACTTGGTCCTGGACTGGCGATGCCGATGAAGTAAGCCGAGTAGGCAAACAGCATGTTCGCAGAGACAATTCCGCTTCCGGCCATATAGACGTCGTCTTGTGATAGCAACAAATTGTAGGAAGCGCGGCGCACCGAAGCCGATGCGCATTTGCGCGGCGTTTATACCGACCTATTGCTGAAGCGGATGCCAAGATCGTTCGACGATGTGGTACCTGCATCATTCCATTTCATAAGAGGTCAAAGTGCAGTCAGGGCGTACTCGCGGCGCGTAATCTTCAGTTCAGTGAAGTTCTGCGACCGTCATAGTGAAGACGAGCTTACCTTTGCTGTCGTTCGCGTATTGATGCGGAACGTCCGTTCGAGCGACCGCAGAGCTTCCCGCAGGCACGAGAAACTCGACCCCATCGACCGATATTCTGAGTTGGCCTTGCTCGACATGAAACAATTCGAAGGTTCCTGCGGGATGGCCTTCGGATTCGAATTGCTCGCCAGGCTGCATCTCCCATCGCCACAGTTCGATCATGTCCGGGCCTGTGGTCCCCGCAAGCAGACGCGCCGAGCCTCCTTTCGGACCATTCCAGAGGGTCGGAATATCCTGGCTAGAGACGAGATGCACGGCGGGAGAACTGGCTACATTGACGATATCGGCTACTGATACACCCAAAGCGGCAGAAATCTTGCAGAGTATGGCGATGCTTGGATTAGCGTCACATTTTTCAATTTCGACGAGCATCCCCTTGCTCACGCCTGAACGCCGCGAAAGCTCATCTAGAGTGAGCTTCTTGCTTTTTCGGTGCGCCTTAAGCTGCGCGGCAACGGCTTCGCTAACGGTTTGAACATCAGCTCCCGACTCGGTCGGTATATTGACTTTTTTGGTCACTGGTCGATATCATGCAATAAATTAGTCACTGGCGCATTCTCCTATGTTCAACGTTCTGCCGTCAATTGCCCCCGACATCGCACGCGTAGCTCCCCGGTTTCGCGCCCTGAGTCTCGCTGTAGAGGGTTCGCCGATTGTCAATCCGGGTGTCGGTGCGCAAGCGCTTACCCGAGCTTACGATTCCGTTGGAGCAGGTGGTCCTGCGTGGGCAGAAGCACACCTCGCCTCGTGGGCCGAAGTGTTCAGACAGTTCGGAGCCAAGCCGCAACGCACTGCATGTTCCGCAGATGCGCTGCGCAAGCGCGTATTGAAGACCGGGAGCGTGGCCAGTATTGACCCTGTGGTCGATCTATACAACGCCGTCAGTATTCAATGGGCCATCCCGGTAGGCGGCGAAGACTTCACCGCCTACCGCGGGATGCCTAGACTGGTGATAGCAGACGGAACTGAACTGTTCGACACAGTGAAGGATGGAACGCCGGTTCACGAGACCGCCGAGTGCGGTGAGGTCGTTTGGCGCGACGATATTGGTGTCACTTGTCGCCGTTGGAACTGGCGGCAAGGCGTGAGAACTAGACTGACTGCCGATGCGAAGCAGATGTGGTTCGTTCTGGAAAGTCTGCCCGAAATGCCGATCACCGCGCTGCACGAAGCTGGTGACGCGCTCGTCAATGGCCTGCGTCTCCTGATGCCCGATGCCGCTATCGCCACTCGCCTGATCGGCTTTGGCATCTAGTAGCGGATGCTTTCGCCATGCTCCCATCGGCCTCCTTCCTCGTCGCCGCAGTGTTATTGGCCGTCATTCCCGGTCCGGGTATCGCGTATGTCGTCGCGCGCACCGTCTCGGGCGGGAAATCCGAGGGCATCGCCTCTTCAATGGGTGCAGCCGTCGGCGGCATGGTCCACGTTTTCGCTGCCGCACTCGGGCTCTCGATGCTCATTGCTCAGTCGGCCGTGGCCTATGCGGTCGTGAAGTATATCGGCGCTGCGTATCTCATTTATCTTGGCATTCGCACGCTTGCGTCGAGCGCGCCGGCAGATGGTCAAACTTTTGCAGAGCAAACCGGCAGCGCTTTCCGGCGGGCAGCGGCAACGCGTTGCCCTTGGGCGTGCAATTGTCCGCGAACCGCGGATCTTCATCATGGATGAGCCGCTGTCGAACCTCGACGCGAAGCTGCGCGTGGACATGCACGGCGAAATCACGAAGCTGTGCTGGCGACTCAAGGTCACGACCTTCTACGTGACACACGATCAGTTGGAAGCGCTCACCATGGGGCATCGGATCATTGTGATGCGCGACGGCGCCGCCCAGCAGATCGACACGCCTCAGCGAATCTATGACGAGCCCATCAATCGGTTTGTCGCTGGTTTCATCGGAAGCCCGTCGGTGAACTTTCTGGAAGCAACGGTAGAGGGCGACGGTCAACTGATGCGAGGAGCGAGTTTCCAGCTTCGCGCGTCTAACGGTATGGCCCTGGCGCTCAATGAGTTGCCGGACCGGAAGTCATCGCGGGCATTCGTCCCGAGCATCTCTTTCCGGCAGCGGACGGCGACGGTCTCAGGAAGTCCGCAGGCGGGTGAATGCAGGGGCGTATCGAACTGGTCGAGCCGCTGGGTTCTCAGGTCATGGTCCGGGTGATGGTCGGCAATTCCGTGGTCGTTGCTCAATTCGAGCGACAACCCGGGCTTGAGATTGGCAAGACGATTACGTTGCAGCATAAGCCTGACGCACCCCACGCGTTCGATGTCGAGACGGAACGTTCGGTGCTCGCTGCCCCAGCTATGGACCTCGCCCACCACTGTTCCCATCCGCTACGGGCTTCGCTAACGAATGGGAACGCGGTTGCCGGACTT
>NZ_FCOK02000160.1 GCF_001544555.2 Caballeronia udeis | reverse complement strand
ATGATCGAAAGCGACTTCCCGGAGACGCATTCCATCAGCCAGCATCAACTCCACCGGCACACGAACAGACGATTAAACGCGTCATTTAAATGTCGCCTTTAATCAAGTCAATGCGAATTTGCCGCCCTACAGTTTCATCTAACGGCAACTCGTCACTTCCCTCATCCCCCGATACACCGACAGGAAACCTGCACATGGAAACCATTCGTGTTGTGAAGAAGGCAGACATAGTCTCCTCGGAAAGCTGGCGCGAGCAGAGGCCCGAAGAGGCGCTCACCCTGCCCTCGCGCTATTTCTTCGACGACACGATCTTCCGCTCGGAGCGCGACCGGATCTTCATGTCGGCATGGCATGTGATCGGTCATAAAAGCGAACTGAGCGAGCCCGGCCAGTTCGTGATGACCGATATCTTCGATCAAAGCGTCATTGCCACATGCGGCGTGGATGGCGTTGTCCACGCGTTTCACAACGTCTGCCAGCATCGTGGCAATCGTCTGGTCGAAGAGCGGCGCGGCACGCAAACAGGCGTGTTCCGTTGCGCGTATCACTCGTGGTGCTACGGGTTCGACGGCAATCTTCGCCACGCGCCCCGCAGCGAACGGGTGAAGGGTTTCGATGCGGGTAGCTACAACATCCCGACCGTGCGTGTCGAGGAACTGGGCGGCTTCTACTACTTCAACCTCGACCCGGACGCGCCGTCGATGAGCGCGCTGTTCCCCGGCGCTGACGCTGAAATGAAACGGGTGTTTTCGAAACTCGACGACTACCGTCTGCTTGAAGAGAAGGACGTGATCGTGCCTGCAAACTGGAAGGTCATCATGGACAACTCGATCGAGGGTTATCACTTCTCCCTCTCGGGTCCGTGCCATGTCGACCTCGCCGACCTGATCGATTTCGACGGCTACAAGCTGACACAACGCGACAAGTGGTGGACCTACGCCGCACCGGCAAACAGGAACGCAGCCAGCGCGTATGGCGTGCCGCTGAACGGGGATAAAAACCCGGACGAATGTTTCTTCAACATCGGCATCTGGCCGCACAACACGTTCTACACGTTCCCCTTTTCCGGGTTCCTCGCGACCTTCCTGATCATCCCCCTGGAAGCGGAAAAAACGCTGCTGCGCTTCGGCTACTACACACCGCACGATACGGTCCCGGACGTCACGAAGGCCTGCATGGACTGGATGAATACGGACCTAGGTCCCGAAGATATCGCGCTGAACATCTCGGTACAAAAGGGTCTGCATTCGGTCGGCTACAACCAGGGCCGTTATGTGATTGACGCGGACCGCAGCAATGAAAGCGAGCACCTCGTGCATCACTTTCATACGCTGGTTCATAGCGGCATCCACGGTCAATGAACGTGCTGTCTCCGCGCTGTCGAGGAATCAAATGAGCGCAAAGCCATCAATATCCACGCAAAGCGTCCGCCACGGCTACGACTATGTGATTGTCGGCGCGGGCTCGGCCGGCTGTGTGTTGGCTAACCGCCTTGGCGCCGATCCGCAAGTGCGCGTGCTGCTGCTCGAGGCCGGCCCCGTGAACCGCAACTGGTCGATCGACATGCCCTCGGCGATGGGCATCGTGGTCGGCGGAGACCGTTATAACTGGCAGTATCAGTCGGAGCCCGAACCGTTCCTCAACCAGCGTCGTATTGGTACACCGCGCGGCCGCGTGCTCGGCGGCTCATCGTCGATCAACGGCATGGTGTACATACGCGGCCACGCCCGCGACTACGACGCCTGGGCACAACAAGGCTGCACCGGCTGGAGTTATCGTGACGTGCTGCCGTACTTCATCCGTTCGGAGAAGCATGAGCTCGGCGCCGATGCCTATCATGGCGACAGCGGCCATCTTCGCGTCACGGCCGGCAACACGGACACCGTGCTGACACGTGCTTTCATCAACGCAGGCGTGGAAGCAGGCTACGGCCATACCGACGACGTCAACGGGTATCGCCAGGAAGGCTTCGGGCGCGTCGACAGAACCACGTGGAAAGGCGAACGCTGGAGCACCGCGCGGGGTTATCTCGCCGAGGCGTTGACGCGGGGCAACGTGACCGTTGTAACGGGTGCGCTCGCGTTGCGCGTGCTCGTCAGCGGCAATCGCGCGACGGGCATCGAGTATGCGTGCAATGGCGAGACCGTCAAGGTGTATGCGGACGCGGAAGTCCTGCTATGCGGGGGTGCGATCAACACGCCGCAGTTGCTGCTGCTCTCAGGCATCGGCCCCGCCGATGAACTCAGCCGCGCTTGCGTGCGGCCGCTCCACGATCTGCCGGGTGTAGGAAAGCGCTTGTCGGATCACCCGGACACGGTGGTGCAGTACCTGTGCAAGAAGCCGGTATCGATCTTTCCGTGGACCGTCGCGCCGCGCAAATGGTGGGTCGGCGCGCAGTGGTTCATGAATCGCTCGGGTTTTGCAGCGAGTAATCACTTCGAAGCGGGCGCGTTCATCCGCTCACGCGCCGGGGTCGAGCATCCCGATCTGCAGCTCACCTTCATGCCACTCGCCGTTCAGCCCGGTAGCGTGTCGAGCGTGCCTGCCCATGCGTTCCAGGTTCATATCGACCTGATGCGGCCAACGAGCCTTGGCTCGGTGACCCTCGCGTCGAACGATCCGGGCCTGGCGCCCAGGATTCTTTTCAACTACCTGCAAACCGATCGCGATCGCGCGGACATGCGTGCGGGCGCACGGCTCGTGCGGGAAATCGTGGCCCAGAACGCCATGCGCGAACTCGCAGGCGATGAACTCACACCCGGGCCGGCCGCTTACGACGATGCGTCGCTCGACGCGTGGGCGCGGCAAGTCACGGAGACCGGCTATCACGCGGCGGGCACCTGCAAGATGGGCCCGGCAAGCGATGCTGAAGCAGTCGCAGGACCGGATCTGCGCGTGCATGGCCTGGAACGCCTGCGGGTCATCGATGCGTCCATCATGCCGGTCATCGTCAGCGGCAACACCAACGCGCCGACTGTGATGATCGGCGAGAAAGGCAGCGATCTCGTGATGGGGCGAGTACCGCTGCCGCCCTCCGGCGCAGCGGTCTGGACGCCTGCCGACTGGCGCCGCCAACAACGTGAAAGCGAGCGCGCAGCGGAGGAACATGGATGTCAGACCTGAACGATCTGCCAGTCAGGATCGATGCGATCGTCGCGGACGCCGCCTGGTAACACGCCTTCCATGCAGGCCGAGCGTGAAGCCGCACCCGACCTGCCGTTCGAAGTCGAACTCGCCCAAAGCAACAAGATATTCACGGTCATGCCGGATCAATCGATCATGCAGGCGTTACGGCAAGAGCGCGTGCGCATAGACCCGGGGGGTGCCGCGAAGGCATCTGCGGCACTTGCTCGGTTACTCTGCTGGCCGGAGAAGCCGATCATCGCGACATGATTCAAATCGATGTCGAAAAAAAACAAAATACGGTAGTTTACGTCTGCGTATCGAGAGCGCGATCTGCACGGCTCCTGCTCGACCTGTAAGTCTGACGATGCAACACAAGCGCTATTGTCAGGCTCTATCCGTGCATTCGATCATCCGGCAAGAGACTCGGGGTTCCCATGAGCACGCTGAGCAAATCCGCCTCGCCAACACATCCCGCACCACGGCGCGTGGGCATCCTCGTGTTGCCGCAGTTTTCGAACCTCGGGCTTGCGCTCGTGATCGAACCGATGGCTATTGCCAACTGGCTGAGTCAACGCAAGCTCTATGAATGGAGTGTGCTTTCAATCGATGGCGAACCGGTCCAGGCAACCAACGGCATGATCGCGCCAGCGCGGCCGGTATCGAACGAGACAGGCGAGTTCTCGACCATCTTCGTCATTGCGAGTTTCGAGCCCAAGAAACACGCGAAGAACCGCAAGGTCAAAGCATGGCTGCGGCGCGAAAGCGTGTTCGGCGCGCAGATTGGCGGGATTGAAACCGGCACTGAAATGCTCGCGGCGGCGTCGCTTCTCGATGGCCGTCCGGCGGCCGTGCATTGGGACAACCTCGAAGGGTTTCAGGAGGCGTATCCGAACGTCAAGGCCACCACGCAGCTCTATACCATCGAGCCTCGGTTGATCACGTGTGCGGGCGGCAGCGGCATTATCGACATGATGCTCGAATGGATCGGGCAGCATGCGGGCACCGAACTGGCGGCAGAGATATCGCAGCATCTTTTGCATGCACGCATTCGCGGAACCAGTGAAGTCCAGCTTGCGCGCACCGACCTCGATGCCGCGCCGATGAACGAACAAGTCAGCGAAGCAATCCGGCTGATGCAGGAATCCGTCGCCGCCCCCCTCTCATGCGAGGATCTCGCGGCAGCGGTCGGTTTGTCCAAACGACAACTCGAGCGGCAGTTCAAGCAGTACACCGCAACCGCCCCGCTTCGGTATTACGTCAGCTTGCGGCTGGCGACCGCCCATAAGCTGCTGCAGCAAACCGAACTCAGCGTCTCGCAAGTCGCGGCCGCGACGGGCTTCGACTCGCTCGAACATTTTTCACGAGTCTATAAAACGAAGTTCGGCTGCCCGCCGAGCCGCGACCGGTCGCAATCGTGGGAGGCGCCGGTGATGCGGCAGCGAGTAGCGGCGCCTGCTGCAGCCGGATGAACCACCGGCTGCC
>NZ_FCOK02000159.1 GCF_001544555.2 Caballeronia udeis | reverse complement strand
TTGCCCTCGTTCTCTCGAAAGCACCACCTTCACATTCGGGATGCCCCGATTCAAGACGGGTTCCGCTGACGCTTACAAAGATTCTGCCGAGGGGACGCTGTCGGTGAGCGACGCGCTTCGCGCATTCTCCATCCGATCAATGATCGCGACGAAGGATCTTACCGAAGACAAGAACCTGCTGAATTCGATCGTCGAAGGCCGCCACTCGAACTTCATCAGTACTGGATTCCTTCTGTAATTCTGCTGAATTCACTTCAATACGTATCCTCCGGCGATCGCTGGGACGTTGGAGGATAAGCGCCGTCGGCGTGGTTGTGTTGCCTGACTCTCCATGATTCGATTCAGACAGATGACCGATTCGGCGTGTTCTGCTTCTGTCCTCACCATGATCACGCAGATCGCGAGGCCGACCACTGGAAGCCGATTGTTGCCGTCAAATCACAATCGGCTCCGCATGAGGTCTCAAAAATCAAAGAGCTCTTGAGGGTTCTCGACAAGGATTTTTGGTCGATCAATCTGGTCGGGCACCCAGCAGTAGATCAGGCGGACGCTTACGCGTAGTCAATGTCGTGGAATGGATTAACGTCGAGCGCAGAGCGTCCGGGTGACAAGACTGGATTCGTGTGAGGCCTATTGCTACCCCACAAGATGCGGGCACTTCGCAAGGAAATGAGCTTATGATCTAGGGCATTCATCTCTGGGTAATCCGGACCCGACGGGCTGGCTTGGTACGGCGCGGAAAGTTTGACATAGCAATTCCCGGGTGCAACCAATCGACAAATCACGTCGAACCCATCTGATCCACACCCTCTTTGCTGGCACTGCCGAAATGATCAAGAACCAGTCTCGTCCGTAACGGTAGGAGGGGCTGTACGTGCCAGCCTCGTGAAGCCACGCGTTCTGAGGCAATCTCGAGAAGGTGACCCACAACCGCTGGATTATCAGCATGACCTTTCGGGTTGATCCTGACGGCGCGAACCCCAGTTTCGTGCATTTTATCAAGGTCGTAGTCGCTCGTCGTTTCGTCGATAACGACAACGCTGCGACCGGAATTTCCCAACTGTCGTAGCGCGTGGAGCAGGCAAGAATTGTCGACACCGTAGAAGCTTGGCTGAACCAGCACGGCCCGTTCTATCTCAAATCGCCAATGCAGCGACCGGAGACTATCCAATAGAGCAGGGCCCGGCGTGTAGGATCGGCTAGACGCCATCGGGAACGCTTCGTCAATAACATGTTGGTGGGCATCGCACGAATGCGGTGGCAAGTCGACCCGTGCATTCACGAGAGCGGGGTATTCAAGCGGGGTATTCATTGCAGTATTTCGGAAAAGCCGCGAGGCGTCGCAGACGCTGACGGTTTGCAGCAGCTGGCATTATCGCCGGCATGTCGGCGAGTTGCGGTTCCGACGTGGAGTTGCGTGCGTCCTTTCGCACGAGCGCTCTTCTTCAGCGCAGCCGGGCAAATTCCGGCAAAACGGTGGCCGACTCCACCTTTCTCTGGCCCACTTGGGCGCAGTGGTACGTGGAACGATCAGAGGTGACGAATGTCGAGCGATTGCAAAATTCCGGTGAGCTCACGACCACTTCTCGATCGCTGCGCCTTGTGAATCTCGCAGGCACGCTGCGTATCGCCCGCATTGATCGCCTCGGCGAGAGCTCGATGGTTCCTGGTCGATGCTTCCGGAGACGCGCGCAACCGCAGCGTAATCCGTCGTGCTCGACGAGTTTGATCCTGAAACTGACGCACTAGTTCGGCCAAGCGTTGGTTGCCTGATAGAGCAATCAAAGTTTCATGGAAGATCGCGTCGAACCGTGCCCACGCGTCGAGGTCGCCAGTAGCCAGGGCATGTTCGAGTCCTGCAACCGCAATGTCAAGTTCAGCGAGAGTGTCTGGGGCGTGATTGTTCTCTATCAGTTGCTCGATTGCCAAGAGCTCGAGCGAAGCCAGGATTCTGTATATTTCCGCCGTGTCCTGCGCGGAGATCGGCAAAACCTGAAACCCGTGTTTCGGAACAAGCTTGACCAGCCGTTCCTCTTCGAGTCGAATCAAGGCGTCGCGAATTGGAGTGCGACTCATGCGCAGCGAATCCGCTGTCTCTTGCATCGAGATCGCGGATCCGGTGGTGTACACATTGTCCATAATCCGACGCTTGATCTCGTGGTAAGCGACGACTGCATTGCTCAGTAGGTTCGTTGCTGGGACCGAACCATCTTGCTCGATTCCAGCGCCCAGGCCGGTGACGGTGATGTCGTTCACTTCGTGAAATCTCTAAATAAGTTGCGTGAACAGAAACGGGTCGGTCATTCCGAAAACCGCTTTGCATACGATAGCAGATACATCATGGCCGCCCAACTCTAACGGTTCCTTGGACTGTGATACTGCGCTATGACCGCGCTCGAGCCCATTACACGGACCGTGGCGTTGGACGGGCTTCGTCCTCCGATCCAAATAGTCACATCGTTTTTCGCAATATTCGCAAATCAAGAAATCCAAAATTGTATTTAAATAATCTGTAGTACAATAAAGATATTCGGCGACTGTTGCTCGTCAATCGCTAGTGAGATTTCGAGCGAGTGTATGCCGAGACGGCAAGTTCGATGTCATTCCGCGCTTTATCGACAGGCGGAAAAATTGAGCATTGACGGCCCGGATCGCTCTGACGGTTCTGACGGAGAAAAAACATCTTGAGTAAGCCGCTACTTGGGTGCATCGCTGACGATTTTACCGGCGCGACCGACCTCGCAAGCACGTTGGTCCAGGGTGGCATGCGAAGTGTTCAAATGATCGGTGTACCTTACAAGTGCTCTGCTCCGGACGCTGATGCGATCATCATTGCACTGAAAACGCGAACGGTTGCCCCCGAGGTTGCGATTGAGGAATCTGTTGCCGCGCTGAAATGGCTGCAGGCGGCGGGTTGTGAGCAATTCTTCTTCAAATACTGTTCGACCTTTGACTCGACGGCGAAGGGCAACATCGGCCCTGTGGCGGATGCGCTTGCCAAAGAGCTAAGCCAGGAACTAGTCATCGCGTGCCCAGCGTCTCCCGCGAACGAGCGGACGATCTACAGAGGCCACCTGTTTGTCGGAGATGTGCTGCTAAGCGAGTCGGGGATGCGGAATCACCCTCTGACGCCGATGACGGATTCGAACCTTGTACGTGTGTTGCAGAGTCAGACCGCTCGGAGCGTTGGACTGATTCCCTTGAACACAGTCTCGCAAGGACCGGACGCAGTCTCGGCAGCACTTCGGGCGTTGCAGGTTGAAAAGAAGGGGTATGCCATTGTTGATGCCGTCTGCGAACGAGACCTGCTCAACATTGGAACTGCACTCGCACAGCATCGGCTTGTCACGGGGGGCTCCGGGGCCGCCATGGGGCTGCCTGCGAACTTTATCTCAGCAGGCCGACTGAGCGCGAATACCTCTACCGCTGGCGACCTGCCGGCCATCGACGGGCAAAGCCTCGTACTCTCAGGTAGCTGTTCGGTCGCCACAAACGCCCAAGTCGAATATTGGAAGAAATCCCGGCCGGCATTTCGACTTGACGTGCTCGCGTTGGCGGATGGTGACGTGCAAATTGAAGAAGCGCAGAAGTGGGCTGGCCGGTTCCTCCCGAACGAACCGGTGCTCATCTATGGAAGCGCGACACCTGACATCGTGAAACAGACCCAGGAGAAATTGGGGGTTGAGAGAGCCGGTTCGCTCATGGAGCGAGCTCTCGCAAAGATCGGGCGTGCACTCGTCGAGTACAACGGAGTAAGGAAATTGGTTGTGGCTGGTGGCGAGACCTCTGGGGCGGTTGTGAAGGCTCTCGAGGTCAAGTCGCTGCGCATTGGCGATCCAATAGATCCCGGTGTACCCTGGACGATCGGTACCGGTATGACGGACTTAGCGCTTGCACTGAAATCCGGAAATTTCGGCTCAGAAGATTTCTTTGAAAAGGCTCTTGCCAAGGCGCCGTGACGTGGCAGTTTCTTCTAACTCCTCCAGGATGAAGGAGGCGTGGGAGACACTCTCACGCCATGCTACCGGGCCCAAGCGCTCGCGGACCCTTCGTAGACCTGGGGTGCAGGGCGTTTTGGACGGCCTTCCGCCCGATACGTGCTGCCCGTCAAGGGTTACCTTTGCAATCTCCTCGGGATCCAATCGTCCTGGGCATGCGTCAGTCGGCGTGATGAGCCATCCGTCATCGAGTCTGGTACTGATGTCGCCTGCGGTCCCGACCGTGTAGCGACGTGCATAAAGACTGGACCCTATCGTGCAGATCTCTTCCCGGATTTGAGATTTGTCCTTCAATGGATCCTCCCTTTGTATTTTGGTCACCAAATTTTTAGCACATTCGTAATTGTACTTAATTGAGTATAAGTACAATAAAAGCCACAATGCCGTTCAGTGCAATTTTTCTCTCGAACGGAATTGTTGAAGATGACAGCAATAGTTGATGTGATTGGCCGAGAGATTCTGGATTCCCGTGGCAACCCCACGGTCGAATGTGACGTCCTGCTGGAGTCGGGCACGATGGGCCGCGCCGCGGTGCCGTCGGGTGCATCCACCGGATCGCGCGAAGCGATCGAATTGCGCGACGGCGAAGCCGGCCGCTACGGCGGCAAGGGCGTGTTGAAGGC
>NZ_FCOK02000158.1 GCF_001544555.2 Caballeronia udeis | reverse complement strand
GGTTACAGCGGCCTTATCGCGCAAACATCGCCCGTGTCGCAATGATGGGGAAGGACAAATCCCAATGTTTATCGAGGTCTCAGAAGGAGGTGCACAATGAACGCCCATTGCGAAATGGCGGAGCGACCACCTCATGGCGAACCCTAACGTGCAGAACGGCGGCGGCCCGGTTATCGGAACCGTGCAGGTCGTGCCGGTCATATGGGGCAATGGCTGGCCATACGGCCAAGGCAGCCCGCTGTCTGGCCAGTTGCTGACTTTCCTGCAATTCTTCGTCGGCGCCAGCAGTCCAAACATGCTGATGTTGCACGAATACAGCACCGCCAGCACGCAGATAAATCCTGGCTCGGTCGTCAACGACCGGGTGATCACAGCCCCTGGCACGCCCCCCCACATCGCTGTCCGATGCACAAATCCAGACCGACCTGCATTCATGGATCAGCAACCAGACGCTAGGCTTTCCGCAGCCCAGCGCCAACACCGTCTACGTGCTGTTCCTGCCGCAGTCCGTAAGCGTGACGTTTCAGGGTCAAACGAGCTGTGCCGCCAACAGTTTCAATGGCTACCACTCTTCGAACGGGAACGTGCTCTATGTCGTGATACCAACTTGTAGCGTCCCGACGACAACACCGTACGGCATCGTGCTGAATACGCTCACCGTCGTGTGCAGCCACGAGTTGAGTGAGATCATTACTGATCCATCCGGAGGAAGCGGCTGGACCGATTCGAACACGAACCCGCGTGACGAAATCGGCGACATCTGTCAGGGCACTGGCTACCCGCAATTCCAACTTTCCCCCGTCGGTAATGTCCAGACTAGCGGGGGACAGACTTTTCAGGTTCAGGCAATCTGGTCGCAGATACAGAACAACTGTGTCTTTGGCCCAGAAGTGGGGTTCTCCGCGCTGGATCTTCCGACCGCCGTCTATGGCGGCCAGCCAGTCTCCGGCACGCTCTTCCTGAGCGACCCTGTACCTGCGCTGCCAGTTGCTGGTGCAACCATATCGCTCTCGACGAACAATGCTGCGGCTACGTTCAACTCGTCCACGGTCATCGTTCCCCCCGGAACAAGCACGGCGCCTATTACCGCGAGCACGGTAGCCGTTGCCGACGCAACGGTGGTGACGGCAACGGCAAAGCTGGGCGCACAAACGGTACAGCAATCGCTGACCGTCCTGTCGCCGGCCATTGCGGCATTCAAGTATGTACCGGCTTCGGCGCAAGGCTATCAGTATCCGCCGAACGCGCCGCAGGGATCGCTGACACTGAACGTTACAGCGGCCGCGGGCGGCTTGAATGTCAGCATCGTCTCGAGCGAGCCCCTGCTCGTGGTCCCGATCCCGGATATAGTCCCAATCCCTGCCGGCGCCGTCTCGCCAATTGAAGCGTTTTACCTTCAGGTCGATCCGGCCGGAGTGACGACTCCCGTGACGCTCACTGCAAGCGTTTCCGGCTCCGCAATACCATTCACGTTCGAGGTACTGGCAGGCGGCCCGTCCAACATCGTCGTGAAGAGTCTGACGCTCAGTCCGTCGACAGTGACCGGCGGTTCAACATCGTTTGCTCACTTTACACTCGCCGCAGCGGTCGGTCCCGGGGGGGCCACGTCACGGTAGAGAGCAGCAACCCCACGGAAGCGCCGGTGCCGGCGACGGTGCCGCTGGCCGCCGGCGCAACGGGCGGCTCCTTTCAGATCCACACCAAGCCGCTTCAGCAACCCATCCACATCCAGCACAGCACCATCTCGGTTGGACAAGACGGTACGCCTGCGCATGCGTTCTTAACCATCACCAGCTAAAGAGCAAGCTCAAACCCGCAAGATCGCGTAGGGCGGCGGTTATGCGCATGCCACGCAGTTCAAGCATGCGTCACCTGCTCAGGCGCCAGCGCACGGTGCTGGGGCGACTGCTGCACGAAATCGAGCGCCAGATGTCCGAGGCTTCGCACGACGGCAGGCACAACTGCGTGCGTGGCTACGTCGGGCGTGGCACATTTGCTGTCAGCGGCCAAAGTGAAACACCCTGTACGGTGAATGTCCGGAAAGCGACTTTTAACCGACCAACGAACCCAGTGACTCGAATGTCGGCAATGGCCGACAAGCAGCCCCGCCCTCTTCCGTTGGGATGGCTTGCAGAGAAGCACTAAGGTCTCGGCTGAGTTCGGCCATTCCGACCACATCCTTGTACATCCATCGTTGCACCGGATCGGGTTTTACCGCGGCATTGCGAAGTGCTTCGATCATCCGCTTCCTTGTACTAATCCAGTCGCCTACGACGATGGTTTCATTCTGGGGTTTTCAGGCTTCGATGTCGATGACCTGAGAATGGCTGCGCATCGCCTAGGCCAGCCGCACGCGAGATTGTGCGTGGGAACGATCGGTCAACTGAGACGTATGCGCCTCTTGCCGCGAGGCTCAGGCTGGCTATATGATTACCGATGCCGCTTGGTTTCCTCTGGAGCGTGTGCGAAACGTTCCGAACTAAAACGATGCGTGCCGCCGTGCTGCTATAGATGAAGTTTTCCTGGCGCCATCAACGGATGAGCGCATCACCGTTAAGCCATGCGCGACCCTTCTCATACAGCGCTTCGATTTCCGGACCCTTGAGGCCTGGCATGTCACGCTTCACGGTGTATCCAATCTTCGTCTGCGCGTATGCGAGATGGCGGTAACCCTGCGGGAACAAGCCGAGAATTTCCGGGTCCAGCTCTGGCCCCTTACCAGGTACAACCGAGTCGATGCGGTCTTTCTCGTAAATTGGCTGACGATGAACTACCTTCCAGCCCCTTTCGCACTTCTCGAAGAAGTCATAGAAGCGGCCAGTGCAGATGATATCGCACACAACCCCATCGACTTCCGCACGTTGCGAGATAGTCATCTTGGTTTGCGCGATAGCGCGCTTCCCGGTCAGGTCTATGGACGTCCCACCCAAGAAGTGCAGGATGCTGACGCCACGGTTCCAGCCTTCTTTGCTAACGCGAATGAACTCGTCAGCGGTTCCTTGAAACCAGGTTGCGATCATCATGCCATCGTCGCTCCAGACGCTGCGAAATCGCTCCCAGTCGCCAGCGTCGCGCCAAACAGCCCAATTTTCTACTGCTTCCCGGATCGAAAGGCGATCGATTATTTCGATGTCCATTTTGTTCCCTTGATGATGATCACTTGTAGGTGCAAGACGGATTTTTCGACACCCATCATCGCGACCGCACTGAGAGGCGTGCAACAGTGGCCGCACGGTAATCACCATGCGGTGTCACGAGGAGCAATCCCCCCAGTAAGTCAATGTGTTGGTCGCTCGTATGTTTCATAAGATAAATGTTGCATCCACAATTCTTCGCCATTGTCATGAGTTTGTTAGTTATGCATACATAATCGCCCCTCCATAGCTACAGCATCCAGGCCGAGATTGTTGCGGCCGAGCGGCAGAAGGTGATCTGCGTGCGTGCCACATGTGTTGATTCATGGCAGTCTTGCACTCCTAGACTGCGAAGCGAAAAATCCAGCTATTCGTCCAAAGTGTGACGGGACAGGTCGTTTGACGTCACTATCCTCTATTTCTATTGCACCGGCTTCACACGCAGCAAGCGCAATATGAATATAGATCCGTAACCCTGCGAGGTTCGAATCGTGGTGCAACGACCAACTCGGCGAAACCAAAACGAGCGAGCTATTTCTCATAAGCTTAGCGTCGATTCGATGTTCCTAATTATGAACTCGATCGCACATAGAAACTATAGTATAAACCCCAATGCGACGCACACAAAACAGGCTGCTCAAGTTAAGTCGTGGTTGTCGTTGCCAATCAGCACTGCACACGGAAGAACAGCAATGGCACCGCAGTCGATCAAGGGATCCGAGCATCTTGAAGTTAAGCCGGATTGCCGGGGGATGCGTGGCCGTTCGACTCGAGCGAGGGGCGGAATCTGTGGTCCAAGTCCCTGTCAACGGGGGACCTTCGGCGCTCCGTATGTTCCCGGGAAAGCTTCAACTAACATACGCTGTGGCGAAAATGGGCAGCAAAGGATGCGCTAAAGCCATCTGAAGCCGTAGATACTGGAAAGTCAGTAGAGTAGCCCTTCGGGTAAAACGAAAGATCCAGGCACCCGCTTTTCGAAAGGAGCATGCCAATGGGTGCATCTGTCACGGCCTTGCAAGAGCAAGATACGACGACCAACGGCCAGATGTAAGTTGCCTTCGAATTTCGGGAGAAGCGCTGGAAAATGGTGAAGCATGGAGGGTCTTTGGACTCAGGACACGGACTGGTCTATGCCGACGCAGACAATAAGAAATGGCGGTATCCGGTCGGCAAGAACGCGATAGTCGCATGGCCCTCAAGCTAAGCCCGAGCGTCACCAATACTGGTATTCTCTCTATGCTCCACTGTCACCTCTGATAAAAGGTCGAACAGGAAAGCTTTTGCCGCCGCATCCACGCTTGGAAAGATTAGCCCATGAATAACGTAAATAATGGCGGTCGCGAGCACGGGTGTTGCCACTATCCAAGCGACTGGTTGCGGGATAATGTATTTGACCGCTACAAAAGCGACTATACCGGCCCCCGGCGTCAGACTACTTGTCGTGTTATCTGATTCTTATCGACATGGTCCGGGGGCGGTAAAATCAGAGTGAATG
>NZ_FCOK02000157.1 GCF_001544555.2 Caballeronia udeis | reverse complement strand
CCGAACCGCCGTGTACGGACCCGTACGCACGGTGGTGTGGGAGGGGTCGGGCCGCGAGGCCTGCCCCTATCCCGATCTCTATCGATTGGCTAACGTTGAGTCATGCGACGGTTTGACGGCCCGGTCGTTGGTAAAATCGGGGCACTCACGCTCTGGCGCACTCCGTCTTCTCCATGTCCCGTTCGCTCGAAATTCTCAAGCAAGTATTTGGCTATCCCGCTTTTCGGGGGCAGCAGGGCGATATCGTCGATCATGTGGCCGCCGGCGGGGACTCGCTCGTGCTAATGCCAACGGGCGGCGGCAAGTCGCTGTGTTATCAGATTCCCGCTTTGTTGCGCCGCGAGGCTGGGTTCGGCGCGGGGATTGTCGTGTCGCCGCTGATCGCGCTGATGCAGGATCAGGTGGCGGCGTTGAGCGAAGTCGGTGTGCGTGCTGCGTGCCTGAATTCGACGCTCACCGGCGCCGAAGCCGCTGCAACCGAGCGCGCGTTGCGTAACGGGGAAATCGATCTGCTGTATGTCGCGCCGGAGCGACTGATGACGCCCCGTTTCCTCGAGTTGATCGAGAGCGTGCGCATTGGTTTGTTTGCCATCGATGAAGCGCATTGCGTGTCGCAATGGGGGCACGATTTCCGGCCGGAATATATCCAGTTGTCGGTGCTGCATGAGCGGTTTCCATCGGTACCGCGGATCGCGTTGACGGCTACCGCCGACGCCATTACGCGCGATGAAATCGTGCATCGCCTGGCGTTGGACGACGCGCGTATTTTCGTCTCCAGCTTTGATCGTCCGAATATTCGGTATCGGATCGTGGAGAAGGACAACGCGCGTGCGCAGTTGCTCGATTTCATCCGCGCCGAGCATACGAATCCCGACAAAACCACCGACGCCGGCGTGATCTATTGCTTGTCGCGCCGCAAGGTGGAAGAAACCGCCGACTGGCTGAAAAGCCAGGGCGTGCGTGCGCTGCCTTATCACGCGGGCATGGAGTACGAAACGCGTCAGCGGCACCAGGAAATGTTCAAGCGCGAAGAGGGCATCGTGATGTGCGCGACGATTGCTTTCGGCATGGGTATCGATAAACCCGATGTCCGGTTTGTGGCGCACCTGGATCTGCCCAAGAGCGTAGAGGGGTACTACCAGGAAACCGGCCGCGCGGGCCGTGACGGCATGCCGGCGAACGCGTGGATGGCGTACGGGCTTGGCGACGTGGTGCAGCAGCGCAAGATGATCGACGAATCGGACGCCGACGATACCCACAAGCGCGTGCAGGGCGGCAAGCTCGACGCGCTGCTTGGGCTGTGCGAAGCGGCGTCGTGCCGGCGCGTGCGTTTGCTCGGTTATTTCGGCGAGGCCAGCCAGCCCTGCGGGAATTGCGATACTTGCCTGGAGCCTCCGGAATCATGGGACGCCACCCGTGAAGCCCAAATGGCGCTGTCCTGCGTGTATCGCGCGTATAAGGCGAGCGGATTTCATTTCGGGGCCGGCCACCTGATCGACATTCTGCGCGGCAGCCGGAGCGAGAAATTACTCCAGCGTGGTCACGAAAAGTTGTCCACGTTCGGACTTGGTGCGGCGCTTTCAGAGCAAGAGTGGCGCGCGGTGTTTCGCCAATTGGTGGCGTTTGGCTATCTGGCCGTCGACCACGACGGTTTCGGCGCGCTGATTCTCACCGAGGCAAGCAAAGCGGTGCTCAAGGGTGAGCAGAACGTGACCTTGCGCAAGTATGTGAAGCCCACGCGCACGCGGCAGTCGTCCAGTCGAACTGGTGAACGCGCCGATCCGACAGCGGGCATGTCGCCACGCATCAAGGCGCGCTGGGAACGGCTGCGCGCATGGCGTGCGAGCATGGCAAAGAGCGATGGCGTGCCAGCCTACGTGATTTTCCACGATGCAACGCTCGCCGAGATCGCACGCAACGAGCCGGATTCCATCGAGGATCTGAGCCAGATTCCTGGCATCGGCGCTCGCAAACTCGAGCGTTTCGGGGACGAATTGCTCGAAGTCGTTGGTGCGAACTAGCTTTTAATGGCTTGATCACACCGCACGACACCCAAGCTGTTGACCGCATTGGGATTTTCAGATTATGATGCTAGGTTCTCGTTCTTGGATCTGCTGAGGGGGTTTCCTCGCACGCACGAACAAGAGCCGGGATGCTCGATGCGCAGTCCGTTTTGCTTTGCCCGAAACGGGGGCGTCGATTTTGATCAATTTAGGAATAGACAATGCCAACCATCAATCAATTGGTTCGCAAAGGCCGCGCTTCAGAAACAGTGAAGAGCAAGTCGCCGGCTTTGCAGGACTGCCCGCAGCGTCGCGGCGTGTGCACTCGCGTGTACACGACGACGCCGAAGAAGCCGAACTCGGCACTTCGTAAAGTTGCAAAAGTTCGTCTGACGAACGGTTTCGAAGTTATTTCGTACATCGGTGGTGAAGGCCACAACCTGCAGGAACACTCGGTCGTGCTGATTCGTGGCGGTCGTGTGAAAGACTTGCCGGGTGTGCGTTATCACATGGTTCGCGGCTCGCTGGATACCCAGGGCGTCAAGGACCGTAAGCAAGCTCGCTCGAAGTACGGTGCGAAGCGCGCTAAGGCCGGCAAGTAAATTCTTGCTGGTTGAGACGTACATAAGTTGTACATGAGTCGTACAGGTTGCCCCTAACAGGGCGTTCAAGCGGTGGTGCCGGAAGTGCCGGTGCTGTCGAGTAAGTGGTCACCCGGCCAAGCTGGTTAGTCAGAGCAATGCGCATGACAGTGCGCACGAAAATGCGCGTTTAGATGGATCGGGTTAGTTGGTGACCGCGGGGCTGATATGGCTCCAACTGAAAAATCAAAGGAAGAAACATGCCGCGTCGTCGCGAAGTCCCCAAACGGGACATTTTGCCGGATCCGAAATTCGGCAACGTAGATGTAGCCAAGTTCATGAACGTGATCATGCTGTCGGGCAAGAAGTCGGTTGCCGAGCGTATCGTTTATGGCGCTTTTGAACAGATCCAGACCAAGGGTGGCAAGGACCCGCTGGAAGTGTTCACGGGTGCGCTCAACAACGTCAAACCGGTCGTCGAAGTGAAGAGCCGTCGCGTTGGTGGTGCGAACTATCAAGTTCCAGTCGAAGTGCGTCCGTCGCGTCGTATGGCATTGGCGATGCGTTGGTTGCGCGAAGCTGCGAAGAAGCGCAGCGAGAAGTCGATGGCCCTGCGTCTCGCAGGTGAGCTTTCGGAAGCCGCGGAAGGCCGTGGCGGCGCGATGAAGAAGCGCGACGAAGTTCACCGGATGGCAGAAGCCAATAAGGCGTTCTCGCACTTCCGCTTCTAAGGCTGTTTTTAGGCCTCCCGACCTGGGACGAACGGAAAAACCTCCGGGCGGGTGCGCTTACAAAGCGCCTCGCCCGTTTGTGTTAGGGCGCGACTGGCATGTGTCGGTCGCGTCGACCCAATTAAGGATTCAAAGTGGCTCGCAAGACACCTATCGAGCGCTACCGAAATATCGGTATTAGCGCTCACATTGATGCCGGCAAGACGACGACGACCGAACGCATCCTGTTTTATACGGGCGTGAACCACAAAATCGGTGAAGTTCACGACGGCGCGGCAACGATGGACTGGATGGAGCAGGAGCAGGAGCGCGGCATCACCATTACGTCGGCAGCAACGACGGCCTTCTGGAAAGGCATGGCTGGCGACCGCCCCGAGCACCGCATCAACATCATCGACACCCCGGGACACGTCGACTTCACCATTGAAGTTGAACGTTCCATGCGTGTGCTCGACGGTGCGTGCATGGTTTATTGCGCTGTGGGCGGCGTTCAGCCCCAGTCGGAAACCGTGTGGCGCCAGGCCAACAAGTACAAGGTTCCCCGTCTCGCGTTCATCAACAAGATGGACCGTACCGGTGCGAACTTTTTCAAGGTCTATGACCAGCTCAAGTTGCGTCTTAAGGCAAATCCGGTTCCCGTCGTGGTGCCAATCGGCGCAGAAGACACGTTCACGGGCGTGGTTGACCTGATCAAGATGAAGGCGATCATTTGGGATGAAGCGTCCCAAGGTATCAAGTTCGAGTACGAAGAAATCCCGGCTGCATTGCTGGATACGTGCCTTGAGTGGCGCGAAAAGATGGTCGAAGCTGCTGCCGAAGCCAACGAAGAGATGATGAACAAGTACCTCGAAACGGGCGAGTTGTCCGAAGAGGAAATCGTGAAGGGTCTTCGCGACCGTACGATCGCTTGTGAAATCCAGCCAATGTTGTGCGGCACCGCGTTCAAGAACAAGGGCGTGCAACGGATGCTGGACGCCGTGCTCGACTTCTTGCCGTCGCCTATCGACATTCCGCCGGTCCTGGGCGAACTGGAAGACGGCGCGCGCGAAGAGCGTCGTGCAGCTGACGACGAAAAGTTCTCGGCACTCGCGTTCAAGATCATGACCGACCCGTTTGTCGGCCAGCTGATCTTCTTCCGCGTGTATTCGGGTACGACCAAGTCGGGCGACACGCTGCTGAATGCGACCAAGGACAAGAAGGAACGTCTTGGCCGTATTCTGCTGATGCACGCAAACCAGCGCGAAGAAATCAAGGAAGTGCACGCAGGTGACATCGCTGCCGCGGTTGGTTTGAAAGACGTGACCACCGGCGACACGCTGTGCGACCCGCTGCATCCCATCGTCCTGGAGCGCATGATTTTCCCGGAGCCGGTGATTTCGCAGGCGGTGGAACCGAAGACGAAGCCTGACCAGGAAAAGATGGGCCTCGCGCTCAACCGCCTGGCTCAGGAAGATCCGTCGTTCCGCGTTCAGACCGACGAAGAGTCGGGCCAGACCATCATTTCGGGTATGGGCGAGCTGCATCTGGAAATTTTGGTCGACCGCATGCGGCGCGAATTTGGCGTTGAAGCAACTGTTGGCAAGCCGCAAGTCGCGTATCGCGAAACGATCCGCGGCAAGGCTGAAGACGTCGATGGCAAGTTCGTCAAGCAGTCGGGCGGACGCGGCCAGTATGGCCACGTTGTCATTACGCTTGAGCCGAATGAGCAGGGCAAGGGCTACGAGTTCCTGGACGAGATCAAGGGCGGTGTGATTCCGCGCGAATACATCCCGGCTGTGGACAAGGGCATTATTGAAACGCTGAAGGCTGGCGTGCTGGCAGGCTTCCCGGTAGTGGACGTCAAGGTTCACCTGACGTTCGGTTCGTACCACGACGTTGACTCGAACGAAAATGCGTTCCGCATGGCCGGTTCGATGGCGTTCAAGGATGCAATGCGCAAGGCAAGCCCGGTCATCCTCGAACCGATGATGGCTGTAGAAGTCGAAACGCCGGAAGACTACATGGGCAACGTGATGGGCGACTTGTCGAGCCGTCGCGGTATCGTCCAGGGTATGGAAGACATGGTTGGCGGCGGCAAGATCGTGCGCGCTGAAGTCCCGCTGTCGGAAATGTTCGGCTACTCGACGTCGCTGCGCTCGGCGACGCAAGGTCGCGCTACGTACACAATGGAATTCAAGCACTATTCAGAAGCTCCGCGAAACGTGGCAGAAGCGATCATCAACGCGAAATCCAAGTAATTCGGCAAGCCAAAAGTCTTTAACCGATCAACATATTTGAAAGAAGGTAATCATGGCAAAAGGTAAATTCGAACGGACCAAGCCGCACGTCAACGTAGGCACGATTGGTCACGTCGACCATGGCAAGAC
>NZ_FCOK02000156.1 GCF_001544555.2 Caballeronia udeis | reverse complement strand
ATCATGGTAAAGCTTGATTTCCATCCCGCTGGTCGCCATTTCCTGCAGATTCCGGGTCCCAGCCCGGTTCCCGACCGCATCCTGCGAGCAATGAGTTATCCGACGATCGACCATCGCGGGCCGGAATTCGGCGCTTTGGGCCTGAAAGTCCTGGACGGCATCAAGGCGATTTTCAAGACCGCTCAGCCGGTCGTGATCTATCCGTCCTCCGGAACGGGCGCCTGGGAAGCGGCGCTCTGCAACACGCTCAGCCCCGGCGACACCGTGCTGATGTTCGAGACAGGCCACTTCGCGACGCTCTGGAAAAAGATGGCCGAGAACCTCGGGCTGAAACCGGAGTTCCTGGGCTTGCCGGGCATTGAGGGATGGCGGCGCGGCGTGCAGGCAGACATGATCGAAGCGCGTTTGCGTGAAGACACGCAGCACACGATCAAGGCGGTGTGCGTGGTGCATAACGAAACCTCGACGGGCGTCACGTCGGATATCGCGGCAGTGCGGCGCGCGATCGACGCGGCCGGGCATCCGGCGCTGTTTCTCGTCGACACGATTTCGGGTCTTGCGTCCGCGGATTATCGGCATGACGAATGGGGCGTGGATGTCACCGTGTCCGGTTCGCAAAAAGGCTTGATGCTGCCCCCGGGGATCAGTTTCAACGCGGTCTCGCAGAAAGCAATCAAGGCGAGCAAGGACGCGAAGTTGCCGCGCGCGTTCTGGGCATGGGACGAGATCATCGAGATGAACAAGAGCGGGTACTGGCCGTACACGCCGAACACCAATTTGTTGTACGGCTTGTCCGAAGCGCTGGAGATGATCGGCGACGAAGGCCTTGACCAGGTTTTCGCGCGGCATCAAAGA
Organism: Caballeronia udeis; assembly: GCF_001544555.2. Classification (GTDB taxonomy): domain Bacteria; phylum Pseudomonadota; class Gammaproteobacteria; order Burkholderiales; family Burkholderiaceae; genus Caballeronia; species Caballeronia udeis. The sequence continues at coordinate 4,865 of NZ_FCOK02000156.1, read as the reverse complement.
TTGGCGGCGGCTTGCCGCGCGGCGGTCAACGCATGGGGACTTGAGATCCAGTGCGCCGACCCGGCCGTGTATTCGCCGGTGCTGACGGGCGTGATGACGCCTGAAGGTGTGGACGCTGACGCAGTCCGCAAGACCATCTACGAGCACTTCGATATGTCGCTCGGCACGGGCCTCGGCAAGCTCAAGGGCCGGATGTTCCGCATCGGGCACCTGGGTGACTGCAACGACCTCACGCTGATGGCCACGCTCACGGGCTGTGAAATGGGCCTCAAGTTGTCCGGCGTGAAACTGGCGGGCAGCGGCGTGCTTGCAGCCATGGATTACCTGACGAGCCACACCGCAGCACCGGCATTGAAGGCTGCGGCATAGTACGTTAAGAAAACTATAAGTAATCCTTGCTAAATCAACCGCGCATAGACGCCGATGCTGACTAAATCATCTGAAGCGCTTGTCCAGCCGATCCACCTGGTGCCGGCTTCGGCACGCGCCGCGCTGTCGCCGCTGGCCATGCGTTTGCGCCAGGAGTTGAGGGGCGACGTGCTGTTCGACCGGGCGGCGCGCGGACGCTATGCGACCGATGCGTCGATCTATCAGATCATGCCGCTGGGCGCCGTTGTGCCGAAAGACCAGGCGGACCTGCTGCTTGCTTTGGAGATCGCACGCGACGCGCATGTTCCCGTGCTTGCACGCGGTGCGGGGACGAGCCAGTGCGGCCAGACCGTTGGCGAAGCGCTGGTGATCGATACAAGCAAGTGGCTCAACAATATCGTCCACTTCAATGCGCAGGCACGCACGGTAACGGTGGAGCCGGGCGTGGTGCTCGACCATCTGAACGCGTGGTTGAAACCGCATGGCTTATGGTTTCCCGTCGATGTATCGACCAGCGCGCAATGCACGATCGGCGGCATGGCGGGCAACAACTCGTGCGGCTCGCGGTCGATGGAATACGGGATCATGGTGCACAACGTGGCCGCGATCGACGCCGTGCTCGCCGATGGTCATCAAGCCACGTTTGGGGCATTGCACGCAATGTCATCCGATGCCCGCACACGTTCGCTGGTCGAACGTGTACAGCGGATAGCGCAACGCGAACGCGATGAAATCCGCGAGCAAGTGCCGAAGGTATTGCGGCGCGTAGCGGGCTACAACATCGACCTCTTCGATTGCCAGAGCCCCTTGCCCTTCAGCGCCGACGGTGTGCCAAATCTCGCGCAGTTGCTGGTGGGCTCGGAAGGCACGCTCGCGTTCAGCCGGCAACTCACGTTGAAACTGTGGCCGTTGCCCGAGCACAAGACGCTCGGCGTCGTGAACTTCCCCACGTTCTACGACGCGATGGACATGACGCAACACATCGTCAAGCTGGGACCGGTTGCGGTGGAGCTGGTCGACCGCACGATGATCGACCTGTCGATGTCGAATCCGGCGTTCCGTCCGGTGATCGAACGTGCGCTGGTCGGTCAGCCGCAAGCCGTGTTGCTGGTCGAATTCGCCGGCGCGGACAAGGCCGTGCAACTCGCGAAGCTTGCGCAACTGGTGGAGCTGATGGGCGATCTCGGCTTGCCGGACTCGGTGGTCGAGATGCCCGATGCCGCGCAACAAAAGGCCTTGTGGGAAGTGCGCAAGGCGGGCCTCAACATCATGATGAGCATGAAGGGCGATGGCAAGCCGGTATCGTTCATCGAAGATTGCGCCGTGCCGCTCGAACATCTCGCGCAGTACACCACGCGTCTCACCGAGGTTTTCCACAAGCACGACACAGAAGGCACCTGGTACGCGCACGCGAGCGTCGGGACGCTGCACGTGCGGCCGATTCTCGATATGCGGCGTACCGGCGCACAGAAAATGCGGGCAATTGCGGAGGAGGCGTCGGCGCTGGTGCGCGAGTACAAGGGCGCGTATTCGGGCGAACACGGTGATGGTTTGTGCCGCGGCGAATGGGTTGCGTGGCAATACGGGCCGCGTCTGAACGAGGCGTTCCGCGAGATCAAGACGCTCTTCGATCCTGAGAATCGCATGAGTCCGGACCGCATCGTGAATCCGCCGAAAATGGACGACGCGACGAACTTCCGTTTCCCGCCGACGTATCGCGAGCGTGAGATCGCGACGCAACTCGACTGGTCGCAGTGGAACGTGACACGCGATCCGTTGACGGGTGTCGAGACCGCGCCGGGAACGGGCGACGATCACACCGGCGGGCTCGCGAAGGCCGTCGAGATGTGCAACAACAACGGCCATTGCCGCAAGTTCGATGCAGGCACCATGTGCCCGAGCTACCGCATCACCAAGGACGAACAGCATGTCACGCGGGGCCGCGCGAATACGCTGCGGCTCGCGATCAGCGGACAACTCGGTGAGGGCGGGCTTGCCAGCCAGGACGTGAAGGATGTGCTGGACCTGTGTGTGTCCTGCAAGGGCTGCAAGCGCGATTGCCCGACGGGCGTCGACATGGCGAAGATCAAGATTGAAGCGCGCGCCGCGTGGACCTCGGCGAATGGCCTGCGCATGCGCGACCGGCTAGTGGGCTTTCTGCCGCGTTACGCGCCGTATGCGAGCCGCGTGCCGTCCTTGTTTGGCTCGGTCGAGCGTTTACCGCGTTTCGCCGGCTGGTTAAAAACCCGTCTCGGGCTTGCGCCGCAACGCGCGTTTCCGCATTTCGTGAAGTCGTTTTTATCGACGGCGCTACAGCCCTTGCCACCCGCGCAGGGCGACAAGGAAGTGCTGCTTTTCGTCGATACTTTCAACAACTATATGGAACCCGACAACGCCCGTGCCGCGAAGCGCGTGCTCGAGGCGGCCGGGTACACGGTGCATCTGAACCTGAAGGCGGGGGAGCGTCCGCTGTGCTGTGGGCGCACGTTCCTGTCGGCGGGACGGGTCGACGAAGCGAAGGCCGAAGCGCGCCGCACGCTGGACACATTGCGGCCTTATATGGAACGCGGGGTGCCGGTTGTCGGTCTTGAACCGTCGTGTCTGCTTTCGTTTCGCGATGAATTCCTCGATTACGGTTACGGCGATGAAGCGCGCACGCTCTCGCAGTCATCGTTCTTGTTCGAAGAGTTCCTGGTTCGCGAGAAAGAGGCAGGACGTCTGCGGCTTTCGCTGAAACCCCTCGCTCAGCCGAAGGCGCTGGTTCATGGCCACTGCCATCAGAAGGCTTTCGACGCGTTGCGTCCCGTCCAGGCTGTGCTCGGCTGGATTCCCCAGCTCGAAGTCTCGGTGGTCGAATCGTCGTGTTGCGGCATGGCCGGGAGTTTCGGTTATGAAGCCGAGCACTACGAGGCGTCGAAGGCGATGGCGGAGTTGTCGCTGCTGCCGGCCGTGCGAAAAGCACGAAAGGCGCAGGACGCCGTGATCGTCGCCGACGGCACCAGTTGCCGGCATCAGATAGCCGATGGCACGGACGCGAAGGCGCTGCACGTCGCGCAGGTACTGGCTGCGGCGCTAAGGGATGATTGATTAGCAGGGCTTCACATAAACAGCGGACGACCCACGTTCCGCGAACAGGAGACAAGCATGGCACGACCGCGCAGACCCAGGATTCGACACATCGCTTTAACGCCCATTCAGTAAAGTCTTACGACGTTTCAGATGCAGTTCGCTTCGGTGCCCGTGGGCGCCGTGATGAAGCACGCACTACTCAAGGAGACGATGATGTTCCGTCGAGCTACGACGCGCGTTCTATTGTTGCTGTGCGCCATGTATTTCATTACCTATGTCGACCGTGTCAACGTCAGTACCGCCGCCTCGCAATTCGGCGCGGAACTGCACTTGTCGCATACGGAGATTGGCTTTGTGTTCTCCGCATTCGCCTATCCGTATCTCGTGTTCCAGATTATTGGCGGCTGGGTAGGGGACCGATTCGGGCCGCGTCGGACGCTCACCGTCTGTGCTGTGATCTGGGCGGCCGCCACGGTGATGACCGGGCTGGCCGGCGGGTTCGTATCGCTGATCGTCGCGCGCTTGTTGCTTGGGCTGGGTGAGGGCGCAACGTTTCCGACCGCCACCCGAGCGATGTCGAACTGGATGCCCGCCGATAAGCGCGGCTTCGCGCAAGGGACCACGCATGCCGCGTCGCGTATTGGCAATGCGGTGGCGCCGCCGTTGATCGTCTGGTTGATGATCGCCACGAGCTGGCGCGGTGCTTTCATTGTGACGGGGATCATCAGTTTTCTGTGGGCGCTCGTTTGGATCTTCTACTTCCGCGATAACCCCCGTGAGCACAAGCGCATTACCGCCGACGAGTGCGCGACGCTTTCGTCGTACTCCGGGGTCAAGCAGCGCGTGCCGGTGCCGTGGCGTGCATTGCTGGGACGCATGGCGCCCGTGACCGCCGTGTACTTTTGCTATGGCTGGGTGTTGTGGCTCTTCCTCGGCTGGATTCCGCAGTATTTTCTCCACAACTATCACATGGAGTTAGGAAAGTCGGCGTTGTTCGCTTCGGGCGTGTTCTTTGCCGGCGTTCTCGGCGACTGGCTTGGCGGCTCGGTTACAGACCGCATCTTGCGGCGCAGCGGGAATATCCGCATGGCTCGCAATGTGATGGTGGGTGTCTGCATGTTCCTGACGCTGCTTTCGCTTGCGCCCATCATGCTGGTTTCCAACATGTCGATCACGTTGGCCGCGGTGTGCCTGAGCGGCGGGTTCTTCTTCAACGAAATGACGATCGGGCCGATGTGGGCCGTGCCGATGGATATCGCGCCCAAGCACGCCGGTACCGCTAGCGGCATCATGAATTCGGGGTCCGCGCTGGCCGCGATTATTAGTCCGGTCGTGGGTGGTTTCCTGATCGACAAGACCGGCAACTGGAACCTGCCTTTCACGGTTTCCATGATCCTGATGGGCGTTGGCATTGTGCTGTCGTTCAC
>NZ_FCOK02000155.1 GCF_001544555.2 Caballeronia udeis | reverse complement strand
CATAATCTCGTTTCTGTGCTGCAGATGCAGCGACGCGAAAGCGGCAGGGTTCTGAGGGTTGGAATGCTGCGGTTGGCGCGACTGTTCTTTAAAAACTAACAGCCGATAAGTGTGGGCGCTTGGTGCTTGGCTTTAAGCGTGGTGGTGTTTCTTAGGAGATACTGCCGTGAAGCGAAAGTATCAAGTCTCACACTAGTATTAAGGTAGGTTTTGAGCGTCTTTTCTTTAGGGGAAAGATGGGAGGAACTTGTCAGTACGTTGAGTGAGCGACCTATTCGCAAGAATAGAAAACAGTAACAGGCATTGAACTGAAGAGTTTGATCCTGGCTCAGATTGAACGCTGGCGGCATGCCTTACACATGCAAGTCGAACGGCAGCACGGGGGCAACCCTGGTGGCGAGTGGCGAACGGGTGAGTAATACATCGGAACGTGTCCTGTAGTGGGGGATAGCCCGGCGAAAGCCGGATTAATACCGCATACGATCTACGGAAGAAAGCGGGGGACCGAAAGGCCTCGCGCTATAGGGGCGGCCGATGGCAGATTAGCTAGTTGGTGGGGTAAAGGCCTACCAAGGCGACGATCTGTAGCTGGTCTGAGAGGACGACCAGCCACACTGGGACTGAGACACGGCCCAGACTCCTACGGGAGGCAGCAGTGGGGAATTTTGGACAATGGGGGAAACCCTGATCCAGCAATGCCGCGTGTGTGAAGAAGGCCTTCGGGTTGTAAAGCACTTTTGTCCGGAAAGAAAACTTCTGCCCTAATACGGCGGGAGGATGACGGTACCGGAAGAATAAGCACCGGCTAACTACGTGCCAGCAGCCGCGGTAATACGTAGGGTGCGAGCGTTAATCGGAATTACTGGGCGTAAAGCGTGCGCAGGCGGTTCGTTAAGACAGATGTGAAATCCCCGGGCTTAACCTGGGAACTGCATTTGTGACTGGCGAGCTAGAGTATGGCAGAGGGGGGTAGAATTCCACGTGTAGCAGTGAAATGCGTAGAGATGTGGAGGAATACCGATGGCGAAGGCAGCCCCCTGGGCCAATACTGACGCTCATGCACGAAAGCGTGGGGAGCAAACAGGATTAGATACCCTGGTAGTCCACGCCCTAAACGATGTCAACTAGTTGTTGGGGATTCATTTCCTTAGTAACGTAGCTAACGCGTGAAGTTGACCGCCTGGGGAGTACGGTCGCAAGATTAAAACTCAAAGGAATTGACGGGGACCCGCACAAGCGGTGGATGATGTGGATTAATTCGATGCAACGCGAAAAACCTTACCTACCCTTGACATGGTCGGAACCCTGCTGAAAGGTGGGGGTGCTCGAAAGAGAACCGATACACAGGTGCTGCATGGCTGTCGTCAGCTCGTGTCGTGAGATGTTGGGTTAAGTCCCGCAACGAGCGCAACCCTTGTCCTTAGTTGCTACGCAAGAGCACTCTAAGGAGACTGCCGGTGACAAACCGGAGGAAGGTGGGGATGACGTCAAGTCCTCATGGCCCTTATGGGTAGGGCTTCACACGTCATACAATGGTCGGAACAGAGGGCTGCCAACCCGTGAGGGGGAGCTAATCCCAGAAAACCGATCGTAGTCCGGATCGTAGTCTGCAACTCGACTACGTGAAGCTGGAATCGCTAGTAATCGCGGATCAGCATGCCGCGGTGAATACGTTCCCGGGTCTTGTACACACCGCCCGTCACACCATGGGAGTGGGTTTTACCAGAAGTGGCTAGTCTAACCGCAAGGAGGACGGTCACCACGGTAGGATTCATGACTGGGGTGAAGTCGTAACAAGGTAGCCGTATCGGAAGGTGCGGCTGGATCACCTCCTTTCTCGAGCTCAAACGTATTAAAGTGAAGTGCTAAAGCGCTCACGCTTATCGGCTGTAAGAAGACAGGCTAAGGGTCTGTAGCTCAGTTGGTTAGAGCACCGTCTTGATAAGGCGGGGGTCGTTGGTTCGAATCCAACCAGACCCACCATGATTCGCTTGACCGTGTTTAATGTTCAATTAAATGCAGTCGGATGAATTTACGGACCCTCAAGCGTCAAGGTATAGGGGGATTAGCTCAGCTGGGAGAGCACCTGCTTTGCAAGCAGGGGGTCGTCGGTTCGATCCCGTCATCCTCCACCAATCATCAATGCAGATTTTTTATACCTGTGAGCAGAAAAGTGCTTGCGGTGCGGGGTGAAAAATATGCATTGGCGATTGAGCCAGTCAGTAAATTGTTTAAGGCAAGGCGCTTTAAATGATGCTGTCGTTCTTTAACAATCTGGAAGAAGTAGTAAAGAGATTCACGAAAATACACTTAGAGATGGGTGTGTGAGTAGGTGAATCAGGGTTGTGATTGTATCAATGTATGAAAAGTTATCGAAAGATGGCTTGGAATACGGCGCAACACGAATACTCAACCTGTAGCGGTGTGAAAGAGGTTTGATCGGCATTGAACTGCGGTTCGGTGTGGAGAAAAACGCTCGGAGACACACTCGTTATAGGGTCAAGCGAACAAGTGCATGTGGTGGATGCCTTGGCGATCACAGGCGATGAAGGACGCGGTAGCCTGCGAAAAGCGACGGGGAGCTGGCAAACGAGCTTTGATCCGTCGATGTCCGAATGGGGAAACCCGGCCCTTCTGGGTCATCCTAGACTGAATACATAGGTCTAGAGAAGCGAACGCGGTGAACTGAAACATCTAAGTAACCGCAGGAAAAGAAATCAACCGAGATTCCCAAAGTAGTGGCGAGCGAAATGGGATCAGCCTGTACTCTTTAGCACGACCGTTAGCCGAACACTCTGGAAAGTGTGGCCATAGCAGGTGATAGCCCTGTAGGCGAAAGCGGATGTGTGGAACTAGGTGTACGACAAGTAGGGCGGGACACGTGAAATCCTGTCTGAAGATGGGGGGACCATCCTCCAAGGCTAAATACTCGTGATCGACCGATAGTGAACCAGTACCGTGAGGGAAAGGCGAAAAGAACCCCGGGAGGGGAGTGAAATAGATCCTGAAACCGCATGCATACAAACAGTCGGAGCCTCGTCAAGGGGTGACGGCGTACCTTTTGTATAATGGGTCAGCGACTTACGTTCAGTAGCAAGCTTAACTGATTAAGGCAGGCGTAGCGAAAGCGAGTCCGAATAGGGCGTTCAGTTGCTGGGCGTAGACCCGAAACCAAGTGATCTATCCATGGCCAGGTTGAAGGTGCGGTAACACGTACTGGAGGACCGAACCCACTAATGTTGAAAAATTAGGGGATGAGCTGTGGATAGGGGTGAAAGGCTAAACAAACTTGGAAATAGCTGGTTCTCTCCGAAAACTATTTAGGTAGTGCCTCGTGTATCACCTTCGGGGGTAGAGCACTGTCATGGTTGTGGGGTCCATTGCGGATTACTACGCCATAGCAAACTCCGAATACCGAAGAGTGCAATCACGGGAGACAGACATCGGGTGCTAACGTCCGGTGTCAAGAGGGAAACAACCCAGACCGCCAGCTAAGGTCCCCAAATATTGCTAAGTGGGAAACGAAGTGGGAAGGCTAAAACAGTCAGGAGGTTGGCTTAGAAGCAGCCATCCTTTAAAGAAAGCGTAATAGCTCACTGATCGAGTCGTCCTGCGCGGAAGATGTAACGGGGCTAAGCAATATACCGAAGCTGCGGATGCGAGATTTATCTCGCATGGTAGGAGAGCGTTCCGTAAGCCTGTGAAGGTGCATTGAAAAGTGTGCTGGAGGTATCGGAAGTGCGAATGCTGACATGAGTAGCGATAAAGGGGGTGAAAAGCCCCCTCGCCGTAAGCCCAAGGTTTCCTACGCAACGTTCATCGGCGTAGGGTGAGTCGGCCCCTAAGGCGAGGCAGAAATGCGTAGCTGATGGGAAGCAGGTTAATATTCCTGCACCATTGTTAAATGCGATGGGGGGACGGATCGCGGAAGGTTGTCCGGGTGTTGGAAGTCCCGGTCCTTGCATTGGAGAAGGCGCTTAGGCAAATCCGGGCGCGGAATTCAAGGGTGTGAGGCGAGCCGCTTAGGTGGCGAAGCAATCGGAAGTGGTTCCAAGAAAAGCCTCTAAGCTTCAGTTTAACAAGACCGTACCGCAAACCGACACAGGTGGGCGAGATGAGTATTCTAAGGCGCTTGAGAGAACTCGGGAGAAGGAACTCGGCAAATTGGTACCGTAACTTCGGGATAAGGTACGCCCCTGTAGCTTGATGCGCCTGCGCGCAAAGGGTGAAGGGGTTGCAATAAACTGGTGGCTGCGACTGTTTAATAAAAACACAGCACTCTGCAAACACGAAAGTGGACGTATAGGGTGTGACGCCTGCCCGGTGCCGGAAGATTAAATGATGGGGTGCAAGCTCTTGATTGAAGTCCCGGTAAACGGCGGCCGTAACTATAACGGTCCTAAGGTAGCGAAATTCCTTGTCGGGTAAGTTCCGACCTGCACGAATGGCGTAACGATGGCCACACTGTCTCCTCCCGAGACTCAGCGAAGTTGAAGTGTTTGTGATGATGCAATCTCCCCGCGGCTAGACGGAAAGACCCCATGAACCTTTACTGTAGCTTTGCATTGGACTTTGAACCGATCTGTGTAGGATAGGTGGGAGGCTATGAAACCGGAACGCTAGTTTCGGTGGAGCCGTCCTTGAAATACCACCCTGGTTTGTTTGAGGTTCTAACCTTGGTCCGTGATCCGGATCGGGGACAGTGCATGGTAGGCAGTTTGACTGGGGCGGTCTCCTCCCAAAGTGTAACGGAGGAGTACGAAGGTACGCTAGGTACGGTCGGAAATCGTGCTGATAGTGCAATGGCATAAGCGTGCTTAACTGCGAGACCGACAAGTCGAGCAGGTGCGAAAGCAGGTCATAGTGATCCGGTGGTTCTGTATGGAAGGGCCATCGCTCAACGGATAAAAGGTACTCTGGGGATAACAGGCTGATACCGCCCAAGAGTTCATATCGACGGCGGTGTTTGGCACCTCGATGTCGGCTCATCTCATCCTGGGGCTGTAGCCGGTCCCAAGGGTATGGCTGTTCGCCATTTAAAGAGGTACGTGAGCTGGGTTTAAAACGTCGTGAGACAGTTTGGTCCCTATCTGCCGTGGGCGTTGGATATTTGAAGGGGGCTGCTCCTAGTACGAGAGGACCGGAGTGGACGAACCTCTGGTGTACCGGTTGTCACGCCAGTGGCATCGCCGGGTAGCTATGTTCGGAAGAGATAACCGCTGAAAGCATCTAAGCGGGAAACTCGCCTTGAGATGAGATATCCCTGGGGCTTTAAGCCCCTTGAAGGGTCGTTCTAGACCAGGACGTTGATAGGTCAGGTGTGGAAGTGCAGTAATGCATTAAGCTAACTGATACTAATTGCCCGTAAGGCTTGATCCTATAACCAGTGTGTCTTTAATGAGCGAAATGCTCACACACGTGTGGTTGAGATCAGTGTTGTGCCAGTACTAAACACAACCCAAGCAACACCAGTAACAACGAGGCGCTCTTCACAAAGAGTGAACTCGACTACTTCTTCCCCAGATTGGTTGTAGCGCCCACCAGCGCTACAACACCCCCTTATGCCTGATGACCATAGCGAGTTGGTACCACCCCTTCCCATCCCGAACAGGACCGTGAAACGACTCCACGCCAATGATAGTGCGGATACCCGTGTGAAAGTAGGTAATCGTCAGGCTCCTCATGCGCTGCCAAGCAACTCCGCAGCTATACAAAAACCCCACCCCTCAAAGGTGGGGTTTTTGCGTTTC
>NZ_FCOK02000154.1 GCF_001544555.2 Caballeronia udeis | reverse complement strand
ATCGCCGCATCCACCGACAGCGCGCCCGACACCAACCCCGTGCGGTACAGGTCTTCGATCGCGAACATGTTGTACAAGGCGAGTGCCGTGGAAGCCTGCGTGCCGTTGAGCAGTGCGAGACCTTCCTTAGCCCGCAGCGTCAGCGGTTCGAGACCGGCGGCTTTCAGTCCATCGAGTGCGGAAGCTTGCTTGCCTTCGATAAACACCTCGCCAATGCCCAGCAACACGCCCGACATATGCGCGAGCGGCGCAAGGTCACCTGATGCACCGACAGAACCTTTCACCGGAATGACCGGCAAGATGTCCGCGTTGAACAGCGTGATCATCGCGTCCATTACAACGCGCCTGATCCCCGAGTGGCCGCGTCCAAGGCTCGACAGTTTCAAGGCCATCAGCAGACGCACGACGGGCGGCGACATGGGCTCACCTACTCCTACCGCATGCGACAACACCAGATTGCGTTGCAGGAGTTCAAGCTGATCCGCAGGGATGTGCGTGTTCGCGAGCCGGCCGAAACCCGTGTTGATGCCGTAGGCCGGCAGGCCTTTCGCAGCGATGTCCTCCACCGCTTGCGCGCAGGCGTCGATGGCGGCGTGGCTTGCCGGCTCCAGTGTCAGCTGGACGCGTTCCCGCGCGATGCGGCGCAGTTGGGGCAGAGTCAGGTTGCCGGGGGTGAGCTTGATCATCGGGTAGTCCTTTGGCTTTGGCGGCCATCTTGTCTATACAAGAGAATAGCCTCGAGTCTAGGACAACAAAATCGGTATATACAAGAGGTTTTTACCGGTACGGATGAGGAAAGATGTTTTTAATCTCGGGCGGCGGCATTGCCGGATAAAGGCGAGAGGCTTGCCGAGAATATAGCTTACAGGTCAGTTGTATTCATGTTAACCCTGAATTTTCAGTGTTCCGGGCAGCGAAGACCAGTTATAAATCACAGCTTTAAATCCTGTCTATACCGCTGCACCTACTTAGCTCTCCGCGCTCCATGCAGCAGCCGCTGCCGCAACGCACGTCTCCACGCCCGGCTTCTCGAAGATGGGTCGAGGTGCTTATTCAACCGACCGCGGGTTCGTCTCCAGAATCTCGCTGATATCGCGATTCGCCTCTGGTGGCTGATCATCCAGATGCGGTTCGCCAGGGCGTAGCCCCGGCTGTCGCGTCACCGTCAGATACCCGCTTTATGCGCGGTCAAGATCAATCGCAAGCCCAGCGCGGTAATGGCGCCTGCAGCAATACGATCGATCCATTTCTTGGCGCGCAGGTAAAGCTCGCGCGGTCGACGGCTGGAGAAACACACGGCGACAACGGTGTACCACCCTGCTTCTATCGCGAAGATCATGGGCGGCAGGATCAGGTAACACCAGAGCGGCGGATGCTGCGGCAACAAGGCGGCGAAGATACTGCCGTACCAGATCGCAGTCTTCGGGTTGCTGAGTTGTGTCGTGAGACCGACCCAGAATGATTTACGCAGTGTGTGGTTTTGCGCGTCGCGCCCGTCGTCCACGACCAGCGGACTGGACGCACCCCGCCAGATCTTCGAAGCGATGTAGATCAGGTAAAGCCCCCCGGCTACTTTCAAGCCGACATAGAGCCATTCCACCGCGGACAGCAGCGTATAGAGCCCTGCAAGCGCAATGCCGCTGAAGAAAACGCCACCCACGCCCATGCCAAGTGCGGTCGCCAGACCATCCGCCCGCGACAAGCCGATCGCGTTGCGCGCGACCAGCACAAAGCTCGGACCGGGGCTCATCGCCCCCATTAATAGTGCTGCAAGTATGGCGGCAACGGCGGCCAAGGCGGTCATCGGCGTTCTCCTGAAAGTGGGTCAAGGGGTGCGTTTTCCATAAAAATAACACGTGCGGACTAGCGTCAAATTTACGGATTAAGCGGATTGTTAAGCGCCGGTCATAACCTGCAAGCGCGTGCATGCGGATTTCGCTAAAGCCAAACCGCGTTGTCAAGGCGTCCGGGCGACTCGTTCATCACGCCGGTCTTCGCGCGGCGATGCCGTACATCAGCGGCAAGCGCACCATGTCTTGCGGAGGCACCATGCGCCGGCCACCGCTATCGCGCATGCCTTCAAAACCCTTCCACCCGTTTGCATACGGGTACTCGCGAAGTTGCTCGATGACCAGACCGTTTTTGGCCAACGCCGAGACAACGTTGCCGATTCCCCAAAAGAACTCGACGCTCGGATGCGGATTCACAAAGGTCTCAACGCCGGCCTCATAGCCGTCCGGGGCCAGCCCGTCGCCTGACAGCGCAACGTAGTCGTTGACGCCATCGCTTGGGATCGGCGTGTGGTCGAAATAGTCGTATCGCATTGTCCATTGCTCGTCGAAGATCATCGCGAACGGATGAAATTCGACTAGAACAAAACGGCCGCCGGGCTTGAGCGAGTGCGCCACGCCTTGCGCCCATGCGTCGATATCGGAGAGCCAGCCGAGCGTTCCATACGAGGCGAACACGCGGTCAAACCGGCCCGGCGTGCTCGCCTGTTCCGCGAAATAGGTCAGCAAGTCGGCGCGGTGGAAGGTCGCCGGGATGTTTGATTGCTCCGATAAATCCCGCGCGAAGCGAATGGCTTCATCCGAGATATCGACACCGGTCACGTTGGCGCCGAGACGCACGAGGCTCAGCGTGTCCCGCCCCGAATTGCATTGCAGATGAAGCAGGTCAAGTCCCTCGATACTGCCAAGCAACTCTACTTCCTCGGGGAATAGCGTTGAACCGCCGTTGCGGAAAAATGCAGCCTGATCGCCCTTGTGACTGTTATGCGCTGCCGTGGCGGCGTCCCAGGAAAGGCGGTTTTTCTCGTGAAATTCGTTTGTCATCGGTCTTTTCTTGTTGTTGCCCGGGTTAAGACTTTCGTCCTGTTTGCTTCAAGCGCCTAACGCGAACGATGAGCGCGCAGCGCGTCGAGCATGACAACGCCTGCCTCGACGATATGCTCTTTCGTCAAACGTTTCGCCAGGCGTTTGTCCTTCGCTTCAACAGCGGCAAGAATCCGGGTGTGCTCGGCAAACGAGGTGTCCTGATAGGCCTCGATCTGCCAGACAAGACGCAGATACCGGTCAGCCTTCTGCCACAGCAACTCCAGCGTTTCCATCAGGTGGCGCTTGCCGCAGACCGCATAAATCGAGCGGTGAAACGCCCAGTTGTCTTTCGACCACTGGTCGACATTGGTCGCGCTCGCATCCAGCGCAAGCGTGGCGCGCGCAGCGGCCGCGTCCTCTGTGCTGAACACATCAATGGCGGTGTCGAGCGCGAGAAGCTCGAGTGCAACACGCATCTGCTGCAGTTCTTCTGCCTCGTCGCGTGTCATTGCAGACACGAAAGCGCCGCGGTTAGGAACGATGGTCACGAAGCCACGCGCTTCCAGTTGAGCAAATGCTTCTCGCACCGGAATGTGGCTGGTGCCGAATTCCTCGGCAATCCGGTCCTGGCGCAACTGGGTGCCGGGCGCCAGTTCACCGCGCAGGATCTGCTCGCGCAGGCGGTCGCACAGCGACCCCGGAGAAAGATTTGCATCGATCGATCTTTTCATTTTAATATATTAAAACAAGTGAGGAGACTTATGTGACTGTCACTCGGTTGAAAAATATTCCCGGAATCGGTGTCGACAAAATGGGCGACGCCGCTGATTCGTCGAACAACCCCAACATCCTGAGGCTCGAGAACCTGGACACGGATATACGGCCGCCGGCCGATGCCATCCGCCGGACCCATGAAGCTGTAGACGACGACAACGCCAACAGCTACCTGCCCTTCACGGGTCAGGTCGCGCTGCGTCACGCGGTGACGGCGCGCATGCAGCGATCGACCGGAATCGAGTACGACGCCCACCACGAATGCATCATATCCGCGGGAGGCCTGAGCGGCATTCTCAATGTGCTTTTGTCGATACTGGAACCCGGCGACGAAGTGGTGCTGACCGATCCGACCTATGCGGGTCTCATCAATCGCGTCCGGCTGGCAGGCGGCATTCCGAAGTTCGCCCGGTTGGTGCCTGGCGCCGACGGCTGGCGGCTGGACCTCGACAGCTTGTCCGCTGCAGTCGGGCCGCGCACTCGTGCATTGCTCATCATGTCGCCGTCCATGCCGAGCGGCTTCGTCGCGAACATGAGCGAATGGAATGCGATTGCGGAACAGTGCAGGCGCGCGAATGCGTGGCTTGTTTATGACGCGGCAATGGAGCGCATCGTATTCGATGGCCTCCCTGTCATTCACCCTGCATCATTGTCCGGCATGGGCGAACGGACCATTACGGTTGGAGCAGTTTCGAAAGAGTTCAGAATGATCGGGTGGCGGGTAGGCTGGATCGTAGGACCACTGAACATCATGGCCGACGTGCGCCTGACGAGCCTGTCCAACGTGGTCTGCCAGGTCGGAATCGGTATGCCGGGTGCGACTGCCGCCCTGACGTCAACTGGCGACGGAGTGGCGCAAGCCGTCGCGCAATGGCAGGATCGACGCGACGTCGTTTTGAGCGCGCTCCACGACCTTCCGGTCATCCGGCCGCATGGCGGGTGGTCTCTGCTTATCGACACTGAACAACTCGGGCTTCCCTCTACCGAGGCTTCCCAACTGCTGCTCGCGAAGGGTGAGATAGCTGCAACGCCAATGCCCGGATGGGGTCCGGATGCAGGCCGGTATCTGCGCTTCGTGTTCGCGAATGAACCCGCTACGCGTCTCGCCGATATCCGCAGCCGCGTGCGTGCGGCCTGGGGAATCTAGGCTACTGCGCGTATGACGACCCCTCGTCATCAAGGATGGCCTTCAACTCGCTCAGGTGCTGGTCCGCGAAACCATCGTAGTCCTCCACCCATTGGCGCATGGTCTTGTGCGCCACCCGAGCCGATGCGATTCGCAGCGGCTGCCCGGTCGTCAAGGCGGTGATATAGGTCTCGCACGAACGCTCGAAGTAATAGAGGTCGTCGAATGCCTGGGCCACGGTCGGCCCGGCCACCAGCACGCCGTGCTGCCCCATCAGCAGCACCGGCTTGCCCACAAGCGCACGGCTTACGCGCTCTGCTTCATCGCCCAGGCCCATGCCGTCGAAACCTGTATCGATCGCCACGCGCTCGAAAAACCGCATGCAGTTCTGATCGAGCGGCGGCAACACCGGGTCTTGCAGGCAGGACAGCACGGTCGCGTACTTCGAATGAACGTGCAGGATGCAACGGGCTTCGCGGTGCCGCCTGTGGATCGCCGAATGAAGCGCCCACGCAGTGATATCGGGCGCGTCCGGCCGATCGATCGTCTGCGCGTCGTGCGCATCCACCAGCAGCAAGTCACTCGCCTTGATGCGGGAAAAGTGCCGCCCGCGTGGATTGATCAGGAATTGCGCGCCGTCGTCCGAGACGGCGACGCTGAAGTGATTGGCAATGGATTCGTGCATGCCGAGGCGCTCGGCCCAGCGAAAGACACACGCCAGATCGACACGTTGCTGACGATGTTCCAGCATAAAGGCATCTCCTGTGCAGGCTGTCAGAACCAGCCCATGGCCTTGGGTTCGAAGTTGATATAGGCGTGCTTCAGATCGGTGTATTCATCAGGGTCGATGACGTCCCGGCAATCGCCGCCACCAGCCTCTGTCCACTCGCCGTTTATATAAAGCAACCTGGGGTTCATGAAGTCTCCTTAAAGGGGGCGGCGCTGTATCGAATGCCAGTATTCCCAGGGGACTATAAGGCCGCCATTTTCCGGCGATATGATCGAAAGCGACTTCCCGGAGACGCATTCCATCAGCCAGCATCAACTCCACCGGCACACGAACAGACGATTAAA
>NZ_FCOK02000153.1 GCF_001544555.2 Caballeronia udeis | reverse complement strand
GTTGCGAATATCGTTACCATTTCGGCAACTTCTCTTGGATAAGGTACCGTCATCAGACAATCCAGAATACAGGTGCCTCTGCGCGCCCCCGCAGCGGCAACGGGTTACGGCAATGGGCACAACGGCACGCGCATTGTGCCTGGCTCCAGACGCAGCTCGAGATCCAACGTGTAGCTGCCGTCCGACCGAGCCTCAAAGCTCTGCAGTAGCGAACCTACAGCGCCGAAAACGACGTCTCGATATGCATTCGGATCGTCAGCATCAAAGATCTGCGTTGCCAATGTCTTGTAGCCATCGGCCAGCACGATGAAGTGCAAGTGGGCCGGTCGCATGATGTCGCGTCGCTGTAGCGCAAGCAACTCGCCACACGGTCCGTCGACAGGTACGGCATAGCCTGCCGGGCGGACGCTGTGAAACGAGAAGCGTCCCTCCCCGTCGGCCTGGAAATGCGCCCGCAAGTTCATGTCCTCCTGCTCCGGGTCCTGGTTCTCATAGAGACCACTCGGCGACGCTTGCCACGTCTCCACGCGCGCATTCGCCAACGGCTTCCCGTCCAACGAAAGCACTCGTCCCTGCACGAACAGCTTATCGCCAGGCGTATCGGCACTCGCAATGTGCGCGCCATTCGGCCGGAAAGGCTGATTGGCACGCCAGAAAGGCCCTATCAGCGCCGGTTCTGTCCCTCCCGAAGCGAGTGCCTTCTTCGCATCGATCAGGCCGACCAACGTCGCAAGGCCCAGGATGTCCGCCAACAGAATACCTTCGTGTTTCTCAGGCCCTGTCGCTTGTCCAATGCGCACCAGAAAGTCGAGCCCTAGCTCGAGTTCCGCATAACTGAGGTCGACCTCCGACGCGAACGCATGCAGGTGGCGCAGCAACGCATCCATGATCTCCCGCAGCCGCGGATTCGAGGTTCGCTTATTCGACGCCAGCACTGCCATTAGTAGTGCTTCAGGCGTCGCGGGGATTGGAGTTCGTTGCATCTCGTCCGTCGATCCGGATTGAAATCCTAATTTCATTGCGCCATGTCTCCTGCAGATACGTTCTGGTTCCGACTGCCGTTTCAGGCTTCGCTCTTCAGGAAACCGGTCTCGTCGTAGGCGAGCCCGGTTTCCTCGGCGGCCTTGAGGACGTCCGGGTGCCATTCGATCCGGCCAACTTCCTCGTCTCGCCCACCAACCACAGAGTAGATCACGAGATCATGATCGTTCGGATTGCGGAAGCCGCGCATCACGCCGACAGGCATGGAGATGCAGTCCCATTGGTTGAGCTCGATCTCGTGCTCGCCCTTGTCGCCCCAAACCACGATCATCTTGCCGTTGAGCGGGAAGAACACTTCTTCAGTCTTGTGCGAGTGCAAGTTGGCGCCCTGGCCGACCGGCACCTCAATCAGTGTGACGCCGAAGCGGTGGGCACCCTGGATTGCAGGCTCCACGCCTTTGTTCTCCAGTACGCCACGGTTAATGAGCTTATACAGCCGTTTCTCGAACCCGGGAAGGCGGCTTTCGATGAAGGTCACGCCGTACGGTTCGACCTTGCCCCAACGTGCAACGCGGGTCGCTTCCATTTGTTCGGGGGTAATGTCCATGTTTTTCCTCTTTCAAGTCAATTAATGACGGAACGCTATGTCCGTACCCGAATGCTAGGGAGTCGCGGCCAGCAAATCCAACACCATTTTCTTTTCAAGTTCATAACCTCGCGGCATTGAGCGCTCGAAGTGCACTACTACCTCGATAACAAAAAGGCATGGGTACGAGAAAATTTTAGTGTTGGACGAACGCTGAAGACGCCACCTAGCATCCAGAGACTGTCAAGGACAGTTCAGGCAACCCATAAGCGCGCACGGCTATTGACGCGCGCCATATCTTCAGACATGAAAGGAGACGTCATGGAAAACCCCGTTTGCAACCCACCAGAATCACCTACCGACCATTCAGGCATTCAGGAGATGGATATCCTTCTGGTTGGTGCCGGAAAGATGGGCTTACCTATTGCCCGCAATATTCAGCGTCGTGGACACCGTCTCTCAGTACTCGATAGTTCTGCCGAGCGAAGGGATCTCGCCCGGGCGCAGGGCCTAGAAATCGCGCCAACGCTAGAGAGCGGCCTGGCCTCAGCGAAGGTAGTGATTACCTCACTACCGCACGACGCCGCGTTCGAGTCCATGGCGAGCGAGATCGTGGCCTGCATGAAGCCCGAACAAATCTACGTGGACACGAGCACCGTCTCACTAGCGGCATCACAGCGTGTGTCACGAGCGTTCCAGGAGGCTCAAATCCCATGGCTCCGAGTGGCCGTATCGGGTAATCCGCAGATGGTGGAACAAAAGCAATCGACGACGATTGCTTCCGGCCCCCTTGAGGTCTATCAGCGTGTGCGGCCTTTGCTCAAACTCCTGGGGGAGGCACAGTTCTATGTCGGCCCTCGTGACGAGGCGCGCATCATGAAGCTCGCAATCAACCTCATGGTCAGTGGGCTATCAGCTCTCCTTGCAGAGGCACTCGCACTAGGGCAAAAGGCCGGCCTCGACTGGGCGACGATGTGTGAAGTGATCGCAGCAAGCGCAGCCGGCGCCCCCGTAGTGAGAGCCAAGGTCGCGCAAATCAGGCACTACGACTTCGCTCCGACGTTCACAGTTGGGCAAATGCAAAAGGACGTCGGTCTGATTCTTGACGCCGGGATGGACTTGCGGGTACCGCTACCGCAAACGGGCGCGGTGGCGCAGCTGCTACTGCAAACCTCAGCGCTAGGCTTCGACAGCGAGGACTATGCGTCCGTCATCAAGGCAGTACAGCAATCTGCGGGTCTTCCGCTTCATGGCTGAGAGGACAATCATCATGCACACTGCTACCGACCTTTCCGCAGACAGCCACCTGCCTGCGCAAGCCACACGGTCCCGCCATCGTGTTGCGCTGACACTCGTCATCAGCCTGTTTTTTGCGTGGGGGCTGACCTATGGGTTGCTTGACGTCCTCAACAAACACTTCCAGCAGACTTTGAGCGTGAGCCGCATGGAGTCAGCGCTGCTACAGACCTGCTACTTTGGCGCTTACCTGCTCGTCGCCGTGCCGTCCGGGTTCTTCGTGAGCCGCTATGGATACCGACGAGGCATTCTCCTCGGCCTCGTTCTCTTTGCAACAGGCGCCCTGCTCTTCATCCCAGCGACCGCACTTGCCAGGTTCGGTCCGTTCCTGTTTGCATTGTTCGTGCTCGCATCAGGCGCCGCATGTCTCGAGACAGCTGCCAATCCGTACGTCACGGTGCTTGGAGATAGCGGTGGTGGCGCACGACGATTGAACCTGGCACAAGCATTCACTGGCCTCGGATCATTCATAGGCCCGATCATTGGTGGCTTGTTCTTCTTTCAGCATGGCACGTCCTTCATGAGCAGCGCGGCTTCCGTCAGGATAACGTATGTCATGATCGCCGCGGTTGTGCTGCTCCTTGCCTTGGCGTTCTGGCGCACGAAGCTTCCCGAAGCCGACTTGCTGGACGAGCGAGTCGAAGGCGCCGCTACGACACGACCTTTGTGGCGTGAAGCACGCTTCATGGCGAGCGTCGCCGCACAGTTTTTCTATTTTTCCGCGCAGGTCGGCATTGCTGCTTTTTTTATCAACTTCGCTACGGAGCATTGGTCTGGTCTGCCCGTTCATTCAGCGGCCTTCATGCTGTCAGCTGGCATGGCAAGCTTTACCATCGGCCGATTCGCATCTATTGGCATAATGCGCAAAGTCGAACCTGCGAACCTGCTTTCCATCTACGCTGTGATCTGTCTTGCGCTTTGCGCGATCGTCGTGGTGGGTATCCCGACGGTATCAGTGATCGCGATGATTGCGATCTTCTTCTTCGAATCGATCATGTTTCCTACGATCTTCGCGCTCGGCGTCGAAGATCTCGGCCTACGCACACGTAAAGCGGCGTCGTTCCAGGTCATGGCGCTCTTCGGTGGCGCAGTTGCGCCTCTGGTAATGGGCGCTGTGGCCGATCGAGTTAACATCGCCTCAGCATACCTCGTTCCAGTAGTCTGCTTCGCTATCGTACTGGCGTTTGCGATTTACAGCCGGCGACGTATCTCGCCTCGTGGATAGACCCAAGGCGCCCACCGCACGGGCGCCGCTTAACTGACGGAGAGTACGCATGTCCGATCTCATGGACGAAATCCAGCAACTCATCAAGCCCAACCTGCGCAAGCGACTATATGTTGCTTTTAGCTATCCGGTCGCGCCGGTCGAGGAAATTGTCCCTCACATACCCGAGCATTTACGCTACATGATGGAGTTCGAGGACCAGGTCTTCCTTTCCGGACCGTTTATTACCGAAGGTCAGCTGGTCGGCGAAGGCATGACGGTGCTGCACGCCAGCAGCGCCGGGGAAGCGGCGCGCTTTATGGAGAACGAGCCGTTCATCAAACGCGGCCTTCGCCGCTTTGAACTCAAGCTGTGGGAGCTGCGCGAAGGGACCGTATCGATCCGCACCATGCTCTCGGACACCCGCTTCGACCTGGGGTAACCGACAAACTCCCTGGTTCTGAGAATACAATCGCACCGTGCCGTCTCGCATCCGGCAGGGAAAGCGGAATTATACTGATACTGCAGAGCGGTTAGCGCCGCGGCAATGTAATGACAGGATTGCGCGCAGCCGATGACACAAATAATCACGCGGCCAGTGTGTTGCGCCGGCCGATCAACCACCGGTCGGCGACGCGTTGCATCCTTCCGACAAGATGCGAGCGAACCAGTATGGATCTGAGGCAACTGCGGTACTTTAAGGTGTTGGCCGCCCATCAGCATTTCGGTCGCGCGGCCGCAGTTCTTCATATTGCTCAACCCGCCTTGAGCCGCCAGATCCAACTCCTGGAATCGGAGTTAGGCGTGAAGCTGGTCGAACGGCATTCACGCGGCGCATCGCTTACACGGGAAGGGGAACTGCTGCTCGAACGCGCAACCTTCCTCCTGCGCTACACCGACCAGATCAAGGTCGATATCATGGATCTCCAGGGTACACCGCGCGGGCCAGTGGCACTGGGTTTACCGCCGGCGCTTGCCAGCGTAATGGTGCCCCCACTCGCACGCTTGCTTCGCGAGCGCTACCGCGACATACACCTGCGCGTAATCGAAAGTTTTTCCCCTGCACTCTGCGACGCACTTGAGCAGGGCTCAGTTGACATCGCAGTGTTGAGTGGACCGATAGTAGCGCGGCCACTCATTCATACCGAACCCTTGCTGACCGAACGGGTATGTGCAATTGGTCCGGCGGACGACGCACGGCTCCGTGCGGGGTCGTTGGCGGTGCGGCAGCTTGACGGCATACCCATGATACTCACGGGCCTGCAGAACTCAGGGGTCCGTCTAGCGCTGGAACGCGCGACTGCCAAGGAGGACATCCATCTGAACGGGGTCATGGAAGTTGAATCCGCGACGGTGGCCGCACAGCTTGTCAAGGATGGCGTAGGCTGGACCATTCACTTCGCTTCCGCGGTCAGCCGAGATATTGAGGCGGGCGTACTGCTTGCTGTGCCACTGAAAGGAATCAAGCTGGAACGATACCTCGCTCATACCACTACGCGGCCACCTTCAGCGGCAACCGTCTCACTCGTTTCACTGATGTGTGAGACAGCCCAAACTCTTATCGTAACGAAGCAATGGCCTATGGCTGAGATGGGTGTGAATGACGACCAAGTCGATCACGACGTCGACTAGGCCAATGGTACATGTGGACTACCTACCCGGATT
>NZ_FCOK02000152.1 GCF_001544555.2 Caballeronia udeis | reverse complement strand
CTCGTTCGCCGTCCTTTTCTCGCGATCGTAGCCACGTCCTGCGCTGCGTCAAGGCGCGCGGGGCCGTGTCAGTCGCTGCGCTCCATCCCGCCCCACACCCCGCGCTTGAATCCTTGACCCAGCTACGGCCGCGTCTCCTTTGATCGCGGGACGACGAACTCAGGGGAACGGCGGCAACGGCGAGAGACGCCGCCGACTCAGCAGAAACATCTTTCACGCCGGGACTTCGGAATCTAGGGGCCCGGTCAGCGCAAACCACCAGAGGGGTGCATATGACGTTTGAGGAATACAGGAAACGCTTTCCGGCCACGCGCGGCTTTCAGCGCTACACAAGCGAGCAGCGCGCGAACCACGCGTCGAGCCACCGGCTCGGGCACAACAAGCGCATCGCAGTTGGCGAGTACTTCTATGCCCACCAGCATGCGCCTGGCGTCTCTTTCCCGAAGCGTTCGCAAGCCGAGCGGGCAGGGTATGAGCAACATTTTAAGGCGGACGCCGCTGCGCCGACGCCGATCGTCGAGCAGGACGCGACCGAAGCGCGAAAGCCGTCCCGTATCCATCTGACGCACACCGGCCCCGCTGCCGGCGCAACGCTGTGTGGCGCACCGCGCGACGGCAGCGCCGCCCACCATGCGGTGTATGCGCCCGTCGAGCGTGATGAATATCGCGCGCAGTGCTGCGTGGCCTGCCTGAAGGAATTCGCGCAGGCATGGGCCGGTGAAAGGACCAAGCCGGATTGGGTCACCAGTGTTCTTGCGGCTGATGTGCAAGACGTCGTCAGCACACAACTTCCTCTTTTCGCGTAACAGGAGCGCATCATGCAGATCGAACTTTCGTTGTCCGCAGAAACCATCGCCGCCGAAGCCATCACGGCAGCGAAGAAGAACTCTGCGCATATGTCACGCGTTGCGCGAATTTTCGACGCCATGCGCGACATTGTCGAAAAGCCGGACGCGCGCCTGCGGCATTACACAGTGGACTTTTATGAGCATGATCGCGCATATCTGCAGCGTACCTACGCGACAGGTATGTACGGCTGGGTCATCCGCGAGAGCGGAACCCATCTTGTGCAGCTCGGCAGACATCCGCGCATGAACGAGGAGCTGGACGCCGCGCTCCACACGGGCCCGAGTCGCGACTGTTATCTGATCGACGCGCGCAAGGCGACGGTGAAATCAGTAACGGAAGGCAAGCTGCGTGAGGAAATGGCGCACTTCACTTACGTTACCGGGGCGCATACCGTCTCGAAAAACGGCCGGACCATCGCAACCATGGACGTCAGTTTGACGCCGTGGACTCACGCGAAACCCCCGCAAGGCATCGTGCGATTCGGGTCGCTGGACGTGCCGCTCAGCCATGAAGATCTGGTAGCACTCGCACAGATCGGACCCTCGGAAGTAATCCGGGTCTCGGATTCTCTTTTCACCGGTACGCAGACCATTGAACTGGACGGCGCCAACCTGTTCGACCTGATCGAGCAGCGCGCCGAATAGTCCGTATCGCAAGCCGCGAGGAGCTGCAGGGCTCTTCGCCCTTTCGCATGCGAAACCGGATACCGCGCCCGCAGTCAGCCGGGCCGGGGCGAGCCGCCCGCCAGGCTTCGCCTGACGCGCCGCTCGCAGATTCCCCGCCCCGGTGAACAGAAGCGGACCGCTCTAGGGCTTCGCCCGGCGCGGGCCACCCAATCCAGTCGCGTCGCGATGCTCCGCGAAGGGGCGCTACCCGCGCGGGCCTTTCGCGCGATCGCATAGGTCGCATGCCGTCCATCCCCCCTCATCGCCCATACCCGCGACCTTAGCCGGCCTCGGCCTGACGTCAAGGCGTGCGGGGCCGTGTTGTCGCTGCGCGCCTGCCCGCCCCAACACCCCGCACTTGCCTCCTTGACGCACGGCCTCAACCGGCTTGCGTCGTCGCAGGGCGATGAACTCAGGGGAACGGCGGCAACGCTGGAACCTGACAAGCGCCCGCCGAAAGGAAACCCCTACGATGGGCTCCGAATCTTGGGGCCCGGTCAGCAAAAAACAGGAGCTTATGCCATGACACGACGCCGCCACCCGAAGCCCGAGATTCACGCCATTGTTTTTGCGCAGCACGAACACTGTGTAACGGAATTGATTGTCGAACTGAGTCACGCCGTCATCGGTGCGACCGGCTATGTACATGCGGGCAATATCGAATTCCGCGCGAACGTGAGTGACCACAGCGCGGAATCGTTCGGGCGTCGCGTCGCGTTCAGCAATGTCTGCGGCGCAGAACTGGACGAGATGCGTGCGGCGGTTCGGAAGATCGAGCGCATCCGCAGCCGGATGATGAAGGATGACAAAGCGCTGGGCGAGGCCCCGAACTTTGCGGAATTCGCGCGTCGTGCGCTCGTCGCCGCCGGCGTAACGATGGTGCATGTCGCCCGTGATCTCGCGGGCCGCCCTCGCAACGCCGCGCATCACATCGTCGTAAGCACGGCAAACGGAGGCGACGTACTGGATGCAATCGGACGATTGGAAAAGATCGCGTTGACCATGTTCGGCAAGCGTGTGGAGGCAGCATGAGCGCGCAACTGGTTGAACGTTGGGAAGGGGCCGCGAAGGGTGGGCGCTATCAGATCGACGTGCTGCGATTCGAGCCGCGTCCGGGCCGCGAATTCTTCGACATTCGCCTGATGCGCGATGCGAAGCAATACGGCTCGACGGTTGCACGGTCTCCCGCCGAAGCGCGCGATCGCGTGCAGCACGCGGTCGATTGGGCACTCTCGTATGGCCCCGCGCCGTACAAGCGAACCTACCGCGACGCAAAGCTCGCGCCTGTCGTGCGAGACAGCGAGCCGCTTCTGACCGCGCAGGCTAATCGTTTCGAACTTGCTGCGAGGCTCGCGCTGTTTCTCGTTGCCCGTACCGGTGACCGTCTAGCGAAGTGGCAGGGCACGCTTCTGGCCGCCGAGCAGCGCGCGCTGTTCGGGCGCTTCTTCGGCAAGGGCACGCTGACTATCGACGGCACACGCGAGCGCATCAAGCACACCGTTACGCGCTCGTTTGGGATGGGCCGTGAAGTCACTGCGGATGTAGCCTGGAGCGACCTCTGACCTGCAGCCGCGCCCCGGCGCTCACTATCTAAACAAATCGTGGAGCGCTCAGCCAGCGCTTCACTTCGATTGAGAATCATCATGAAAATCCACATATCCGCCAGCCTCACACTTCCGGCGCGCTGGCCATTGCGTACACAGGAGCCCGTGCGCTGCGCGCAGATCCGCGTGCTGCTGAACACGATCGTAACGGATGCTCTCGCCGTGTGGCGGTGTGCGCCACGTCGCACGTGGAGCGACATCGGCCGTCTGGTTCACAAGCAATTGCGCACGCTTGACCAGCTTTATCCGGAGGCAGGAATTCTGGAGGCGGAGGCGCGGGCCGTTGCGCTGCAGTTCTTCGCCGCAAATGTCGATCCGGGAATTCGCAGCTTTGTGCATCGCGACGGCGATCCGCTTCCCGAGGCAGTCGTGCGCCTCAGTAGCGCGTTAAGCGATGCACGACGCCAGTAACAGATCAAGGACGCACTGAGTATGACCGCCATATCATTACAGGACGGAACGACGATGACCAACGCAACCAAAGAATTGCACGACCGCCAATCGCACTATGACCGATTGCACCACCAGAAGCGTATGCGCGATCTGTCGCGACGCGATCAGCTCGATCATACCGATCTGCGCCTAAAGGAAGACAGCCGCCGCATTCTCAATGCAGAGGCACCGTTGACGCGGTGTGTGGACCTCGCCGATGCGGCGTACCTGGCCGAACTCGACGCATTCGAGACTGAGCAAGCCGCGCGCAAGAGCAGGGGCTTCTACGAACCGGACTGGGAAACGTGTACGCACATCGGTCAGGTGGCGGACATCGCACAGGCGATGGATCGCTTCTATAAAAGCGACCGGCTGAACCGGCCAGGTGGAACGCGTGAGCGTCTGATCGCGAGCAACGAAGAGGAATTTGCACGAAAGGGCTTCGCGTGTATTGCGAGCTACCATGATTCCGTAGTCGGCCGGTCAATCTTCGTGCGACCGGCTGACGTCGGCCTGGCCGTGTACAGCAGCAACCGCGCGTAAGCGGATCAATCGCTCGACGAGCGCCGGCCACGTGCCGGCGTTTCTGTTTCCGGTACCGCCGTAGCAATCCAGCCGTGACGCGGCACCTTGCGCGCCAGGCTGCGCCCGTCACGCAAGCTGACGACCTCGCATCCCGGTGAACATGCACCCCCGCTCTTGGGACTGCGCCGCGTCCCGCGGACTTGCCCCGGCGCGTGCCATCCCCTCCAGCCTCGCTGCCTGCAGCAGCTCGGTAAGCGCGCTCGCCGCGCGGGGCGTTTCGCTTCGTCGCGCAGCAGCTCTCTGTGCCGAAACCCCGTCCCCCTCGTTCGCCGTCCTTTTCTCGCGATCGTAGCCACGTCCTGCGCTGCGTCAAGGCGCGCGGGGCCGTGTCAGTCGCTAGTCGCTCCATCCCGCCCCAGCACCCCGCGCTTGAATCCTTGACCCAGCTGCGGCCGCGTCTCCTTTGATCGCGGGACGACGAACTCAGGGGAACGGCGGCAACGGCGAGAGACGTCGCCGACTCAGCAGAAACATCCTTCACGCCGGGACTCGGAATCTAGGGGCCCGGTCAGCCTTTAAAACCCGTGCGGAGGAACCCCATGTACAGGGAAGAAGACATCGTCCATGAAAACGGCAAGGTATTTGTGTTGCGCGACCGCCGCCAGAAGTCGTATGCGGTCTGCGTGTCCGGGACTACGCATTCAACGGTCGAGAGCGCGTACTCACTGGATTCGGATGGACTGTCTCTCGCAGTGGCACGTTGCGACTACTTGGCGCGACGCGCTGCATAACAACTGCGCACGCTACGGCGGGCAAACACGAAGGGGGACTACCGATGATTCTCGTACTCGAAGCAACGGTGCAACGGGAATTCGCAACGATATCGGGCTACTCGCTGATCGAAGGGATTGGTTTCGTGTCGCCCGACATGATCGGCCCGCGCGCTGAACCGAATGTATCGCTACACATCGAATCGCACGCGCCGTTCGTTGCAATCTCGTTCAACGTCTAAACCAGCAACTTTTTGAGGAGTCACATATGGGCGCAACTGTTACCACCGGCAAATGTGCAGCCGCTTTCCGCTCGAACGACGGAGAGCTGCTCTACATCCTTTTTGAGCGGTCATACGAAAAAAATTGCTATCCCCACACCGACCACTGGAGTGCATTCGCGTTCGGCACGCGGGAGGAAGTTTTGCGGCGGGCATTTGTCGGTGCGTCCGACTGTTGCGGCGGCATGTTGCAGAGCCGTAGCGGCGACATCAAGCCGGAGAACTACATCGAATCTTGGAAGCAGGAACTGAATCGTCCGGTCCCGATGCGCGATGTTGTCGTGGCGCTGAAATTTGAAACCGGCTGGCGTGCGGCGCTGCCCGAGGATGCCAACGAAAGGGTGTTATCCACCCTGCAGCGTGCAGGACTGGCAGACCGCCTCGACGTAATCAGGAATGAAGGTATGACGACGACGCTCTACGGCGACACCACCTTGCTACGTGCGATCTACGGCGTCGACGGTGAACTGTCGCCGTGGCGTGTGTTCACTCATAGCGACACTGGCACTGTACCTATCGACGTCCCGCCCGTGCGCAATGTTTCCGCGCGGGAGATCGACCTGCCGTCTCCCCGTTGCTTCGCGATCGACGCAGACGTGCGACTCGTCGCAGGCGATGACGGCAAGTGGTCAGACGGCCAATGGGCCTATTCCGCGCTCGCACAATATGTGACAGGCCCGGCCCTTGAGCGTGAGCTGGTTCAGCCCGGCTTTGCGAAGGCAACGATACCGGTCGTGCGTGAAGCGCTGAAGAATGCGGCACCGTTGCCCGAGGACACGCGCATTACTGTGCGCCGCACCGCGTGCAAGGAGGATCATCACCGTCGCGCGGTGGATGAACTGGCCCGAGGTCTAGGCCTCATCGGCGAAGGCGACCAAGCGCCGGATGAATTCACGTTCCTGTTTTCGGACATCAAGGGCGAGGACGCCGATAGCGTGCGCTATCGCGTCGGTTCGATGCGCGACGTGCTCACGTGGGACGTGCCGGAGACTGCCGCGCCGGAGGTTGCTCCCGCACCTCAGGCGGTGAGCGCGACGCAGGGGCAGCTTGCCGTTGCGTGATCGCCCAGCGACGCCGGCCGAGTGCCGGCGTTGTCGCTTCTGGCACCGCCGCAGCCATCCAGCCGGGACGCGGCACCTCGCGCGCCAGGCTGCGCCCGTCACGCAAGCTGACGACCTCGCGTCCCGGTGAACATGCACCCCCGCTCTTGGGACTGCGCCGCGTCCCGCGGACTTGCCCCGGCGCGTGCCATCCCCTCC
>NZ_FCOK02000151.1 GCF_001544555.2 Caballeronia udeis | reverse complement strand
TGTCCGACGCTTCGATGCCCTTCCAGCCGGCGATAGACGAACCGTCGAAAGCGTGGCCGCTTTCAAATTTGTCTTCGCCGAATGCCGAAACCGGCACCGAAACGTGCTGCTGCTTGCCGCGCGTGTCCGTAAAGCGCAAGTCTACAAATTTCACCTCGTCGTCGACGAGTCGTTTCATAACCGAAGCAATCATCTTTTATCCCTGAATGTTTTCAAAAAATTCCACAACCCCACGGTTCCCGCTACGCTTGGCGTCATCAAGCGGAGTGTTTCCCCATCGGTCTTTTGCATCGCGATTCCCGCCGTTCTGCAAGATGTACTGCACCGAAGCTGCTTGTCCCTCAGAGGCCGCAATATGCAGCGCAGTTCGCCCGTCATAGTCAGCGCCGTTGATCTTGGCGCCAGACGCGACGAGTCTTTGAATCTCTTTCGTGTCTCCTTTGGCGGCGGCCCAGCACAAATCCACAATACGCGCGTTGCCCACCGATACCTTGCGACGCGTAGGGTCCGTTTTTTCCCCCTCCGCACCCGACACAATGTCGAAGTTGTGAAAGGAATACTTCGACATCAGCGACTTGCAAAACTCGATGCCCCGCACACTGTTGCCATGCTCATCGAGCGGAGGTGACCAGACGCAACAGCCCAGTACTTCCGGAACGACAACCATGATCCCGCCACCGACGCCAGATTTCGCAGGCACGCCGATCAAGAACGCAAACTCTCCGGAAAAATCGTACATCCCGCAGGAGTGCATAAGAGATAGACAGTTCTTGACCGTGTCGATTGAGAAGACCCGCTCATTCGTTAATGGATTCACGCCGCCGTTAGCGAGGGTCGCGGCGGCAATGGCCATCGAGTCGCATGTCATTTCCACCGAGCAGCACTGAAAATAGAAATCCAGCGTGGCGGAAATGCCGGTGTTTTTCGGAAACGCCGCATTCTCTCGAAGAAAGTACGCCAATGCGAAATTCCGGTCTGCCGAATCCCTCTCCGACAAGAACACGGTATTGTTGAACGAGACGTCCCCGCCGGCCGTGAGCCGTCTCCATGTATCGAAGACGTGCGCGAAACGCTCCGACGCAGACTGGCCACTCTTGATTAGCGAGCAACTGACGATGGCCCCCGCGTTGATCATTGGATTGTGCGGCCGCTGGCGCGAATCCAGCGTGATCGCGTTGAAGGAGTCGCCACTCGGCTCCCGACCAATGTGGGTGTGCACTGATTCCGCCCCCAACTCTTCGGAGGCGAGGCAATAGCTCACGGTTTTCGAAATTGACTGGATGCTGAAGAGATCCTTCGCGTCCCCGAAACGCATTCTTTGTCCGTCGACACTGCACACGCTCAGTCCGAATTTTGAAGCGGGCACGCGAGCAAGCTCGGGGATATAGGCAGCGACCTTTCCTTCTGTCACTTTTGCCGTTTCATGAAAGATCTTGCCGATGGAGCGGCACAACTCGTCCCAGTCGGGTATCGCGAGCGAGTCCTCCGCAACACGACGAAAGAGGCTCGGGTTAAGAGCAAACAGTTCAATGAATCCACCGAGAGACAAGGAGGACCCTGCGTGTTTCTCCGCCTCCAGGCGTTCGAATATTTCTTTTGCCCGCGGGTCATCGCTCAAGATTCCCGCCGCACGAAATCTTTCCGTGACGCGCTTGGCTGGAAGCTCTGTCTGGCCCGGTTCCAGAAAGAGCTTATAAAGAGCTTCGTCCGGAGACTCGGTCAACTCCCGCGTTACATTCGGCGAAGGACCGGAAAGCATTGGGGATTCCGCCCCTTGTGTGCGCCGGCTCGCAGCTATCGATACCTTGTTGTTCATCGCGGTCTCCATCAAGCAACGTGTTCGCCGTGCAGCGTGACGTCCAGCCCATCGCGCTCCTCTTCTTCCGTCACACGCAGGCCCATGAGCATGTCGATGATCTTCAGCAAGATGAAGCTCATCACGCCGCTATAGATGAGCGTGGTGAGCACTCCCTCCGCCTGCAAAACAATATCGCCTTCCGCGCCGCCAATGTCCTTGACCGCGAACACACCGGTCAGCAGCGCACCCACGATCCCA
The DNA here is from genome assembly GCF_001544555.2 of Caballeronia udeis. GTDB lineage: Bacteria > Pseudomonadota > Gammaproteobacteria > Burkholderiales > Burkholderiaceae > Caballeronia > Caballeronia udeis. The sequence continues at coordinate 4,384 of NZ_FCOK02000151.1, read as the reverse complement.
CCGATGCAGTGCACGCCGAAGGCGTCAAGCGAATCGTCATAGCCGACCCTGCGTTTGAGCCACGTGGCCGACCAGAAGCAGATCACACCAGCAGCGATACCGATCACGAGCGCGCCAGTCACGCCGACATAACCCGAAGCCGGCGTAACCGCCACCAGCCCCGCCACTGCACCCGACACAATACCTAGCACCGACGGCTTGCCCTTGGCAATCCATTCGGCGAACATCCATGAGAGCGCTGCTGCGGCTGTCGCCAATTGCGTTGCTACCATCGCGAAACCGGCACGGCCATCAGCCGCCACTGCGGAACCCGCGTTGAAACCGAACCAGCCCACCCACAGCATGGCGCCACCGATCAGGGTCAGCGTCAGATTGTGCGGCGCCATTTCTTCACGGCCGTGGCCAACACGCTTGCCGAGCACCAGACAGCAGACAAGGCCGGCGATACCCGCGTTGATGTGCACCACCGTGCCGCCTGCGAAGTCGAGGATGCCCGCGCTAGCCAGCCAGCCGCTCGGTTCCCAGACCATGTGTGCGATCGGCGCGTAGACGATGATCGACCACAGCGTCATGAACACCAGCATTGACGAGAACTTCATCCGGTCTGCAAACGAACCGGTGATCAGCGCGGGGGTGATGATCGCAAACGTCATCTGATAGACGAAGTAGACCGTTTCCGGGATCGTCGGCGCCAGGTGGCTGACGGTCAACGTCGTGCCCTTGTCACTCTTGATGTAATTCATGCCGGCCAGGAGGACGCGAGAGAAGCCCCCGAGGAACAATCCTCCGGGCGTGAACGCGAGGCTGTAGCCCACCATGGTCCAGACGATCGTGACGACGCAGGTTATCGTGAAGCTCTGCATTAGCGTCGCGAGCACGTTCTTCTTGCGGACCATGCCACCATAGAACAGTGCGAGGCCCGGAATCGTCATGAACAGCACGAGAGCGGTGGAGGTCAGCATCCAAGCGGTATCGCCCGAACTGATCTTCGATGAATCCACGGAGAACGGTGCCGCGGGTGCTGCCGGGGCTATAGCAGTAGCGGTAGCGACCGTCGCCACGGAGGTTTGTGCTTCCGCGTGCGCCAATAGGCCAAACATTAGGATAACTGTTGATAAGCAAAGAATTGCGTAAAGAATCTTTCTTTTTGACGTAAGTAGCACCATTTTTTCTCCTCAGCCTTCAGTAACAAGTTCGAAGTTTCTGACGCGAACGCTCAGCGTCACATCCGAAACCAATATGGGAATGCCGTCAGATGCGGTCTTGTTGCACGATGCCGAAATCGTATTCACGACCTCATTAACGATCGCAGCACTGACAACAGTCTCGAGGACGATCTCCCGCGCGTTAGGGAATGCGCAAGGTCGCGAATGCCCATGCTCCGCATCCATATCTTCGGATAGCCGGTCCATCGCTGCCGAAATCGTCATACCCTTGATACCGATCGATACAAGGGTGTCACGCAGGTCGTCCAGCACGGACTCTGGAACGGTTGCGGTAACGAGTTTCATAACGCCACACCTACCATCGCGGATTGCAGCGGTCGTTCTGCTTCGGTCATCGCTTTCGATTTGATACATGGATAGCCAATTTCACACGCTTGTCATGGAATCCGATATATATCGGGCGTGCACCGCTACAGCCCGACCTACCGGTCGATGGACGAAGTGCAATTGTCATTCTTCAACCGACAAGGTTTCTGACGGCGGTCTCTTACAACTCCACGTGTACTGCACGATGCGTCCGTTTATAAAACAGTTGGGCGCGCCATTTATTCCATCATCAAGGTTCAACTTCGCGCAGTAGCCTATCGCCTTGTCCGAACAAGATTGCGGAAATTCTTAATCAGGGCCTTGTGTGTCGAAGTCTCGAAAAAGATTGCGGAGGAAGTACCACTGTGACGAATCTTGTCGGTTTACATGAGATGCCACATGCCTGAATTGATTAGGAGTACGACGTCGGTGAACACATCGAGACCTATCGGCACTTGATTTATCCGTTCAAAGCGATGCCCTCCTCGACGGACTGCTGCCATGGGCTCTAGCTCTGACCGTACCGGCGCAGCAGCATAAGAAGTCTGGAAACTCGTGCCATGGGGCTGGAATGCGGTAGCTCGCGCATCCCAATTCTGGAGCATCAAAGAACTGCCGTGCCGATGGCACGAGGGCACAGTGGGAATGGCGCCGCGAAAATAGCGTGTCCGCATGGAATAGAAGTCGCGCGCTCCGTGTTGTGTGTCTGTCGCTATTGGATATGCGGTTCACGAGATGTTGATAGCCGGTATTGGCGTACCAGTAATGTGATGGACTGAGCTCTCGTTAAAAGTGTCACTTATCCATAGGGCACTACCGACTCGTGCACGGGAGCCAGAAGTTGCACAACCTTTTAGCTTGCGCCCAGTACGTGACTCTGGAAGAGTCGCGATGGGCAAAGGAACGGTAAGCAAAGTGGCAAGATACGCGAAACCAACCCGACTTACGCGCGAACAGAGCCGTGACCTGACCCGCCAGCGTCTACTTGACGCTGCACGAGGAGTTTTCCTGAGTGATGGATTTGCCGCGGCTAGCCTTGAGGACATCACCGCGGCTGCGGGCTATACGCGTGGCGCATTTTATTCAAACTTTGGCTGCAAGCAGCAGTTGCTCCTGGAACTGCTAGCGCGCGACCAAGGGGCCACAATGGCCCGTATGCGTACGATCTTCGACGATCAGACATTGCATGGCGACATGGGATCGTATCTGATCCAATACTACTGCGAGTGTTATCGCGACAATGAAAGTCATCTTCTGTGGACCGAGGCGAAGTTACAAGCAACCCGCGACGCGAGATTCCGCGCGCGCTTCAATGTACTCATGCGAAATTCCTTACAAGCCGCAACGACCTACCTCGCCGCGCTTGCCGAAAGGATGGGACCACCACTACCGTTGTCCGCTGCAGAACTGGCACTTGGACTCTCGGCGCTCTTCGACGGACTTCAGTTCTATTGCTTGTCGAATCCGCAGGCGGGCGTTAACACTAACGAGTTGATAAAAAACATATTGACGAACCTCTGCGCGCGTTCGGGGGACGTTGTTAACTCGTCGGCAGTGAAGGAACGGCTGCAGGTGTGATGAGCGCTCAGGAGAGTGTCGATGGATGTTGCCAACCCGCAACCGGGGCAGCGTAACGACGGGTGACCCAGATCGCTTTTATCGCCGCTTGAGCCCACTCGATACGTTTTTGCCGCATGGCGCTCAAACAGCATGTCGAGATCGTATCGATGAAGAGCGCGAGCCAGGGTCACCCACTGATGACCGGTGTGTCCATGAGACCACGTGCAAATGGCCGTTTGATCGCGAGCAAGTGACATATTTTATCCGTTGAGACAGGAGTCAAATGAACGACATAGAGCGGCCGCGGCGTCCTTCGGCGGGCGGCTACGCGCGCGGCGACGAGACACGGCTGCGGATCATTGAGGCGGCCATCGAACTCTTCGGCGAAAGGGGCTTCGACAGCGCCTCGACGCGCGACATCGCCGCGCGCGCCGGCGTCAAGGCACCTGCCCTTTGGTATTACTTCGAGAACAAAGAGAGCGTCTATCGCGCCTGTGCCGAGCAACTCGCGGAGGACGCCTGGACCAACCTCGCGCCCATCGCCGGGCATGCCGCCGAGGTACTGCGCGACAACGGCGACACGCCCGCGCTGATCGATGCGTTTATACGTATTCAGGAGGCTATTGCGGACCGCATGTTCATCAAGGGGTATGCGTCGTCGAACCAGCGGCTCTTCTTCGCGCGCGAACACGCCGGGCACGAGCCGAGCATCGCGTCTGAGATCCTGGCGCGGCGCTTGCGGCAACCACTAAACGAGGCTGGCGCGAAGCTGATCTCGCGCATTACCGGGTTGGCCGTCGACGATCCCGTTACGCTCATTCGCTTGCTCAGCCTGCAGGGGCAACTGCTCGTGTTCCACGTCTCGTCACGCTCGGCGCTCACGCTGCTCGGATGGAATGAGATCGATGCAGTGAAGAGCGAATTGCTCAAGTCGACAGTGCGAGAGCAGACCCGGCTGCTGCTCCAGATGTGGAGCGAGGAGCGGGATGCAGCGCCCTCGAAACAGGCAAAACCTCAGAATTGTCCGTACGTTTCGCATACCTAACCAGCAACGCCGCTGAGTATTTCATTAGATTTCGTGCCTAGCCGCCAGGTGGTTATTGGCGTCCTCCTTTGCCTTCGCGAATGCCTGCCACCAGGCATTCGCTTCCCTCTTTCGATGCAGATCGAGTGCTTTCGTAGAGCCACTTTCCGACTTATCGGTGTTACATCCGACCCTAGCAGGCTGCTGAAGTACACCGGAGTTAAAGAGGCCCCGCTCCGATTACGCGACTCTCGTCGCAAGATTTTTC
>NZ_FCOK02000150.1 GCF_001544555.2 Caballeronia udeis | reverse complement strand
GAAAGAGCTCGGGAAGCACCTGCCCGAGCAGAATGCCGCCCACGATGCAAAGGGCGACCCAGACTGTCAGGTAGCGCTCGAAAAATCCGATCGCCGGTCGTGCGCCGGCAACCGCCGTGTCAGTGCTGCTCATCTGATTCCTCTGCAGGCCTTTCACCGATCGCGCGCATTTCATGCTGAATCGCATTGCTGTCAAGCACATGGAGCGGCAGGTTCACGAACTGGCTCACGCGGCTCATGATTTGTCGATATACCTTGGTGAATACCCTGCGCTTGTCTTCATCGCTGCCCTCGAACGCGGCCGGATCTTCAAACCCCCAATGCGCCGTCATCGGTTTGCCCGGCCAGATCGGGCAGACTTCGCCCGCGGCCCGGTCGCAGACCGTGATCACAAAATCCATGTGTGGAGCATCAGGCGTTGCGAACTCATCTCAACTTTTGCTACGCAGTCCAGATGTTTCGTAGCCAAGCGCTTCACAACGTTCAATGGCAAACGGATTGACCGCGCCTGAGGGATGACTGCCGGCGCTGTACGCCCGGAATTTCCCTTTTCCCAAGACGTTGAACAGCGCCTCGGCCATGATGCTGCGCGAGCTATTCCCCGTACGGAGAATCAGAATCGATTAAGGTTTATCGCTCACGTGCCGCTCCGGATCGTCACAATGGATTCAGCAGGCGAGCAGCAGGCGGCCGTTGATTGCGCTTGTGCTTGCGTTCGATCGTGGGACTCACCGTAGACCGGTGCAGCTTCGAGGTTCTGAACGTCTCCCACGCGACGCCCTGCGGGTCGATCGTCCACGCCTTGTCCGACCTGGCGTAACAGCAGGTTGTCTCCGTCTGCTCCTGTACCGGCAGCTTCGCCGCAATGAAGCGCGCATTCATCTCCTGCAGTTCCGCGTCGGTTTCAACCTGGATGCCGATGTGATCGACGCCCGGTTTCGCGCCGCGCTGCGAAATCGCGAAATTGACAGCCGGATCGGTCAGCTCCCATTTGCAGTAACCGCTCTTGAGAACCGTGGGTTCCTTGTTGCCGAACATGGCGCTGTAGAACCGAATGCTGTCGTTGAGATCTTCGACCGCGACATGGATGTGCATGCGCTTCATGGTGTATCTCCGCAGCAGTTGGGAAGATCGCTCGCGGCACAGGTCGCGCCGGCGCAGCAGTTCTCCGTCAGGAAGCCGATCAGGCCTGTCATCGCGTCAAAATTCCCGGTGTAGATGATGAAGCGGCTTTCTTGCCGTGGCTTCATCAGGTCTGCATGCGACAGATCCTTGAGGTGAAATGACAGGCTTGAGGGGGATAGGCCGAGTTGCTTCGCGATTTCACCAGCAGCCATGCCGTCCGGCCCGGCGACGACCAGCATGCGGAAGATCGCGAGGCGCGATTCATGGGCGAGCGCGCTCAGGGCGCGTACAACGAGATTGGAGTCAATAAACCTAACGATACGTCTATCGATTCGATATTTCAATTAGTATCGAAATAAAGGCTCTTATCGTACTTGTGCCGTTCGATGAGGTCCGCAAGAAGAGGCGTTTTTAGCGTCTGCAATCAGTTGAACAGCGACCGTTCACCGCGCGGAGCATACGACGGTTTCGGGTCGCCTTGAGGCATTCCGTGCGCTCGACAGTGACTGCTCGTAGCCTACCGGTCACAGACCTGCTTATGCAGACCTTGGATCAACTGTCCTCTCGCTACCAGTCGAGCCTCAGTCCGGGCTTTCTTGCACGATGCCGATCGTCGTCGTCCGCATCCAGGTACTGGCTGGTCATCGAGATCGATGCATGCGCCAGGTTGCCCCAGGGGGAACAGGTGACGGAACCGATGCAGTGGAAATGCAGGCTATGTTTCATGCGGCGGCACTCCGTGCAGGATGATTTCGAATAGGCGCTCCGGATTGTCACGCTGCAGGATGACGGTAGTCACGATGCGCGACATCCAGGCGCGTTGCACGATTGAACACACACGCAATTCGTGGCTGTCGAACCGATGGCGGACGCCCTCGTAGGTCTCCAGAATGAACGCTTCAAAATCACCGAAATGATCGTAAATGATTCCGTCGATCTTCCCGGTAAATGATTCACGCTCGTGGCCGGCGGGGCTCGGCCGACCCGGATGATCCGGATGACCCGGATGATCCGGATGACCCGGATGATCCGGATGACCCGGATGACCCGGATGACCCGGATGACCCGGATAGCCGGGGCAGCCAGGCACGCCGTTGCCGAGCGGCGAAGGCAATATTTTCGTAGGATCGCCGCCGAAGGTTCGAACGCGACCGGCTATCACCTCGAGGTAGCGCTGAAAGACGGGATACCAGCGGCTCGTGGTGGGGATCGCTTCGCCGACCCAGCGCAGCACCGATAGTTGCCGCTCTTCTGGCAGTAACAGCGCGTTTTTCTGGCTCACCGGAATGTTGAGTTGGAATGCGCCGATCACCTTTCTCCATCGCGCATAGGGCGTGGACGCAGCGGATGCTCGCTGGGCGCGTTTGCCCCCTCTCGTTGCGGGCTGGCGGATGTCGCCAAAAGCGTTCGTCACCTGGCGTACGACTGCCGTGTGGATCCGGCCGCGGCGCAGGGAGAGGGGGGGCGTGATTGAGAGGAGCCCGGCATAATTCGAACCTGTGCCCGGAGGGACGGGCACGTAAGTGACGCCGCCGGTCTTGCACTGCAAAGTGTGGTCATCGACACGCGTCAGGCCATGGTAGGTGTACATCCGTGAGGCCATCGAAAGGACGGTGTCAGCGCTCACCGCTGGAAGGTAGATGGAGGCAACGCTTCCAGGCGGTGTCGTTCCCCAGTCGATCATGAGTTCGTCTGGCCGCTGTTGGACGGGTAGGCCGACGGCGGTCGGATGAATCTCGAAAGTCGTGACTGCCTGTGCCGAGCCGACGGGACTCCACGCGAGATTACGCTGCGCAAGCTTGTCCCAGTTAGATGGATCTGTACCGAGAGGGATGGTCGCCGGGTCGAAAGCGATTTCGGCGACCAGGCACTGATGAAGGTTCCTGATCATCGCCTGCCCGACCGTTTGGGGCGGGTTGCCTGGATCGGTAAAAGGACCGTCGAGCGGTGCTACGGCTTTCATCGGCAGGACGTTGTTCAGGGACCCGTCGGCCTTGCGAGGCTGATTGATGTCGAGCCAGCAACCGAAGAATGTGTCCACTTCAGAACCATCAGCATGGGCTGTGATGGTCTGAACGTTCCCGAGCACGTAACCGGTATTATCGGTGCGGGAATCTGTCTGCGTATCCATCGCGACGACCGTCGTGTCGACTCGGGGAAGCGCAAAGCACGGGATCGTGACATATTCGCTCTCAATGACCCCAGCAAGCGGTATGGGCTGTCCGGCGGCATTGGTGGCACGGCGGTACTGCTCGCCGGGCGGGTAGTCGTAAATGCTGGTCGTCGACTGTGCAGCGAACAGTCGGAAGAATACGCGCACGTTGGCTGCGTCGATCAGTCCAATGTATCGCACCCGGGCGAGCGCGAAATTGAAAACCGGGGTACCGCTGCCGTCGGTCGGGCTCAGGTAGAGCGAAGAAGCCTCCTCGTCTGGTGAGAGCACATTTTGATCGTCGAAAGACTGCGCGTTCGCGGTTCCGTTGCCCTTGGTAAGCGCCTTCATGACCTGCTGGATGAAGCCGTTGGCCGTCGAGGCGTCTGCGCCCATCGTTACACCAAACTTGATGTCGCCCGGACGCATGACGAAGACGCGCAGATCGATACTCAGCCACGGGGGATCGCCGTGCAGAAGATATGGATCGGGTTGTTTGATCAACTCGATCTGCCCGGCGGCAGAGACACCGGCAACAGTAACGTTGAGAGTAAGAAATTCGGTCGCGCCATTGAACGCGAAGGCCGGATCGGTGGTATCGGAGCCGAAGTCGAGGCTATAGAAAAACGTGAATCGCTGCGGTTGAGGACCGTAGGCACCCGTGGCAGACGAATTCCGGGTGCAGGCGACGTTCATCCCCGCGGTAGGTGAGGCGACAGGGAGGGTTGAAGCCGGACCGGTTGCCCCCAGTTGCATCGCCGTGAATCCATCAACGACCACACGGAAAGCGTCGGTAATGATCGCGTCAGGGCCGTGTGTCTTGCGCAGCGCATCGACCTCATTCTGGCCGATGGTGCTCTGCTCGATGATGAATTCGCACCCCTTTTCGGGGAGAACAGCAGTCCAAAGTTCCTGGATTCCAGTCCGTGTATCTGTCCAGAGGGGATAGAACCCGAGAGCGCTAGCGTCGAGTCCGAAATAGTCACCTATGAACGTTGTGTCGGGATAGGCCTCCGCCAAGGGGGCGTCTAATGACGGGTCCCAAGGTTGATCCGTCACGATGAAGTAGTTAAACGTTGCCCCATGGTCAAACGACTGAGAAATGATCACGTCGATGAGATACGTTGACGGCTTCGGGCCGAATTCATAAAACGTGCATGCGACTACGCCGTTGGGATCCATCACGATTTGGGGATGGAAGTGCTGAAAGTTCGACGGTATCGATTGCTTAAGAAGCGGCTGTCCCGACGCACCAGTCACCCAGGTGGCGCCGGCGTCGTTCGACCGCGCGTAGTAAATACGCGAAATGCCCTCGCGATAGTCAGCCCAGGCGACTAGGACCATGGGACCGGCCGAGCAGGCGGTCGGATCAGTGAGAACACGGAAGGTGCCACCTGGAAAGACGGTGAAGGTCGAATCATTAGGGGGGAGCACGGCCTGGATCGTGGTGATGCCGGTCGCCGGCGGTGTTGCTGATGGCTGAAAGGTGTCGCCTCCATCTGACGAAACGAGCATCTGAATCTCGTCGCTGCCGAGCGAGACGACGTAGACGAAGCCGTTCGCCGAGACATCAATTTCCGGATAAACGGTGCCTGTACTGATGAGCGACCCGGCTGACGCCCCCTGCGCGCCAACCCAGGTCGCACCGTGATCCTGAGTGCGCGCGAAGGCCATGCCGAGCGGCGGTTCCACGTTGTCCCAGACCGCATAGACGTTGCCATGATAAGGGCTCGCGGCATTACTGTCGCCCGCGGCCCATTGCTTGTCGGCGTTCGTGGTTCCGGGGATGGGATATGGCGCGCTCCAGGTTTTGCCACCGTCGGTGGACTTGTACATGACGATGCCGGTGGTGTGGAAGACCGGAGGCGTTGTACCAAGCGTGCCGCCGAGCCCCACCAGGAAGACATTGCCGCTGTCGTCCCACGCGAGGGTGGGATCAGTCATTACCGTAAAGCCGGGCGTGGCGAGGGGAGTGGATTCTTGCCACGACTGGCCGCCGTCGATCGAATACTCGGTTGCCAGTGTGAAATTGTACGTTTGGATGTTTGCGAATTTCTTCGACGACGCCACGATCTGCAACGGGTTGTTCGGATTGATCGCAATGTTCGACTCGCTGCGCGCGTTATTCGCGTTGGAGTCGTGCGTGACTTGGATGTTTGCCATGGTCACCATCCTTTCGGTAGATTGCACACAGCCGATACACGAGCTTTCGCAAGGAAGCAGGGAGGCTGACTATCGGGTCATTCAGAAGCCGAGGGATTGTCTTTGTGGCAGTTCCGCCACGCGAAAGGTGAGGTGACAAATTGCGCCGACCTCAGAATGCCGACGAACGGGTCAGATGGACCCCTGTGGCGCGCGGTACCATTCTCGCCGGGCCAGAGCAGCGAAAATTGCCGTCGCCACAACTAGGGCAATGACCACGCCCCACTCGACAGAGCCGTTGTGCTGATCGGGATCGAATCCGGACAGACCTTCGATCCAGTCGGGCCATGCGAGCGTCAGTACTGCCAGGAAGGCGCTAATGGAAGCTAGAGCGGATTCAACCCAGAAGATTGAACGGAGGCGTTTTTTCACGGGACCACCAATGACTTCGTCAAATAGCGATTAGTAGGACTTGCGTCTCGCGTGTGGAACGGTTGCCTCTCGTCGCGACATGTCGGCGCACCGCATTTCCCGTTCCGTACGGGAGGTGGTATGCGGGCCAAAGTTCGCGCTGTCTCGCGCTTCGTTCAACCTATTATAGGAAGAGAAGAAGGCCGGACGCCCATTTTTTTGATGTCCTTAGCGGTTGAAGTAGACCATTAAAACATGACTTCGTTTTGCCTTGAAGCGAACTCGATTCTCGCACTCATGTCCGCGTTGCCCACATACCGGCCCCTTGCCTGTTGACCACACTAGTCAAAGAAACGGTCAAGAGAGCCGCTCGGGCTGGAACCAAACCGACCCTCCGCGAACGACTGCTTTCGCAAGTATCGAATGGCCAAGATCGGCACGAAGGGCAAGCAGGCGTCGAACATTCGACCGCTGTCATTGCTTTGCTGCTTGGTTGAACGGTGAAAAAATGGCCCGCATCAGCGAGCCATTTGCTTTCCGGTGGCACTTGCGCCGCCGCGTTGCCAGACACGCCAGCAAGTTGTTTCCTGAATCTGCGCTGAGGTTATGCTCGAACGCAGCAGCGGCGACATCGCTGCTCGGGCCGCTTTTCCGTGGGTCGTCTTGGTGTCACCGGGAGTTAGATGAAGGAGCATAGAGCGTTCTGTATCTCGAGCGGACCCCGGCGCGCAATGTATCCGTCAGCGGAACCCGTTGGGGAGGTTTTTGCGCGGCTAAATGTCGACGATCTTTCGCAGTAGAGAGTACGA
>NZ_FCOK02000149.1 GCF_001544555.2 Caballeronia udeis | reverse complement strand
GCGCCGCACCAGCGCTTCTTTTCTTTCTGCTGAGTAGGTTTTCATTCACTCTGATTTTACCGCCCCCGGACCATGTCTATAAGAATCAGATAACACGACAAGTAGTCTGACGCCGGGGGTTTCGCGAGACCAGGTGATGTGAACCCGGCGCCTCATACCATGACTCGCCAGGTTCATAGGTTTTCGCGGCAGAACCCTCGAGCTGCGAGACCACGTGTCCTTCGAGCACGTACGCGAAGACTGATCCACGGTGCATATGTGCTTCGGACGCCTGTCCCGGCACATAACTCACTGTCGCGACGAGCACGTTCTTGCCCGCCGCTTCGGGGATCGCCTGACGCATGACCGGCTGGATCTTTTCCTGGCCCGTGTCATCTGCATGGGCGACGCCGCAAAGAGCGAACATCAGCGCAGCGACCGCGGTTTTGATTCGACTCATGAATAAGACCTCAGTTGATCAGACGGGCATCTTGCGGAACGCGATGGCAAAACGGTTCCAGCTGTTGATCTGCGATACAAGCAGCGTCAGCTCCACGATCTCTTGTTCAGAGAAATGCGGCTGCACGGCTTCCCAGACGGAATCGGGAACATGGTCGTGCGAGACCAGCGTAAGCGCTTCGGTCCATCCCAGCGCCGCGCGTTCGCGATCCGTGAAAAACGGCGTCTCACGCCATACCACCACGGCTGCCAGCCGGCGATCCGTCTCGCCGCCCTTGCGGGCATCTGTCGTATGCATGTCGACGCAGAACGCACAGCCATTGATCTGCGATGCACGCAGGCGAACCAGTTCCGCCAGCGATTTTTCCACCGATGACTTACCGATGTACTCTTCCACCGCAAGCAGGGTCTTGATGGTGGACGGGCTTGCCTTGTAGAAATCCAGACGGGTTTGCATGACAGCTCCTTTGATTGGGTCGATGCGCGGGTTGGCGCGACATGAGCAAGATTAGGCGTTTGACTGGATCTTATAAATAGCCGATTTGGCCTAATTTCAGGTAACCAGTGCCGAAGCCTCCAGGCTGCGTTGTCTTATGTGCGCCAGCCGAAAAGCAGAGCACAGGCTTGTCCGTGGGCCAACTATCCGCGCGCTAACGAAATGCTTAAAAAAATGCCGAAGCCAGCGAAATAATGCGGATTATTTGACATGGATCATTGAACATCAAAGCTCATTATTTCGACATGTTGAATCATCTCGATATTGATTAATAATGCGTGAAATCATATGAATCTTAGCGCTCGGCAAATTGATCCAAGTGCTTTAAGCTCACTCACCAGAGCAGTGGCGTGGTTATAAAAAATTAGCTGTAGCGAAATACTGCAGACACAAAAACCCGATCGAGGGATACAACGGTGGGCATACGCAGCGTCCTCTTAACATTAGTGCTGCTCGCAAGTTCAAGCCTGCATGCATTCGCCGCCGGCGAGGCGCCGGCCGAGAAAGCGCCTGACACCATGCAGGCGCGCGTGCTTGGTTGCGCGGCGTGCCATGGCGCGCAGGGTGAAGGCACGAGCAATGACTATTACCCGCGGCTCTCAGGCAAGCCCGCTGGTTATCTTTACAACCAATTGCTGGCCTTTAGAGACGGCCGCCGCAAATATCCGCCAATGAATTATTTATTGGCATATCTCCCTGATCCGTATCTGATGAAAATTGCGGAGTATTTCGCCGCCGAGCATCCACCATTTCCCACGCCTGCACCAGTGACTGCAGATACCGCGACGCTAGCGCTCGGCAAGACCCTGGTAAATAGCGGTGCTGCGTCACGCAAGATTCCTGCATGCGCTGCGTGTCACGGTGCGGCACTGACCGGCATGGAGCCGGCTATTCCCGGCTTGCTGGGTCTGCACTCCGACTACATCAGCGCGCAGTTGGGCGCATGGCGTTACGGCACGCGCACCACGCTCGCTCCTGATTGCATGCATGACATCGCCACCAAACTGGCCGACCGGGACATCACGGCTATCGCGGCCTATCTGGCTTCGTTGCCCGCGCCGGAGAATCCGGCGCCCGTGGCGGCCGGGTCACTCAAGATGCCGCTGGTTTGCGGCACTGTTCCTAATCAATAGGCGAGGAAATAGACGTGTTCAGTTTCCGTGCCCTAATGTTTGTTTGCGCCTGCATCGTCGCCTTGAATGCACGAGCCGCCGACCCCGCAGTGATTGCCCGCGGTGAATATCTCGCTCGCGCCGGCGATTGCATCGCGTGCCACACAGTACCCGCGGGTAAGCTATTCGGTGGCGGCCGCGCGATGGAAACACCGTTCGGCACGCTCTATACGCCGAATATTTCATCGGACAAAGAGACCGGTATCGGCAAGTGGACCTCGGCTGAGTTCTACACCATGATGCATACCGGCAAGTCACGCGACGGCGAGCTGCTGTATCCCGCCATGCCGTTTGCCTCCTACACCAAGGTCACGCGCGACGACTCCGACGCGATCTACGCCTACCTGTTGTCCACGCCGCCCATTCATCAGCCCAATCGCGCACATGAATTGCGGTTTCCGTTCAACCAGCGCTCATTGCTGTACGGGTGGCGCCTGTTGTACATGAAGCCTGGTGAATACCAGCCGGATACCACGCAATCGGTGGAATGGAACCGCGGTGCTTACCTCGTCGAAGGGCTGGGCCATTGCACGATGTGTCATACCGCGATCAATGCGCTAGGCGGCAACTCGGCTTCCAAGCGCTTCGAAGGCGGCCTGATTCCCGTGCAGAACTGGTACGCGCCGTCGCTCACATCGAATAAGGAGGCGGGGCTGGGCGACTGGAGCATCGAGGACATATCGGACCTGCTGCAGTCGGGCGTGTCGAATCGTGGGGCGGTGTATGGGCCCATGGCCGAGGTCGTGTACGACAGCTTCCAGTATTTGACGGACGAAGACATTCGCGCGGTAGCGGTCTATCTGAAGACGCTGCCTGCGCGTGCCGGCGAAAAGCCTGCGCCGGTAACCGCCGCTGTTGCCGAGCAACAGACCAGTCTTTCGCCGCTGGGCAAGAAGATCTACGACGCCCAATGCGCGCTGTGCCATGCGTCGCAAGGGCAGGGCAAGCTGCCGCATTTCCCGCCATTGGCGAACAACCAGTCCATTCAGATGACGTCGTCGGTGAATCCTGTCCGCATGGTGCTGAATGGTGGATACGCGCCCGGCACGAAGAAGAACCCGATGCCCTACGGCATGCCGCCGTTCGCCCAGTCGCTCTCTGACGTGGAGGTCGCGGCGGTGGTCACGTATATCCGCACGGCCTGGGGTAATCACGGCACGCCGGTCAGCGTCAAGGAAGTCAACACCTTGCGCTCAGCCCCCCTTTACTGAGGACGTCATGACTGATTCCGAGAAAGAAGATGCCGCCGTCGACGAGATTGTGCGAGACGGCCCGCACGGCGCCATTGCGCTGGCTGGTGCGGCAACGGCCATTGTGATCGGCTTGTGGTTTGCGTTCTATTTCCTGGTCTTCTTACCCCGCGGCGTTATCCAATGAGCACTGAACACCCGTCGCATGCGTCTGCCGACATTGCCGCGCGCATCGAGCGCAAGTGGGCGCTTCTTGTCGTCATCATTCTGTGCGTGCTGGTCGCCATGACAATTTTCACCGGCCTGCACTGGGCCATGATGCCGCCATCCAGAGTGGAGACCGTGCGGCCTGAAACGCTCAACGTAAGCGGTGAATTCATTGAAAGCAACCTGGGCAGCGCGGTTGAAGCGGACGGTTCGGTCACTGTGCGGATCGTCGCGCAGCAGTATTCATTCACGCCGCAATGCCTGCTCATTCCAACCGACACGCCCATCACCTTTCGCGCCACCAGCGCGGATGTCGTGCATGGATTCCTGATCACGAACACGAATATCAATTCGATGCTCGAGCCCGGTTATATCTCCACCTTCAAGAGCACGTTCACGCAGCCCGGCGAGCATCTGATGCCATGCCACGAGTTCTGCGGCACCGGGCATCAGGGCATGTGGGCGCACGTCAAGGTGATCGATAAAACCGCCTTCCTCAAGATGGCAAACGCTAACGGTTCGCGGAGACTTAGTTGTGTTAAATAGCAAGCGACTCGTTCTCGCGCATTTCTGGCTCGGTTTCATCAGCTTCGGCGGCGCGTTGCTGCTCGGCGCGTGGCAAATGTGGGTGCGCAGTCCGCTGCACCCGTGGCTGAAGAATCCGGAACTTTACTATCGCTCGGTGACGGCGCACGGTTCGGCCATGGCCTACGTGTTTCCCACATTGATCGCAATGGGTTTTGGTTACGCAGTGACCGAACTGGCGCTCAAGAAACCGCTGGTCGGAGCGCGCTGGGCATGGGCTGGTTTTATCCTCGTGGCCGTGGGTACGGTCACAGCAATGGTTCCCGTCGCCATGGGCCTTGCCTCGGTCCTCTATACCTTCTATCCGCCGATGATCGCCAACGCGTTCTTCTACATCGGCATTGTGCTGGTGGTGGTCGGGTCCTGGATCTGGGTCGCGCTGATGTCGATCAACCTTGCCGTGTGGAAACGCGAGCATAAGGGTGTGCCGGTGCCTCTTGCCATGTTCGCCACCTTGGCCGGGGCTTATCTATGGGGCTGGACCGCGGTGGGCGCGGCCATCGAGATCCTGTTCCAGATCCTGCCCGTGGCGCTTGGCTTCAAGACAACGATCGACGCCGGCCTTGCCCGTGTGTTCTTCTCGTGGTCCCTTCACGCGATTGTCTACTTCTGGTTGATGCCCGCGTACATAGCGTATTACACGATCCTGCCGCGAGCGATTGGCGGGCGCCTGTACAGCGATTCGATGGCGCGCATCTCGTTCATCCTGTTCCTGGTGGTTTCCATGCCGATCGGCATCCACCACCTGTTCGCCGATCCGCAAGTGGGTTCGGGTTTCAAGTTCATGCATTCGGTGTTCACGGCGCTGGTTGCGGTGCCGACCATGCTGACAGTGTTCACCATCTGCGCATCGGTTGAAATTGCTGCGCGCTTGCGCGGCGGACGGGGGACCTTTGGCTGGATCAAGGCGTTGCCCTGGGACAATCCGTTGATGCTTGCGCTTGCGTTTTCGTTCGTAATGCTTGGCTTTGGCGGGGCGGGCGGCATCATCAACATGAGCTACCAGCTCGACTCGACCGTTCACAACACGCAGTGGGTCACGGGTCACTTCCATCTGATCTTCGGCGGGGCGATCGTCATCATGTATTTCGCGATCGCCTATGACCTCTGGCCGCATCTCACCGGCCGAGCCATGACGCAATTGAAGCTGATGCGCCAGCAGCTGTGGCTGTGGTTCATCGGCATGATCGTGCTGACGTTCCCGTGGCATTTCGCGGGTATTCTCGGTATGCCGCGGCGCATGGCCTTCTTCGACTACACGGACCCGGAGATCGCTGAACAGGCGTTGTCGGTGATCATCTCGACTATCGGCGGCCTGATCCTGGTTGTCTCGGCAGTGATGTTTTTCATCGTGCTGATTCGCAACCACCGTGGGCCGCGGAGTGTGATTGAAGAGTACACGTTCAGCAAGGCAGTACATGAATCGAAGACCATTCCGGTTGCGTTGAACAGCTTTGGCCTGTGGCTTGCGCTGATGATTGGCCTCACGCTATTCAACTACGGCTATCCGGTCGCTTCGCTGCTATTTCGCGCGGATACATCCATCCCCGCGATCCAGATTGGAGGGCCGCAGCGATGAGCGATGAGCGCCTGTTCTCGTTACGCAACCGGTGGTTCACGGTCACGGTCGGCGGCATGCTCGCGCTGGTCGCGTTCTCGACGGCCGTGGGTTTCATATGGCTGCCTTCGGCCCAAAGCGATCAACCTTTCCAGGGCGTCTGGAACGCGATCTGCAGTGCGGCGGGCGTCCCGCAGCAATGGTTGCGCGCTTCGTCGGCCACGCCCGTGCCGCTGGTGCAAACCAGCGCGGTGGCCATGACGCCGCAACTGCTGGCGCAGCCGAGCAGCACGTCGATCGGCCGCGGCGCGACCTTGTCCATGCGTTGCACCATGTGTCACGGTGTGCGAGGCATGAGCGATGCCAACTCGCCGAATCTCGCGGGCCAGTATTCTTCCGTGATCTACAAGCAGTTGCTCGACTTTCAGTCCGGCGCGCGCCGTAATGCGGTGATGTCGCCCATGGTCTCGAACCTGAGCGACCAGGACATGCGCGATCTCTCCGCTTATTACGCGTACTTGCCGAGACCAGTGGCGTTGCGCTCCGATGCGGCGCCGGTCGTGCCCGTGCCGGATATTGTGTCCGGCGGTGCGCCGATGCGAAACATTGCGTCCTGTGCGTCGTGTCATGGCGGTATTGATCACAAGGCGGGGAGCCCGTGGCTCGAGGGAATGCCTGCTGCGTACACCCGGGCGCAATTGCAGGCGTTCGCGAACGACACGCGTCATAACGATATCAACGAGCAGATGCGCAATGTTGCACGGAATATGACGCCGGAGGAAATCGATGCAGCCGCAGCTTATTATGCCGGGGCACAACCATAGGAGTTGGTTTTTCGCTCGCGCCGGGGGACGGGGTTTGGGGTTTAGGGTTTGGGTGGGCTGGGGTTAGGGGTCGGCGGGCAGGGGGCGGGGTGCTAGGTTCCAGCGTTAGCGGTCGGAGTCAATGCCGGGTTGCTGCTTTCGGCCTTAGCGGTCTGCTTGAGTGAGCTAATTTCTTTATCACTATTAGCCACTGCGGAACTGTCAGTATTTTTGTGTGCAAGGCGTTAAAGACCGGCTTCGCAGCAGGCCAGAATAAAACGTTATGAGCTTG
>NZ_FCOK02000148.1 GCF_001544555.2 Caballeronia udeis | reverse complement strand
AAGTTATCCACAGGCGCCACCATTCTCTGTAGAGCTGTTGTGTTCCCGACGTGAGCCTGTCTGTTGCGCGGCGGAGCGACCACTTGCGCAACAATGACGGCTTGATCGTGGCATCGTGTGATCGGAAGTTGTTGCGAATCCATGCCGCCTATGCAGGGAGAGTCGACTTCGTTCCGAGCTGCCACAGCATGTCGATGTTTTTCAGATAGGTCGCGACGTTTTCAGCAGGCGCGTGGATGATCGAATGTTGCGAGCTATCCATGCTGTTGACATCTGCCGTCCATGGATCCTCAAGACTGGTGCATACGTCGGCGACGTCCTCGCGATATCGCTGGAACGTGTGATCGTCCCAAGCCTGAACGGCTGCAGGAGCAAGCAACACTGAGAGCACACCCTTGCGCTCGCCGATGAATCGCACCGGCGCAAGCAGGCCACCGAGGTACATGACCAAGATTGCATCAACGACCCGGTCGTCGTGATCTTCGTCCCAGATTATTGCGAAGTCGAGGAACCTTCCAAACTGAAGCTGATGCATCAATTCATCGTGCCAGGTTGGTACGCGCAGAACAGAATAATGTGTGCCCCGTCCGAGGTGTCCCACGGGCCGGATCTCATCGTGCAGCGTCTGGAAGCAGGGTGCGTAAGACATTTCGTGCTCCTTTCGGGAGAGAGGCGGTTTCCACCGCAGAACCACAGCCATTTCGTGGCTGTCGCGATCATGCAAATACTACGTATAGTGACCGATAAGCAGATGGCTGGCAGTCCTCTTCACGACGGCAATTGATCTGCCCGGCGCTTGATGTCGATAGGTGTGGCAATCGGTAAGGCAATGAACTGTTCCTCTGGTATCTCCCCCCAGTTCTGGGTGAACGGCAGATAGAAGTTGATCATCCATTCCTCCGCGACCTCGCGAGCCGCGTATGGGTGCAGGATCTCACCGTCGGCGCGTACGCGGTCAAACCGGAACATCTCCCTGCGCGGATACGCCGGATTCTTGAAGCGAACTTCCGTCATACGGTGAACAGCTTCGCCTGGATAGCCCGGATGACCGGACGTGTCCGCTTCGACGACTGCAGCTTTGATGTGCTCTTCTTCCGTCAGGTGACAGTCAGCAAGACTCGCCTCGTCCAGAACTACTTCCTCCACCATGTACGGCGGTCCCTGATACCAGATGGGGTTGTTCTCAGTGAGTCGGATGGCAACCACCGTTCGCGTTCCTACGTCCGTGCATCGCCAACAGAAGGGGCCTTCAATAAATTCGAGGCCGATGTAAAAGTCAGCAAGCTTCATATCTGATCACCGTTCGGTTTCGTGTCCACACCGTACAGGACATCGGTCAACGTTTCTTCCGCCTGGTTGTCGACTGCAGCTTCGTCGAGATTTCCGCGGTCAATTGCGCAACCGTTGCCGTGGGTACTGCGCCCAGATCAATGAGTTTATCCCGAGCATCCCGGTATTCTTCATAGAATCTTGCCCATTTGCTGAAGCCGCCGAGCTCGCCGACAGCGCGCAGCATTGCAAGGTGGGAAGCGGTCAGTAGTTGCACAGTCGCTTCGAGTTCTGCGATCCTGATGTCCTTGTCGGCAAGCGAGGCCGCGGTATCGGCGCCAGATCGTTTGGCAACACGTCCGCGCCAGCGGCGGTACTCGGCCTGCCGCTGCTGATATCCGGACAGTAGCCTGCTCCGGGCTTCGCTACGCGTAATTGACGATGCCGCGTTGATGGAAGGGTGCCGCCGCGCGACAGCGCGAGCCGTGATGTCTTCGTCATCGGCCAGTAGCGTTTCGAGAATCTCGCGCATCTGGTCGTCGTCGCTGGGCGGTGTGGTCTCGTTAGGTTCACTCATCAAGTACTCCGCGTTGCCGATGCCGTGACAGGTCAACGCCGTCAGGGAAGGGGCGTTCGCCCGCTGGTGTTGCAAGAAGCTTCTGTACGCCGGCCAGCCGCTTCCCTGCGTGGTCAAGCTGGTTTTGCCAGCCAATGCTGGTCGACGGTCTGGCCTTGATCGACTCGAGGGCAAGTTTGAACTTGCCCTCAAGCCGGATCAGGTTCCGCCGGTTCTCCGGCAGATCGGTGGCCGACAGATGGCGGCAGTCCTCGAAGCACTCGAGATGTTTGGGACAGGGATCGACCGTAAATGAATTCAGGCAATGCCCATATGGTGTGGCATGGAAACCGTCGGCCTCGGCGCGCAGGTATTCGTACGCCTCAGTGTCGCCCTCTGTTGCCTGGATGCGCCGAAACGCATCGACGATCGGACCATTCGCTTTGCCGCCCTTGATGAGCCGGGCAAGCGTACTCGCTTTTTCACCGAGCATGATTTCGATGTCCAGGGGGATCTCGATCTGATCCAGATCTTCTGCCAGGCTGCGATGATCGTATTCGTAGCTTTGCGCGACGCTACGCCGGTTGAAGCGTTTCGAGATGATCGTGTCGGCAACGCCCAGCCGAAACAGCTCCGTGTTTTGCAGATGACGCAGCATGTGCGACTCGAGCTTCAACTCGCGATCCTCGTCCGACTCACCGTATTTTTCGAATAGCGATGGTATGTTTTTGTTGTCCCCAAGCGCTAAACCTACAAACCGCGGATCTGGCCGGCCAACTGCCATGTAGCGGGTCACGTCGCACAAGCCGTCGTTCCGCTCCTCTGCAAGCGAGCGCTTCGGATGGGTGAGCAGCAACTCCCACGAATGCACTGCGCCAGTCACCGACCGCAGTGGTGCCGTGTCTGATACCTTTGTCGGTGTCGTAGAGCGGATATGTTGTTCTAACTCACCGACGCGCAGGTAAGTATTGTGCCAAGACATGCGTTCCGTGGGCCAACTCCGATCACTAGTAATTGGAATGACAGAGCCACTTGCGTTGCGGAATCGTAACGCAATCTGTTGAGCGGCCATCTTCTTTTACAAGCGGTGCGCGAACTGATAAAGCGCCATGTCGAGTTGGATTGCGCCTGTCCGATGTTCCATAGACTGGCGCTGATGCAAGTCGATCAGGACACGAGGGTCGAAGCCTTCGCGATAGCGGTCGACAAAGGCTTCACGAGAGATTGCGGTCCAGAACGGATTACCCATCAAACGTGTATAAAGTTCGGTGATAGACACAAGATCATCGTTCGCATACCACGGCAGTAGTCGCCCCGTTTCGCACTGCAGCTTCAGCGTTGCGCGAAGTGGCTCCGTGATTCTCGCGACATGATCAAGCGTCTCAGTGAGCAGCGTCCGGAACATGTCCGGCACAGGCTGCGTGTTTTCATGCAGCACAGCACTATCCGACTCATCATCCTGCTGCTTTTCAGCGAAGTGGCGGAGCATGAGCGATGTCGAGATGCCGCCAGATTCACCTGCGGGGAGCCCTCTTGAATCCAGATGGGTTCGCTCGCGCTTCCAGTCAATCGGGAGTAGCGCAGCTTCGCCGATACGCAAGCCAGTTACTATCATCGTGCGTATCGCAGCGAACCGCAGCTCATCCATGAACGTGCGCGGTTTCTCGGTCATTACGATACGGGTCAGTTCCCAGAACGCTCGGCGCTCAGGGAGCCGCTCTTCACGCTTGCGTGCCTCCAGATCGGCGCGCAATTCGTCCTGCGACCAGATATGTTTCGCCTTGATCGCGCTTTTCATTTTCATGCGAGGAACAGCGAGAGACGAGTACAACTGACCGGCGTCGCAGATGTGCTGCGCATCAAACACCACTCTGACGATGCCAGCAACCAGGTCACCCAGTTTTCCGGAGGACTGGATCGCTTTCCCGATGCGGACCGCAAGACGCAAATCGTCGACGGTCAGTTGCCACGGTTCCTTGTCCACGCATGTGGCGATCACACGCAGCGGACGCGCAATGCACTGCAGCACATAACTGGCCTTGTTCCGCTTGAACAGCAACTGCTCGGCGACTGCGGCCTTGATGAGGTCCTGCCACGCGGGCGATAGAGCTTGGAGGGCAAGTGGCGTCAGGTTGCCCTCGGCGCGCTCCGCATTGACGATAGCCAGTGCCTTCGTATCAGCCCCGAGGTCTCGGAGATAGTAGTTCGGCGGCGGCACGTCGCCGGCAATGACGGTAAGGTTCCAGCCAACGCCGTCGCGTGCGGAGCCTGTTTTGTCGACGGGCATGTCCCACTGTATGCCTCTTTCCCGAACCAGCGTTTTGCCTAGTTCGATGAACGCGGAGTAGTGTGGATTCATCGATTGTCGCCTTCCAGTTCCTCGATGACCGCCTGTATCTCAGCGATCGTGCGTTGCAGTTGCAGGTAGGCGGGAGAGCTGGTGTCGCCGCGAGAACTCTGATCGAAGAACACCACTACTTCACGCATGGCGGCTAGCACGTGCTCATGCATCGCCTTATCGTGCAAGGGCATGAACTTCCTGCATCCATAGCACGACGTGACCGGGTTGTAAGGGCAGGCAGGTTGCCCCGAAGAACATCCGCCGATACCTGCAATCGGAATGCCGTGAGGCACACCAGCGATCTGTTGCTCACCTTTAAGAAGGGTGAGCTCTTCCGGGGAGATGAACCGGTCGTGTGCAATTTTCGCCACGCGTCGGTATATGTCCGATGCGCCGAGTGCACGGTTGACGCGCTCCGCGTGAGTGGCAGATGTTTCGTAGTAAACGAGCCCGGTCCGCACATTGGAATGGCCCATGAATTCAGCGAGCTCCTCGTGACTGGCACCGGCGTCAACGAGTCGTTGGGCAGCTGTATGTCGCAGGTCCATGGCCGTACCGAGATCATCAGAACCGATCAGTTTCCTCACCAGCGTGGCAATGCGCGCTCCCGCTTCGTAGTTCGATTGAACGGCAAAGAAACGAGCGGCACCAGCAGCTCCTTCAGCTTGCCGGTGACCATTAAACGCAACGATGATCGGAGCCCATTCTCGCTTGACCCGGCGCGTGAGTGGTTTTCTTTTTGAGGTACTTTTCTGCTTGGCCATATGGAAGGTCAAATGCACCGTCGGCGGACCATCCGGTGCATCCTGCCAGATACGCACATTTCTCATGCTCAGCATCGCGATCTGGATCGGACGCATGGCAAACTGATAGGCACACAGCAACATGCCGGCGTCGCAGAGGTCCTCGTGTGCTGGAGGTGCGCTCACGGACGACGTGAGAGCTGAAACCGTTTCGTCCAGATGCCTCACGATCGCTGCTTCTTCGTCGACCGATAGAAAGACATCTCCAGAATGCACTCCGGCGTGCGAATCTGTTGCAGGACCAGGCAGGGAAGAGCGTATAAATTCTTCATACGTCGGAGACCAGCCGCAAAGTCGGTGGGCACACAGCAGCCGCAGCAGTGTTTTGCCGAAGCGGTACGCATCCTGAGGCAAGTCGCGAGCGCGCATGACGGCCCATTCACGACCGATTTTGTGCGGGCCGGCGTCGACCAGCCTTTCGACTTCGGGAACCGAGAAGTGCATCGCTCCACTGGCTGCCTTGAAGGCGGAAACGACATGAAGTCCTTTGCCTAGCAGAAACAAGAAGAGCTGCTTCACCAGCATGCCATATGCGCCTGGACAACGATCGAAGTCCAGCCTGTGCAGCCGCCCATATATCAACAGTTCGAATACCACCGTGTCCGTGGGCGAAGTGATCGAGCGGGTAGCGTCATCAAATTCGTCGTAGTAGCGGATGATGGGAGGAAGCGCTGGAAGTCGCGAGACCACGTCGGCGATCAGATCTCCGGCCTCGCGAGCGACATCCGCAACGCCGATGCTGCGGGGCACTTGCATGGTCAGAGCCCTTTCGGGATGGCGCGTAGCAACGCTACCCGGTCATCGAAATTGTCATTCCACACGTCCGCTAGCCGGTCCTCGAACACAGCCCGCGCGTAGCGTGAGGGCATCAACGATTTCTTTGACCATCCGAAGAACGTTCGCATCTTCTGCAGTGCCTCATCCATCGCGTCACCGCTATCCAGCAGTTGATGTAAGCGCACGACAGCGCTTGTGTGACGCAGGTCATGCGGCATAACGGAATCCTTGCCACAGCGATCGCTCAATTCACGACGTACCGGCTCCGGCAACACATTCGAGACTTCGCGAAACGCTTTTGTCAGCGATTCAGTCGCGAGCGGGTTGCCAAGATATGAATTAAGCAGGAAGGGGTGGCTCGGGCGGCCGCGATAGTTTTCAACGTAGGTCTGGACCAGCTGAGCCGTTAGCCCACTGACAGGAATCTGTCGGACAGAATGGACTGTTTTGATGCTTGGCTTCGAGTACCGCGAGTCGATCGTCTCATCGGCTTCGCCGTCCTCATATTCGTTCTCCTGCACATTGAGCCAATAACGCGGTGTTTGCCTTTTCTTGTCAAAGCCGGACTTAACACAGTCGGCTGTAAGTCGCAGCAACTCGCCACGCCGCAGTCCTTGATGCAACATCAGCACGAAGGCGATGTAAATGCGCCAGCAGGTCTTCGCACGCGTGAACGGATTCCCACTCGACTCCGGGTCCAGCAGATCGTAAAGCGCCTCCACGACGGATGCTGGCAATGAGCGGACGGTTTCAACCTGACTGGTTTTCCGCACATGCAATTGGCTGTATAAGGTCGAAAGCCTGTGCAAGCGCGCCTCGATGGCTCGCAGGCGATCATCCGGAATTCGGCTCTTGGAAAGCCATGTCACCACGTCCGTCACAAACCCGAGGCCGGCATGCCAGCGCAGCTCGTCGGCTCGGGTGGCTCGCGGCCGATTCCGGATCGAGACAAACCACGACTCAAGAACGTCGGCCAGCGCGCCATCATCGACGCCAGCAAGCGCATCGTCGAGACCGTTTGGTCCCAGAATCCGGTCCGC
>NZ_FCOK02000147.1 GCF_001544555.2 Caballeronia udeis | reverse complement strand
TGAGCCTTCGGTTCTTCGGAGCCTCAAGCTTAACCCGCGTCGCTTGAGGTACAGCAGGTCCAATACATTGTGTCTAGCTCAACTTCGATTCCTTGAGCGATCCACCATCTCTTGCATATACGTAGTAGTCCGTATCTCCCTGGTAGATCGACCCAATGTGTTCGGTCGATGCTCAACTGCGCAACTGCATCATCTGGCAAATTCACGGCGCGCAGCCTTGGCGACGGTCGCCCGGAATTCGCTTCTTGTAGAGCTCTGCTTGCTGGCGAACGTCCGCCCATAAGCAACACGATTGCTCCTTCATTTTGTCCTTCAATGCAAAATAGTACCGATACCACCACTTCATAGCTGTGATTTACCGAGAAAGGACCGCTACGCATACAGGGTAACTATCTATTATTGTACTTTCTAATTTCTACGTACAATGTAGGTGTTTGTTCTAGGGGGAAGGCATCGCGCGGCACTGTTGGCGTGGATGTCCGCTCAGGCTTCACCCCTGCTGTTCATGGTGGATATCGGAGAAATCCATGAAGTTAAGTGCGCATTTAGGCTTTCAATTCAACGAGGTACCATTTCTCGCACGATTCGCTGATGCTGCGAAGGCAGGCTACAAAGGGGTTGAGTTTCCATCACCCTATAACCATGACCCGGCAGTATTGAAGGAAGAACTGGATCGTAACGGCCTGCACCTTGTTCAGATCGCTGCGCCGATGGGCAACTCACAGGCCGGCGATAAAGGGATGACCCCATTCCCAGTTCGGGTCGAGGAGTACAAACGGAGTATTCAGACGGCGCTTAACAACGCAGTCTATCTCGGGTGTCCTCGAATCCACGTGATGGCCGGGATCGTCGCCAGGGAGGCGGACGCGAGTTGGGCTGTCTACGTGGCTAACCTTCGCGCGGCCGTCGAGCTCTTCTCCGCTTCGGGAATCACCACGCTGGTCGAAGTCATGAGCCCTCGCGGCATGCCGAACTTCTATCTGTCTTCGTTCGAGCTGGCAGAGCGGCTCTTCAACGAGATAACAGACCCGAATCTGCAGGTGCTCATTGACACCTACCATGTGGCTTCACTAGGCCTCGACGTGGTTGCAACGTTGAAGGAATGGCTGCCGAAAACAGGACATATTCAAATCGCAGATTACCCTGATCGCCATGAACCAGGCACTGGATCGCTCCCCTTCGGCGCTATTTTCAACGCCGTTGCAGCTTTCGGCTATGACCAATGGATCGGCTGCGAATACCATCCGCTCGGCGACACGGTCAGTGGCCTTCGTTACTTGGCACCCTATCTGGCGAATAGCGAAGTCTTGCTCCGCCCAGGGTACTGCCCTCAGCATCGCGACCCCTAGACTCCTCTCGCCTGCAGCCATCAAAGTATGCCGTATAGTATGCAATACAGAATACCCAACCGAGGGGACGTTATTGCATTACCGGTTTTTCTTATTTAACTGACCAAAAGGTGAAATTATGAGATTTGCTGTACTCCCTGGTGATGACATTGGCCCGGAAATCACGGACGCCGCGCTGTCGGTGGTGCGCGCCGTGGACACTAAGTTTGGCCTCAACCTGAAGCTGGACGTCTACGAAGTTGGCATGTCGGTTCATCGAAAGATTGGGACTACCTTACCTCCGGAAGTTGTCGAAGCGGCGCGCAACGCCGACGGCGTCCTCCTAGGCCCGGGCGGCATGACGGCCTACCCGTCGGCGACCGAGGGCGGTATCAATATCCCCGGCACCATCCGTAAGCAGTTGGATTTGTTCGCAAATATCCGCCCCGCGCGGTCCCGTCCTGGCGTTCCCAAGGCACATCCGGGCTTGGACTGCGTGATCGTCCGTGAGAATACCGAAGGATTTTATGCGGACCGGAATATGTTCCAAGGTAATGGCGAGTTCATGCCTACCCCAGACTCGGCCATCGCACTCCGTCTGATAACCGCCAAGGCGTCGCGTCGTATCGCTGAAGTCGCGTTCAAGATTGCCCGGACCCGTCGCAAGCACGTGACCGTCGTGGGCAAGCGTCATGTGTTGCAAGTCACGGATGGCCTCTTCATGAGAGAGGTAGACAAAGTCGCGGCGCAGTATCCGGATGTGAAGCTCCGCGAAATCGACGTTGACGCTATCGCCGCCGAACTCTACACGAAGCCGGCCGCGTTCGACGTCATCCTCACGACCAACATGTTCGGCGACATCTTGTCCAATCTGATCAATGCGCTGGCGGGTGGTCTGGGCATGGCTTCAGCATTGAACGTCGGTGAAACGCACGCCGCTGCGAATGCGGGACATGGTTCGGCGCCTGACATCGCCGGCAAGGGTATCGCCAATCCGATCGGGCTCATTCTGTCAGCCGCCGCTTTGCTGAATCACTTGGGTCTGAAGCCGGGTGCTGAAGCTTTCGCCTCTGCGGGTCAAGCGATCGAGAAGGCCGTCGACACTGCGCTCGCCAATGCCGAGTCTCGCACCGGCGACCTGGAAGGTACTGCGGGAACCCAAGCCGTCGCCGAGGCTATCTGTCGCTACATCCGGGAAGCGAATTAAGGGCGCATGGATCTGCTCGGAGCGTTGCGCGCGGCACACCGGGGGCGACGCTTCGAGCTCACTACCTGCCGGTCTTAAAGAGCCGGTTTTTAACGGAACAAGATAGAGATTCGCAGGACCCTCTTGGAGAAATGCTCCGCTCCGGATGAGCAAGCCGAACGCTGTATGCGTGCTTGAAAAAACCTGAAAGGCAGCCATCGCGACGATCAACGCTAAAGACGCGCAAGAGAAGACCGAATAGCAACTCTGGAGACGCTCCGCGACCGGAGACTTTGACATCACCTCAGCCTGTCGACGTTATACAACGACGAGCACGTCACCACGAGAATAAACACATTGGCAGCGTGCCCCATACACGCTGCTTAGGAGAACAAGATGCTTGCAAATTCAACGGACGAGGCGGCTCAAGCAGCTTCATCCGCCACAGCGGAAGACACTGCAATCCGCAAGGCGGCTTGGCGCCTGGTGCCACTCATGACGCTATGCTTTCTAGTCAATTATATTGACCGCACGAACATCGGCTTTGCCGCCTTGACCATGAACAAGGATTTAGGCTTGACGAGCGAGATGTTCGGCTGGGGGGCGGGAATCCTGTTCGTCGGCTACTGCCTCTTCGAAGTACCTAGCAATGCGATGTTGTATCGGTTTGGGCCACGCATCTGGTTGGCTCGGATCATGATCACGTGGGGCCTCCTCTCCGCAGCGACAGCCTTTGTTGTCGGGCCGAAGAGTTTTTACGCAATTCGCTTCCTGTTGGGGGTTGCCGAGGCGGGGTTCAACCCGGGCGTGATGTTCTTCTTCATGACGTGGTTCCCAAAACGCTTCAGAAGTCGCGCTCTAGCCTACTTCCAGATGGCGATTCCATTGTCCGCTGTAATTTCGGGACCGCTTTCGGTCGTTATCATGCAGGCCGATGGTGCGTTCGGGCTCGCGGGTTGGCAATGGATGTTCATCATCGAGGGACTTCCGGCTGCAATCCTTGGCGTTGTTCTCCTGATGGTGCTTGTGGAAAAACCGTCGAACGCGAAGTGGCTGAATCCTGATGAAAAACAGGCATTGACTGACGCGATCACAAACGAGCCTCGCGGGAAGGTAAATCACAATTTTCGTGCTGTCCTTCGCGATCCGCGCGTTTTCGTGCTGTCAATTCTTCAGTTCGGCTTTACCGTCGGTTCTTATGGAATCGGGATTTTCCTGCCTCAGATTTTGAAAGAACACCAGCTCTCAATCTTGACTATCGGCCTGTTGTCCGCAGTGCCGTATATCTGTGGCTGCGTGGCGACCGTTCTTTGGTCAGGCGCGGTTGACCGACGAGGACGCCGTACTGTAAATCTGGCGATCACATGTGCGTTGGGAGCAGCGGGCCTGCTCGTTTCTGTGTGGATCCCGTCACTCTCGGTGGCTATGATCGGTCTGACGATCGCCGTGATCGGAGTGACTTCCGCTCGCGGAATCTTCTGGTCCATTCCACCCCAGTTCCTCGCCGGTAGCGGTGCCGCAAGCGGCCTGGCATTGATCAGCTCCATCGGCGCGTTCGGTGGCTTCATGGGACCTGTGCTGATGGGATGGCTCAAGACGGCAACTGGATCGTTCTCGACAGGGCTGATGTGTCTGGCTGCTTTGATCGCTTTTTCGGGGGTTCTCGCCATGCTGTTGCCGCTTTGGCTTCGAGGCAAGCACTGATCTTTGCGTGGACGTTTGGAAGAGGTTTAACGCGGCGAATCGTCGTTATCGCGCCCCTCTTGCATCCTGAGAAATTATAAATGCGCTTCGAGGTCGTGAGGATACTGATTCAAATCCTCAATGACCTGCGTTTGTGCTTTCAAGCGACTAACCACGTCAAGATGTTTGCGCATACAGGCAGCCGCCATGTCGCGGCTGCCAGCCTCGACGAGATCCAAAATCTGGAGATGCTCTTCGCACTGTTGGATCAGACGTGCTCGGTCGGTTGCTGCGCGATACTCTAAAAATCGCCGCAACTGATTTTGCCGCTCGATGGACTCTATGAAGAAGCGGTTGCCCGAGCAGCGAACTAACGTTTCATGGAAGTCGGAGCCGTTGGCGAATAGCTGCGACCGTGGCAGAGTGAAGATGTCGCCTTCCAACATCTCATTTTGCACCTTCCGTACTCGTGCGAAGCCCGGCTTGTCGATACGAAACCCGGGCTCCATCAATGCCGAAGGCTCGACCGCCATTCGAAACCGATAGCTCTGCAGGTAGGCTTGCCGGTCATGAAGAAAGGGGTTGATGCGCCATCCCTGACCGGGCTTTCGCGCAATCATTCCTTCATTGGCTAGCCTCCCCAAAACTTTCAACAGTTGCCCGCGTGGGATCTCGAATCGCCTGAGCAGTTCGGCCTCGTAAAACTCCGTCGGAATCACGCCGCTCAAACACTCATCGGAGACCTGCAAATAGAGGTCTTCATGGGGATCAGCGCCGAAGGGAAGTTCCGTGGCGTCGACATGTGGGCCATCAATAGCTAGAAAGAATCCGCGGTTAGGCTCTTTGACAACGACCCCGTGCTGAACGAGCAAAGCGAGTCCCCGACGCACAGGAGATCTCGACAGCCCTAACACGTTGGCAAGGGCCTCCTCGCGGAGATGCTCTCCTGCTTTGAGCGCACGCGACTTCACGATATCGATAATCTTCGCAGCGACCTGCTCAGCGAGCGCGCCGGTAGATTCAATTTTGGTCATTTCTGAAAAATTTCCGCAGCACAAACTATGCCGACGACAGATTGAAGCGCTAGATTAAAACCCACACGCTACCACAGCCTGTGCACGCGAGCCTGCTGTCGAACATCGAGTCGGCCTGGTTTTTGGATGCCAGGCGGCAATTAAAAAGGACGGACCGCGCGGTGAATGTCTTTTGGGGCAAGCACCTCCGCAACCAATCCGCTCTCGACGGTATAAGCAATAAAGTTGCCGCCGCCCCGTGTGTTTTCAGCGTCCCCATGGCGTGCTCGATAACCGTGAATCGGCTCGGCAACATCCTGAGGTCGCCGGATTGTCGCGTATCGACTTCAAGTTGCTGACGCACTCCCGCCGCAATGTCATACCCTTTAGCGAGCATCGTGTCGACGACTGTCCGCAATGTCGACCAGCGCACAATCGTGTGCTTGATTGATTTCGCGGCTCAGAAACAGATCGTAGGCACTCCCCTTCCCCACGACAATCCCGGATGGTCACTTCGAATTCCCCCACTTATGGTCGCGCAAATTCCTCCATCTTTAAGCAGGACAAAAATGATTTTTCAGCTCGCTTTCGTTTTGCACGCAAGGGTTTCATTGCAAGCAAACCTGCTCTTCGATCCATTGCCGATGGGGCTCGCACAATGAACGGGCGAAATCGAAGTTGCAAGCCTTCGTCAACGCGGCCTGAAAAGCCGGTGGTCGCGGGAGTGGAGAGGAGTTTGGTCAGTGTCCTCCGAGCCGACGGTCGCGGGGGCGGGGGAATTTGCGGACTTGGATGCGCGTGCCGCGAAGATCACCATGTAGCGGCGGATCGTCTTGCGGTCGATTCCGGTGATCCGATGAATCTCACGCTGGCTCTTCTTGAGCTCCAGTGGCGTGAACACGGTACTTTGCTGATGCTGCTTCAAGACGTTCAACTCCCACCTCCAAGGCTAACCAAAGAGGTAAAAATAACGTCCTGCTACATGGTGCGATCCGCAGCTATGGCTTGTTTAGCTCGGACCGGAAGGTGGAGGAGTTTGAGGTGACCATACCCAAAGGAGTTTGCGTGATTGCCTGGGATGTTGCACGATTGCGTTTGTATCGTAAGCCTCGTCGGTAGGCAGACTGGCGGGTTTCAGTTCGCCCAGCAAAGGCAGAGTCTCTGGACTGTCCGCCCGTCAGATGAAAACGAGCGAGCATCCCCAAGCCGTCGACCAGAGCGTGAATCTTGGCGCTCACTCCGCTGCGCGAGCGCCCGATCGCCCGATCGCCTTTTCCCCGCACCGGCGGCATGCTGGTGGGCACGCACAAACGTACTGTCAATGAAGACTTCCTCAAGGTCAGCGTCGCCCTCAAACTCGGCGAGTACCGTCTGCCATATTTGCGCCCGAGACCATCTGGCAAAGCGTGGGTACACGCTATTCCACGCTCCGAAATCGGGCGGCAAATCGCGCCATGGGCTGCCGGTGCGCGCGATCCGTAGCACGGCCTCGACAAACGGTCGATTGTCTCGTGCGGTCCGACCCGGGTCGGTACCTTGCCTGGCAGCAACGGGGCGATCCATTCGTATTGGTTATCGCTGAGCATCAGTCTTGGCATCCCGTTCTTCCGCAAAAGACGGGATGTAAATAGCTTTCCTCACAAGTTAACAGCCCCCTCGGCGATGATTGTCAACACGTCCTAGACACAATGTATTGGACCTGCTGTACCTCAAGCGACGCGGGTTAAGCTTGAGGCTCCGAAGAACCGAAGGCTCA
>NZ_FCOK02000146.1 GCF_001544555.2 Caballeronia udeis | reverse complement strand
ACCCACTTCGGCTGCCTCGCCCACGCGCGACGCGCCTTTGTTGATGCCTTCAAGGGCATGAAGAAACCAGGCGGGCGTGCCGCACATGCACTGGAATACTTTAAGGCGCTCTACCAGGTCGAAACACTCGCAAAAGGAGATCTGCCCGAGGACGAGACGCGCGTCGATTACACCTTCCGGCTGCGTCAGCAACACAGCGTGCCGCTGCTGGAGTCCTTCAGGAAATGGCTTGACGAACTGGCACCGCAAATTCTTCCTGAGAGCCTGCTGGGCAAGGCGATCGCCTATACACGCAATCAGTGGACGTACCTGAGCCGCTACGTGAACGACGGGCGCGCGCCAATCGATAACAACGTCATCGAGCGCGACATCCGGCCATTCTGCACGGGCAGATCCTCGTGGATGTTCAGTGACACGGTTGCTGGTGCGAAGGCCAGTGCCATGATCTACAGCTTGATGCTCACGTGCCGAGCGTGCAACGTCGAACCTTATGCATACCTCGTACGGGTACTCAGCGAATTGCCGCAACGAGCATTAGACGCCGATGTTACCGACCTGCTGCCGTTTAACTTCTCGAAGCCTACGGCTTGACCGCCTAACAGCGCTTGGTCCGAACCGTATTGACGCGAACGTTGCCACGCGGACATATTGGTCCCGTGTGTGCCAGATCGAGCGCTTACGATCGATTAATGCCCAAATTCCCGGGCGTATCGCAGGTCGACTTGACCATCCATCACGCTAGAGCCTGTCGCGCGCCGCAGCCAATGGGCAAACCTGGCGCAACCGTTCCGCGGCGCGCTCGTGGCAATATTGACCACTTTTGGCTCAATGCAAGTCATTGATAAATAAGGATGTAGCACTGGACAGTGCCCGTTATTGTTTCCGCTAGGGTCGAAGCAAATTGCGCCACTCTCTAACCAAAGGAAGCACCATCGACCGGTCGTCGTTCAATGAAAGCATAAGTGACTACTGTTCAGCCCGGTCACCTTAAAGACGACCGCGCTAGCCACGAGCAAAATGTGTAAATCCTCTTGGCTAGGCCGGCTTGAACGCATGAAACGAATCCAAACCTTGAGAACGCATGAGCCATTCGTGGTTGCGCGCACTGTTTGATTTGGAACGCGGCGATATCTCCACCGAAATTCCCGCCGATTTAAGATGCCGTGCCGCTTCCCAAAAGTCTTTATGGTGAGTGACCGTTATCTCAAGTGTCGAAACATTCCGTCGTCGCCCAAACTTATTTCTGCATTGCGCCGATACGTGGCATATCGTGGCGAGCACGATATGGGAACTGCTTTCGGTCGCACCGAATATCACGGGCCAAATCCGCATCTCCCGCTTGTCCTCAGCCGGAAAGGCTATCCCTACGCGCTGAGTTTGAAGCGACTAGGGACGAGCAGGGTAAGTGGACCGACTATTGGGCGGCAGACTCCCTACAGGCATATGTCACTGGTTTGTACCGGGCGGCAGGCACGAATGGAACGAGCCACAGCGGACGCAGGACATTCGCTACAAGACTGCTCAGAAATGGCGCAACCATCGAGCAGGTCCAGCTACTTCTCGGGCACCAGGACATTGACCAGACGAGCCGATATATTGACGTTTCCCTTGCGGACGCATCGCGAGCGTTTGCTGAAGTCGTATGAAACACGCTGCTTTATTGTTCCTGACTCAAGAATCAAGGCAAAACGCCGTTATATCCATAGCGGTCAGCACGCGTTATGATGGTACGCAACGCGTATCATCATAAAGGCCATGTCGAATACTACCCAGCAAGAATTCTTGAAGTCAGCAAAGGATGCGCTCGGTGTCACTTGGGATGAACTTGCCGAATCGTCCGGCATCAACCCTCGTGCGCTCAAAACGTATCGGATGCCGGACACGTCGAAGGACCATCGGCCACTTCCTGCACTTGCGCGTGCGGCGGTCGATCGCCTGCTGTCTAGTCATAAAACGAAAGGTAAGATTAATGCTTGACATGGTACGCAACGCGTACCACTATAGGGTCATGCATTAGGATTTGAGGAAACGGCAATGTGAAGGGTAGGAGAACCATCAAGAACTATTTGCCGCGTCGAAAAGGAGTTTGAGCAATGAAGCCGTCTCTTGCGTTTGCAAGTCACCGAGAAGCCATTCGTCGAGTGGTTGCGGCTCATCGCGCCTCCAACGCGCGCGTGTTTGGCTCCGTCATTCACGGCGACGATTCCGAGGGCAGCGACCTCGACATTTTGATTGACCCGACGCCGGAAACGACATTGCTTGACATCGGCGCGATCCGGCACGAACTGCTCCAACTACTTGGGGTGCCGGTTGATGTGGTGACTCCGAACGCCCTACCTCCGGATTTTCGTGCGATTGTCCTTGCTGAGGCGGTCCCGGTATGAGCCGTGACAAGGATCGATTACCTCACTATCTGGAGCACGTCCTGGAGGCTATTCGGCGCATCGAGCGATACACCGTCGACATGAGCGAGCAGGAGTTCATGAAGAACGAGATGACCCAGGACGCCGTGATCCGAAACATCGAGATCATCGGCGAGGCTTGTCATAACGTCGAGGTGCACTACCCAGAATTTGCGACCGCGAACCCAGCGTTGCCCCTTGCGTTCGCTTATCAAATGCGCAATGCCGTGGCTCACGGCTACTCCACGGTGGATCTTAAAATCGTCTGGACGACGATACGAAACGACTTGCCAGGACTGTACAAAAAAGTCCAAACGTGCTCCAAGCCCTCCCGCCAGTGGTAGCAAGGCAGGCAGCCCGCCGTCCTGGTGGGTGAGCACATAAATCGGGACAGCACGGCTGCGCAGGCAAGGACCCGTGGCTGCATTTAGAGACGACTTTGCTGGGCAATTGAACAAGTTAAACAAATGAAACCGTTGCAAATGTCAAAGGGGATTCAAATGTCGAATGGCAATACGTTCGTGGAACCGACCTCGAACAAGACTAAAGTGAAAATCATCAAGTGGGCCATTATCGGTCTCTGTATTGCCGTTGGCGCGCCACTAGCAATCTTGTTGATCAAGGGGCTCGTTGGGTTGATCGTGGCCGCGGTCCTGGGTTTGGCGGCAATCAATTTCGCGCCGGTCATTGCGATGAAGTTTGCGAACCAAAAGATCAAAATGATTGTCACCGAGGCGGAGAAGAATCCGATCGAGACGCTATACAACGAATTGAACGAAAAGAGACAGGCGGCAGAAAAATTTAAGGACAGCATCACGGCCTTTCGCACCGAAGTGAAGAACTTCGAACAGAAGACAAGCGTTTTCAAAAAGCAGTACCCCGAAGACGCCGGTCGCTTCGAGTCGCAGTTGGAAACGATGAACAAACTTCTTGCTTTCCGCGAAGGCCGGTACAAGCAGGTTCAGCAGGAGTTGCAGCGCTTTTCTGACGCGATCGAACGGGCGAAGGCACTGTGGGACATGTCGCAATCAGCTCAGCGAATGAACAAGATCGCCGGCATGCAGTCGAGCAACACGTTTGCCCAGATCACGACTGACGCAGCTCTCGATTCAGTGATGAATTCAGTCAATAAGGCATTCTCCGAAATGGAAACGTCCTTGATGGAGAATTCCGAGGTGCAGCAGGCAAAGGCCGCCATTGACGTCACGATTGCAGCTCAGCCGGTGCAGCAGCAGTTAGGCTCGCCCGTGCAGCCGAAGTAAGCGCAGTCTTGCGCCGAAACGCGAAAACAACCTTTAGCTATTCACATACAAGACATGAAGAAAATACTGGGATCCGCTCTCTTTCTGGTCGTGCTCGCTGCTGGGTGGTTCATCTATCATGGGGGAGTGAAGGGCTTACTCGGTGAGGGCGAACCGCACGTCACGGCCACCGATGTCTCGGCAGCCGGCGCAGCGAGCAGCGGGTGGAGTGATTCTGACACGCCGAAGACGGCGTCCAGCACGCCGTCAGGCCCAGCACCGACCAGTGACACGTTAAAAGCGATCCTTAGCAGCGGCGTTGTGCGTGTCAGCGTGGAAAATCCATCGAAGCCCTTTTACTCGGAAGACAACGGTAAGGCGCAGGGCTTCAATGTCGACTTCGCGAACCTGCTCTTCTCGCAGAAGGAATTTGCTTCGGGCGATCACGGCAGCATAAGGGTGGACACGCACCACGGCGTCGATACCTACCCAGCGGTGCCTGCGCAATTGACGCAGTCCGACAAACATGGCGACGCGGTGGTGGACGTTGCGATGGACGGGCTGACTTTCCCGGATGACACGCCGAGTGGGGTGGTTTATACGGTACCTTACATCGATGACTTTGGTTACTCGCTGATCGTGCGAAAGGGGTCCCCGGTAAAGTCGACGGCCGATCTGGCCGGCAAACCGGTTGGCATCCTGAAAGGAGACCCGGACGTCAAGGCGTTTGCAGAAAAAGCGTTTCCGACAAGCAAGATCGTCGAGTTGTCTGATGCGAGTATCAACGGTGAGCGCTCCTGGACTTCACATTATCTGGACAGCGGACAGGTCGACGCTATTGTCTATGACTACCCGTTCGGCGTATCGGAGATCGAGGGAACCGACCTGACGTTTGCGGTCACGAAACTTGATGGTTCGAACCTCGCCTACAAGATCGGAGTGCGCAAGGATGACGCCACGCTTCTTGTCTACCTGAATTCAGCTATTGCGAAGGTCAAGCAGTCGCCCGAGTATCTGAATCTGTTGAGGAAATATTTCATCAGCAATCAGGTCGTCACAACTGCTGCGACAAGCGGCGAAAAGACCTACCTGGTCAAGGGGGGCGACACGCTGAATTTGATCGCGTCGAGCCAACTGGGAAGCGCGGCGCGGTACGTCCAGATTCAGAAGCGTAACAACCTGCCGAATCCGAACCTCATTCTTGTCGGCCAGCATCTGATCATTCCAGTGTTGTAAGCGTGAGTGGGTTCCGGCGTGCGCGATCAACGATAGAAAACGCTTGAGAGGTGAAGCTTCCGGTTGCTATCGCCGTCGTGTTCACGCCGGTGATGCGCTTCATGTTTTTGCAGTAGTGAAGGTAAAGCCATAAATCAATCGAGTCCCGGACGGCAGAAATTTTGGGCTGGTCTGATTGCTGGTTGTCAGGCGGGAGTGCGGTCCGGCAATCGTCAATGTTGTTCGAAGATCATCCAGACTCGGATTTCGATCTGATGATGGACGTATAGGAAAAAACATTGTGCCACCTAAGATCTATTTGTTTGTCTTCAGCAGCTTGCGGCGGTTGGAATCGATGCGGCATCACTCACTGATAGGGAACGGTTCCAGTTGGAAGGGCGATCTTACGAGACTAGCGGCCTGCTTTGACTTCTACTACTTTGCGTCGAACGGTCAGCCATTGGCAAATTGCCAACCCGAGGCGATCGTCAACGCGAACCGGATACTTCCTGAGCGTATTCCCCCGCAAACGGTCGCAGAGGATGTGAAACCGATAATGGATGGAAGCGACCCGTGCCGCTGGGTGGCGGCCTTGCCGAAAATCGAGGCCAGCTGGGTCAATTGGCCGACCGAAGTCTATTGCCCGCAACGTGACCTTGCCAAGCCGCAAGCGTTGGAGCATGTTTTGCAGCCGATGCTGAACAAGATCCGGGAGGCCATGTCCAATGGCTGCCGCCTTTTCGTTGCCCCGGAAGCATCGTTCCATCAAGGCATGCATAGGATGCAAGTGCCGTTGTCGGTGTACGAGAAGGCACGACTCGACAGGGATATGTGCCGGGCGACTGAAGGCCACGCCATGTCTCTAGTGGTGGCTGGCACAGCCTTGTGGAGGGACAACAACAACGGGATTCATAACTCCCTTCTCGTGTACTCCAATGGAGTAGCGTTGTTAAGCACGGCAGCGGACCGATATGACAAGCAGGAGTGGACGGGCGAAGAACTACTCGCCGCAGACAGAGCACGGGGCAAGCCGGTCATCGGCGCACGCCCCTACGCCCTGTTGCAGTGGCAGGGCTTGAAAGTTGGCGTCCAAATTTGCGCCGATTCTGCCGAGAAGGTTCCCGAGTGCGACATTTACCTGTTGGTGGGCGACAATACCGGGCAAACGCTACTAAGAGAGCGACCGGGCGGCATCAGCGTTTATGTCGATGCGTGCCGGCGATACCTCGTCAGAGACGCTTACCAGACCCACAATGAAAGGTCGGGCATGAATTGCTTCGAGTTGAGCCTGGCGTGGCGATACCAACGCGTTGCTTTTTAGCACTTCATCCGTCGGAACTGTCCCAAACGCACGCAACGGAAAATTGAGCTGCTATGAAACATCCCATGCAACCAATCGAACGCGATGTGCACGGCGTTGTTCGCTTCAAAGCGAAACTCGCTAGTAGAGCGCGTTTTGGACGCCTATCCAGGCGGCCTCGATGCACTGGCGTTGCCCTCTGACACGATAAGAGGACCTTAAGCTGCTTGCGCAAATGATTGGCTACTCGGTGAGCGGTTTCGGTGATCAGCCTTATGTCTCCCCTGGAACCGCGGCTGAAGCGGATCGCCACGCAGGCGAGATTATTTGACTCGGAAAACAGATGACAACAGTTCTAAAACGAATTAAACGAGCCGCCCGCGCGACTTCGACTCGCGAACCACGCGCGACGTTCGATACGGCAAAGCGAGCTGAGCTAGGCGAAAAAATTTGGCGCGGCGACATGCCAACTCACTATCACGTCAGAACGCCTTTGCCGGCGTGGATGACAGGCACGGAAGGTTGATCGGAAAAGAGATTATGGATGAGTTGTCATGACGCTAGCTGAGACTGGCCTAGTCGTGGGCATGGCCAAGGATGTGGCGCTCGCGGTAGCAAGGGTTGTCACGGCGCTCGTCGCTCGAAAGGGGCTGAATAACTGGATCCGCGAGCTTGGCGGAAGAACTAAATTCGAGGCTGCACTAGCGCTGATGCGTGCGTCCTATTCACTTCGAGAGGCGCTGTTCAACTGTCGCGCTCCGCTCGTGGTCGCAGCGGAATTCCCGGCAGGATATAAGCAGGGCGGCATCAATCCGTCCGCGAAGGACGAAGTGAATGCTTGGAACCATGTATTCAAACATCGTTGGTCGCATGTTGCCACGTCTTTAAAAGAATTCGATACTCGCCGCCTTGAAGTGGAAGCAATTTGGGGAGCGGATGCGCGCGAAGCGACACAGCGGTTGTCGTGTTGCGTGTCCATCCTCTAAGCGGGTTTGCATCGAGCAACAAGTAATGCAGGCCACTCGTTATTCACGCGGACGCAAATCAGGCCAGAAGTTAGCCAAAGGTTGAAGAACAAGTGCGAAGTGACCAAGATTACTTAGCAGTTCGGGTCAAGTTTGCTTGCGTCGGACACCGAGGTAGGTCGAAGAGGAATCACAATGCGCGTGGGCAAGATTCCGACGTGCGTGCTCTGCACGTCGAGCAGGTACGGTGCAAAGCAGCGCAGTCGCGCTTCGCTTTTGAGGCCCCCAAGCCAGGTCACAGCCAGTAGTCGCTCAATAGGGGAATTGGCTTTAGCCAGGTGTTTGCAGAACTAGGGTGTTACCACAATCCCAGAGTTACCAATATTGACATAATACAAATTATCAACTTTTTAAATGTAGGGGCAATATCCTAATGTCGTGTTTGAGCAAGATAGAAATGTCGTGTTTTGGTGTTGAT
>NZ_FCOK02000145.1 GCF_001544555.2 Caballeronia udeis | reverse complement strand
TGGAGTCCTTGTGAAGATCCAGTCCAACGTACACCGTGCTATCGTTTCGCATGCTGGCCTCCGTGGAGGAAATCGCCCGGGCGCGGACCAGTCCACGCCCGTGCGGCTCTGACAGCAATGCTAACCCGCGTTCAGTTTCCCCACGGCGGGCCAGCCCCTGCCTCACGCAAAGTCATACTGCCTTCCGGTTCAGCCTGAGCCTGCGCGACATCGAGGAGTTGTTGCTCGAGCGTGGTGTCGTGGTCACGTACGAAACAATCCGTTGCTGGTGCAAAAGCGGCGCGACAAGGCCGCGGCAAAGCGCTTCTTCCGGAGGGTGCTGCGTTCAACTCCGGTGCCGCGCAAAATCGTTACCGACCAGCTGCGCAGCTATCCAGCGGCGAAGGCTGAAACTCCCGAGCTCGCTCATGTGAAGCACGTTTTCGTCAAAGCGGCTGCACGTGTGAACAATCGTGCCGAGAACAGCCACCAGCCGACCCGCAGGCGCGAACGCCAGATGTGCAGCTTTCGCGATGCGCGTCGCACGCAGGCGTTCCTCTCATGCTTCGGCCCGATCCGACAGCACTTCGCGTTGCCCAGACATCAGATGAGCGCGGCATATCATCGTGCCGTACTCCAAGAACGCTTCGCCACATGGTATGGCTGGACTGTCACTGCCGCAGCTGAGACAGTTGTCTAATAAGGATAACCATGCTTTATCCACAAAGGTAGCCTACGCCCATCAACTTGACAGAGCCGTTGCGATGGATAGCGAACTGGGAGGCACGTTACGCGCCTACTGTGGAGCAGCAGGCGCAAAAGGCTTTGCCTGAACTACGTCTGGAGCTCTTTCAAGCCGAGCAACGAATTCTTGACGCACAAGTACACGCGGACTACTACCGCGCGCGATTAGCATTTTGCGAATCGGTGCTGAAAAATGGCATTGAGCAGGTCAGCGACAGGCGAAAGGAGCCGGAAGCGGCAGTTGCGACGTTGCGCGGTGGCCCCAAGCTAACAGCGGCGCAATCAGCTTGATGACGTCCCGGTACAAAACCTGAGGGTGTCCCGCTGTTGTAATGCGGTCGGGGCTTCGCAATTGCAGGTTAAGGTCACCGAGGCGTTCACGGAAAAAGGTCACTGCGCAATGAACGCATAAAACCGACGACGCGCCTCGCGCCGCTGTTATTACGTCCAGTGTCTATATTTCGCAAACCTAAGCATTGGGATGCGGGCTGCAATGCGCCTAGTGATAGTCGGCTGGCGGCGAACCAAGCGCACCCCAGGTTGCCGACTCATCCGCTGGCGATCCGCCATTCATCGTTGACGGATCCCACCGGGGAATGCGCGCCGCGGCGCAGTCGTCGATTGAGGCGATTACCACCGCGTGATATACGTCGACGCGTCGAAATTCGCACTCATGTTGCGGAAACTTAATCATTGGTGGTGTTCGCTTTGCCGTCTCAACGTCAAGGAAAACCTACGCATCGTCGAGCCCCGCCGGATTGAAGTCCGACCAAAAAGGAATTCCATAATCTTCACGTAAGAGGGTTCCGCAGCGAGCGCTGTGTATGACTCGTGCCGTGATTCCGTATCGAGTGTTTCGACAAACTTCTGAGCCAAATCTATGACTTTGCGAGCAAACTCAATCGGAAGAGTATCAGTCTGAATCGAGCGTTACAGACAGGGCCGTACAGCAATTCACATAATAAGACGCAGTGAGCCGGCCAAAGCGATGACCGGGCGCGATGTCAATTTGGCGCAATTTGGCGCAAATAGCCGCACGATAAGGTCTTGCGGTACTTTAGGCTCCGAGATTCCAGAACCTTTTCGGCGCCGCACGCGCAAACCAGCGAGAACCGTCCTCGCAGGCTATCGTGGTGAGCCTCCCAAAACATCCGACCGGTGGTATTAATTGCGATGTCGATTCAAATCAGAGCGACACGATTTGTCGCAATAGTTCCAAGGCTTTCATTTCGTCCAGGCGACCAGTACGTGCTTTGCCGGCGAGTGTCTTTATCAGTGCCTCGGCTATCGGTTCGATACCTTGTAGATTGTCCAAGCTGGTTGCCGAAGTGAGACGGCGCGGCTCTGCGATGACCTGCGTTACGGAAGCTGGCGCAAACTGCTGACGGGCGGCGGAGAACGAGACATCGTTATCAACGGGTTCCCGAATCGCCGGTTTGGCGGCGGACGGGACCGCTTGATCTCGTTGCCCCATGACCGAATTCGTCTCGGCGGCGACGCCTGTGGGACCGCCTGCGCCATCCGCATCAGGGGGTAGGGCGAGTCGAGCACCCGCAGTTTTCGCCTTCGTACCCGCAGACTTCTTCGCTGCGGTCGCTTTTGGCGCAATCGCGGGTGGCAGTTCTTGCTGATCGGATGCATGGCGACGCGACGGGGGAACAAGCAAATCCGACACCGACTCAGGAATGTCCGTTACTGAACGCGGAACGTCCAACCAGCCAGTCGCCAAACCAAGGCGTTCCGTGAACCGGTTTGCTTCGGCATCGTTCATACGTTTCTGTCCGTAGAAACGATTGGCCATGTTGGAGTCGCTAATCTCCATCACCGCGCCGAGCCGCACCTTCGATCCTTTGCGGGACGTAAGCACGTGCAGGTTAGCGCGACGAATGTTTTCCAAAGCTGCGACGTCGTTCAACGACAAGGTTTGCTGAGCCCCCGACTTTGAAGACGCTTTGACTTTCGCAGGTGCCGATTTCAGCGGGGTTGCCGTGGCAGGCTTCGCCGCCGTAGCGTTGGTTTTCGCGACGGCCCGTGGCGACCCGCCATTTGTCTTCTTTGGCATTTCTGGTTCTCTGGGCAAACGATCGGTTAGGGTAGGGGGGTGATTGGCCTGCGTGATAGGAGCCGGCTTCAACACTTGCTCGTACGCAATTTCGGGTTCGGCGTTCGCATGAATGAAGTCTAGTGGTGACCTCAAGCGCCCAATGATCTCGGGCGTGAGGACAGGATTGGGCTGATCGAAAAACCCATCGGGTAGCCCAAGCGTCGTTTCGATATGAAAGGCTGTCTCAGGCGTGAATCTCTCGCCGTTTACCAATTCGGCCACGCGCGTTAAGTTGGAGTCGAGTCCCAGTGCGATATTCTCCGCGCCCACCGCGTCTACCAACAATTTAAACGAACGCGTTTTGAAAATGGACGCCGTCTGTGCCGGGTCTCGAGTAGGCGGAGCTTTTACGTATGGCTTGTTCTGTCGGTGGGATGTCGTTTTTGAAGGTTGGCGCGATTGACGCTGGCCATTGTCTCGAGATCCCGAGTATCGCCCGTGTGCTTGACTCATAAAGTGGGGCTCCCCGCCGTGAAATCACTATCAGTTTTGGCATTATAGGCGAGGGTGTTGACACGCGACTTGCCGTAAGGCGATGAGCCATTCTCGTAACCCGGGTGCTGACTGTCTTGTGTCGGTGACCTCTATGTCAGGATCGAGGGGCAGCGTTCGTTAAATAATTCGTAGATGGTGAATCTTGCCGATGCGCATGGAGCGTTTCAGGATGAGATCAGTGATGTACTCGGGAAGCAGGGCGCGCGGAATGTTCGCGGGCGCGCCTTCGACAAGCTGCGACGGAACCTTGGCGATGTAGTCGTCGGGCGCGCTCGCCAGGCTGTGCTCGTAGCTGACGCGATAGTCCATGATGGGGGAGAGTCCGGTGAAGGTCGTTGTCACGCCGGATTTTATCAGCGCGGACCGTTTGCTGGCTCCTTTTACGGTGGCGTTCCGGCTTACGTTTTCGGCGTCCACATGAAGCCGCCGTTCATTAGGCGCTTCACCCACGCTCCACGGTTCCCGTGTTTCGCCATCAAACGAACGAGGCCTCTGCGAAATGCGGCGTCGTTCTTGACGCATGCGTAGGCCTCTGCAAGATCCTGAAGAAGTTGGAACGCCTGACCGTATGCGTGGCCGGACCCGCGCTGTAGTGTGGTGTCGATACGCTCCCATGTCGTGCTTTCGTGCTCGACCAGCGAATCCAGGTAGCGGCGACGTTCGGCAATACGGCGCACCTCTGCAGCGTCATTGGCTGCCCGTTCGCGACGTAGTCGAAGCGCGCGGGCAGCATCGCGTCGAGCGTCTATTTCAGCAACCGTCCGACGCGTCACTGGCTCGGGGGCGCCGGGATTACGAGCGCGATCCCAGTTTAGAAACCGAGTGCGCAAACCACGTTCGGTTTCCCGAGCGTTCCCACGCAGCAGTTGGCGTAAAGCATCGCGCATCTCCGCTGCGGTGAGTTCAAGCAACCATGGCTCGAAGCGCGCGTCGTCGTCGACGTCGGCCGACAGAGGCGGGCTGGTTTCGGCTGCAGCTGCGAGCCAGTCTGGATCGAGCATCATGAACTCCGCCAATGACGCCTGCGCAGGCGTCAGTGTTTGCAGCCCGTTGGGCAAGGGGGGTTCACAGTCGCTGTCGCGGAGTTCGCCATTGCCTAGCCGGGCGAGCCAGCCGAGGTACAGGGGGCGTGTGTCGCCGCTTAGTAGTTCATCACGCAAAGGCAACAGCCTTGCCATCCAACCCGGACCGTCTGCCTGTTCATAAAATCTGGCGTGTTCGCCGGAATCGTCGTTGAACGACCAGTCAAGAATCGAGTGCTGAGCGGTTCGATTTACCGCAAAAGCCGTCGGCATGGAAGCACTCGCCGAGAGAGTCGGGGAACCTACGCAGTCGAGTATGAGCTTCGCGTCGATGACGTCCCGTGGGATACGGAGCAGCAGGCGGCAATTTCCCCAACTCGAGGAATAGACATGAGCGTCGAAAAACCGCTCGACCCAGTCAAGCGGTTCACCCTTCAGATTGCCCCAGTAATATTCATTGATAAAGCACGATGCTGTGATCGTCGCTCGTGTGGAGCGGCTTCTCAATTCG
Organism: Caballeronia udeis; assembly: GCF_001544555.2. Lineage (GTDB taxonomy): Bacteria > Pseudomonadota > Gammaproteobacteria > Burkholderiales > Burkholderiaceae > Caballeronia > Caballeronia udeis. The sequence goes on along the minus strand of NZ_FCOK02000145.1, from coordinate 3,682 downwards.
GATTGAGCTTGCTCCGTCAGTAGTTGGTCAACCGCGGCAAACTCATAGTATTGATATTCGCTCATGACTTATTTCGTAGACGCGTTCAGGGCTGGACAGGCGGATCGAACTTCAAACCATGTCAAGTCTGGTTTTAGGCACGAACTTGTTCAATCAACGGGCCAGGCATCGGCCCACGTGGCTCTCGGCATCAGTTAGATTCGCATTGCGTGACCGGCCGAGACTCCGCGGCAGTACATCGACCTCGATTGCAGTCACCACCCCTCAAATCTCGTCACTCGGATCGCGCACTTCGAGCTTGAACTGCCACCCTTCAAACGGCATCAGCATGCGTCCGAGTTCGTCCCACTCGACGCGGCGACCATCTATGACGACGCATGGCTGACGTGAATCCTCGATGCCGTCCCATTCGATTCTGCCGCGGACGGTTTCGTCGACGATCTGCAATCCGAGATCGCTATCCTTTATGTGGGCGACCGCAAGCAAACGGCGCATCTTTTCAATCAGGTTTCCCAGCAAGACGAATTGATCCGATAGCGGATCGCCGATGATCTGAAAGCGATATCCCGATGGTTCTTCCTCGGTCGTCGAGTCAAATGCCTCTAGAGAAAGCTTGTCGCCAAACAAAAGACTTCGAATATGGAACTCGTGGACGGTTCCATTGGCATCGGACAGGTGCACCGGTTTAAACTTGACTTCACCGAAATCATCAAGACCGGTGTGGTGAGCCATTTCTCGGTTGAAGCAGGCGGTGCACAATAACCGGTCGCCGTGTCCCTCGCTGACGGTATTGACGGTGTCGTACTGCGGCACGATGGCGCCGCAAGTTGCGCATTGGCTGACGGACATGACGGACCTCGTGGTGAATCGGATATGCAGCGCGCTGCGCACCGCATGCCACCTCGCGGTGGCGTGCTGCAGCACAACAGATCTGCTTTGTCTGCGATGTGCCTATTTTGTCACGTCTGAGAAGGCACTCGCGACGACACGCCAAGGGCAACATGCACGACATCGAGGACTCTTGGGGGCAACCATCGGCAACTGGTTAGACTCTTTGCTGCGAAAAGACTAAGCGTGCGGATTGCGTCGCGCTATGACTGATCGCGGTCGGCCAAGCGCCGACCGCGAGATGAGCGATTAAATCGCTGTCTTGTTGGGTTAGCTTATGCCATCGGATTGGGGTCGTTTATTAATAACCAATACGAACAAATTATCGATAATTGTATCTAGTTTAAATTATTTTGATATCCTATTTTTTGACTATCAAGCGTCGATTGCGACCGGATTATTGAACGGTGGCCATGTTGAACGCCTAGATGTGAGCGATTGCCGACCGCAGACCGTCGGACGAAACGGAGATGGATCGAGGAGGGTGACGCGCTAGGTAGTGAGCCGGGGGAAAGCCGAAAACCACGTGTTGAAAATGACGTCCTGCTTCCAGGCCAGTACGATTAGCAGAACAGGCCTGTAAAGTCCTCCCAACAATGCGTCTTGCAATGGAGGAAAATCATCCGACATCGAATCGGACTCAATTTTAGCCCATCTGTCCGTACTAGTTATCACGCGTCATGTGTGAGAGACGCCACCACAAAATGCAGAGACGTCTTCGTCCAGCAAGAGGGTGGAAGGCGCGCTATCTGGGCCCGGTCGCGCGCCGCATCAACCTTTGGTCAGTCAGCCACTCCGGATGCGTCCCGATCTCGAGGAGCGCGTAATCGGGATGAGCAGGATTGAGTAGATAGTTAAACTCAGCAGGAACGACCGCGCTCGGAACTGCAAGCACGGCACTCGTTCCCGAGTGTATCCACGCCGCCCCGATTTGTTGAAGGTCATTCCTCGCGGAAAGCTCGCGCCAGTCAGCAGGCAATGTAGTTTGGTCGATGTGCGCGACGATTTGCTCGGGCACGCGAACTGGAATCATCACATAGCTCGCATGAAGTGGCGCGTCCTGCACCAGCATTTCTAGTAGAGCAAGCGACTGCGTTTGAGCCGTATAAACCATCGCAAGGCCCTTGGGGTTCCACCGTCCGCCATACAACCGCGCGCCTTCCCCCGAAAAGGCCGTATCTGCGTATCGTTGCGTGACCACTCGCCATACCGTGCGCATCAAGCAAACACACCATGCTCGATGCGGCCCAATGTGTCCATCACACTATCAGCCCCGATATCGGTATCGATAAGACTGAGCGGTGTCGCACCTTCAAGAGCGTCGATGGGCGTCTTTAGCCAATTGAGCGCGGCGTCGAGTCCCTCGAATACCTCGGCGGCCCGGGCCACCGTCCGCGCGAGCCGTAGCAGTTTCGCCGACTCTTCGCGACTGAGCACACCTTCGCGCTTGCGCCGCGCCAAGGTCCGCTCGGGGATGTCCAGTGCCTGTGCAAGTTCCGCCTGCGACAAGCTGATCGACTTCAGCATTGAATCGAGGGCCCTCGAGGAGATGCCGTGACGGACCACATCGACCCATTCAAGGCCCGACCGAGGCGCGCGGGCAAATACCGCGCGCCCGCCAAGCAACGCGTCTGCTGAAACAGTCTCTATAGCGCTCACGATTCACCTCCTGCCATTTGGCATCTATTTTACACCAAAATGGCGGCTTTAGAGCTCTGCGGAAATGGCAGCATGGGGACGCTAACTCATCGGATTGGAGGTGTGCGCGTCAGAGGAAGGGCAGAGAGCCATTTCGTTTCCACTCTCGCGCCATAAGTTGGCGCACCGGCAGGGGTGCTTACTGCTTTGCATGAGCCGGCAGACGGTCGTATCGGAAGCCAATCATCTGGCATCCTGCTGGCGATCGTGCATGTGGACTATAATGCACATGTTTTCAAACATGGGGATGCGCATGGGTAAGGCACTCGAAGTCCGGGCGCGCAAGTCCACGAACGTCACGTTGCCGCCTGAAGTCCTGGATCGGGCCAAGGAGCTCGGGATCAACCTTTCGCGCGCGAGTGAGCGTGGTGTGCGCGAAGAAATCCAGGAAACTGAGGCTCGCCGTTGGGCTGACGACAATGCAGAGTTGGTCGCAGCATACACGGCGATGGTTGAACGCGACGGGCTGCCGCTCGCGAAGTACAAGACGTTTTAATGGCGCGGTTTGATCTCTACGGTAACCCCGACGATGACACGCGGCGCCTTGCGCCGTACCTGCTCGACGTGCAGAGTACGCATGTCGGAATCTTGCCCACGCGCATCGTGATTCCTCTTCGACCTATCTCGGATCTCGGATTCTCGGGTAAACCGCCCGATTTGCTGCCCGTCTTCGAAATCAATGGCGAGAAACATTTCCTCGACACGCCTGCCATGAGTGCTGTTCCGTTGAACGCACTCGGCAGGCGCATCGGCTTCCTTGCGGATCGCCGCGATGCCATCTTGGCCGCGCTCGACCGTATCTTCGGCGCCTATTGACTGACAAGAATGGTGGAGCAATCGTCGCTGACTTGACGGATGCCGGAAGTGTTGCGGTGTTCGCGCTGAACCCTGCAGCCCATCAGATCCAATCAGGTGGCAGAAGCAGAAAAAGAACGTTCGTACTAAAAGTTGATTCTTGGCACCTAGGGCGTCGTGTTGCGAAGGTTTTTTCTTCGACTCTTCCTTTATTTATAACGAGAAAGTTATCCACAGGCGCCACCATTCTCTGTAGAGCTGTTGTGTTCCCGACGTGAGCCTGTCTGTTGCGCGGCGGAGC
>NZ_FCOK02000144.1 GCF_001544555.2 Caballeronia udeis | reverse complement strand
GCGCCGCACCAGCGCTTCTTTTCTTTCTGCTGAGTAGGTTTTCATTCACTCTGATTTTACCGCCCCCGGACCATGTCTATAAGAATCAGATAACACGACAAGTAGTCTGACGCCGGGGGAGACGCTGATGAGAATAGCTGGCGCGCTCCCCGGATAGTTTGGGGACAACGATGCGAGCGCGCACGATTGCTGACGTAAGGCCCTGTCCACGAATGCATTACGGCATGCTTGAGCGTTTCTTTAGAGATATAACAAGGGTGCCGTCGCAGTCAGGGGCGCTGGTATGCTGCAGGCCTTACAAGAATAAGCTGAACGACGATGAACGCGCCAAAGCCGGGAATAGCCAACGTGTTGAAGCGATTGCACTATCCGCTTGAAGTTATCCTGGTTTGCGTGCGTTGGTACGTGACGTATCCGCTGAGCTCACGCAATCTGGAGGAAATGATGGTCGAGCGAGGGATTGCAGTGGGCAAGAGCTGGCGAATGGATGGGACCTATGTGAAGGTTCGGGGCGAATGGAGATATCTTTAATCGGGCTGTCGACAACGAAGGCACACAGTCGACTTTCTTCTACGAGCCAGGCGCAACAAGGCTGCGGCACAGCGTTATTTTGAAAAGTCGATCAATCAGAACGGTGCTCCGGAGGCAGTGACAATCGATAAAAGCGGAGCCAATCTGGCGACGCACCCGGCCGACGCTCGGATTCGGGAGCTTTCGCTGTGCCCGCATCATTCTGGGCGACATCGAAACCATGCACATGATCGCTAAAGGGCAGATGAAGCACGCAGGCAAAATTAACCTTAAAGGTATGGACACATCTCACGCTGTTGCTAAGGACTCGCTACAAACAAAGAGAAACCTCAGTGCCGTGAGTTCTAAAAAACGGCGCCTAATCCAACTTCGAACGAATTGATGCGAGTAGCCCCTGCCGCGAAATCGTACCGACTTTCTTGCGATCGCGCGTAACCACGTCAACCAACTCCCACGTCATCAACGCATCCAGCACGCTGGGTAGCCGTTCGTCAGTCAGCAAGGCGGGCGATTGGGAATATTCGTTGGCGGTGCGTTCAGTTAATGGAAACATGACTGTCTCTGCAGTAAGCATGTGCAAACGACCCACGCCACGGACAAAGGCCAACACATAATCGTCAGCCGGCTTATTGATGATTTCAAGAGGCGTGCCGGTCTGTACTATCTGACCATTTTTCATGATCGCAACGCGATCACCGATGCGAATGGCCTCATCTAAATCATGGGTGATGAACACGGCTGTCTTTCCCATAGCTCGCGAGACCTCTATAAACTGCTCCTGTAGTTCTCTGCGGATAATGGGATCCAGCGCGCTGAAAGGTTCGTCCATCAGCAAAATTTCGGGATCAATGGAAAGCGCCCTTGCAAGGCCAACGCGCTGCTGCATGCCCCCCGAAAGCTGGTCCGGATAATGATTTTTCCATCCCTCCAGATGAACTGTTTCGAGTGCGCGATCAGCTGCGTCCATTTGCGCCTCTTTCCGCATGCCCCGTCCTCGTAGCGCAAACAACACGTTCTCCAGGACGGTCATATGCGGCCAGAGCGCCATGTTTTGAAATACCATTCCAATAGCCTTACTCCGCAGTTCTCGAAGCTCGGACACATTTAATGTCGTGGCGCAACGGCCCCCTATCCACACTTCCCCTGAAGTCGGTTCGATCAATCGATTAATATGCCGTAAAAGTGTCGATTTACCGCTGCCAGAAAGCCCCATGATGCATAGCGTTTCGCCCTTTTGGACCGAGAAACTGACATCCGCAACCCCCACGACACAATTAAATTTATCTCGCACTTCGTCCTTTCCGAGATGATGTTCGCGGATTGCAGTCATCGCCCGTTTCGAGGCTTCACCATATATTTTCCAAAGATTTTTGCACTCTATCAAGCCGACAGATGCGACAGTCTGCTCAGCGAAACAGGCTGACGAGGTTTTCATGGTTACGCTTTCGCGCTGCCCGAGCCAAGTGTCGCTTACCATTTATCGACTCCTTAATATGAGAGTAATCTGCTCGCCTCGCGCTTTACGCTTGGCCTGCCGCAGTGGATTGGCGTATCCAATCAGCAAATTGCAGTTGATGCGACGCAATCCAATTTTGTGCATGCCGTTGTATATCTGTTATTTTATTTTCTCCCTTTTGCATCAGGAGATTTTCTGCGCTTATGTCTCCTGCAGGAATAGTCACCAACTCAAAGAATTTACGAGCTGCGGGGTTCTGCGCTGCAAATTTTTTATCGACCAGGATTTTCATCTCGTAGATCGGAAATCCGGTATCGCGTCCATCAGACAATCGGCTATTATTTTTACCGTTGGCAGGGTCCGGCGACGGGACGCTGAGCCACACAACATCTTTGTCCGGTACAAGCACGCCGCTTACCCACATTGGTAACCAGGTATAGTACAAAACCGGCTTTCCACTATTGAACCGGGCAATAACGTCCGCCATCAGCGCTTCGTAGTTGCCGAACGCCGGCCGCACAGTTGCTGTCAAGTCGTAGAGGTCAAGATGTCGCCGTATGACCTTGGCGGCCCCCCACCCCGGATTTCCCGCAACCAAATCGGCTTTGCCGTCTACACCATTCGAATTGAATAGCGCGGCGATTTTTGGATCCCGAAGCTGGCCGATGTTAGTTATCTTGTATTTATCTGCGGTTGCTTTATCAATGCAGTAACCGAACACACAATTTGTAACTGTGTGCCCCAGTCGCTCAAATGTGGCATCACCGCCAGACTTTTGGTAATAATCGTCGTACAACGGTGTCCATTCCTGTGCAGAAAACGTCGCCTCACCTTGTGAAATTGCCAAATGAAATATTGCGGGGTCCGCCGGGATATATTCCTTAACTGTGTAGCCGAGTTGTTGCAAACCCATCTCTACAATTACGTCCTGGAACCGCGCCGTGGGTGTAGACAGGCCTATGGGTTGAACCACGATTCCCTTTCCAGGAAGATCTGCTGCTAAAACGTGGCGAGTCGCGATGCACGAAACAGCTAAGGCGCAAGCGCCGGCCAAGAATGATCTTCTGTTTTTGACGTTACGCAATTTGATCTCCTAGTGGGTACGGTACTTAGGCGTCGAGTAACGCAGAGAGGCGATTGACATACCAGTTGCAAAACTTCTCGACTTGCCATTCCGAGGGAGCGTATGGTCCAGGCTCATAGGCGGGATTGAGTGCCCCTTCTTGCGTCAGAGCAACGTAAAACCGATCTTGGTCGTTCGTTTTTTCCCAAACGTATGTCAAATTCTCAAGGTCATAATCCACGCCCTCTATGGCGTCTTGATGCACCAACCACGTAGTACGTAACAGAGTCTTTCCAGGGCTTATTGGAAGGACGGAGAAATGGACCGTGTGATCACTTTGCAGGTGATGCCACGAATTTGGTTGTAAATGGAACTGGAACCTTCCCAGGCGTGCGGTGCTCAAGTTGCCAAGAAGGCGCTTGGATGCAACTCGTCCGTCCATGGTCATGGACTCACCGGGACCAGCCAGCGCGTTACGGTCAAAGCGAAACCCCGTAATCCGATCGTCGAGATGTTCAACGCATCCGTACGGTAGCCCGTGATGATCCCACGTCGCCTTGCATTCCTTTAGGGCCTCGTTATGTAACGCCAGGGCCTCTCTATGGCTAGGATCGGCATCTGCTTCCGTATAGCCGAAAACGCCAAATGTTGATTGCAACAACTCAGGATGTCCCGAGCAGTGATAGCACTCTCTATTGTTTTCGAGGGTAAGCTTCCAGTTCCCATTCTCAATGATGTCGACTTGCTTTGCGACCTTGCAGTCTTGCAAACGGTGCGGCTCCATGTAAGGCTCAACGATCCGCGCGAGCTCGTCGAAATCGTCTGGCGGCACATCGGCAACGCACACGAAGATCAAGCCACTCAGACTACGCACGTGGACGTCCTTGAGGCTTAGACATCGCTTGTCGGCGCCCGTGTGTAGTTCCGCATGCAGCAGCGCACCGTCAGATGCATAGGTCCACTGATGGTATGGACATACGATGTTTCCGACTGAACCATGCTGATCTTGCAGAAGGCGCGCCCCTCTGTGACGGCAGACATTGTGGAACGCGGCAATTTGCATATCATCGCCACGAAGAACGATAATCGAATAAGGTCCAAAATCGGCGGTAAAATAATCGCCCGGTTCTCGGATGTTTGCTTCCGTTCCTACATACAACCAGTGCTTGCCAAAAATAAGTCGCATGTCAGATTCAAAAACGTCGTCACTCAGGTAAAACGGCGCTTCGAGGCTAAAGCCTTGCTTGCGCTTAGCCACCAGATTTTTAACGTACTGTCTTGATTTTTCTTGTTGATTGGCATTAAACATGTTTTTCCTCTCCGGCAATATCTGTGATCGGTTCAACGCTCGTAGATCAATGCGTTACGTCGTTGACATGTCGCTGTTGCTAAATGTCGCTAAAGAACTGCTTGTTTATCAAGACAGGCCGTTGGACTCGTCGACGGACAATTGAGCCGACTGCATTTGCGGTGATCCTCGTGGCTTCCTCTGCTGCAACTTGATCCAGCAGGTATATCCACATCCTATCGGGCCCTGTTGAAACCAGGGCCGCATACCGCGATCACGGAATGACATCCCCAATCCTTGAGAGATGCGATCGATCGTAATTGCAAGTAGCACGATGCCAATGCCTCCCGTGGTTGCGGTGCCAACGTCCAGCTGGCCTATTCCCTGCAAAACCATTTGTCCGAGGCCGGCAACCGAAATCATTGCAGCCACCACGGCCATGGATAGGGCCAGCATTACCGTTTGATTTACGCCCGCCATGATTGTCGTTGTTGCGAGCGGAATTCTGATGCGGAAAAGAATCTTGGCAGGGGAGCACCCGAACGCCTCACCCGCTTCGACCACGTCCGGGCGAACCTGACGTATGCCCAGACTGGTCATGCGGATTACCGGCGAGATCGCATAAATCAGCGTGACTAATACTCCCGGGACGTTTCCTATCCCGAAGAGCATTACCACCGGCACGAGATAAACAAACGATGGAACACTTTGCATGAAGTCGAGAATAAAGCGTAGAAACGTGTTGAACCGAGAATTCAATCCCGCAACGATTCCGATCGGAATGCCAATAACGCAACAAAGTACAATGGCCGTGAACACAATGGAAAGCGTATCCATCGCCTCTGCCCACGCTCCAATTGCGCCGATCAGAAATAAGCAAATACCGACAACAAGGCTGGTGCGACGTCCCGCCACTTGCCAACCCAGTAACATAAACGCCGCGATCAGAATGAGGGGATGAATCGACCCAAGCCCGATTTGTACGCCTGACAACAGGATCTGCACTGGATACCGTACCTCTTGGAACGCATGTCGAAAGTTCAGTACGAGCCAACCGACCAATTCCTGTACCCACGAGCCGAGAGGAATGCTTACGTGCTGAAACGGGTGGATCAAGAAATCGTGCATTTTCATATCCTTTCGCCAATTACGGGTGCGCGCGTCAATTCTTCGCTCGTCTTCGAGAATGCGCTTAGGTCAGGTTATGGCTGGGCATCACCCTGCGACGGCCCGTTCCATTCGCCGGCGTCTTCAGATCGCCATGCATAGACGGGATGCATCCAAAATTGCGGCGTGTATGTTTCTGCTTGAAACGGCGTCACCTGTTCGGTGCAACTCAAACGATCCAGTCGCGGTCGTGTCCACAGGCTGTTGTTGGCCCGCGAGCAAATGCTCGATACTTGTCACGCCGTCATTGGACGATTGACCGCGTAACGATTGGTACAATTCGTCCATGGGCACGGTTCCGTGCTCCAGCACAATTTGCTGGGTTTCTATCACTCGCGTTTTCTTTGTATACATGTGTCGAAAGGTCGCCGCTAATAACTCGCCTTGGCGCGCTACCTTTATCAATTCCAAATCGAAAGTCATATCAACGCTTAGTTCAGCCAGGTTTCGCTTCCAGATAACCCGGTCGGCGTAAGTTAGCTCCTGTCCCAGATATCCATCGCTGGAAATGAGGTGCACTGTTCGCCGCTCCGTTGCAGCAAATTCCGCAAACTGTGCAGCTGGCTGACGTCCCGTACCGTCGTAAACCAGCAGTTTCGGTGCGAGCGGAACATTTCCACTGATCGCGTCCCACACGGACGTGCAATACTGCCCGCCCTCCATCCAATCCAAATCTGGCGCACCACCTGTAGCCACGATGACAACGTCTGGATTTTGTGCAAGTACGTCTTCTTCCTCCGCGAATGAATTCAACCGGATCTCGACGCCGAGTCGTTCGAGCTCCTGAACCCGCCAGTCGACGATGCCGATGAGGTCTCGCCTCCATCCCGTCCTTGCTGCCATCAGGATCTGGCCGCCAAGCTGTGAAGTGGCTTCGAAAAGAACCACCCGATGGCCGCGCTCGGCGCATACGCGCGCCGCTTCAAGACCTGCAGGACCGCCGCCGACAATGACTACCGCTCTTCCTGCACGTTTGGACTTCTGAACAACGTGCGGCAGCGTCAGTTCTCGGCCGCTCGACGGGTTATGAATGCACGCGGGGCGGAATTGTGACTGACATTGAGTTGCGCCGACACAGGGTCGAATAGTGTGCTCGAGACCCTGTTGCAGCTTTGAGACGATATATGGGTCAGCTATATGTGCCCGGGTCATAGCAACCATATCAAGGAGGCCGTCGCGAATCGCGTAACGTGCACTTGCAATGTCCGAGATGCGGGCTGCGTGGAAAACCGGTAACGCGATTTCACGCTTGAACTCTCCGACTCGCTCCAGCCAGGGCGCAATAGGAGAAGCCATCCCCGGCATGTTGTCGGTTGTCAGCGCCGCATCAGTATCCATTCGCCCATAGATCGCGTTGATGAAATCCAACGTCCCGGCGCGCTCGAAGACCTTGGCCGCCGCCAAGCACTCCTCGAAGGTAAGCCAGCCGCCACCGCCTTCGTCGACGGTGTGCCGCAGGCCTACCAGGAAATCATCTCCAACGCGGCGGCGTATCTCTTCAAACACCAGCAATCCGAAGCGACATCGATTCTCGAGCGATCCACCGAAATCATCTGTTCTTAGATTGACCTTAGGCGACAAAAACTGGCCGACCAAATGACTTGCCGCCATCACCTCGATACCGTCGAGGCCTCCTTCCTTGCATCGTTCTGCTGCGCGACCAAACGCTTTCACGACGCGCTTGATATCGTTCTTATCCATCTCCTTGGGAAAGCTGCGATGAAGATTCTCTCGAACGGGCGAAGGTCCTATGGTCGGCAACCAGTTTGACGCTGAGAACTCGCCACGACGCCCTAGGTGAGTGATCTGACACATCAGCTTGGTACCGTACCGATGGAGGCGTTCCGAGAACTGGATCAGATGTGGAATGATGGCATCGTCACCGACATTCAGTTGCCTGAACACATTCGGAGAGTCCGGCGCAACGTTTGACGAGCCTCCAAACATTGTTAGCGCAAGTCCTCCCTTTGCCTTTTCCTCGTGGTACCGCTGATACGATTCTCCCGGCATCCCCCCTTCCTCGAGGCCGCAAGCGTGGCTCGTACTCATAATTCGATTCTTAAAGACCACGCCTTTAATGGTGAAAGGTTGCAGTAACGGATCTTTAGTGATGCCAACTAGATTGATTGACGATACCTGCACGTATTTCCCCTGCATCTTTTGGACAGTCGAATCGGCGCATTTGCCCGAACGCAACTGGATTGGAACAACGGAACAACTTCGATCCGGCAAACTGGTCACCTATTCGTATACTGGATCCGCCAATAAAAATGTCAATCTGGATATAACTAGGGAAAATACCTAAATAGCGTGCCAAATGAGCGCATTATCAGTCATTTTTACCGTGTTTGAACGTTGATCGCCATATTTTACTCTCGGTTGGAGCGAAATCTGGATCCAGATTCTCGGTGTCCTGCACGTTATTTCACCTCTTGTCACCGGCAAGTCGGTCAACCGCGTTGAGGATCTTCGATTATTCATCGAGTGGCCCGCCGTTCCGAGCGAAACTTGGCCGCCTCCGACGACTTTCTTGCGTCGATTTCCAGGAAAGAATATCCTGTATATTGTTTTGATAGAATGAGGAAGGAAGCGATGAACGACGGAGACGCCATGGGGCTTCTGAAGGCTCGAAACGACATCATTGCCGCCCGCGCCAATGGTGCGGGGGATATCGTCCCACGTGCGACATTAGCTAGCGGTGTAGTGGATAGAATTCGCCGCAAAATCTTGTCATCGGAATTCCCCGAAGGAGCCGTCTTGAAGCAAGATGAGCTTGCCATCGAAATGGGAGTCAGCCGTATTCCTGTCAGAGAAGCGCTTCGTGAGTTGGCAGCGGAAGGGCTCGTCACGCTCATGCCTCATCACCGGGCTTGCGTGTCACAACTCACGAGCGATGAGCTTCGGGATCTAGTCGACCTTCGCTTATGGATCGAACCTAACCTGGTTCGTCTATCCATTGAAGTCTGCACCGACGCGCACATTGAGAAGGCAAGCCAAATCCTGGCCGAGTTTTGCGCAATCCCCGACGAAGATCCTGCTGCGTGGTCCGACGCAAATTGTCGCTTTCACGTCGCATTGTGCGAACCGTCTGGCCGTGACCGAGCCGTAAAGATCGTGGAAAATCTCTTAAAGAATACGAGCCGCTATCGGACAAAAATAGTGATTTCTGGCGGCCGCGATACTGCGCATTCGGATCACAGCGAGATTTTAGAAATGTTTAAGCGGCGCGATTCAATTGGTGGAGCATCGTTACTTCGCAAGCACATTCTCGACTGGCATAGCCAACTCAAATTCACTCCTTAGCTCGCTGGGGCGGCCGTTTGTCCCAATTTACCCTTCGGGTTTGCATATCGTCGACGGCGGTTGTCAACGTACTTGTCGTGTCACTTCAAGCAAACTGCTTTAGTTCTTCCGGCTGCATGCGCTCCGGATTGAGCCAGACTTCATCCTTCAATTTCCAGTTGCGCGTTGATCGGGACCAACGCCGTGGATTGCGCTCCCTGGCCTCTGCATAAACTGCTTCACGCTGCGCGAGCACTGCGGCGGCTACGCCGTTGTGGCGCTGCGCCGGCGTGACGAATTTCAG
>NZ_FCOK02000143.1 GCF_001544555.2 Caballeronia udeis | reverse complement strand
TTCGTACTCTCTACTGCGAAAGATCGTCGACATTTAGCCGCGCAAAAACCTCCCCAACGGGTTCCGCTGACGGATACCGAGCAATCAACTCGGTGAATTCGAATCCGGGGTGACAGCCACGGCGTTCGGTGTCATCGGCTCGGTCGTGTTCGGCGGATGCGCGACGATCCTTATCAGCGTCGCATGGAGTCGCCTGTTCAAACCGCTCGCCCGGCGAGATACCTTTCATTAACCGACGTGCATTCGAGCAGGTATCAGGAAATTTCTTTCCATATAATTAGGAGTCTTGACTAAGCATTCTGAGCGCTCCTGCAATCCGGCACGGCGGAAGCGGCACGCGGCGAAGGCCGGCAGGCTGGCTGGCTGTTGCCGCAGCATACGCGTGGGATCTGACGCTTCCTCACGACAGTCCGAGCCTGAGGACGGGGCGGGTCCGTATACTCGTTTGCCATGTGTGGCTTAACCATTCGGTCAATCGCAAGGTGGTTTTTTTCAATGGACTTACAGCGTCGCACTGTCAAAATCACACTGAGTTCACCCAATAAATAAACAGAGACAACGTGATTCACCATCGCACGGCAACTGCCGGCACGACGGAGGATCGCGGATTATAAGGAGACAGTGCAACTATGATCTACAGGACCGCAATATGCGCTTGCGTGGCGCTGACAAGTATTGCGCCGGCGTGGGCACAGGACGAAAGTACCGGCCCGGGCATTGCGAGCACGGCGAGCATGCCGAGCACCTCAAGCGCAGGCACGGCAAGCTCAAGCTCGGTCACTCTTTACGGTTCAATCGACGAAGGGGTGCAGTACCTCAGCCACTCGTCCACCGGCAAGACTACCTCGCCCGCTTTTCAAGTGGGCGCGGGGATGGCGACTTCTTTCTGGGGTTTACGCGGTGTAGAGGACCTGGGCGGAGGTCTGAAAACCATATTTAACCTGGAAGGCGGCTTCTCGGCCAATAACGGCACATCGAGTCAAGGCGGGCGTTTGTTTGGACGGCAGGCATATGTCGGCCTCGATGGAAAGTATGGTCGTCTCACGTTCGGTCGCCAATACACCATGCGGTTCTATGCCACCTCGGCCATCAATCCGTTCGGCGATGGAGCACAAGGCCTTACCACGCTGGACAACGGAATTGCCAATGCCCGCGCTGACAACGCCATCAGCTATCGCGGTTACATCCTCCCCGGGCTTGAGGCCGGGGTCAATTATAGTTTCGGTCGTGATGGTGTCGCGGGTACGCCTGTTAGCCAGGTCGCCACGAATTGCCCGGGGCAGACGACGCCCTATCAGCAGTGCAAGGAATGGTCGGCACTGCTGAAGTATACCGGCAACTCCTGGGGCGCAGCGACCGCGTACGAGCGTAATAACGGCGGCACGTCGGCAACGTATGGCGGTCTGACTTCACCAAGCCTCTCAGACAGCCGGTTCATCGCGGGCGGATACGTGGAGGCAGGTCCTGCCAAGATCGGCCTGGGCTGGATCAAACGCACGGATCTGGGTATTTCCACGCCGAGGAGCAATCTTGTCTGGCTCACGGGCACGGTGCTCGTGGCCCCGGACATTTCCATCGACAGCATGCTGGCGGAACTCAAGTATGAACACTCGCCTAACAAGGCTATCGTAGAAGTATTGCGCGGTGTCTACTCGCTGTCCAAGCGCACCGCACTCTATGTGACCGGAGAGCACATCCAGAACGGCGGCAAACTCGCTATTGCGGCGAGCACCATGCTGCCCGTTGCCGATCCCCCGCCCGGAGGCGCGCAAATTTCCATCATTGCGGGTATCAGGCATCGATTCTGAATCCCCTGATCTGATCCAGTGGCCACACATGGTGCTCTGGCGAATCGCACCCCAAGAGTTGGACAACAGTTCAGCCCCTGGGGTGTTTTTTCACGTTGCACGACGGCATTTTGGTTTCGAGCGCTGTCCCGGCATGGGAAGGTGAGCCCTGGCCGCCCCGACTGGTTCAGCCGAGCAGCTTTGCCGCGGCTTTCGCAGCCGACATGTCGGCGACTGCGGCGATAGGTTGCTTGCGCGTCAGGCTGCCTAGATGTATGAACATGTCCTGCTCATAACCAATGTCTTCATCGGTCAGCGTCAGGTCTTTGGAATAGGGCTGCTGCACCTGGTTGAAATTCCAGATCGCCTGAGCCGACGCCTCGTCGAATTTTTTCTGGGCATGCTTGCGTGCTTCGAAGAAGGCGTCATGCGCTGCGGGCGACATCAGGTAGTCGTAGAGCGCCCCATAGGCGGCCATTACCGCTACCATGCCCTCGTGCTTGTCCCGGAGCGCTGAATCGGAGGCATATGCGGTCTGGAAGATCAACTTCGGCAGCGCCTGCCACATGTTGCCCTCGCTGATCACCACAAGGCCGTCCTTGTCGTTCAGATGCGAGATGCTCGAGCAGCACGCATCGGCCTCGCCCTTTACGACTGCCTCATAGCACTGATCGTTGCTACCCTTGTCGACGAATTTCACCTGCGAAGCGTCGATGCTTTTCTCTTTCATGAGCTGCCGCATCAGCGTATGCAGCAGGCCCTGGGCCGGCCCCACCGCAACCGTCTTGCCCTTCAAGTCGGCGAGCGACTGGATCCCATCAGGCTTTGCAAAGACGGTCAGCGCGCACTTCTTCATACCAGCACCGACGATCTTGACCTTCGCGCCTTGTTCGATTCGCGACAGAACCATGTTGTAACCCGACACCATGCAGACGTCTGCGGCACCGGAGGCGATGGCATCGAAGGGGCCGGTCGCGCCGGGTATCTGCACGATAAGCGTATCAGCGCCGAACCGCTTAAAGTAGCCTTGCTGGTCCATCAGGACGTTCAGAGTGGCATTCTCCAACCCCGGGTTGCTGACAATCCTGAGCTGAGTGGAGGTGGCCCGCGCGACGTAAGGCGCGGCAAGGCCGCCTGCAACGAGGCCCAGCCCCAAGAGGCTGGTGCTGCGCAAGAAGCGGCGACGGTTGAACGTCTGGGTCATCGAAAGTCTCAGTGCGCCGGCTGATCTGGCGACTTGTAGTGAATGAAAGAAGACATCGCCGCACGATCACTGCACGGGTGGTCCGGGCCAACGTGGGCGCTTTAGACGGACTCGGTAAGCCTGTCCGGATTTTGTCGGTAAGCTATCCCCTCGTCGATTGAATAAAACTGGCCTCGACTTAACGAAATGGTAAAATATGCGCCGAAACAAAACCTGTTTGGCAAGGGTAGACGAGGGTAGACGAGGGTAGACGACGTGTCAGAATTCGACTGGTACCTGCAGATCAACCTTAAGGCGCGGCACCTGCGCCTGTTGGTGACGATCGATACATATCGCAATCTGACCCAGGTGGCCGATGTCACCCATGTGACTGTGCCCGCCGTGTCGAAGTCGCTGGCCGAGCTCGAACGCGGACTCGGACTCACGCTGTTTTCGCGTACTGCGCGCGGCTTGGTGCCCACGCCCTATGGCGATTGCCTTATTCGCCATGCGCGATCCATGTTGACTATCCTCCATCAAGCCCGAGACGATCTCAAAGCCCTGAGTTCGGGAACCGAGGGGAAGGTGTACATCGGCATGTTGCCGGCCTCAGCCTCCGTGCTGTTGCCGCAGGCGCTGAGCTTCTTGAAGGAACGGTCGCCGGGAACCAATGTGATGGTCACTGAAGGTACGACGGCGTCGCTGCTGCCTGAGCTCTGGCAAGGCCGGCTCGACCTGGTAGTGGGCCGCCTGCCGCCACCTACAGACACGCACGGCAGCTTCGAGGAAAAGGAGCTTCTCGAGGAGCCGGTGGCTCTGATGACGGGCCATCACCATCCGTTGGCCCGTAAGAAGACCCTGGACTGGTCAGACCTGCGCTCCTACCCTTGGATCCTGCCGCCGCCCGGTTCTATACTTCGCGATCCCCTCGAACGGGTACTCGAAGCGCATGACGTGCCGCTGACCAATAACTACATCGAGACACTCTCGATTCACGTCGCACGAGCGCAGTTGCAGGTCTCGGATTTCATCGCCGTCTTGGCTGGCATAGCTCCCAACGACACGACGCAGCCTCTTTATACGCTGCCGTTAAGCTTGCCTCGGCTGCTCCGCCCGGCCGGCGTGCTGTGGAATCGCATCCGCGGTTTGTCACCCAGCGCGCAACTCATGGTTGCGTGCCTGGAGGAGGCCGCTCAGCGTCTGAGCACGGGCTCCACGACCACACCGCGCGGGATCAAGCCCGCCGCTAAAGCAAAAGCTAAGCGACCCCAATAATCCTCCTCGCGCGATAACGGCGCGGGCGGAGCATTGACTGTGTTCAGCGCCGGCAAAGACCCGGGCGCCACCCCTCATAGCCGAGATGGTCTGGCCCTGCCATCTATCTGCCTCACACTCCTTAACCATTCTCTCAAGCCCCGAGTCTTATTTCTCAATTGACCTGTGGCGGCACGCTGGCAAAATCTGGATGCGTTAACGGAGACACCGTGATCCACCATCGAGACGCCGACAGTCTCAGGTTTTGCCACGATGGCGGATCGCGGATTACTACAAAGAGACGATGACTATGAACTTCAGAAGCGCACTATGCGTTTGCGCGGCGCTGATGAGTATTGTCGCGACGGCTGTTGCTGCACCCGCTTCTGGTCAGTCGGTCGAACAGTTTTATCACGGCAAGACCCTCACGCTGGTTGTCAGTGCCGACGCGGGTACTCCAACCGACATCATTGCGCGTCAGTTCGCGCGATTCTTCGTCAAGTACGTGCCCGGTCAACCCCAAGCGGTGGTGATGAACGTAATCGGGGCGGGCGGGATGGTCGCAGCAGCCTCCCTCCAGTCCAGACAACCTAGCGACGGCACTGTCATAGGCTTCCTGCAGCGCAACAATCTCTATATTCCGTTGCTTGATCCACGGCAGAACAGATTCGACCCGCGGGCAGTGAGGTGGCTTGGCAGCCTCAACTCGGTTGACTACTGTTTGGTCGCGATGACCCGTTCCGGCGTGACCACGGCTGATGATCTCTTTCACAAAAAAATGTATATGGGTGCAACTGGCTTCGCTAACGAAGATCGGACGCTGCCCGCGCTGCTCAACGAGTATCTCGGTACGAAGATAAGCATTGTTCCGGGCTATACCGGGCGTGGCGAGGTGTATCTCGCGATGCAGCGCGGCGAGATCGATGGCTGGGCCTCAACCACTGATGGGCTGCAGCAGGGCGAGCCGGTGCGCATGCTCGCCGAGGGAAAGATGAAGGTGCTGCTGGAACTGCGGTGGAATAAATCACCTGCCTTCCCTGATGTTCCGAACCTGAGCGCCTATGTCACCAAGCCTGAGGTCAAGGCCTTGCTCAACTTGTTCCTGTTGCCATTCCAGGCTGGAAGGCCCATCGCGGTGCCGAAGGATGTGCCGCAAGATCGTCTCGATGCGCTGCGCGTAGCTTTTTCAAGGACGATTGCGGATCCTGAGTTCATCGCAGCGATGAAAAGCCAGGGTTATCCGATCGATCCAATCGACGGAGCCGCGGTGGAACGGATTGTCAACACGCTGTACGCCACGCCCGAGGCATCCCTCGCGAGCGCACGCAAGCTTATTTATAGCCCTGAATAACGCCAAATCTCCAAAAGGCCCAATCGACATGAATCCAGAAATAATCGACATTCACCCCCACATCATTTCAGGGGACGCTGTCCGCTACCCCATCGCACCCAGCCAGGGACATCGCTCGGACTGGTCTTCCACGCGTCCGGTTACATTCGAACAACTGATCGCCGAGATGGATGAAGCCGGCGTTGCCAAGGCTGCAATCGTGCATTCCTCCACAACGTACGGTCACAATAATGCTTATGTGGCTGACAGCGTGGCGAAGCAACCGAACCGGTTCACCGGTGTCTATTCGTTTGATTTGCTTGCGCCCGATGCGCTGAAGACCTTCGATTACTGGCTGGCCCACGGCATGGGCGGGATTCGGCTTTTCACCGGCGGGGCGACACACCAGAATGACGGACGCTGGCTGGTCGACCCGGCGACCTTCCCGGTCTGGGAGCGTTGTGCGGAGATCGGCATGACCATGGTGGTCCAGACAACGCTCGCCGGATTGTCGATGGTGACCGAACTGGCCGAACGTTTTCCAACAGTCAAGATAGCACTCGATCATTGTGCGAGGCCCGTTCTTGATGGCGGCGCTCCCTACACGGCCTGTGCGGAATTGTTCGATCTGGCGAAGTATCGCAACGTCTACCTGAAGATCACGCCGCGGACCTTCGATCTTGCGCAAGCGGCGCCCGGGGGGGCAGAAGCGTTTTTTCCGCATTTCGTGAAGGTGTTCGGGGCAGATCACCTCGCATTTGGATCGAACTATCCGGCGTCGCAGGGACCGTTGAAGAAGTTGATAGATCAAGGACACTCCTGCTTCGCCACGCTCGGCGAAGAGGAGCGCGCCTGGATTTGGGGCGGTACGGCGCGAATCCTTTATCCAGCGCTCGCCAGTGGAGAGTCTTGATGTCGAAGAGATAGACGCTGGCGCACCGGATCAGCGGACGGTAATCACTGCCTGCTCATATTTCATCGATCCGGCGCGCTCGCGTTCGACCCTCACTGGCTCACTGCGTGAGTCAGCTTAGCTTGGCTCCTAATCAGGATGACTCATGCATTTCTTCAACGACGCAACTCTGTCGGCAGCCGGCCACGCGCTGTCGATGATTTTGCAATTTCATCGTCTTGTCTTTCTTTGGTTCGGCGTCCTGATTGGGCTGGCGATTGGATTATTGCCCGGCATAGGTGGGCTTACCGGCTTTGCGCTACTGGTGCCCTTCACCTACACGATGGATCCCTACGCGGCTTTTGCGATGTTGCTCGGCATGGCTTCGGTCATTACGACTTCGGACGTGATCCCGGCGGTGCTCTTTGGTGTGCCAGGACACGCAGCGTCGCAGGCGACCGTGCTCGACGGGCTGCCCATGACCAAGCGCGGCGAAGCGGCGCGCGCACTGAGCGCGTGCTACACGTCCTCGTTGCTTGGAGGATTGATCGGCGCGCTCATCCTCGCAGTCTCATTGCCGTTGGTGCGGCCTTTTGTGCTCTCCATTGCCACGCCCGAAATGCTGGGGCTGACCATTTTCGGCCTTTCGATGGTCTCGTCCCTATCCGGCAACTCGCCGCTAAAAGGAGTCGTCGTAGCATGTTTCGGTATTTTGATAGGCATGGTTGGCACCAATGTGGAGACCGGGCAGATGCGTTGGACAGACAACCTTCTCTACCTGCAAGACGGTATTCCGATCGTGCCGATAATACTTGGCGTCTTCGCGCTGCCCGAGCTGTGCGATCTCGCTATCCGACGCACGGCGATAGCCGAAAATTTCAAGTTCAGTTCGCGCGAAGGCATGCGGCAGGGCGTCACTGACACGTTTCGGAACTGGTTCCTGGTCCTTCGTTGCGGAACGCTGGGCGCTATCCTCGGGGCGATCCCGGGGATCACCGGGGCGGTGACGGACTGGATTGCCTATGGCCATGCGCTGCAAACTTCGAAAGGCGCCAAGGAAACCTTTACCAAAGGGGATGTGCGCGGCGTGATTGCACCTGAAGCGGCAAACAACGCACGAGAGGGTGGCAGCCTGGTGCCGCTGCTCGCTTTTGGTGTTCCCGGCGGCGCGGTTCAGGCCATCCTGCTCGGCGCGATGATGGTGCATGGGTTTATCCCCGGACCGGACATGCTGACCAAGCATCTCGACGTGACCTATTCCATGGTCTGGTCCATCGCGCTTGCCAATATCTTCGGTGCGGGTCTGTGTTTTCTGCTCAGCGGGCAATTTGCCAAGGTCTCGACACTACGCTACACGCTCATCCTTCCGGTGATCATGCCCATCATTTTCATCGGCGCCTTTCAAGGCTCGCAAAGCTGGGGCGACATGTTCGTTCTGCTGATTGCCGGCCTGATCGGCTGGACCATGAAGCGCCTGAAATGGGCACGTCCACCGCTTATCCTCGGTTTGGTGCTCGGAAAATTGATGGAACGTTACATGACGATCTCCTTCATGCGCTATGGCATGAATTGGACAACGCGACCGATCGTCATCGTCCTTCTTTTGTTCGCTGCGCTGATCTTTTTTAAACCGCTGTCAAAGCTCGTGCGCAAGGGCGGATTTGCACGGCTGCGACCGTTCGGGGGGGGCAGGGGGGGTGTCAAATTCAAGCTCGAAGACCTCACTTATGTTTTCTTCATCGGTATCGCGATTTGTATGCTGGTGACTGCGCAGACGTGGGTCTTTTTAGCCCGGATAGGGCCGACAGTGGTCGCAAGCATTGTCGTCATCGCGGGCGCGGCCAGTCTTGCATATAAGGTTTTCGTCGCTCCGGCACAGGCCGGGCTGGCAAATACCGGCGGTGGCGTACATATGGATTCGACGGTCGACCCCGAGAACCTGCTGCCAATCAAGACGGTGTTGATTCGCGCAGCGAGGTTCTTTGGCTGGTTTATCGCATTTCTCCTCTGCATGGCTTTGATCGGCATCATGCCGACGGTGCCGCTGATGATCGCTGCCTTTATGCGTATCGAGGGGCGCGAGTCCTGGCGGCTCTGTCTCATCCTCGCGGTCTGTGTGACGGTTTTCGTCTTTGGTGTATTCGACCAGATCCTTCATATCCCCTGGCCTAGCAATCTCATTGGGCAGTGGGTCCCTGGGCTGGTGGGAGGCGCGTGAGCTTGTCGTCGCTGCTGGTTTATTTGGGCGCATGCAAGCCGCTCCGCGGGTTAAAAAGCACAAGGTTTTAGTTCCAGAGCAGAAGTCCAGTTGGTACAGAGCGTGCCAATGCGGGCTCCTGCGTTGACATCGTTTCATATGAGGGAGATAGAAAGATGGAAAATCGACTCGAGCGTATCGACCCGGAAAAGGCCACCGAGGAACAGCAGAAAGTCATCGCCCGGCTGGGTGAAGGGCGGGGGCGCATTCCCACACCGTTCAACATCTGGCTGCACAACCCGCATCTGGCCGAAGGAATGGAGATCATCGGCACTCACATTGACCATTCGCCGGTACTGAGTGAAGCGGAAAGCGAAGTGGCGATCCTCTCGACAGCAGTCTTCTGGAACGCGCCCTATGTGATCGCCAACCACAGCCGGCATGCTCTAAAGGCTGGCGTTCCCGAAGCGGTGGTCACCGCCATTCTCGAAAAACGGCGACCCGAACTGGTGGACGGGCGCCTTGGTGTGGTCTGCAACGCAGTCTGCGACATCCTCGCCGGGGCCAAGATTGACGATGCGCGCTTCGCTCATTACGAGGCCGAACTGGGCCGCGCGGTGAATGCCGAGCTGCTCATCACCGTAGGCTATTTCACCTCGGTTTCGCTCGCTATGAGCCTGCACGCGCTTGAGCCCAAGGGCTGAGAGTTCAATCCTCGTCGGGCATCGGGATTCTGTTGCGCGGGCTCTGTCAAGTTGATGGGGAGTCGGCGGTAGAATGAAATGATGAAGAAAACGAAATCGCTTTGTCACGGTCACCGCTTCCCTGCCGTCGTCATCAGCTGCGCGGTTCGCTGGTATTGATATGACTTTGCGTGTCAATGGTGACGTTGGGTTTCAGGT
>NZ_FCOK02000142.1 GCF_001544555.2 Caballeronia udeis | reverse complement strand
GATGTCGCGCAGGCTCAGGCTGAACCGGAAATACCAGCGAACCGCGCAGCTGATGACGACGGCAGAGAAGCGGTGACTGTGATAAAGCGATTTCGTTTTCTTCATCATTTCATTCTACCGCCGACTCCCCATCAACCTGACAGAGCCCTTGCAGGTCCTCGTGGAATGGCGCGAGGACCGCGATGATTGATGACAGGTCATTGGCCAGTCGCTTGCAGTAAAGCAGCCGGTCCTGATCGTCGATCACGGCCATCATGGCGTTATTCGAGTGCAAATCGATGCCGCTATACTTCATTTCAGCCTCCTGAACGGGTCGGTTGAGCTTGGCATCTCAACTGTAGACCCTGGCCGCCCCTTCTCTGGGCGGCCAGGAGGCCTTTCACATGATTATCAACTTGGCGGATTTCGCTAAGTTTGTTCATCTATAACAAAGAACGACATTCATGCCTTCCGATTCGCCCCACCGCGCGACCGGAATCAGCGGACGAACCGTTTTCCTGTGATTGGAAAAGCTTTGTCTATCGTCTTAGCATCCGTCGGAGAACCTTCTTGAGACTACGTTCAATCAACAACGTTGTCGAACAAGAAGCATCTTTACCGCACAAAGTAATTGATAGCCCAAATTAAATTTCTTTGCATCGAGCATCAACGATGCATTTTCATGTGAAATTAACAATACTGGATCGAGAGAGATGTGCCGACCGGCCGAGGTGGTCACGAGTGCGCATCTTTAACCAACCCTCTCGTTTGATTTCATACGTTCGCACGCGATGCGCTAGCGAGTCAGGAGGTCAAAGTGAGCCTTCAGAACGTTCAAAACCTAGTTGTCGGAATGCTTTCAGATGGACGCCTACAGGCGTGGGCAAATGCCGGCGCGCCAAATGAGCCGATGCTGGCCTATTCACGATGGAAAACGACGCCGGATCCAAATGCTCCGTGGACGGACTGGACTCATCTCCCTGAAGATGACAAAGTGACTTACCTCCTAGCTGTGGAGTTTTTGACTGGACGAACGCAACTCATCGCATACTCCGGGAACCCAACGCTTTCGTGGAAATTCAAAGCCACGACCGATCCTTCATCGACTGGCTTCCATGGGTACCATTCGAGCCGCAGTTCCCTCCAAATCCTGGCCAGGATTACTCACCGATTTTCAAATTTATGACCGGGGCCGTACTCGGTCCGCAACTGGGACCACCATCGATCAACACACCAATTCAACTGTGGACGATATCTCTGAACGACCCAATTGTGTGGACCGTTGAGAGCAGCTCGCCAGAAGTCGCGTCCGTCATTCCATACGCGCAGAATCAGAGTTGGACCTCATTCACGCAGTTTCTTGGTGCACAGTGCGTGTGTCCTCTATATGCGTTAGGCGCCGGGAACTTCAACAAGAACACCGTAGCACTCTGGATATCAGACGACCAAGGTGACATTCAATGGGTCACCGCGACCCTCCTATACGAAAATACTTTGGGCTATCTGTCTAGTGGTCCGAACTGGCGAACCAGCAACATACTGCCCATCATCATGGCGACGACGTCGTCGTTCGCTATCCGTTTCACCCGCGCTTCGGCGAATGCATCAACGTCATAGGGTTGAACCGATACAGGGGTGAGTCGTATCTGATCATCATGCAGCCCGACGGTACCCGCGCGCATCTTCCGCCGTGGATGACCTGGGAGGAAGCGACCCGAATGCATGTGGTTTCCCAGCCGGAGTTGCCGCATGCGGTATTGGTCGAACTGCAGCGCCTGATTGATGCCGCTTTATCTTCCAGTGTGTCGTCAACACACGGGAGATACGGTGATGCGCAAACAGGTGATCAGGCAGAAGGATCTGTTCGAGGAGGCCGGCAACGAAAGGCCCTTGCCGGCAGAGACGCTATCGGAAGTGGTGGCGCAACTGGCACTGCTGATGCAATCGGTAATCGACGCGATCGAGACGGAGGTGCGCAATGAGCAAGATCCGCGCTGAACATCTTGCGCGCCGTGCGTGCGTGTACATCAGGCAATCAACGTTCGATCAGGTTCAGCACAACCGCGAGAGCCAGTTGCGCCAATATGGGCTTGCGGATCGTGCTCGCGAGCTGGGCTGGCCGGACGTATCTATTATCGACGATGACCTCGGTCGTTCGGGTTCCGGTATCCATCGACCGGGGTTCGAGAAGTTGCTCGCCACGCTTTGCAGCGGCGAGATCGGTGCAGTATTCTGTATCGAAGCCTCCCGGCTCGCGCGCAACGGCCGCGACTGGCACACGTTGCTCGAATTCTGTCGGCTTGTCGGAACGATCCTGATCGACGAAGACGGAATTTATGATCCTCGAGAACCGAACGACCGGCTTTTGCTGGGTATGAAGGGCACGCTGTCCGAGATGGAACTATCGACGTTTCGCCAACGCTCTCAAGCCGCACTGGACCAGAAGGCCAAGCGTGGGGAGTTGTTCATGACGGTGCCGATTGGTTATGTTCGGGTCCCGAACAATCGAATCGAGATCGATCCGGATCGACGTATTCGTGAAGCGCTCGGCCTAGTCTTCCAGAAGTTTCGTGAGTTAGGTAGTGTCAGACAAGCCTTACTCTGGATCCGGCAAGAGAATATTGAGTTGCCGGCTGTCAGCTACGGTCCAGAGGGCCGCCATGTCGTCTGGAAACTGCCGATATATAACACCGTGTTGAAGATGCTAACGAATCCCACGTACGGCGGTGCCTACGCGTTTGGCAAGACCAAGACGATCGTGCGCATTGAGAACGGTCGCAAGCGTCTCTACAGCGGTACCCACGTCAACCGTGAGGATTGGCAAGTCTTGATCGTCGAACACCATGCGGGCTACATTAGCTGGGACGAATACGAGAGCAATCGCAAATTGATTACCGACAATGCCAATATGAAGGGCAACATGGTCCGCGGGTCGGTCAAACGCGGCAGCTCGCTGTTGCCGGGTCTGCTACGTTGCGGTCATTGCGGCCGCAAGCTGCATATCGCGTATTCGGGTACCAAGGGCGAAGTCGCCCGCTATCACTGCCGAGGCAGCATGCTAAATCACGGTGGTCCAAGTTGTATTTCGTTCGGCGCATTGCGTGTAGATCAGCGCGTGTCGGACGAAGTTTTACGCCGACTTGAACCATTGGGCATTCGCGCCTCGTTGGACGCTATCGAACGTAATCGCATGAGTGATGACGAGCGAGTACGCCACAAGGAGTTGGCGCTCGAACAGGCACGTTATGAAGCCACCCGCGCGCGTCGACAGTACGATGCCATCGACCCAGACAACCGATTGGTCGCCGCAGAACTAGAACGCCGCTGGAACGATGCATTGGCAATACAAGCGCAACGGCAAGCCGAACTTGATGCGCTGCGCGAGCAGCCGGCGGATTCACTCAGCAGCGCTGCGCGCGATGAGCTCATGAGATTGGGAACGGATCTGCCCCGGCTGTGGAATCACCCCGCTAGTGCCATCGACATCAAGAAGCGTATTTTGCGTACCGTTCTCAAAGAGATTGTTGTCACGAAGCAGGACCACACCATCCGGGCGCTTCTTCACTGGCAAGGAGGAGACCACACCGAACTTGAATTCCAAACGAATCGTACTGGGCAACATCGCTGGGCCACCGACAGCAACACCATTGATATCGTTCGTGCGCTGGCAAGAACCCTCCCGGACCTATCCATTGCCGCGATCATTAATCGCCTGGGCAAACGCACGGCCAAAGGTCATTCATGGACAGCAGCGCGCGTTGGTATTTTGCGTCACGATCATTCGATTGCAGTCTATCGCGAAGGAGAGCGGCAGGAGCGTAATGAACTAACCGCAGCGGAAGCCGCAGCGTTATTGCGTATCAGCGCGCCGACGGTTTTGCGATTGATCCGCACGAAGCAGTTGCCGGCTACACAGGCGTGCATTGGCGCGCCATGGGTCATACGTCGGGACGATATCGACGCGTATTACGCACGAATGGACTCGGCGGAAGGTCCGCAATCAGCGGATCCAAATCAACTATCTATTGATCTTCAATAACATAGGGAGGTGAGCATTATGTCTCGTGTCCGGGGGGCAATGGGAGCTATCACAGACTATTGGGCGGCTGATTCGCTACAGGCGTACGTCACCGGGCTATACCGAGCTGCTGGCACGAAAGGAACAAGCCACAGCGGCCGTCGAACATTCGCGACAAGGCTGCTTTCCAATGGCGCGACCATCGAGCAAGTTCAGCTGCTTCTCGGCCACGAGAGCATTGACCAAACGAGCCGGTATATCGATGTGTCGCTCGCCGAGATGGCCCGAGCCATGGCAACGGTCATTTGATGCATGGGAATTTTAGTTTTGGCGCGATTTTGCCGTAATCAAAGGGCTAGCGCGCTATTTTGCGCTTGCTTTTATCCTCGCCTTACCATAAAGTAAGGAATATTGGAGGGTGACTATGACAGCAGCAACTATCACATCAAAGGGCCAGGTAACGATTCCGGTGGACGTACGCAACCAACTTGGCTTGGAGTCGGGCGACCGGATCGAATTCAGCTTCAATGAGGTTACGGGCCGGTACGAGGTTTACCCAGCTACGCGCTCGCTTGCGTCGCTCAAAGGCATCGTGAAGAAGCCCGCTAATCCCGTGTCGATTGAGGACATGAACCGGGCCATCGCCGAGCAGGGAGCATCAGCGCGATGATCGGACTGGATACAAATGTTTTGGTCCGGTACCTCGCCGAGGACGATGCCGTGCAATCGAAGAAGGCGACAGCCCTGATGGCGTCGCTAACGGCCGAGCAGCCAGGGTACGTTTCGCAGGTTGCACTGGTCGAGGTCGTGTGGGTGCTCGGGCGGTGCTACGGCGTCGAGCGTGAGCAGATGAAGGACATTATCGATTCGATGATCGGCACCAAGGAGCTGGTCGTTGAAGGTGCGGACACGGTGCGAAGAGCACTTCGCGTTTTCGGTGCATCTGCGAAGGCGGATTTTGCGGACTGCATGATCGAGCGGTCGGGGCACGTCGCCGAATGCGAGTACACGGCAACTTTCGACGTGATGGCTTCGAAGGTCGCCGGGATGCGTTTGATTGCGTAATCACGGCCTGGGCCGATAACGGAAAACATGACGTGAATGAACCTCGCCGCGCGTTGCCGCAAATCGAACGGATACTGTTGGTGGTGGGTGATCGTGACGCTGGAAAGAGCACCACACTGCGCAGCATGTTCGTTGACCCCCGCTTCGGGACGAAGGGAATCGTACCGGCGACCTCGCAGCGACGGATTCGGTTGGTTACGCTTTCCCGCGAGAGATGCCTGTTTATGCGCTTAACCTCCCCGCATGAGACCCAACAGAACATTGAGCACTTTTTTAATCGACTAGACACTGCACGGCGTCGAGCTGGTCGGCTCGGATTTCGGCGCTTCAACATGGCGTGTGCGATGCAGCCGCAAGCTGCAAATGCGATGCCGGACATCTTGGCAGTGTGTCAGGCGATGCGGCGGCAGGTCGATCCTGAGAGAATTCGTATTGTCGTGATCGATCCACGCCAAGACGGACTACCTGGACCACAGCTCAGCCGGCTGGCTATTGATGGGATACGGGGAAGCGGGGTCGAAGTGGCGTGGATCGACGGTAGCCACAGTTTGGGCCGACACCCTAACGGGTTGCTGTTGGCTGATTTTTTTGACTTCACCTGATCGGAAAGGCCGGCCAGCGTCGGCGCGCACAACCAGGCTATAGGATGATCGCATTGGCAAAGTGGGAGGCAGTTACCAAGCAACTCGCGCCGTACGGCAAGATTGGGAGCGCCGCCTACGTCGCCTTTGTTGCGATCCGTCAGGCGCAGCATCCGACCGTCGATCGGACTGGCTGGATGCTTTGGACTGCTGCGACGGTCTCGTCGGTGCTCTTTCTGGTTCTTATGGTCGAGAGAGCCCCGGCCCTTAGCCTGATGGTCTACCGAATGGTTAATCGCGGGCGACATGATAGGTAGGAAAAAGCGGATGAGCTACGACCAGGTCGGAACGTTGTACGTCGTTATCCCTTGCGTAGCGGTCGGTGTGATGTTCGGCGTAATGTGCCTCTATGATCGAATCCGCTACAGACGGACGCTCACGAAGCGGAAATGATCATGGACAAGACTGACAAGCGTTGGCGTATGGGCCTCTACAAGCGCGAACGACCACTTGGCCGACGTTGTGACATCGCGGAGTCGTGGCCCGTTGCAATTGGTCAAGATCGAAGGTGACCCGGCACAGGCAGTTCCCGTAGGTGAACCTCTGCCAGGGGCGGGCACCGAAGGCCGTGCTGCTGCGATCGCGCGACTTGCGATCGACGCAGCCATAACGAAGTAGCAAGGAAAAGCATGAACCTCATTTCGGTGCAGCAAGCTCTTGAGGCGACAAGCCCTGGTCGGTTCCAGGTACAGTCATGGCAAGATCGACACCATCTTTTTATAACTGTTCGATTGCTCGGGGCAAACAACTTGTTCGTGCCGTCATTTTGTCGCAAACAAGTCGTTGGCAACGCCGGACCGGGTGCGGCATCAGCAGCCGCTTTCGGTCAATTGCTGGCGTATATCGAAGATCAAACGGTACGTGCAACTATGTGCGACATGGGACTGGCGGAAGTCGTCACCACCAGCGGTCGAACTGCGGGGCATCCGTTTGCGTAGCTGGCTCGCGCAAACCGGTGCCGGCCTCGCCAGAGTATTCGGTGGTGTCATCATCACCTGCCCTGAGTGCAACGTGTCAGCCAAGGCCTCAAGCAGTGAACTGGAAGCATAGGAAAACAAGGAAAAGCGATGCCGGTTTCTGCCGAGGCAAATCCTCTTTGATACGGTATCTTTCGTGCAAATTTTCGTAGTCACGCGCAGATCGGCTGGCGTATTGCTGGCGTCGCTGCGCAAGCGGGTGCTTGCCGATCCGGGATGGAAAGTGTCGGGAATAGCGAATGACAAAGCGTTCGCGGGCGTCCAAGGAATCGATCGGCTGATGAGCATCATTCGTCTTGAGGAAGTCGACGACTTCGAAATAGAGGATCGAGAGAATGGCACGCGGCGCATCATTGTTAACTACTGGGGCGATGATGAAAGGCGTTACCTTTAAGGCTGGTCGACCGAATTGTTAGGTAGGAAAACCGGCTCCTGCCGCGCCATTAGGAAACCACGTACGGGTGCGTAGCGCAGCAAACGATGGGCAAGGCGTGAACACGGCTCTGGAGATCATAAAAGTGAACGACGATGATCGAACAACGGCAATCGGCCTAGCGCGATTCGCTTACGAGTACATCGACGCATCGCGGGTTGTCGACAATCACCATGCGGATAAGCACCCTGGTGAACAAATTTCTCCGATGCCGGCTTATTTTCTTGTCCACCACGGCATTGAACTCACGCTGAAAGCCTACCTCCGCCACGCGGGGGTGACGATTCGTGAGTTGGGGTCGAAAAAATATGGACATGACTTGCATGCCTGTTATCGCAAAGCGAAGGAACTTGGATTGCTGAATATCTTCAATGAAACAAGTAACGATTTGAACGCGATGCAGATGCTTGTTGGGCTGAACGATCGGCACGGCCTTCGCTATATCAGAACCGGCATGAAGCAATTTCCCCTTTGGTCGATTGTTGAGCCATTAGCAGTACGGCTCCATCAGGCGGTGGCTCCTGTAGTTGGATATCGTTCCTTCGAGCGGGCGTATGGAGGCACGAGGTCGCATGACACAGTGGTGGACGACGAAGCGCTCGCAGCCCAGTTTGAAACGATCATACTTGCGCTCGGCGGGTCGCCAAAATCATAGGAAAAGCGGGGCACTGTAGGTCACCGGACTAAGAGGCTATATGCGGATCACCCCTCAAATTGTTGAACTGGCGAAAATCATGCTTGCAAACGGACAGGACTGGTCGCCGGAGGCGGGACAAGATACTGTCGACCGATAATTCGCTGTGCCTGTGTTCGTATCTAGATGGGGCATGGATTGCAGACACGCATGGAGAAGTGAACATGAACCGCTGGACGAAATTGGAATGCGTTATTGCGCCCCCCTAGATACTGGAAAAGCGACGATGACCGAACCGTTCTGGCTGGCAGATTGACAAACTGGTGAATTCATAAAACTTTCGGGGGTGCATCATGCAGAAAATCAGTACCAGAGCTGACTTTGACAGTTGCTTTCCGCCCAGCATGAAGAATATAGTCAGAACGCAAAACCATATCGTAAACCGTATGCGCGGGGCGCTTGATAGCTATCATATGGCTGCGCGGACAAGGGGCAATATCCGCGCCCAACTCGGGGCGCTCGCTGCATTGCGCGACTGCGCGGCCGATTACGTTGAGAAGAAGAAAGACCAAAAGAACTCAAATCCGAACAAACTTCAGTTTGTCAGCAATCTGCGCGCGGCGTGCGACACCCTGATAGGCGAGATCCATTCGCATGCGCAACGAGCGCTTCAGCGCTTTCAGGCGCCACACCATAGTGCCGTGTTGCCGGTGACTGCGCGGCATACAGACCAACGGGTATCTACCGGCGTCAATCTGCAACCGCAGTACCGCCTCGAGCAGTTTACCGCCAAGTATGGCCCGAACCGCCGGGTGCATGCCGGTGATTTCCTGGTCGATGCGGGATTGAATGGGCAAGACCTGGGCGCGATGAATCCGCTCGACCTGTATGCGCTCGTCAAGGACTTCAAGCACATGTATCACAACGCGCCGCGTTTGCAGTACTTTGACAACGCGACGCGCGCGGCCAAGAAGCTGACATCGGGTCCGGGCCGGACCGTGAAGCTCAATGGTCAACTCGCGAGTACGACGACGGGAACGTTCGAAGAGATAGAGTTCAATTCCATTCGCGATACGTACACGCCTACCGGGACTCACCACCCGCAGAGCTCCGCCGGCGAACAAGGCGAAGCGATTTATGTATGCGACATCGACGGCGACTTCTATGTCCACCTCGATACAGCCAAGCATGTGGGCCGCTATCAACATTCGTCGCTCCTGGCTGGACAGGAGGTAACCTGTGCTGGCACCATCTACATCGTCAACGGCCGCGTGGTGATGTTGTCGAACAGCAGTGGGCATTACCAGCCGAGCGCGTTGGACCTGCACGACGCCATGGTAGCGATGAAAGAGGATCTAAACGTCGACCCCAAAACGGTGATGATCGTCTGCGTGAGCAATAACAAGCGCTACTTTTGCAGTGGCCAGGCGTTGCTGACGATCACGGCGGAAAGCGGAATCGAAGCCCTACCTCAGAACGTATGCATCAGCTGGGACGATCCAAGCGACGTTATCCGGAATCTCTCACCCGCTGCGTTGAACGCGCTCGCGCTCGCTGAAGCGTCCGACCAGCAAAACGTCGTATCTGCACTGCGTCGCAAGGCAGCAGCCCTTGCATGGGGCGCGGGCACGCCCAAGCAACAACGAATCGCGAGCTCGCTCATCGGCTCCGCCAAAGGCGGGATGTGAAAAACCATGCGAATTGATCACGATTACATCAAGCGGATGATTGAGATCGTCCTGAACCATGCGTTTATCCAACTGATCACCGGAAAAGCAGATGGACAAACTGATTGTTGCGGCTCTCTCAATCATAGGCGGCGTGCTGATCGCGTCTGGACTGGTTGCGCATTTGACCTTTATCGAGGGGATTGGCATCCCTCTGTACAAACAGCCATTTGTGGGT
The DNA here is from genome assembly GCF_001544555.2 of Caballeronia udeis. Taxonomy (GTDB): domain Bacteria; phylum Pseudomonadota; class Gammaproteobacteria; order Burkholderiales; family Burkholderiaceae; genus Caballeronia; species Caballeronia udeis. Next base: position 327 of record NZ_FCOK02000142.1, on the reverse strand, counting down.
GGCACGCTTCTCGTTATCGCCTTGGTCATCCATGTGGCAATGGGTGGTCGCTTATTCCCATCGCGGCGCTAGTCAAATCGGAAAAGCCGGCCCTGCCGGTATAAGGAAAAGATTGTATGACGAGCGATATCAACATCTTCAGCGATCCGCCAATGCAGGCGGAGATTGACGGCAATCTTCGTGCAGATAGTAGGCGTCTCACGACTGGCCAGAAGATCGCGCCTGGCCCTGGCGTACTCGGTCTTGAGGTCTTATTCCATTTCTAATTCAATAGTGAATCAATCATCCACGGCCACGCGACGATGGAATGAACCCGTTGGTGATCCA
>NZ_FCOK02000141.1 GCF_001544555.2 Caballeronia udeis | reverse complement strand
GGGCTCTGTTAATTCGGAAGCAGGTCTACCAAGTTAGCCACGTTCCCATACGACCTGGCGTGACAGCTTGACAGCTATAGGTTCTATATCGGAACAGCATTTACCTTCCAGAGGTTGCTTGAGCAGACTTCAATTCGATGACAAAACGGTCGGACCGTGGTGGGCCAAACCCGCTTTGCACCAAGGGCAATCGAGCCCGTGGCTGTGATGGGGTACCCACTCGCGGATATTCATCGTGGGCCTGCAGCGAGCGCTGCGAACCGAGCCCGGATACATGGCTGCAACCTCGACCCAATGCCAGAGATTCAGACTGCTTGACAACGGGGAGGCGTCCCGACATGGTGCAAATAGCGATCAGCGAATCGGTTAGAGTGTCGGCCTGACCGATTTGAGGGCGCACGATGAGCAAGCTGAAGAGTCTGGACGGGCTGTTCGCCGGCCGTCACTTCGACCGTGACGTAATCATTCTTTGTGTGCGCTGGTATCTGCGCTACAAGCTCAGCCTGCGCGATCTCGTCGAGATGATGGCTGAGCGAGGGTTGTCGCTTGCTCACACGACAATTCTGCGTTGGGTGCAGCGCTATACGCCCGAGTTCGTCAAGCGCTGGAACTGTTTAGCAACACCTGCGGGACAGTCGTGGCGGGTTGACGAGACGTACTTGAAGATCCGTGGCAGGTGGTTCTATCTTTACCGGGCGGTTGATCGCGCCGGCCAGACGGTAGATTTCGTGCTTCGCGCAAAGCGTGACGTGAAGGCAGCCACGGCGTTTTTCCGCAAGGCCATCAAGCATCAAGGCCGGTCGCCCAAGACCCTCACGCTCGATGGCTATGCCGCCTCGCATCGCGCCGTGCGCGAGATGAAGACTGATGGGCTGCTACCCGAGGACACGACGGTGCGGTCTTCGAAGTATCTCAATAATCTGATCGAACAGGACCATCGTCACATCAAGTCCAGAACGAACGTGATGCTCGGCTTCAAACGTTTCAGGAACGCGGCGACCACTCTTGCGGGCATTGAGTTGATGCACCGCATTCGTAAGGGGCAATTTGGTCTGAACCGCTTGCGCCTCAAAGATGCCTCCACGCCCGCCGTTTGGAATGTGGTCCTCCCTGCTCAATGAGGTATCCCGATCTGTTGGCATCAGCTCGCCGAAACCATCTATTTGCACCAGAACCGTCAAGAGCACCGTGGCAAGCGTCTTGTACAAAAAAGACAAGCTAAACGGGCATAAGTCGCGCACTCGCTTCGTCTGCTGTAGTGAAATCTAAGGATGGTCAGCTCAGTTCGGTAAGCGGACCAGTCACAAAATGATCTGTTTTAATGTGCACGCGCAAGCAACTTACGGATAGTGCCGCGCAGCCACTGATGCTCCGTATCATCGCGACTGCGCGGGTGCCAATAAGCAGCCAGTGTGACCGCAGGCAACTCCAGCGGCAAGGCGTGAACCGAGATGGGCGACCACACGGCTGCGACGCGTGCAACGCTTTCCGGCACCGTACTAATCAGGTCAGTGCTGGCGACAACGGGAGGGATCGCCAAAAAACTCGGCTGCCACAGGGCGATGCGGCGCGCGAGCCCTTGCGCTGCCAGAGCCGTGTCGATAGCATCGGTGTACATCGATCCATCGCGCATCAACGCTTGGACATGTGCCGTTTCGACATAGCGCTCAATTGTCAGGCCATTCCTCAAAACGGGATGATCAGACCGAGCTATGCAAACGAATGGCTCGACGAACAGCGGTATACGGATCAACGTGTCAGGCGCTTCAGGAAGGTACCCGATGGCGAGATCAAGCACGGCGTTCGCCAGCATGGTCTCGACATGCTTAGGATCTGGATCCTTGAAGACGACCCGGATCATAGGCGCTGAATTCTGCAATTCGGCCATAAGGAGCGGCAGTACTTTTGATTCGACGAAATCGGTTCCGATCAGCGTGAACGTTCGCCGACTGGTCGCCGGATCAAAATGTGATGGGACGGCAGTGAGTCGTTCGATGACGGCCATCAAATGGTCGAGTTGCGGGAGCATCTCCTCTGCACGGGGAGTCAACGTCAACCCGTTTGGCCCGCGCACCAGCAATTTATCGGAGAACAGCTCCCGCAATCTCGCGAGTGACGCACTCATCGCGGGCTGGCTTATGCCCAGCTTCTCCGCCGCGCGTGTCACGTGCCGTTCAATCAGTAAAGCCCGCAGCGGGACCAAAAGGTTGAGATCCAGTCCGTTGTAGTCCATGTCGCTGTCCCACGCGTAGTGTCGCCGTCGCCCATGTTAAACCAGCGTTCTGCGCGCGACCATTGACGTCAGGCGGCACTATTCATGCTGTCGATGTTGGTCATCGATGCAAGACGATAGCCCGTCAGGGCCCTTGCGACTAATCTGAATCTTGTGCGCGGTGACGACGTCAGGCAGCTTGCTACTGTGCCGATCGCCGATCCACGCTTTTCATAAATTGGAGATAACGATGATCCCTGAACTGAAAACCATATCGCACGACGACATGATGCGCCGTGTCGCGATTTTTGCGCATCTGCGCGGATCCCTTGGCGGACTGCCCGACAGCGACCTCGCGGGATGTCAGCGGGAGCTGATAAACGTTATTGGCTTCCAGCCACCAAAAGGTGAGGAGCAGGTGGTTTCACCGGTAGGAGCGGATGCTTCACGCCTTGCAGCCATTCCGATAACAGAGGGGTTCAATCTCGGATTTGCGCGATGCAAACCGGGCAACGGTCCGCTTATGCACAACCACGATACGAACGAAACATTCATGCCCGTCACCGGCCGCTGGCGGTGCGCGTGGAATGAAGGTGAGGATTACGACTACGTGGATGTAGGGCCATGCGACGTGGTCTCGTTTCCTCCTGGCGTAGCTCGCCGGTTCCTCAACATCACCGAAGATGAACCCGACGCCGAACATGTATTGTTGTTCGTAGTCTCGGGGGACGCGCCGCAAGCCGAATACACTCTCGATGCCAAAGCCAAGATCGCTGCAAACGAAAGCGTCGCCGCCCAAAGCGCTGTATTGTGAGCGAACAATTGTTTTCTGGGTGGCAACAAGAGTTGGCTACCGTGCGCGAACGCTTCCCTCTCTTGACCTACGAGGTGCAGGGAAAGGAGTGGCACGTTCGCGACACGTCGAACCTCTCTGGAAAAGGACGACCAACGTTGATGCTGCTTCCAGGCAGCCTTGGAAGCGCGAGCATCTCCTTCAGACAGATGCTCGCGCTCGGCTCTGAATGACAGTGCGATGTGCCGCTACCGTACTGGCTTTCGCTTCGGAGAGGGCAAAGCGCTAGCGGTTGTTCGGCCCGGCACGGTCTCCGAGCAGTGGAAAGCGCTTGAGGCATGCATTGCGGCTAGCGTGATCGTGATTACGCAAGCGTCGAACACTGGCCTCACCGACGGCTCGACGCCGGATGGAAACAACTACGATCGCGACATCGTCATCGTGAGCACCAGTCGGATGAAAAAGGTGTATGTGATCGAGCAGGGAAAACAGGTCATATGCTTGCCTGGCGCCACGCTAGACCAGCTCGAACACGTACTCAAGCCCCTTGGACGTGAACGTCATTCCGTCATCGGCTTCAGTCGCATCGGCGCGTCGGTGTTCGGCGGGGTCTGCAATAATTCGGGCGGCGCGCGGCTACAACTGGGACCCGCGTATACGCAGATGGCGGTATTCACGCAGGTAGGTGCGGCTGGAAAGCTCCACCTGGTCAATCATCTCGGCATTCGTCTGGGGGACACGCCGGAGGACGTGCTTCGCCGTCTCGACCGCGGAGAATTCCCCGAAGCCGACATCCAGCCTGATGCAGGCGCCGAATCGGACCGCAACTACGTGACCCACGTCAGAGAAATCGATACGCACACGCCCGCGCGCTTCAACGCCGATCCGCGTCGCCTGTACGAGACGTCGGGCTCCGCCGGCAAGCTGGTGGTGTTCGCGGTGCGACTCGATACCTTCCCGATCGAGCAAGATGCGAAGGTGTTTTACATTGGCACGAATCGGCCCGAAGAACTGACCGACATCCGGCGTCACGCTCTGCACGTATTCACTCACCTACCGATTTCGGGCGAGTACCTGCATCGCGACGCCTTCGATATCGCTGAAAAGCACGGCAAAGACACGTTCCTGACGATCCACTATCTCGACACGTCCAGATTGCCGGCTTCCTTTGCTCTTAAAAATCGCTTCGATTCGTTCTTCGACCGGTTGGGTTTTCTTCCTTCAAATTTCACCGACCGCGTCATGCAGGCGATGAGCGGCCTGTTCCCCAGTCACCTTCCACCACTAATGAAGGAATACCGCAACAAGTATGAGCGTCACCTTTTGCTGAAAGTCCCGGCCGAAGGCGCCCCTGAAACGAAAGCCTTCCTGGAAGGCTACTTTGCGAAGGCTAGCGGCGGACACTTTGAGTGCTCCGACGAAGAGGGAAACAAGGCGTTTCTTCATCGCTTTGCTGCGGCTGGCGCGGCGGTGCGCTATGGCGGGACCACACGTCGAACGCATTGCGTTCTGGTCTGTAGCGTTGCACATCCTTGACGAACGAATCACTTTTTCCATTGGAGAATCATGATGTCCATGACGGTTGCGGATCAATTTGTGGAAGTTCTCGTGGCAGCGGGTGTCAAACGCGTCTATGGAGTTGTCGGCGACAGCCTGAATGGTCTGACGGATGCGATGCAGCGCAACGGCAAGATCGAATGGATACACGTGCGCCACGAAGAAGTAGCGGCCTTTGCCGCTGGCGCGGAAGCGCACATGACAGGTTCGCTGACGGTCTGTGCCGGAAGCTGTGGACCAGGCAACCTGCACCTGATTAACGGGCTGTTTGATTGTCATCGTTCGCGGGTACCGGTTCTTGCGATCGCCGCGCACATCCCGTCACGGGAAATCGGAAGCAGCTATTTTCAGGAGACGCATCCGCAGTTGCTATTCAAGGAGTGCAGCAGCTATTGCGAACTGGTCTCTGGCGCGAACCAGATGCCCCGAATGCTGGAGATAGCCATTCGCGAGGCGGTGGGACGGCGCGACGTCTCGGTGCTGGTCATCCCAGGGGACGTCGCGCTGCAGCCTGCCATCAACGCTCCGCTCCCACAGGTAGCGGGCCTGCTGCCGCGTGCCCCTGTCAGCGTGCCGGTCAAACAGGATCTCGATCACCTGGCCGCCATGCTCAACGGCGACGGACGCGTCACACTGATGTGTGGCTCCGGCTGCGCCGGCGCTCACGATGAAGTGGTGGCGCTGGCTGAACGCCTGAAGGCCCCTGTCGTTCATGCATTGCGCGGCAAGGAACATGTCGAATGGGACAACCCCTACGACGTCGGCATGACGGGCCTGATCGGCTTCTCGTCCGGTTACTATGCGATGCGCGATTGCGACGTCCTTCTGATGCTGGGCACGGACTTTCCCTACACCCAGTTCTATCCCACCCAAGGAACGCACATCGCGCAGATCGACATCCGTCCGGAAAACCTTGGACGACGCGCCGCCGTTGAACTCGGTCTGGTCGGCGACGTGAAGGCCACGCTCGCAGCGCTCATGCCCCGCCTCCAGCAGAAGGGCGATGCCGCTCACCTTGAACAGGCGCAACAGCACTATCGCAAGGCACGTAGCGACCTGGACGCACTTGCTCGGGGCAATACGAACAAGCCGCTGATTCACCCACAACAGGTTGCAAAGGCCATCAGCGATCACGCTTCGGAAGACGCCGTCTTCACCTGTGACGTCGGCCTGCCGACCGTTTGGGGCGCGCGTTATCTCGCGATGAATGGCAAGCGCAGAGTCATCGGCTCGTTCTGGCACGGATCGATGGCCAACGCCATGGCGCAGTCGATCGGCATTCAGGCGGCTTATCCGGGCCGGCAGGTGATTTCGATGTCTGGCGACGGTGGCTTCGCGATGCTCATGGGCGACTTCCTGAGTCTTGTGCAGCTTGGCTTGCCGGTGAAGGTCGTGGTGTTCAACAACGGTGCTTTGGGATTCATTGAACTCGAACAGAAATCGACGGGCTTCGTCAATGTCGGCACTGAGCTGAACAACCCCAATTTCGCAGCAATGGCCGAGGCTGTCGGGATTCGCGGGATCCGCCTGGAAAAGCCGGATGACGTGGAGGCGGGCATTGCCCAAGCGTTTGCGCACGATGGGCCGGTGCTTGTCGATGCAGTGGTCAACCGCCAGGAGCTGGCCATGCCGCCGGCCATCACGGCTGAGATGGCGAAGGGCTTTTCGCTCTACATGGTCAAGGCGATTCTGAGCGGTCAGGCGAACGAGGTGCTCGACCTCGCCAGCACCAATCTCTGGCGATAAGGAGGCGAGCATGAACGCCACTGCATTGCTGCTTTCTCGTCTGCAGTTCGCTTTCACCGTGTCGTTCCATATCATCTTTCCGTCTTTTACGATCGGACTGGCGGCATGGTTGACCGTTCTCGAAGCGCTGCATATGTTCACCGGGCGACCCGCGTACCGCCGGGTATTCGACTTCTGGCTCAAGATTTTCGGCGTAGCGTTCGGCATGGGTGTCGTGTCGGGAATCGTACTAGCATTCGAGTTCGGTACCAACTGGAGCGAACTGTCGCGACTATCCGGCCCGATTCAGGGGCCGCTGCTATCGTACGAGACCTTCACCGCATTCATGCTCGAAGCGTCTTTCTTCGGCATCCTGCTGTTTGGCCGGACACGCGTGCGTCCAGGCTTCTACCTGTTCTCCACCGCCATCGTCGCGTTGGGTACCACGCTGTCCGCCTTCTGGATCATGGTGAACAACAGCTGGATGCAGCATCCGGTCGGCTATCAAATACTCAACGGCCAGTACACGCCAGTAGACTGGGCCGAGATCATCTTCAGCCCGGTCGTATGGGTCCGCTTCCCGCACATGTTGTTCGCCGCGTATCTTACCGGCGCGTTCTGCGTCGCGGCAACCGGCGCCTGGTACGCGCTACGCGGGATCTACCACGCGGAGGCGCGAATCATGGTGGGCATGGGCCTCGCTCTCGCGGCGATCCTGATACCCGTGCAGTTGTTGTTCGGCCATCTTGTCGGCGACTACGTCCATCACTATCAGCCCATCAAGTTCGCCGCGATCGAGGCGCGCTGGCATGACGAGCAACCCGCCGCGGAAGTCTTGATCGCGTGGCCGGACGCGATAGGCGAAGCAAACGAATACGCGGTGTCGGTGCCCGTACTCGGCAGCCTTATCGGGTCATCAACGCTCAACTCCAGGGAAGTCGGACTGAGCGATTTTCCACGCAACGAGCGTCCGCCAGTCGCCATTCCTTTTTTTTCCTTTCGCCTGATGGTGGGTTGCGGGATGATCATGCTGCTGGTCGCGTGGGGCGGCTCAATTCTTTCGTGGAAGAACAGTCTGATGCAGCGCCGGGCACTGCTGTGGGCTGTGTTCCTGTGCTTCCCACTGCCCTTCATCGCGACGCTCACGGGCTGGTTCACGGCTGAGGTGGGACGACAACCCTGGACGGTCTATGGCATCCTGCGCACCGCCGATGCACTGACGCCATTTCTGACCACGCGCGCAGCCATCCTGTCGCTGGCGATCTTCTGCATCACTTATGCATTCATCTTCGCGTTCGGCATCTACTACATCTACAAACTTCTGTGGCAGGGGCCACTCGAGCATTTGACGGAGAAGCCGCCAACTGCGTTGCCGAACCGCCCTCTCTCAATTGCCAGTTCTTCGGGTCAATCCGATACCGGGCAGGCGACGCCCCGCGCCCGTGCATCGCTCATGGAGCTACGCAAATGATTTCTTACTGGTCAGGCATTCTCGCCGTCAGCATGTTGATTTACGTCCTGCTCGACGGCTTTGATCTGGGCGTAGGGATGCTTTTTGGCACCACCCGCGACGCCCAGCGACAACGTGACATGCTCTCGTCGGTCGCACCGCTCTGGGACGGCAACGAGACGTGGCTGATTGTCGCCGGTGTCGTGCTTTGGGGTGCCTTCCCTCTCGCCTACTCGCTACTGGTTCCGGCGTTTTATATCCCGGTGATAGTGATGCTCGCCGGCCTTATCTTTCGAGGTGTCGCGTTCGAATTTCGCGGCCGCGCCGAGCGCTCGCGTGGCATATGGGATGTGGGATTCGTGCTCGGCTCTCTGGTCGCTTCGTTCATGCAGGGCGCGATGGTAGGCGCGCTGGTCGAAGGCCTCCCGATCGTCAATGGCCGCTTCACCGGCAACGACATGACCTGGTGCAGTACCTTTTCGCTGCTTAGCGGTCTGGCGCTGTGCGTCGGCTACGCGTTGCTCGGTGCAGGCTGGGTCGTGAAAAAATGCGAAGGCGACGCGCGCGATGCGGCATTCCGCGTGATTCCCCCGCTTCTCGTGGCGGTCCTCGCGTTGCTGATCGCGTTATTCGTCCATGCATTGCACACCAACCTGGCCGTCATGCATCGCTGGATCGAACGACCGTCCCTCTTCGCCGTACCGCTCATCGCTCTTGGCTCGATCCTGTGCGTGTGGAAGGGCGTGAGACAGCGGCGAGACGCACTTCCATTCGCAGCGATCGTTCTACTGTTCATCTGTGCGTTCGCGATGCTGGCTATCTCCTTCTGGCCGTACATGATCCCGTTCTCACTGACCATCGCCGACGCGGCCGCGCCGCACGCGAGCCTCGCATTCATGTTCTGGGGCGCAGGCATCGTCGTGTATCCGTTAATGCTGATCTATACGGTGTGCAGTTACGCCGTGTTCAATGGCAAGGTCAACGTCATGTCGAACCACTACTGAAATGAATCGACTACGCCTTGCGCGGGACGGCACTATTGCCTGCAGCCGTCGCTTCTTCGAATCGAACGCCCGGCAAAGCAACGACTGGAGATGGAGACCTGTGTTGCATCTGCATCAGATTCATCCGAACGCCAGTGCGCTCAAGCGAAGCTTGTCGCGTCACCGTCCCACATGGTAGGGATTTGCCAGCGACGGTCGGTACCGCGTGTACGAGACATGCGCGCGCGGTGGCCGCGACGCAGGCAAGCGATGAGCTGACGGCGCAGTTCGCCGCGCGGGTGAGCGTAAATGGCGGTGTAGATCGTTTCGTGCGAAACCCGCTGTGTCCGATCGGTCGGATACATATGTTTGAGGATCCCGGATATTTGCCGAGGTAACCACCGCCACTCGAGCGGCGTCAGTACGACGCGCCAGCAGGCGCTGCAGATGCAGGCTCGCAATCTCCAGACGTTCTTGAGCTTGCAGTTGTTTGTACCGTGTCTCTTTGAGCATCACAACACCTTATACGCTTTCAGTGTTGCACTTCACATTTGAGCCCGCCGTACCTGGCGCGAGAAATCGAACCTCTAGGGAGAAAGGACATGCTGGCAAAAAGGGATGACGCGTGGATGCAGACTATTGGACTGCTTAACCTGCTCTCTGCTGACCCAGGAGCGAATGTCGGTAAGCAGGAGAAGACTGTGGCGCGCATTAGCCGTGGCACACTCACCTTCATGCTCGATCGCGAGGCGCGCGAAATGTGCGTAAGGGTTGTTGACAGGCCAAGCCCAATCACCGCCACCATCGCATGGCGGGATCCGACTGCGTGTTGTTACGGCGATCAGGTCTGGCGGGCCAGTGTGTCGCGCAGCGACGGCGTGTGCGCAGTGAGCGGCCGCCCAATCCATCCTGGAGACGCTGTTTACAGACCGCGTGCCAGTCATCCGTTGCCGCTTAATGTCGGCGAGATGATTCTTGCGGCTGTTGTACACGACGCGGTTGAGGGTCAATAACCTGCCATTTCGGCTTACTTCTGAACGATGCCACGGTCATTGATCCGAGGAACGATCGGGCTTGGTGAAGAAACGGCCAAACGACGAGTCGGCAGTTATCCGCGTGACGGTCGTGCGCATCGCGCTGGCGGTCCGAATTTTCAGGGGCGGGCTCCATGGCAAGAGAACACATGGCTCGTTGCGGGTCATTCGCCGGCACCGGGCGGGCCCGCTATTTCGGGCAATGCCGGGAATTATTGGGACACTAATTTGCACGGCCATCGCGCTTATGGCTTCGCTTTTCATGGTCAAATTTTTGTCGAAATTTTTTCCTAGTTTGCTAAAAGGAGTTGCCTGTGGAAGATCTTCCCTTCGTTGCCTCGGTCTTGTCGCTGCCTGCCTGCTACTTTGCGTCGATCGCTTGGACGGCGGGTAACAGGAGATCAGAGATGGCTGTGCGTCGGCGAGTGAGTGGCGTCAAACGATACGTTGGCCCAGCACGGCATGCGCCTCCTAACCTATGGTGTACGTCGCCATGTTCGTGACGCCGAGTATCGACCCGTCGACTACGCGTGTTGAGGTCGTATCGGAGCGTACATTGGCGACAAACATAACGGCAACCAATTGGGAAGGGACGACCTTAGATGGCCTTAGCGTTGCGCTTCAGAGCCGCTCTAGCCAGGTCACCACACCGTAACTAACCATACGGGCGACGCCTCAGAACAGACGAACAGTCTGTTCGACCGTTCGACCCTCCCTGCGCAACCAATAAGGCGCTGCGTCCGACGAGTGGATCGATCGTGCGCTAATTGGCCGCTGGCAGACCAACTATGCCGAAAGTAAATGGGCCAATAACACGCATCGGTCTTGTCATCACTGTGCTTGAGCCCATCGTACTTCCTGGTCCCCGTGGTGTTGGCCAGATGGACCACGAAACCGGCCGCCTGTAGGCCGTCGACGAGCCAGTGCCAGTTGTACGTGCTATAGAAATATTTCTATAGAACTTATTATGGGCGCCTCGGGATTATGCAAGGTTTGTCGGTCATTCCGAGGTGCGATCGCCCAATTTTGCTGGACTCCGGGTGCGCTTCAACGACTATAGACTTCACATAACAGACCGTGCTCTGCTCAGATGGCTTCGCCGCCAATTCAGAGGAGAGCAACCATGATTACGCAAGTTGTTTCTGAAGTCGTCATGCGCAATCGCGCACGGAACGGCGCACTTGAACCAGTTGTCGGAGCATATGC
>NZ_FCOK02000140.1 GCF_001544555.2 Caballeronia udeis | reverse complement strand
GTCCCGCCTCGACTGGCAGCTCGCTGCCAGTGCCATCAGTATCGATGAAAGCGGGACGGACTATCTATATTGGGTCGGCCAGGTTCAGTCGCACGAAGAAGATTCACAGCCGTCCGTTCCTGAGCGGCCAAGGGGCGACCCCCATTGTTGATTTTGACCATCTCGATGACTGCGATGGCCGGCATTCACGCTGCGCCGTTGCCTTTCGATATCGCCCGCTTATGTCGAGCCTTGCGTTTCACCGCAAGCGAATCGACCGTCAGGCCCTGCGTGGTCTGCTCATGATACTGAGCGCCCTCGCGGGCTCGAAGGCAATCGTCAAGCACTCGTGCCGCCATCGACTTTCAGGCTCGTACCCGTTATGAACGCCGCTTCCGGGCTTGCCAACCAAGCGACAAGACCCGCGACATCGTCGCCTGATCCGTAGCGACCCAGTGCGATTGAGCTCCGGATCTGGTCGGCCATCGGACCGTTGGCTGGATTCATCAGCGTATCTATTCTTCCAGGCTGGACGTTATTGATCGTAATTTCCCGGCTACCGAGATCCCTCGCCAACGCACGTGTCATGCTCGCTACGGCGCCTTTTGTCGCGGCGTATACGGACACGCCCGGAATCGGCATATAGTCGCTGCTGACGCTTCCAATGTTGATGATCCTTCCGCCTTTCTCCATAAAGCGCAGCGATTCCTGAATGGCGACGAACAGGCTCTTGACGTTGATTGCCAGCATCTGATCGATATGTTCCAGCGAAAAATCGTCAATCAGGCCGACGCGGAACATCGCGGCGTTGTTCACAAGAATATCCAGTCTTCCGAAGCGGTTCGCCGTCGATCCGACCGCGGCTTTCACCGCTTCTGTGTCCGCACTGTCCGCGCGGATCGCCACGCCCCGTCGCCCCAGTCGAGCGATGTCCCGGATGACGCCCTCTGCGTCATCACTCGAGCTTGAGTAGGTTATCGACACGGCTGCGCCTTCGCTCGCGAGACGCCTTGCGATTGCCGCTCCTATACCGCGGGAACCGCCTGTCACAAAAGCCACTTTGCCATCCAGTTTTCTATTCGAAAAAGTCATGTCCACTCCTTTCAATTGCGTCTTCCGTGCACCTCGGAAACGGGCCACGGTGACGCCGCGATTCGACATTCGGGGAAGTTGAAACACCTGTCAGGGGCTTGCTGCGCAAGCACGCCAAGCCGTTCTGCTGCAGTGCGATACGAGATAATTTTAGCTAGTTTGCAGCGGCGGTCTGTGCCAAACTAAGCCAAATATCTGGTATTTAGTGGCGAAAATAGATGATTTGATTGATTTGTCTGGTAGAAAAAGCTAATGAAATTTGATCGCGTTGACGTTGATATCTTGCAGGCGCTGCAGCGTGACGCTCATGTCAAGACTGCGGATCTGGCTGAATCGCTCGACATCTCTCTTTCGCCGCTGTATCGGCGAATTCGATTGCTCGAGGAGGCGGGCGTCATTACGAAATATGTGTCGCTGCTGGATCAAGAGAAGGTGGGGTTCCCGATCAACGCCTATGTGTCAGTCGCTATCGAGAAATCCGCCGAAAAGCTTGCCGCTTTCGAGCGCGCCATCCTGAGTTGCGAGGAGGTGATGGAGTGCTATCTGATGACCGGTGCGTTCGATTACATCGTGCGCGTAGTTGCCAGCGACATTGCAGGCATCGAACGTTTTGTTATGACGCGGCTCGCGACTATCGATGGTGTCCGAGACGTCAGCACGTCAATCACCCTGCGGCGTGTGCAGTACAAGACGGTGTTACCGGTCCGGCCAGGCGGGGGGTAGATTTATCCAGTCGCGCCGGGAATACCAGGCGGACGGAGAAGACCGCTCTCAACGTTGCTTTCAGAGAGCGCCGCTAAACTGGACGCACAACCCTGGGCGCTATCCAGCTACGCGAACGACCGCCTGGTTCAATAGGGCAGTGGCACGAAACGGCGTTCGCGATCCCCTCCTTGTGAACGGGCACTGTCTCAAATCTGCCCGGGAGCGGTCGGTCGGGGATCTCGCCCGTATGGCTCTAGTGGGTCGGCTAAGGAAGCATGGGTGCACTAGCGGTACAGCCGGGTGCCGCTTCGCAAGTCGCGCATCACCCGGCTACGAATACTTCGCGGAAAACCCCTTCAACCCGCGGCGCGTTGCCGTATAACCTGCGCGTGACGATTCCCCGGACGCGGCAGTCCCAGGTTCTCGCGTAGTGTCGTACCTTCATACTCGGTGCGAAACAGTCCGCGCCGCTGCAATTCCGGCACGACCAGCTCGGCAAACTCGGTCAGTCCGCCCGGCAACCATGGCGACATGATGTTGAAGCCGTCCGCTCCTTCTTCTTCGAACCATTCCTGCAATTGATCGGTAATACTCTCTGGAGTGCCAACGATCTGCTGGTGTCCGCGAGCGCCGGCTATGCGCAGGTACAGGTCCCGAATGCTCAGGTTTTCGCGCCGCGCCAGATCAAACAACAATTGCCGCCGTTCGTTTCGGGCAGGTCGGGCAATGGCCCGTCCACGGGATACTTCGATAAATCGACACCGCCGGTCATTTTCGACAGCAATGCAAGGCCGACATCGGGATGAATGAGGTGCTGCAGTGCGTTGAACTTGGCGCGCGCCTCGTCGTGGGTCCTGCCGATCACCGGAAAGATGCCCGGCATGATCTTCAGGTCGTCAGGCTGCCGGCCGTACTTGACGAGCCGTTCCTTTACGTCCTGATAGAACGCCTTCGCTTCATCGAGGGTCTGGTGCGCGACGAAGATCACCTCGGCGGTCTGCGCGGCAAGTTCGCGGCCTGCATCCGATGCCCCGGCCTGCACGACCACCGGCCAGCCCTGCGGGGAGCGAGCGACGTTGAGCGGGCCACGCACCTTGAAATGCTTGCCGCGATGGTTCAGTGTATGCAGCTTGTCGGGATCGAAATAGATCCCGCTTTCGCGGTCACGAATGAAAGAGTCGTCCTCCCAACTGTCCCAGAGGCCCGCGACCACGTCATGGAACTCGCGTGCGCGTTCGTAGCGAACTGCGTGAGCCGGGTGTTGCTCGAAGCCGAAGTTGAGGGCTTCCGTTTCGCTGCTCGACGTAACCAGGTTCCAGCCCGAGCGGCCGCCGCTCAAGTGGTCGAGAGAGGCGAACTTGCGAGCGACGTTGAACGGTTCATTGAACGTTGTGGAGACCGTCGCGATCAGGCCGATGTTTTTTGTGACCACCGACAAGGCGGCGAGCAGGGTCAGCGGTTCAAAGTGGTCGGCGCGTGCCGTGCGCGAAAGCGATGCGAGATTCGTGTCACGGATGCCGACACTGTCCGCGAAAAACACCGCATCGAATTTCGAACGCTCGGCGACCTGCGCGAGCTGGGCGTAGTGCGAGAAATCGAGTCCGCCGGCCAGGTGTGCATCGGGATGACGCCAGGCAGCAATATGGTGCCCTGTCTCCATCAGGAAAGCACCCAGCTTGATCTGTCGCTTGGCCTTGCTCATTGCGTGCTCCACGTCGTCGGGTCGTTCGGATGGAGGTCTATTCTTGGCCGTGGCGACGTTTTGAACAATCAACGATTTTTGCTTTGCATATTCTGCGCAGCGGCCAATGGATCGCGTTAAAAGCGCGAAGGCGGCTGCGTCAACGCATGGATGATCCGTCGCGACGACCGTTCCGCCGCCGCGACGAGGCGCATGTTTCGCGATATGCATATGTCTGTTTTCGCTGTATCGATAGAAAAACAAGATGGTTGCGCCAGCGCTCGGATGGTTGCTCTCATAGCGGGTATTTCAACGAGCCCGAAGGAGCAGGAATCGTGAGCACCGTACAGACGCGGGAGACGCAATGAGCAACGGCGGTTCAGGCAATCCAGTCGTGTCGGGCGCGGAAGGGGCAGGGCAGCATGAGGTGGACGTGCTGGTTATAGGAGGCGGTCCGGCGGGTGCTTGGGCTGCGATCAGCGCTTCGGCCAAAGGCGCGAAGGTGCTGCTGGTGGACAAAGGCTTTTGCGGAACGTCGGGGGCGACGGCACCCGCCGGCACGGCGCTATGGCACGTTCCTCCCGACACCAAGTCGCGCGAGAAAGCCAAGGCGAGCCGGTTCGCCCTCGGCGGCGAACTGGCCGAGCACGCATGGATGGATCGTGTGCTCGAACAGACCTGGATCAATGCCGAGCGGCTGGCGGAATGGGGTTATCCGTTTCCGGTGGATGCAGAAGGGACCGAGCATCGCGACTCGCTGCAGGGCCCCGAGTACATGCGACTCATGCGCAAGCGGGTCAAGCAATCCGGCGCCCGGATCCTCGATCACAGCCCCGCGCTCGAGTTGCTGACCGATGAACATGGCGTGGTCGCCGGCGCTGCCGGCGTGCATCGGCAGACGGGCGACACCTGGCTCGTGCGTTCGCAAGCTGTCGTGATCGCCACAGGAGGATGCGCGTTCCTCAGCCGCGCGCTCGGCTGCAACGTGCTTACCGGTGATGGCCAGTTGATGGCTGCCGAAGCGGGCGCGGAACTGTCCGGCATGGAGTTTTCAAACGCTTATGGACTGGGGCCCGCGTTTTCCTCGGTGACGAAGTCACTCTTCTACAACTGGGCAAGCTTTTACTACGAGGATGGCTCGGTGATCGAAGGCGCCGGTTCGGCGCGCGGCAGGGGCATCATCGCCCATACATTGCAGACACAGCCGGTGTACGCGCGCCTCGATCGTGCCGACAGCGACATTCGCCAATGGATGCGTACGGCTCAGCCCAACTTCTTCCTGCCGTTCGATCGTCAGGGGATCGATCCCTTTGAGCAGCGCTTCCCCGTGACCTTGCGCCTCGAAGGCACCGTGCGCGGCACGGGCGGCCTGCATGTCGTCGACGAAAGCTGCGCAACCTCGGTCGAGGGACTCTACGCAGCGGGCGACGCAGCTACCCGCGAATTGATATGTGGCGGCTTCACCGGTGGCGGCAGCCACAATGCGGCCTGGGCGATGTCGTCGGGATTCTGGGCAGGCGCGGGTGCGGCGGATCGTTCGAGGGACGCTCGCGCCACGGCGCGGCGTGTCCTGAGGCGCGCAGGCGGAGTGGGCTTGCACGCGGGCAGTGCAAACGCCCCATACGATAGCGCCAATGTTATTCGCGCCGTGCAGGCCGAGGTCTTCCCCTATGAGCGCAACTGGACGCGAAGCGGCGACCTGCTCGAAGACTCGTTGCAGCGCCTGGATGGCCTATGGGAGCGGCTGAGACATTGCGCATCGGCACGCAGTGCTCAGGAGGCCGTGCGTGCCCGTGAAGCGGCCGCCATGCTGGCGACGTCGCGCTGGATGTATCGGAGCGCCCTGCAGCGCACCGAGACGCGTGGCATGCATCGCAGGCGCGAGCATGGGGCCCTCGACCCGCGTCAACACCATCGGCTCGTGAGCGGCGGGCTGGATGAGGTGTGGGTGCGGCGGCTTGCAGTGCCGTATCAGGAACACGGGGACTTCTCTATCGCGGCGGCCCCATGATCGAAATCGTCAGTGCCGCGCGCTGTACGGGATGCAATATCTGCGTGACTGCGTGCCCGACCAACGTGTTCGATGCGGTGCCGAACGGAATTCCGGTGATTGCCCGGCAGGACGATTGCCAGACCTGCTTCATGTGCGAATTGTATTGCCCCGAGGACGCGCTTTTTGTCGCGCCGTTCGCCGACCGGGTCCGGCCGAAGGAAAGTGTCCTTGGCGAACCCGTGACAATGGGCGCCTATCGCAGCGCGGTGGGTTGGGCGCGCGGCGAGCGGTCCACCGCAGATCAGGACGCGAGCTATGAACTGCTGATCCGGGCGCGCTGAATACGCGGGGACGTCGCAGGACCGGTGTGTTCACGGCCTGTTCCGTCGTCTGACTCTTATGGGCGATGAAATCGATTCCATCTGACGGGGGAGCGAGCTGGCGCGGTACCGCTGCGGGTCTTACCCGCGGCACCGCTTGAATCAGGGACGCCGCCATCTTTGCTATCACGAATATGTCATTTGACATCCTTGCTCGTGGCACAAAGAATGGACTTGATGTTGCGACGCATCACGTTCGCATCATGTTTTCGAAGTAACTGCTAGTGCCCGCAAGTGTTCGTCTACCCAGGAGCATAGAGATGACCCAGTTTTCTCCGGAACAGTTCGCCGCAGCACAAAAAAGCCATGTCGAAACATTCTTCAACCTGACAAACAAGGTGTTCGAAGGCGTCGAAAAGCTGACCAACCTGAACCTGCAGGCCACGAAGTCGATATTCGCCGAAACGCAGGAAACCGCGCAGAAGACGCTCTCCGGGAAAGACCCGCAGGAACTGGCCAAGCTTCAAAATGCCTTGGCGCAGCCGGCCGCCGAAAAGGCCCAGGCATACAGCCGTCATGTGTATGAGATCCTGACGGGCACCCAGGCGGAATTCCTCAAGGTCGCTGAAGCGCAGTTTGCCGAATACAGCCAGAGCACGCAGTCCTTCATCGACAATCTGACGAAGAACGCACCGGCCGGTGCGGAAACTGCAGTGGCACTGCTGAAGTCGACGATCACCGCCGCCAATACCACTTACGACACGGTTCACAAGGCAACGAAGCAGGCCGTCGAACTTGCTGAAAGCAGTTTCGATGCAGCGACGGCTGCCGCGTCGAAGGCTGCGAAGGACACCACCGCACAAGCGTCGCGAGCCTCCAAGACGACCGCCTGACGCAGCAACGCACGGTGAGGGGGCATACCCCGCGCCGTGCTGCACCGACCGGACGTTCGTTCCGGTCGGTCACGAACGCTTGACGGATTGTCATGCTCCGCATTGCCGGCCGCTCCTGACGAAGCCAGGACAGCCGAAATCCGCAAGAAATCCCTGCACGTCCTCAGCCACCACCAGGCAATTGCGATATGCATGTACGACGCGCCGTCGGTTCTCAGCGCCGTTCGTTCGTTGCATATCAGCATTGATCGTTTCGTTCCCGATTTCCTCGTTGTCAGGATCGCTGGTCAGACGCGACTAGCGGTACATGCACGCTAACTCGCGCGGGTCGATTCACGGTCTTATCGGGAAAGGACTAGGACGCGCTGTCGACTTCCTGGCGAGTCGGGATCGAGGGTTGTGCGCCTGCACGCGTGACGGAAATGGCGGCCGCTCGCTGGGCGAGACTGATTGCAGCCTCAATGGGTTGCCGTGACGCCAACTGCGCGGCAAAGACGCCAATGAAGGTGTCGCCCGCCGCGGTGGTGTCGACCGCGCTTACCTTCGGCGCAGGGTAGTGTGTGCCTTCTCCCCCCGCTTCGGGCAACAGATAAGCGCCTTGCGAACCGAGCGTCACTATGACGTTGCGCGCGCCCTCTCTCTGAAGTTCTTTCGCCGCCCGGCGCGCACCGCTTTGCGATTCAACCGGCAACCCGGCAAGGATCGCGGCCTCTACCTCGTTCGGAACCAGATAGTCGATCAACGGAAGCCATTCAGGCGGCAGTGGACCGGTAGCCGGCGCCGGGTTCAATACGGTCAGCTTGCCGAATCGCCGGGCGGTGACGAGCGTGGCATACACCGAATCCCAGGGGGTTTCGAGCTGGCACACCACCACGTCAGCGGCCTTGATGACGGCCTCATGGCGCTTGACCATCTCGGGGGTAACCTGGCCGTTGCTGCCAGGCACTACGACGATCGTGTTCTGGCCGTCGTCCGCTACGGTGACGATCGCTACGCCGGTCGGTACTGACGGGTCGGTTTCCACCGCGCTGCAATCAATCCCTTCCGCCTCGAGCCCTGCCAGCCGCAATGCGCCGTTGGCGTCGCCGCCTACGCATCCCGCCATGGCCACGCGGCCGCCGATACGTGCAGCCGCAACCGCCTGGTTGGCGCCCTTGCCGCCGGAGATCTGCGAGAACTCATGGCCGCTGATCGTTTCGCCCGGACGGGGCAGGTGGGGCGATCGCGCGACCAGGTCGGTATTGATACTCCCCATGATGAGGACGGAGCCTTGCTTCATTTCTTTGGACATTTTAATTTCTCCTGCTGGCGAGCCGGTCGGTCGCGGGGCTTGGGTTTTTGTTCAGCGCGCCAATAAGCGCGCTAAGCCAAGCCAAGCTGGGACACTACCGGCATCGCCGAAAATGGGGATGTGTTGCATCGACCACCCGCGATCCACCCTTGCAAGGGCCGAATCAACTATCCAGAGCGCGGCTGCGCGAGCGCTTAGAACCGGGCGTTGCCAACGCTTACATGATGCGCCGTTTGCTGCGGTAAGTATCCAGCACGACCGCCACCACAATCACCGCACCGGTGATGATCCGCTTGGTCGGCTCGTTTGCGCCGATTTGCGCAAGGCCGGCCGCCAGCACCGAGATGATCAGGACGCCGAAGAAGGTGCTGATGACAGAACCGCGTCCGCCCATCAGGCTGGTGCCGCCGATCACGACCGCGGCAATCACCTGCAGTTCGATCCCCGATCCGGCATTCGGATCGGCCGCTTCAAGCCGGGAGATCTGGAACAGGGCAGCAAGACCCGAGAGCAGGCCCATCAGCGCAAAGACGATGACCTTGTACGGCCGTGGGTTGACGCCGGCCAGCCGCACGGCTTCCTCGTTGGTGCCAATGCCGACCAGATAGCGGCCAAACACCGTTCGGGTGAGCACGAGCTGCGCCACAACCATCACGACGATGGCAATCAGGAACGAAGGGGAAATGCCGAACGCGATGGGATTCGAGAGAAAGTCGAAGGCGTCGCCTATGTACGCCGTGCGCGAGTTCGTCATCTGGTATGCAAGGCCGCGTGCCGCTTCCAGCACACCCAGCGAGACGATGAACGAAGGGATGCGCCAACCCACCGTCACAGCGCCTGTCACGCAGCCGGTGAGCGTCGCACCGGCCATACCGAGAAATGCGGCCGGGAGCGCCCCCCAGTGCCATTGCAAAGCCGCCACGCTGGTCACCGCAGCCCCCAGCGCCAGCACCGAACCCACCGAGAGATCGATACCCGCAATGATCAGCACGAACGTCATGCCCACCGACATCACCACCAGATCGGGAATCTGGTTCGCGATCGTGCTGAAGGTGTCGTAGGTCAGGAAGTGCGAGCTCAGCACGGAGAACAGCGCGATCATGGCGACCAGCGCACCCATCAGGCCCAGGTAGTTCGAGAACCCCAGCCGGGTGCCGATCGGCTTCGCGCTTTTGGGCGGCTCCGTCTGCAATTTCGGCGTCGTTGTTTGTACAGTCATGACTGGTGCTCCGTGATAGGGGTGTCCGGCGTCTCGGCGCCCGGTTCAATGGATTCGCCGAGGATTTTATCTCGGCCTGCGTAACCCGCGAACGCCGCGGCCAGCAGCGCGTCCTGCGACCAGTTATCGCGTTCGAAGACACCGGTCAAACGCCCCGCCGACATCACGCCGATCCGGTCGCAGATCAGCATCAGCTCGCGCAGGTCGCTGGACACGACCACCAGCGCACGGCCTTCGCGCGCCTGGGCGCCCATCAGCGCATAGATGTCGAACTTCGCGCCTACGTCGATGCCGCGAGTGGGTTCATCGAAGAGCAGCACCGTGCAATCGCGGGCGAGCCAGCGGCCGATCACCACCTTCTGCTGATTGCCGCCCGAGAGTTCGGACACCGGTTGCGCGGCGCTCGACGTGCGGATTCGCATGGCGTCGATCTGCTTCTGCGCGAGGGCGGTCTCGCGGCGGGCATCGATAAAACCGTGCTTCGACACCGCACCGATATTGCCCAGCGAAATGTTCGCGGCAATCGGCTGGGGCAGTAGCAAACCTTCGCCTTTGCGGTCTTCGGTGATGAGCGCAATGCCCTGGCTGACTGCATCGGACGGAGACTTGATGCTGACCGTCTTGAGCGCCGCACCGCGATGCGCGACTTCAATGCTGCCGCTATCCGCCCGGTCCGCGCCGTAGATCAGCCGCATGAGTTCGGTCCGGCCCGCGCCGATCAGCCCGCTGATGCCGAAGATCTCGCCGGCCTTTACTTCAAACGATACGTCGCGCACGGCGTTGCCGCGCGTCATGCCTTGCACCTTGAACGCGGTCGCGCCAATCCGGCGTTCGCCGAGATCGATACGCTCGCCAATATCGCGTCCGACCATCAGCGTGACGAGCTTGTCGCTGGTGAGCTCGCTCATGGCGTCGACGTGGACCAACCGGCCGTCGCGCAGCACGGCCGCGCGTTCGGCAATCCGCGCCAGCTCTTCCAGCCGATGCGAGATATAGACCAGCGCCACGCCGCGCGCTTTCAGGCGCTCGACTTGCTCGAACAGCAGGTCGACTTCGCGAGCGGTGAGCATGGCAGTGGGTTCATCGAGGATCAGCACGCGGCAATCGCCAATCAGGTTGCGCGCGATCTCGACCATCTGCTGATGGCCAATGCCGAGCTCACCCACGAGCGTATCCGGGTCGATGGCGTCGAGCCCGACCTGGGCCATCGCCTGACGCGCATCTTCGCGCAGCACCGTGCGGTCGATCCAGCCGAAGCCACGTTTGGGCAGGCGATTCAGGAAGAGGTTTTCAGCGACCGACAACGTGGGCAGCAGGTTCAGTTCCTGCATCACCATGCGCACGCCGAGTGCTTCGGCGTCGCTGCGGCTGGTTGGCGCGTACGAAATACCGCCAAGCTGCATGGAGCCGGTCGTAGGCGTGACCAGACCGCCCACGATCTTCGAGAGCGTGCTCTTGCCGGCGCCGTTTTCGCCTGTCAGCGCGAGCACTTCGCCGGGACGCAAATGGAGCGAGACGTCCGCGAGCACCGGTTCGACGTAGGTCTTGCCGATCCCGTGAATGGTCAGCACCGGCGCTATGTCGGCGGGAGGGGCTTTATGACTTGGCATCAATATGAGGGGCTGGGACGGGTACTTGAATGCGAGTACCGCCCCGGCAGCAAAGAGCCGGGGCGTACTACACGTTTGAACAGGTGAAACCAAAGCCGGGCGCGCCGGAACACTCTACGCTCATGCGGCGTTCAGGTATGCGCCGCCGCAGCCAAGCGCGACGACGCACGCCCGATAATGCCTACCCGATGACTTGATGCGCTTACTTGGTGACCAGGTTGACCGGCGTTTCCACTACGCTCGACAGTTCCGACTGCTTCTGGTGCCCGGAGAGCGCCTTCAAAGCCGTGTCGATGCCAAATACCGCCTGCTTTGCAGCGTATTGATCGGCGGTTGCAAGAACCCGGCCGTCGGCGAGCATCGGCTTGATGGCGTTGATGTTGTCGTAACCGACGACCTGCACCTTGCCCGCCTTGCC
>NZ_FCOK02000139.1 GCF_001544555.2 Caballeronia udeis | reverse complement strand
GTTGGAGTACCTCCAGGCCAAGTGGGCCGCCCATCTACCTTACCGTCAGGCCACTGAGCTGCTTCGAGAGGTCCTTCTGCTGGACAAAGGGATTTCCTTCGGTAGTACTCGCCGTTGAATCCTCGCCGTCGGTAGCGCGCTGGACGCGCAGATCGAGCGCGATATCGCGTCTGGACCAAAAGCGGTCAGCGCAGAGCCGGTTCGCGAATCGACCACCGTCGGCTGCGTGAGCGTTGACTCGGCGTGGCTGAGCTTCAGCAGCAGCCCCAAGAGCCGCAAGGCGGCGCGCGATCTTGCGGAGCTGAAACTTGGCAAACCCGAGAGCAACCACGCATGACAATACCGCAGGTTATTTACTTCCCATCTGCGCGCGGGTCTTTACGCTGGGGCGTTGCTTTGAAATGCTACGCATAGCGGCGGGAGCGCCCTGCATGAAACGGGTAATCGCAGCTTCGATGATTCCGTCGAGGTCATCCGGAACTGGCATGTCGTACACCCAGCGGCGCACGGCCAGATAAAACAGTTCACCGTGCAGGCCCCAAGCCACTTCCATCTCTTCCGCAGAAGGAGCGGATTTTCGCGCCCTCGGGCCCTCTGCCAATAACCGCAACTCGATGGCCAAGGGCGCAATGACCTTTGCCTGAATGAGCGTTAGATAACGCTGGCTGATGCCGACGCCCTTTAGGCCAGCAAACACGAAGATCCTTACCCAGTCGTAGCGGAATATGGCGTGGAGATAGACTTTGTAGAAATCCGTCAGGCGCGCTTCCAGTGGTCGCTTCGGCTGACGCAGCAGGCTCTCCCATTCGGGCTGCCAACGGCTGAGATAAACCTCTTGGTACACGCGGTCAATCAGCGCCTCCTTGGTGGGAAAATACCGGAAGAGGTTCTGGTGCGTGATGCCAAGTCGCTGCGCGAGTTCCCGTAGCCCTCCGTCAAATCCGACTTCGGCGAAGAAGCTCACGGCGCCCTCGATAATTTCCCTTTCGCGATCCTCAGGCGCAAGGCGTCGCCGTCGTAGTGGCGCGGCGGCCGTTGACGGGACGCTAGCAGTGCGCGTAGCGGAAGCCGGTTTCTCGATTCGTTTGGTCATCCCGTTAGGTTACCCGCGAGCTACCGTTCGGTAAATAGCTTTAAGACCTTCCGGGACGGTTCTCTCATGCACACCACGCATATGCCATTGGCAATTCCAGATCGGGAGCGTCGCGTTCTCGATTCTATAAATACCGCATGGTAATTAACAAAACGATTAGCCGCGCTGCAATCGAGAGTGCGCACTCCCCTTTTCTGTTCCCCGTCTCCTCGCAACTTCGCTTCCGTGGTCTGGGGAGATGCAGCACATCCACCTTGGGATCCGCAATGCATTTTTTCGAACGGCTAGTTGCCGATCGGTAATTTGTGTTACGCTGGTATCACTGGAATACCTGCCAGTACCGCCTCGGTCGAACGTGATTCGCTATCGAAAGGAGAAAGGTCCATGGAGCTATCTGGACAACAGATTGTCGCTGCACCGCGACAAGCGGTTTGGGACGCATTAAATGACCCCCGGGCGCTTTACGAATGCATTCCAGGGTGCGAGGACATTGAAAAAATATCCGGCGAAGAGACGCGGGTACGGGTCGCGGTGAAACTGGGACCGGTTCGCGCCCGATTTACCGGGAAGATGCTCATGTCGGACGTCACTCTTGCAGAGCAATGCAAGCTCACCTTCGAGGGCGCCGGCGGGGCTGCCGGATTCGCAAAAGGATCCTCGCGGGTTGAACTGTCCGACGAGGGAAGTGCGACCAAACTCACATACTCTATTGAAGCGT
Source organism: Caballeronia udeis (assembly GCF_001544555.2). Lineage (GTDB taxonomy): Bacteria > Pseudomonadota > Gammaproteobacteria > Burkholderiales > Burkholderiaceae > Caballeronia > Caballeronia udeis. The sequence goes on along the minus strand of NZ_FCOK02000139.1, from coordinate 9,513 downwards.
CCGTGGGGGGCAAGCTTGGGCAGATTGGTGGACGGCTCATCGACTCATCCGCCAAGAAAATGGCCGATGAGTTCTTTGGATCGCTAGATCGCTATTTGACGGGAAACCCGCTTGCGCGCGAGAGCGGATGGGACTCGGCGCCAACCACGAAAATCGCGGATATTGCCGACCTGCCAAGGTCCGCTCCCGAGAAGCCCTCTGTGCGCGATACATCGGTGATTCGCGGCGCATGGAGTGGCGGCCTTACGGCAGAACTGTTCCGCGTCGGCTGGTTCATGCTTGGGGTAGCAGTAACCCTGTTGCTCAAGCATTCGTTTTGAGAAGGGGTGTCCATGAAAGCTCCTGAATTCGACTATGTGCGAGCCCGGTCAGTTGAAGAGGTTTTCGCACTACTGGACGAGTATGGCGATGAGGCGAGAATTTTGGCGGGTGGTCAGACGCTGCTTGCGACCATTAACATGCGGCTATCCGAGCCTCAAATTCTGGTGGATATCGGAGGCCTGTCGGCTCTGAAGCATGTGTCAGTCGTTGGCGATGCCTTGCGTATAGGCACAATGGTGACGCATGCGGAGATAGAAGATTCGGCTGTGGTGCGCAAGCATGCTCCTTTGCTCTCGGAGGTTGCGCCCTTTGTGGCACACCGTGCCATTCGCAATCTAGGCACACTCGGCGGATCGATAGCATTCGCGGATCCCGCGGCGGAGTGGCCTTGCATTCTGGTTGCAATGAGGGGAGTCGTGATTGCCCAAGGCCTCGAAGGTCAACGTCGAATCCCGGCCGACGAGTTCTTTATCGATCTCTACACGACTGCCCTACGCCCGGGCGAAATCATCGTCGCGTTGGATATCCCTCTCAGGGGCCCAAAATCCATTTATGCATTCGATGAATTGACTCGGCGTCATGGAGATTACGCCATCGTTGGTGCAGTTGTCACAGGCGACGCCTCCGAAGAGGGCTTTCTCAAAGATGCGCGAATTGTCTTCCTCGGCACGGGTAACAAACCAGATCGGGCGTATGCGGTCGAGCAACAACTAAAGACGACACCACTTACGCGCGCTGCGGCGGCAACCTTTGCGCGGGCGCTCGACATCATCCCCGGAGGCGATCTCTACAACTCGGCCGAAACCAAGCTCCACCTTGCGCGGGTGACTCTCGAGAGATTGCTGGCGAAATTGGCTCAGAAGCTGGAGGTGCCTGAACATGGTTGAACGTCAATCTATCCGGCTGGTTGTCAACGGAAAGAGTGTGACGACGATAGTCGAGCCGCGGATGCACCTGATCGATTTCTTGCGGGATGAATTGCAGATTAAAGGGGCTCGCGTTGGTTGTGAGCATGGGGTATGCGGAGCATGCACTGTCCGTCTGAACGGGCAGATGGTGCGAGGTTGCCTTGTGCTCGCGGTCCGGGCAACAAACTGCACGGTTGAAACCCTCGAAGGCGCAAGTGACCGTGGCGATCTCACTGCGTTGCAGGCGGCCTTCCATGCGCGCAACGCCTTGCAGTGCGGCTTTTGCACGGCAGGTATGCTGCTCGCAGCAGCTGAGCTGGTTGCGACCAGGCCGGATTCCAGTCGCGAGGAGATCCGGGAGTTCATGTCGGGCAACTACTGTCGCTGTACAGGTTACCAAGCCATTGTCGACGCGATCGAGGACGTTCTGAGCACTCGCTCTGGAAGCGTTGCTGGGGGGCAAAAATGCTGACGCCACTGAAAAGCGAACAGAGTATCGCCGACGAGCTGCGCTACATCGGCGCGCCTGTGCCGAGACCGAACGCTCTGAGATTACTGCAGGGCCGAGGCGTCTACGTGGACGATATTGTGCTGCCACGCATGGCCCACGTTGTTTACTGGCGCAGTCCGATTGCGCACGGCCGCATCACCTCGTTCGACGCGAGCTTTGCCACGATGATGCCAGGCGTGATAGGAGTATTCGGGGCGGAGGATATCACCGACATCTGTACTCCTTGGGTGGGTACGCTTGCTCACTTGCCCGGCATGAAGTCCCCGCCGCAATATCCACTTGCGCGTGGACACCTGTGTTGGCAAGGCGAACCGGTCTTTGCGGTGGTTGCCGAAACCCGGCATCAGGCTGAAGATGCACTCGCATACCTGCGGATCGAATGGCAAGAGCTGCCCGTCGTCGCGAATATGGAACGGGCGCTGGACCCCGACTCGCCCCTCATCCACCCGGAACTGGGCGATAACCTATGCTTTACGCGGACAATAGACAACGGATCGGTTGACGCTACGTTTGCGAGTGCTGATGTTGTCGTCGAAGAGTCGTATCGGTTCGGACGTCACACGGGCGTGACCTTGGAGACGCGCTCGGTATTGGCCGACTTCAACGCTGCCGATCACACTTTGACCGTGTACCACTCGCATCAGGCGCCGCACATGATGCAGGATTTGTACAGCCGGCATCTGAACCTTCCGGAAGCGTCCGTTCGCGTAATCTGCAAGGACGTGGGAGGGTCATTTGGAATCAAGGTGCATTCCTATCCTGATGACTTCGCGACGGTAGCCCTGTCGAAACTTCTAAAACGTCCCATCAAGTTCATTGCCGACCGACTCGAGTCATTCGTGAGCGATGTCCATGCGCGAGACCATCTTGTAAAGGCACGGCTCGCGGCGACAAAAGATGGCCGTATCTTGGCGTTCGAAATCGACGATCTTACCGGCGTTGGGCCTTATTCAGTGTATCCCCGGACGAGCGGCATCGAGGGCAATCAAGTTCTTAACATCACGGGCGGCCCTTACCAGCACGCGAACTATAGAGCACGACTGCGCGTCGTGTTCCAGAACAAGCCCCCCATGAGCCAGTACCGTGGAGTCGGACATCCGATCGCATGTGCCGTAACCGAGGGGATTGTCGACCTGGCCGCTTCGAGGCTCGGAATCGACCCGCTTGCTTTCAGAAAAATGAATGTGATGCATGACGATGCATATCCGTGCATGGGGGCATCGGGGATCAAGCTTGAAGGGCTCTCTCATGACGCGTGCCTCTCCCGGATTGAAAGAATGGCTGACTACGACGGGCTGCGCGACGAGCAACGTCGTTTACGGGAGGACGGTGTGTTTCGCGGAATTGGTATCGCTGCGATGGTCGAACTTACCAATCCCGGCCCGGCATTCTATGGCATCGGCGGTGCGCGGATCGCGGCGCAGGACGGGGCAACCGTCCGTCTGGATGCCGGTGGAGGCATTACAGTTATGGTTAGCGTTGGGGAGCAGGGTCAAGGGAGCGAGACCATCTTCGCCCAGATTGCTGCCGACGCCCTTTCGATGCCAATCGGCCGGGTCCGCGTCATTACAGGTGACACGTCGGTCACGCCGTATGGTGGCGGGACGTGGGCATCAAGAGGGGCCGGCATAGGCGGTGAGGCTGTGCTTCAGGCGTCGAACGCATTGAGCATGCAGTTAATCGAGTTTGCCTCTGCTGCGCACGAGCGCTCGCCCGAAGGGCTCAAGCTCTTTAACGGACAGGTGGTGGACGCAGAAAACGGCGCCTTTCTGATTGACCTTAAAGACCTGGCGAGTAAGGCCTATTTTCGCCCGGACACTCTGCCGAGGGATTTCCAGCCTGAGCTATCCGCGACACGACACTATTCACAGCGCGACTATCCATTCGTATTTACCAACGGCGTACATGTGTCATACGTCGAGGTCGACGTGGATACTGGCATGGTGAAGTTACTCAAGCACTGGGTCGTTGAGGATTGCGGACGCGTCATTAACCCGATGTTGGTGGACGAACAGATCCGTGGCGCGGTCGTGCAGGGCATTGGCGGCGTCCTTTTCGAAGAATGTCTTTACGACGAAGCGGGTCTTCTTAAAAATGGCAGCATGGGAGACTATCTTGTGCCGATGGCCTCCGAAATGCCGGACATCGAAATCGCTCACATAGAGACGCGGACAAAGACTGCGGCCCTCGGTGCTAAAGGGGCGGGGGAAGCGGGATCGGCAGGGGCGCCGGCGGCCGTGATGAACGCAATAAATGATGCCCTCGCGCCATTCCATGCCCGAGTCGCTTCACAACCCGTTACGCCCGAGAAAATCTTGGTGGCACTTGGAAAAGTGAAACCAGGTCGCGTGTGACTGGACGTCGTGCAATCGCGGCGCGACATGCTCGCGTGCGAAGATTTTCGCGTACCCAGTTTCGAGGGCTGTGATGTGATGGACGACTTTCTCCCTTCGGGGTATCCGGCCAAGTGAGCAGAGCCAAGCATTTTAGATTCAATGGCGTCGACCCCCTAACGTACATAAATGTCCGTTTATTGAGCCGACGCCGAGAATGGCGTTCCTGGATTCTACTCATTTCACAGCGAAGACCAGTACCTCCGCAGACGTTGTCCCATGCGGCGGCACGGCCACAAAATACTCTTTCAGTCGCGGCACCAATAAACCGGTCTTGGCCAACGGGCCAGTGGGAATCTTCCCGATGGCCTGATAGTGGTCCGCGTCGATTTCCTTAAAGACGTTTACGAACCCTGCCCCGGCGGCCACGTAAATTCTTTGGCTTGCAGGATCGAATACCATGTCGTCGACTCCGGTAGAGATCGGTAAGTTTTGCAGCACCTTTCCGGTATCGGAATCCAGCACATTCATGTTTCCATCACGGCACGCGACGAAGAGTCGATGATTTTTTTCGTCCATCGCGACGTCCGAATTCACCTTACACGTGAGCGGCCAGACGGCGACAACTGCCTGCTTCTTGCGATCGATCACGCCAATAGAATTCTTCTCAGTCATATTCAGAAATAGTCTCGATCCTGATTTCTCGACGACCATGGCCTCCAGGCGATTGGAATCAATCTTGATTTGACCTACCTTCTCGCCCGTATCGGTGTTCACGATTTCCAGGAACGTGTAGTTCAGTTTCGCATCCAGGCCGCCGTCCGCAATGTACAGATTATGTGTCACGGGGTCATACCCGGTCGCATCCGCATCGGCCAGAAGCTTCACGGTCTTCAGCAGTTCGTATGTGGTTCCGTTGAAAATTTTCAAATCGCCGTTGGAACCGTCGGTCACGAAAATTCTGTCAATGCCGGCGCGGTATACCACCGAATGTCCGACACCAATTCCCTTGATGCTGTGCACAAATTTGCCGGTGCGAATATCGTAGACTTCGATTGTCTTATTATCTTCCGGCACGATGAAGAGGCGACTGTTTTTCAGGTCAGGGGTCAGGTGGTCGAAATGGTTCTGAACGCCGACCATGCGCGTCGTGGTCAGGTTCTTGGCGAGTTCATCCGCAGAAACGTCGGGTTCGCTGCTGCGAATATCCGCAAGCTCGATGGTCTTGACCAATTTCAGTGGCGGCGCATTGTTCTGCTCCAAGGACGACTGGGCGCTTACAGCGGAAGAAAAAGTACCGACGATTGCAAGGCTTACGGCCAAAGCCTGAAATTTGAAAAATGACGACATGGTGTCTCCTGTCAGATGATTTAATTTGCGCTGATTGTGTTGGCGCAAAAGGGTTTTACTTCAACAGCTATTCAGCGCTGGTTTCCCAACAGCGCAGGATCGAAACTCACTAGGAAGTCAAAACTTGTGAAGCACACCCACCATCAGCGCTACCTGATTTGGCGTGCTCGAGCTCGATGTCAGGTTGCCCACTGTGCCTCCGGCGGGTACGATTGCCGTGCCGTCGCTGCTGAACGTCGAGCCGCTCGCGTGCGTATAACCGGCAGTGGCGTACAGGGTGGTTCGCTTGGACACGCTGTATTGCGAACTGGCCGCAACCGAGTTGTACGTTGCAGAAGCAGCGCCGCTTGATTTTGTGTAGGTATAGCCGATTGCCAGCAGTTCGGCGGGCGTGGCCTGGTAAGCAAGAGAGGCCGCGCCAATGTTGAAGTTCTCGGTGCGGCCGAAGGCGCCGAAACTGACGTAAGGCTTATATTGCGCATTGCTATAACGCACGTTGGCCGTAAGCGAATCGATCACGTACTGGGTGGCGATTTGGACTATCTGGCGTGAGCCAACTAATGCTACGGAGCCGTAGAGTGGGGTCACCGAATTATTCTGAATCGGATCGGCCGTACCGGCCCCGCCCGCACCATCATTTTTGGCAAAGAGATATCCCGCGGCCAGACTGAATCCACCATTGCCATAGAGGGCTGCGGCTGAGTAGGTCTGTCCAGAGGTTGTATTGCCCGCGACCCCACCGAGGGCGTAAAGCAGTTCATATTGAAACCCGGCATAGATCGGGCTCGCATACTTGATCGCGCTGCTTACCCGGATGGAATCATCGTTATTGTCAGCATCGCCCGGTGTTGTGAACGCAGGACCATACCCGTCAGCCGTAATAGGCTGGACCAGATCAACGGTCGGATCGAATTGCCGGCCGAAGGTCAAGGTGCCCAAAGAGTCGCTCGCCAGCCCAACATAGGCCTGCCGATTAAATTCGCGGCCCGCTTGTTCAAGTGCACCGTTGTTGATGTCGAAGCCGTTTTCGAGATCGAAGACTGCCTTGAGGCCGCCACCGAGGTCTTCGAGGCCCTTGAACCCCCACATATTGGAATCCAGATCGCCACCCTGCAACTGGAGAACGGAACCGTGCCCTACGTTGTTGTAGTACGCCATAGCGTTGTCGATCGTGCCATAAAGAGTGACACTGCTTTGGGCTTTTGCGCCCGACGTTGCAGCCAGCATAGCTATAATTAGTATAGCTGAATTACGTTTAATCATATGTCTTCCGCTTTTAGTAACTGTCCTAGAGCCGCAGTCAACGTTGTTTAAATCAAATATTTGATCTACTCACGATATCGCTGGATATGTGCGAGCAAATTAGCCCAGCCTTACCGCTCATCAATTCTGTTGGCTGGTCAAGATCATTCCTTTCGTTTCCTAACTAGAAACCGAAAATTGATGACTAGACCGTCCAGAAATATGGGCTATCGAGTGCTGAACACGCCGACGCAACCACCGCACGGGCCGCCCGTTTTGGGAAGCGGTACAAACACACGTCCGTTCACATCGCTCGCCGCAACCGAATGTGTGTCGCCTCCCGTCGGAATGCTCTGAATGAGGGTATTAGTTTTGGCATCGATCACACCCAGAACCGAACCATTCGGCATCTTCCGGCCCGTGATGTAGTACTGATCGTTCTTGGCGCTGTAAGCTACTTCGTCGGCTGTGCCGATATCGGGAATCGTTGCAAGTACGGCACCATTGTCTCCGTTGACGACCAACGTGACCGGCTTCAGTTTCGATTCCTTCCCGCCTGCACTGCAGCCAATCACCAGATTGTGCCCTGGCCCACGCGCGAGCCCGGCAGGTGCGCAGTTGGATACTTTCATGACACTGGAGACTTCGCCTTTGAGCGGATCGATCATGGCGATTCCACCCGTTGATTTGTCGCCCTTGAGTTCCGGAATCGACATCAGAAAAATGCTTTTCGGAGCGTAATAGATCGGCTGCTCAATTCCATCGGTAGCGTCATTGATGACGACCTTCTTGAGAATCTTGTGTCCCGGCCGGGCAGAAATCAACGTCACAAAGGGTGGATCATCCGCGTCGTTGGCGACGAGAAAGATATGATGTTTGGGATCGTAGGCCATCTCGTCAGCACGCTTTTTGCCGCCGGTATGGATCGTATCGACAATCGTTTTGGTCTTGAGGTCGATGACCTTGACCGAACTGTCGCCGTCACCAGCCCATAGCTCATTGCCGATCGTAAGAACGCCATTAGGACCGGCCATATCGGTGTCCTTGTCTTCGGGGACGCCGACGAAACCGGGGACCCGGCCAATGAAGGCCCCGGTCGTTCCGTCGACGATGTCAACGGCCTTGTTGCTTCGGTCGGCCACGTAATACCGGTTTGTTGTTTGGTCGACGTAGCTGATGTCGAATGAATCCAGGGCGACACCAGGAATCTCCACTTTCGAAGTCATCTTGAGTTCAGCGGCGCCGACATGGCCGGCCAGAACACAGGAGAGCAGGCTACCGAATAGCACGAGCGACTTCAGTTTGCGCGACATAATCTTCATCCTATTTTAGAGTTGGTACGACTGCTTGCGTCAGCTTCCGCAGATTCATTTTTCTCAGCCAGGTGGTACGTTAGCTAGGACCGCTGCGGAAATGAATCTTGGTTCGAGCACGGTATTGCATCAAAATTTAGTAGTAGTGCCAAGCATAAGGACGACTTGGTTCGGCGAGCTTGAGCTTGACTGGAGGTCACCCACTGTTCCACCAGCAGCTACGATGCTATTGCCGTCCTGGCTGAAGGTGGTGCCGTGTGCATGCGAATAGGCGCCGATTGCATAGAGCGTGGTGCGCACGGAGAGGCTGTATTCCGTTCCCGCCGCAACCGTTTGATACGTCGCCGAGGACGCGCCACTCGAGCTCGTGTAGTCGTAACCGATATCCAACAAAACTGCCGGAGACAACCGGTAGGCGAGGGAGGTCGCTCCGGTATTGAAGGTTTCCGTGCGGTTAAAGGCCACGAGGTTGGCGTAGGGTTTCCATCGCGCATTGCTGTAGCGCACGTTGGCGGTAAACGGACCTACAACATACTGTGCCGCAGCTTGGCTGATAAGGCGTGAGCCTACAAAAGGGTGGTCGCCAAAGAGCGGCGTGACGGAGTTGTTCTGAGTCTGGTCGGCCGTCCCCTCCCCAGCCACGCCGTCGTTTTTGGCGTAAACGTACCCTGCAGCCAGGCTCAAACCGCCGCGTGTGTATAAAGCCGCAACGGAGGACGTCTCCTGCGACGATATATTGCCCGCGACGCCACCCAAGCTGTACATCAATTCATATTGCAGACCGCCATAAGTCGGGCTCGTGTATTTGATCGAATTGTCTACGCGAAAGCTGTTGTCGTTGTTGTCAACGTCCCCCGGCGTCGAAAACGCGGGGCTATAGCGGTCCGCCGTAATGGGTTGAATCAGATCAACCGTCGGATCGTACTGACGACCGAGCCTAATCGAACCTAGCGAGTCGTTCGCCAGCCCTACCCATGCGCTTTTGCCGAACTCGCGGCCACCCTGGGACAACGTTCCCGTGTTGAGGTTAAAACCGTTTTCGAGTTTGAAAATCGCCCTGAAGCCTCCGCCCAAATCTTCCTTGCCCTGCAAGCCCCACTGGTTGCCCGAATAGTCGCCGCCCTGCAGTTCGACCAAGGAGGCATGCCCCACATTGTTGTAATACGCGACCGCTTCATCAAGCATACCGTAGAGCGTAACGCTGCTTTGGGCTTGAGCGGCCGAGGCCGCGCCGAGCGTAGCGGCGATAAAGGTCGACATGGCTAAACGTTTCATAAAACGTCTCCTAATATTTCTTCGGCGCCCGATGTGGGGACAAGGGCTTCTGAGCTTGCTATCCTCCGCGGAAATCGCAGCGTCTTCGACGCGCAGACTCCCGTCTAAACATACTTCCTCGCCGACTCACTCCCCTCTCCTGCCTCTGCCGGCGAAACATCCAAAGCCCGATCCGGCCGCATAGTGAACGACAGCACAATGCCAACGCCCATCAGGATCATGGAAACCGTGAAAGGCAGGTTCCAGTTGCCGGTCTTGTC
>NZ_FCOK02000138.1 GCF_001544555.2 Caballeronia udeis | reverse complement strand
AAATCTGCATCTCATCTTTAGACAAAGTAGTCCCCATCACTTATTTGGTGGGGACTACTTTGGACACTATCCAGCTGTCTGTACATGCGGCCTTCAGATGCTTTCGATTACCCATATCTTTCGGATGCGAGATTGAAGCCTAGCTGCATATCGGCCAACCGGCGCATGCCTCTCCACATCACCGTGTTTCCAGGCGGTGCGTCGTTGGTGCGCGCGAGATAGCCGCCGAGTTGCGCAATCTTCTCAAGGTAGCGCGAAAGAGGAAGCGCCTCGCGGACTCTCTTACTATCCTTCACTAAGCGGTTGAGGATATCTATTTCCGTATGAGTCAATGCCAGTTCTGGATCGGCATCTGGGCATGAGCGGTTGAGCATCGTCAACCAGAAGATACGCCAACTGATGATGCATAAGACGGAGACCAGATTGGCCAGTCGGTCTGCCGTGCGCAGTCGCGACTCCTCTGCTTTGCAGCCGGATTTCAGAATCTTATGGAAGATCTCGATCTTCCAGCGCATGGCATACCAGTTGAGTTTTTCAATCGCATCGCGCCGGGACGCTACGGGTAAGTCCGTGATCAGCTTCCATTCGATGCGCTTCCGATCTCCCAGCTCCGCGCGTTCGCGCGCGTGTATCACTGTCAAGTAGAGTGCCGGATAACGGCTTTGCTTTCCGATGGGCGGCAACATCTTAATTCGACGATACCGAATTTCCAGCACCGTATCGATGACGTTCCCATTTTGGTCTGCAGTCTGGACACGATGCAATCCTTTTAACCGCACCTCTTCCATCTCCTGGGCAACTGTATGGTCACCATCGCCGGCTAATCGATCGACGCAGGTACGGACAAGGAAGTGCGTTTCAACGTCTTGTGCTGTACAAAACAGCTCGTAGATGTCGCTCTCACGGTCGCCAATATGCACGCAACGCTGCGGGTCCCCGAAAAGTGCCGTTGACTGTCTTAAGTTTTCCAACCAACGATAGCTTTCCTTTTCTTCGATGGGGACTCGTGTCGGGTTGACCGTCTTCTTGAGTGCGTTGCAGCCTTTGAATTTGCTGCGCGTCCAAAATTTGATCGCGGCCAAGCCGAGCGGCACTCCCTCTGTCGTCACGGCCAAGCTCGAATGCATCAGAATGCCGCATCGGGTCAGCGGCTTGTTGCGTCCATCTATCTTGCGAGTGCCGCTCTTCCCGATGAATCCGATACGCTCTGGTTGCTCGCGCTGATATGAAAACGTCGTCGTATCTTGAAGAATAAGTATCGGGCCATCCGAACTCGCGAAACGCTCGCTTGTCGCCTGAAAATGCCCGCTCAATATGTCCTGCTCGCTGACATGATCGTTGGCGAAAAACCGATAAGCTGCTTTCGTATTAGCCCAATCGTGACAGGCAAATGGAATGCTCTGACCCATGCCCGTCCAGATCTGTTTGAGCAACAACCGAAAGCGCTTCTTCAGACGCTCGTCCCGGAAGTTGCAGGCGGCATTCTCTTTGTCCATCCACGTCTGCTCGTCTTCCGAGGGCATCGGATGACGAGGTAGGGAATCGCTTGGCGTCCCCCTTTTTGTCATCTGATCGCGATCAAATTCCTCATGCGAAAAAGTTAACAGAACTTTCGAAAGTAAACAAGAAACTTGTGGGTAATCGAAAGCTTCAGATGACGCTTACGATTCTCCGATGATTGGCCCGCCCGCAAACACACGGATCTGGATCGCCGCCGGCGTCACCGACATGCGCTCCGGCTTCAATTCGCTTGCGGCGAAGGTGCAGACGGTGCTTGAGAAGGATCCGTATGGCGGTCATGTTTTTATCTTCAGGGGGCGCCGCGGTGATCTTCTGAAGGCGTTGTACTGGAGCGATGGCGGCCTATGTTTATTTGCAAAGCGTCTTGAGAAGGGGCGTTTTGCATGGCCCCGGGCCGAGGCTGGCGTCGTGGCGTTGACCACCGCTCAGCTCTCGCTCCTTCTCGAAGGGTTTGACTGGCGACAACCGGTCGAGGTGGCACGCCCGCGCAGTGCTTTGTAAACGTCTGTTACCTGGCGCTTCGCGTGCAGCAGATGGTCGTAAACTATCGCGATGGATCTGACCGATACTGACCTGCCCGACGACATTGATGCGCTCAAAGCGCTAGTGCGCGCGCATGCGGCGTCAGCTCATGCGAACGCGCAGCGGGTCGTCGAATTGCAGGACCAGCTTAGCTCCCGGGTGATCGAGATCGAACATCTGAAGCTGACGATTGCGAAGCTGCGCCGCATGCAGTTCGGTCGCAAGTCTGAGAAGCTGGAGAGTCAGATCGAGCAGCTTGAGCTGCGGCTTGAGGACCTACAAGCCGACGAAGGTGCGGCTGCCCAGGCTGACTCAAAGAAGACACAGCAACGCCGCGAGAGTGCCTGTCGCAAACCGCTGCCCGATCACCTCGAACGCGAAGAGCGCGTGCATCGGCCCATTGAGGAGCACTGCCCGGGGTGCGGTGGCGCGCTTAAACCGCTGGGCGAAGACGTATCCGAACAGCTTGAGTACGTGCGCGCGCACTTCCGTGTCATCCGTCATCGTCGTCCCAAACTTGCCTGTTCGTGCTGCGACTGCATCGTGCAGGCCGCAGCACCGAGCCGTCCAATCGATCGCGGCCTTCCTGGGCCGGCACTGCTCGCACATATTGCGACATCGAAGTTCGCGTACCACATCCCGTTCTACCGCCAGTCTGTCATGTACGCGCGCGACGGCGTCGAGATTGAAGCTGGCACCATGGGCCACTGGCTGGGCAGTCTGACCTGGCTACTCAACCCGCTGGTCGACGCGGTGCGCCGCCATGCGCTTGGCGGCGCCAAGGTTCACGCCGACGACACACCGCTGCCGGTGCTTGCGCCGGGCAATGGCCGGACGAAGACCGGGCGGCTCTGGGTGTACGTGCGCGATGACCGGCCCAGTGGTTCGAACGAAGCGCCGGCGGTCTGGTTTGCCTATACACCGGATCGTCGCGGCGAACATCCGCAGCGGCACCTTGCCAACTTCACTGGCGTACTGCAGGCAGACGCGTTCGCCGGCTACGCGGAGCTATACCTGGGCGGTCAGATCCGGGAAGCTGCGTGCATGGCGCATGCGCGTCGAAAGCTACACGATCTGCATGCTGTACGGCCATCATCGATCACCAGCGAAGCACTGGAACGCATTGGTGCGCTCTATCGCATAGAGGAACACATTCGCGGCAAGCCCCCGGAAGAACGATCGCGCGTTCGCCAGGCGCAGGCTGTGCCGCTGCTTGATGACATGAAGCGGTGGTTCGAGGCGACGCTTCTCACGCTCTCCGCGAAATCGGACACCACCAAAGCGATCCAGTATTCGTTGAATCGCTGGTCTGCGCTAGCCTATTACTGCAGCGATGGTCAGGCTGAGATTGACAACCTGATCGCCGAACGCGCGTTGCGCGGCGTAGCAATCGGAAGACGGAATTTTTTATTTGCCGGTGCAGACTCAGGCGGCGAACGTGCAGCCGCGATGTATAGCCTGATTGGTTCTGCACGTCTGAATGGCATTGATCCGGAGGCCTACTTACACCATGTCATCGAGCGCATCGCAGATCATCCGGTGAATCGGATCGACGAACTGTTACCTTGGAACGTTGCTCCTTTGCTGCCCACCTCCGCACGTATCGATCCCATTCGCTAGCAGCCCAGCCTCTCGCGTGTCAACGTCATCCGCGACGGTACTGATCGGATGCTTACGATTCTCGGGCCGTAAACCAAAGAGTGACTGCGTACTACGATCCTGAAAATCCCGAACGGTCTGTCCTTGAAAAACGTGTGGCAAGAGGGATTGACAAGAATATTCTATTCATGTCGTTATTCGTTTTTTGTATGTCTGCCCTAATTGTCGGTGTCTTGGTCTACGGCAAAAATAGACAACTTAGGAAGCTATAGAAACAGACGCCCTTATTCGCGGGATTCGAAGTCCTCCGCGTCGGTATCGGTCTCTCTCGTGAGTGACCGGTTTCGAGAAACACGATTGACTGCAATGGGTCGAGGTTGTGTGAAAACACGTTGATCGTCTAAACTGAATCAACGCGTTCAGGCTAGGTGACTCATGAAGCGATTTGTCGAAAGCACCGCACGTCATCAATTCGCATTGCTACCTGAATCTATCGACGACTATGTCGATGCCGACAATCCGGTACGCGTGATTGATGTATTCGTGGACGAACTCAACCTGGTGAGCTTGGGCTTCGAGCGTGCGGCGCCAGCGGCTACCGGTCGACCTTCGTATCACCCGTCGACCCTTCTCAAGATTTACATCTATGGGTACTTGAATCGGCTTCAATCGAGCCGCCGTCTTGAGCGCGAAACGCAACGCAACCTCGAACTGATTTGGCTAACGGGCCGGCTCATGCCCGACTTCAAAACCATTGCGGACTTTCGCAAAGACAACGGCGATGCGATACGCAAAGTCTGCCGGGAGTTTGTAATGCTGTGCCGGCAGTTGAAGCTCTTCTCAGACGCCACCGTTGCCATCGATGGCAGTAAGTTCAAAGCGGTCAACAACCGCGACAAGAACTTCACTGATCGCAAGCTCAAGGCTCGCATGGAGCAACTCGAACAAAGTATTGCCCGCTACATGGATGAACTGGAGCGGGCCGATCGCGAGCCAGCGAGCCTGCCGGAGGGGCGCGTTCCGCACCTGAAAGAAAAGATACTGAAGATCAAGGCGCAGATGCAAAAACTCGGTGAGATCGAAACGCAGATGCGCGCAGCTCCAGACGGCCAGATATCACTAACCGATCCGGATGCGCGCTCAATGGCCACCAGCGGTCGGGGCACGGGAATGGTCGGCTATAACGTGCAGACCGCTGTGGATCTCAAGAACCACATGATCGTCGCGCATGAGGTCGTCAATGTCGGTCACGATCGCTCCCAGTTAGCTGCGATGGCCAACCTGGCGCGAGATGCGATTGGTGAAAACCATCTGACCGCATTTGCTGATCGTGGTTACTTCAAGAGCGAGGAGATTCTGCGATGCGAGCAGGACGGCATCAAGACGCTGGTCCCGAAACCGCTGACATCAAACAGCAAGGCCGAGGGCCGTTTCGATAAACGGGACTTCGTCTATATTGAGTCGGACGACGAGTATCGTTGTCCGGCAGGAGAGCGAGCCATTCGGCGCTTCACGACCATTGAGGCCGGCCTGACGATTCATAAGTATTGGCCATCAGCGTGTCCGAAATGCAAACTGAAACCGCAGTGCACGCCGAGTCCATATCGAAGAGTCACGCGATGGGAGCATGAGAAGGTGCTTGAAGAAATGCAGCGCCGACTTGATCAGACTCCAGACGCGGCAAGACTGAGACGACAGACAGTCGAGCACCCGTTCGGAACGCTCAAGTTCTGGATGGGCTCCGCGCACTTTCTGACAAAGACGCTGCCACGTGTTCGAACTGAGATGAGCCTTCACGTATTAGCGTACAACCTCAAGCGAGCGATGAATATCCTGGGTACGAAGTCACTGATCGAGGCGATGAGGGCGTGAGAACGCCCATCGCCGCGCTACCAATAAAAAAGCTGAAAAGTCGTTTCCTTCGATCGCGCTTTACCAAAACTTCTCGCCGATATTCGCCAGACGTTTCCACACAACCTCGGCCGATTCCGGACCCACAGGAACAAGTCGAGTCGCTTCTTACTGAGCAATCAACTGGGCGAGTTGCCCGTCCCTGTGTGGGCGTTTCAGCCACGTAGAAATTGTGCCCCGATTGCGCTGCGCGATGACGGGACCCTCACAAACGGCTCAGCAGTTCCGCCTTCTTTTCGGCGAACTCCTCATCGCTGAGAATCCCCTTCGCGTGCAGTTGAGCGAGCTTCTCGATGGTGGCTAACACGTCCGCCTCCCGGGCGACCGACTGAGTGCTGACGGGCTCGTCCTGCACCGGCGGCGACGCCGGCTGCGGAACCCCACCGACCGAGACAACCGCCAGGCTGGCGACAGCAACCAAGCCGTGCTGGCTCGCAAATGTGAGGGATGCGCCACGGGACTGCTGCTGTGAGAAGCCGCTGATCTGGTGATCGAGCGTATCGTAAACCGTCACCTTGCCGTCCACTTCGATCGCCAGGCGTCGGGGTTGGGCGAAGTGGGCATAGCGGACGTCATTCTGCGCACCAGTGCTGTTGGGCCGCCCCAGATCAGCGGGCCACCAGTCGCCAGAGGTGCCGGGGGTGGGCGGAACGAACAGACTCACCGGTCCGACTGCAGTCTGCTGCTGGCTGCCGCCACCGTAACCAGCGCTCTGCTGTTGTTGCCGGCCGCCGTCGTCGTTGCCCTGCTGCTGAGTACCCTGGCTCTGCGACTGAAAGCTGCCGCTGCGAATAAGAAGGTCGGGCTGATTTGCCATCAGGCGGGAAAGCTCGGAACAGAGCCCATCGACCCGGCCTTTCAGGTAGTTGTTGAACATGTCGGAGACCATGGTCATTCCCCCCTGCATCCACTGGCCGGAGCCACCAAATTCGGGGTGATTGAACTGGGCCATGCTGCCGTTACCGCGAATCACAGACTCCAGCATGCTCATCACGGCATCCATGCTGAACCCATGTCGCCGGGCAACTTCTTCGATCAATTGCTGGCCGGCGGGGTTGAGTTTTCGCATGGTGATCCACTCATAGTTTCTTCCGACACAGGGTTATTTAAACCGCAGCGCCGCCTGCTCTGTGCCCGACGGGGCAATCCAGCGAAGATCGCCAAAATTAGGCAACGTGGCTGGGGAACAGTTCAGTGCACCGGTGCCATCGCAGCAGCGAATTTCGAAGTATTCGCAAGCCACGTAGATCGCACCTGCGGACAGGGAGAAAGAGGTTCGCATCGCGTTCCAACGTCGACTCGCGGAGCGCGAGATTCTGGCGCAATATTAGGGAGCGGCAACCGTCGACGAAGACGGAGGCAGGCGTGTCAAACTCTACTAGGGTCGAGCTGTTTTGTCGGTTACTCCTTGGTCTCTTTGTGGGCTTTTTTTGCATAACAGCGGCCCTTTTCGTGCGTTACATGTCGGCGAACCAGTTGCCGCAAGTAACCGTCGTGCAGTTGAAAAGCGCATCACAAGCCTTGTCGGGAAGCGCTCCGGCAGTCCCATCCTCATCTGCTTCCCAATACGAACCGACAACGCCGTCGCTAGATACTGAGGAAAAGACACTCATTGCGTCGTCGGCCTCCACTATTGTCACGTTCATTGTGGCTACGGTGACTTACTTCCTAAGCTGGCGGAAGGACAGGGCGAAGGCGACCAAAGAAATGCGGGACGCGTCCCGCTAGTTCCTCGAACTGGAGAGGTTGCGACTCGACCCGCGCGCCGTGAGCCGTGCGACTTGGTACGCATGCCGCCCACGCCGACCTTGCCACGCCCGACACGGCCGGTTTTGCTATGCGCCGAACTGCTACGGCGCAGCTTCTTCCTGGAGACGGCCGTGAATGTCACCTGATCTGCAGGGCAGTAAGTCGCCCTGTGCACCGCTGCGTGATAGGCCGGATGGACCGGGTTGAGGGCGAGCTTGACAGTTTTCACGCCGTAAGATTTTCCACTGCCCTTGATTACGTCCCCCAGCGGAACCGACAGCGATTTGCCACACGGCGCAGGGGCGTTCCCGGACCCGATCTGGTCGAACCAGGCGTTCGCGCACGACCGCATACTTGACGCCGTTGACAGTGACATATGTCGCTTTCTCGCCGAGCTCGTAGATGGGATCCTTGACTTCGATTGCCATCGATGGACGCCTCCTTGGACGATGCCGACACTAATAGTGTAGTGCCAGCGCCGCGATCGACGCCGTTCACCACCCGCTACCGTTTCATGAAGTTACAGTAAGTAGATGTCGGTTGATCAAGGCGAGCCACGCGATATGCCGTGGCGCCCACCGACGGCCGCACAAAACATCGCCGTTGAGCGTCTCACTTGTGCGGAGCGGGCCTGTGCAGTCACCGACGCGAATGCGGCTGTTCGGAGATTGGCCCTTGCGGGCCGTTCAGCCACTGCGCTCCTTCGGCCATTTCGGGAACGGCCAGACGACCGCGGCCGGTTCGGTGGTCTGGGCGGTCGTGGCCGGTCCGCGGCATCCACATGACGTTCGGAGGCCGCTTCTTACGTAGCTGGACGCAATGATCTTCCCAGACCCGCAGTCGCACTGAAAAAACCAACGCGCCCCGTTCTTACCGTGATTCACGTAATGGGATGCAGTGAGCTGGCCAAAGCGCTGGCCGGGCGCAATTTCAATCTGGCGCAAGCAGCCGCACGATAGGGTCTTTCGGTACCTCACGCTCCGCGAATCGAGAACCTTTTCGGTGCCGCACGCGCACTTGAATAGCCAGCGAGAGCCGTCCTCGCGGGCTATTGCAGTGAGCCTGCCAAACGTCCGGCCGGTGATGTCGACAGCCATGTCAAATCAGATCAGAGCAACACGGCTTGCCGCAAAAGTTCCAATGCTTTCATTTCGTCCAGGCGACCAGTGCGTGCTTTGCCAGCGAGTGTCTTTATCAGCGCCTCCGCTATCGGTTCAATCCCTTGCAGATCGTCCAAGTTGGTTGCCGAAGTGAGACGGCGCGGCTCCGTGACGATCTGCGTTACGGGGGCCGGCGCAAACTGCTGACGGCCGGCGGAGAACGAGACATCGTTATCAACGGGTTGCCGAATCGCTGGATCGGTCACGGACGCGAACGCTTGATCTCGCTCCCCCAAGGCCGCCTTCGTCTCAGCGGCGACGCTAGTCGGACCACCTGTGCCATCCGTATCAGGGGGGAGGGCGAGTCGAGCACCCGCAGTTTTCGCCTTCGTACCCGCAGGCTTCTTCGCCGCTGTCGCTTTTGGCTCAATCGTGGGCGGCAGTTCTTGCTGAACGGATGCATAGCGACGCGACGGGGGAACAAGCAAATTCGACACCGACTCAGGGATATCCGTTACTGAACGCGGAACGTCCAACCAGCCAGTCGGCAAACCAAGGCGTTCCGTGAACCGGTTTGCTTCGGCATCGTTCATCCGTTTCTGTCCGTAGAAACGATTGGCCATGTTGGAGTCGCTAATTTCCATCACCGCGCCGAGCCGCACCTTCGATCCTTTGCGGGACGTAAGCACGTGCAGGTTGGCGCGACGAATGTTTTCCAAAGCTGCGACGTCGTTCAGGGGCAAGGATTGCTGAGCCCCCGACTTTGAAGGCGCTTTGACTTTCGCAGGTGCGGATTCTGTCGGGGTTGCCGTGGCAGGCTTCGCGGCCGTAGCGTTGCTCTTCGCGAAGGTCCTTGGCGACCCGCCAATTGTCTTCTTTGGCATTTCTGGCTCTCTAGGCAAGCGATCGGTGAGGGTAGGGCGGTGATTGACCTGCGCAACAGGAGCCGGCTTTAATACTTCCTCGTATGCAATTTCCGGTTCCGCGTTCGCATGAATGAAGTCAAGGGGTGACCTCAATCGACTAATGGTCTCAGATGTGAGGACAGGATTGGGTTGATCGAAAAACCCATCGGGTAGCCCAAGCGTCGTTTCGATATGAAAGGCTGTCTCAGGTGTGAATCTCTCGCCGTTCACTAATTCGGCTACGCGCGTTAAGTTGGAGTTGAGTCCCAGTGCGATGTTTTCCGCGCCTACTGCATCTACCAACAACTTAAACGAACGTGTCTTGAAAATGGACGCCGTGTGGGCCGGGTCTCGAGTAGATGGAGCTTTTACGTGTGGCTTGTTCTGTCGGTGAGATGTCGCTTTTGCAGGTTGGCGCGATTGACGCTGGCCTTTGTCTCGAGATCCCGAGTATCGCCCGTGTGCTTGACTCATAAAGTGGGGCTCCCCGCCGTGAAATCACTATCAGTTTTGGAATTATAGGCGAGGGTGTACTGACATCGGACCCGCCGTCGGGCAATGAGCCATTCTCATAACCCGGGTGACTGTGTTGCTGTTGGCAACCTCTATGTCAGGATCTAGGGACAACCTGCAGCTAAAGAATTCGTAGATGGCGAATCTTGCCGATGCGCGCAGAGCGTTTCAGGATGGGATTGGTGATGTCCTCGGGAAGCAGGGCGCGCGACGTGTTCGCGAGCACATCTTCGACCACCTGCGACAGACCTTGGCGATGCAGTCGTCGAGTGCGCTCGTCAGACTTTTCTCGTGGCTGAGAAGTCCATGATGGGCGAGGCTCACATCGCTCTGATGCGTCTGTATATGCGATGTGTGGCCGAATCAGCCGTTCATCTCTTGCACATATGCCCGTCCCTTTTTTGTGATCAGGCATCCACCGTGTGGCGCCGCCGAACCCAGCTCGTGCTTTTCCAGTTGCATTTGGATGTCCCACTCAACCATCAGAGGTTGGTCGCTCGCGCCGCGTTCGTTGAGCTCCAGAAGCGCGGCTTTCGCTTTGGCACTGAGTTCTTCTGACATGCCCGACTCCTTCCAGTCCTCAAGAACCCAACTTTGACTGAATGCTGAATCCTTGTCAGCGGCGTTAAGATCGACGCAGCGACGGCGCCACTTGGCCGCGACGCTGCTCCGGCGAAAACCCAGGGACCAGTAAAGCGGTCACCTGCATCAAGCTTTACGTCCGCCATCAATCAAGTTGCGCGCCTCGCGGGCGCAATGGTTCAACGCGCGCTCTGCAGTCATTTGTTCCTTGTCCAGTGCTTCCACCGGCCGGGTCTCGTTGAGAAGGAATTGCCCCGTGGATATGTCTTCAATGACAACAGAAACATCGAAACGCACCCGCTCGGGATCAATGTCATTTCTCGCCGCGTTCATCGAGACAGTAAAACCTTTATGCACGAACGAATTTTTCATCGGCTATCTCCTTTGATTGGGCGATCCCAGTATGAACCCGATCATCTGCCCGTGCCGTCCCTACCGCTATTCTTCGACTCCGGCGGGCAAGTACCTGTTTTCAAAACAGGAACCTGCGTTGTTTGGAAAGCTCGCACCTGGTACGACCTACGTTACGCTAACGATCCGGCCTTCGGTGCGGCCATAACTTCATTCGAAACTAGGTACTGGGACGGAATTATGGCACGCGACTATACACGATCCCATCTATTGACTCGTCGGTGATGCGAGCGCAAAGAAGAAGCCTTGGGTACTGTGAGACGCGCACCGGTAGATCTGAGCGACGAAATAACATACATCAGATGCGAGATAAAATATTTCGGTCTACGAATACGCAGCAAATGCCGCTTGAGCGCGAAATGTTGCCGGATCGGCCCGAAGTAGGAGAGAAATTTCTACGTGCGTCTCAGGTCGCGAAAGCCGCGTATGCGACGCTCGCGTTCGCGTGTCGGTTGATGGCTGTTCTCTGCGCGGTTGTTTAGCTGAGCCGCAGCGTTGTCGAACGCCGCCGGATAGCTGCGCAACTGATCGGTGACGATCTTGCGCGGCCCCGGGCTCGAGCGCAGCACGCGCTTGAAGAAGCGCTTGGCGGCCGCCTTGTCGCGCCGCTTTTGCACCAGGATGTCGAGTTCGACGCCATGCGCGTCGACCGCACGCCACAGCAAGTATGGTTCGCCACGCAGTGTGACGAACATCTCGACGAGGTGCCACGTGTTACCCGGCTTGCGCCGCCCTCAGGAAATTCATGCGTCGATGCAACAACCTGAAAACCAATGTCGCGATTGACACGGAAATGGAATGGATGCCTCCCACCTCGTAAGTGGTGGAAGCGATGAACAGACACACATACTCACTCACGGACCGGCCGTAACGGTACGGTCGGAATGGAAGATCATTGAGGTCTTCAGAGCCAACCGGAGGAGGTCCGCCATGAACCATACGGCCATAGGCGTCGACATTGCCA
>NZ_FCOK02000137.1 GCF_001544555.2 Caballeronia udeis | reverse complement strand
AACCGCCCGAGCAACACGATGATCGGTGCGAGAACGCCAATAGTCGCGTAGCCCGGAATCACCGCAACCAGCAAGGTACCGGCGGCCATCATCGCCAGGGTAAGGATCAGGCCCTTGCGCCTTCCGTGATGATCGATGTACGCGCCAAGCACGATTGCACCGATCGGCCGCATCAGGAAACCGGCGCCGAACACGGACAACGCGAGCATCAGCGACGCAAACTCGTTACCGCTCGGGAAGTAGGTCTTGGCGATGGCCGAGGCGTAATAGCCATAGACCATGAAGTCATACATTTCGAGGAAATTGCCGCTGACAACCCGAAATACCGACTTGAATTTCGAATCATTTGCGGACATAGCGTGTGAGGACATGAACTTGACCTTCTCAAAGGATGCGGTGTGCCGGCGCACGATGGCGACAACAGTCACTGCATTCGACAACAATTAACAACGACCGGCGCAACTGCGCCGGACGCATTGATGGTACCTATCCAATCATCAATACCGACTTGCCCAACTGGCGCCGCTCTTCAAGCTCGGCATGCGCCTGCTCGACGTTATCGAGCGTATAGCGGGCGCTGATGGCGATGCTCAGCGAACCACGGCCAAGCGCCGCAAACACGTCGTCTGCGCGGCGCTGCACGGTTTCCTGGTCAGCGAGATGGTCAGCCAGCCGCGGACGCGTCAGGAACAGCGAGCCGCTTTCGCCCAGTTCAATGGGATCGAGGTCGTTCAATGAACCCGACACCGATCCGTAGTTGACGACCAGCCCGCGCACGCGGGTGGCGCGGAAACTGTCGCGCAGCGTCGTGCGGCCAACCGCGTCATACACCACATCCACGCCCCGGCCACCGGTCGCTTCCCGCACACGGTCCGCAAAGCGGCCTTCGTCGTAAAGCATCACCTGATCCGCACCGAGCTTGCGAGCGATGTCCGCCTTCTGCTCGCTGCTGGTGGTGGCAAACACCGTCGCGCCGCGACGCTTGGCAAACTGCACCAGCAACTGGCCGATACCGCCGGACGCTGCATGGATCAGGCAGGTGGTGCCGGCGCCGACATGGCCGACATCGTCGATCAGGTAATGGGCGGTCGACCCCTGGAAGATCGCGGCAGCGGCGAGATCATAGGGAATCGAATCGGGAATTCGTGCCAGCCGTGTAGCCGGCACGACTGCATATTCAGCGTAAGCGCCCCACGAAATACACCACGCAACCCGCTCTCCCGGTTCGAACGACGTGACACCCGCACCGGTTTCAACCACATCACCGGAGCCTTCCATGCCAAGCGTGCAGGGAATTCTCACGGGGTACGTCCGCGACACCTTGTATTTCCCCTGGCGCGTGTGGATGTCCATGAAGTTGACACCAGCGCACCTGACCTTGACCAGCACCTCTCCACGCCCTGGTTGAGGAACTTCGATATCCTCATGAATCAGGACTTCGGGTCCGCCGTACTGTTCTATGCGTATCGCTTTCATTGCATCGCTTCGAATAGAGGGAAATGAGCCGCCGGTTCCACGTCATTGTTTCCCCGTTACTGAGGGCCTATCTGTACGCGGTCCACGAACTCGTTCGTATAGGTCCTCGACAGATCGATATGGCGTGGATCAATCGACGGATTGGCCAGCGTGAGCACCTTCAGCACCGCAGCAGGCGTCCCGTCCGGCATGCGCCCATCCTTCGTAAACATCGGCATGGAGGACTTCAGCGCGCTGATATAAAGCGCCTTGTCCGGTCCATAAAAATCGCGTGGCACCTTGGCCGTTATCTCTTCAGCGCTATGGTTCGCGATGAACGCAAGCGAGCGCACCATCGCGCGTACAACTTTCTGCGCCTCATCGGGATGCTTGTTGACCCAGCTTCGCTCAGCGTAGAAACAGGGGCCGACGTACGGGCCGCCCAACGCCGCCACCGTGCCCGCGGTGCTACGCATGTCCACCAGCACTTTCGCACCGCCGCTCGCCAGCAGCCGGCTCGCGCCCGGCTCCTCGATCATGCCGGCGTCGATACGGCCCTGATCCATCGCCGCAAAAAAACTCTCGTCGGAACCGACGGGCAACACCGAATATTCCTTCGGCGACAACCCGGCGCGGGCGGCAAGATAGTGAGTCAGGAAGTTCGTCGACGATCCCAGTCCCGTCACGCCCAGCGTCTTGCCTTTCGCGTCGGCCATGGTGTTGAACCCCGCCGAGGATTTCTTCGAGACCAGTTCGACCAGTCCCGCGCTCTTGCTGAACACGACCAGCGCTTCGACATCCTTGCCGCGGCTCTGGAGGTCGATGGTGTGATCGTAGAAACCGACCGCACCCTGGATCGCGCCGGCAAGCAGTTCCGTCGCGGTATCGACACCGGCCGGCTGCGACAGGATCTCGAATTCGAGCCCTTCGTCCTTGAAATAACCGAGTTGCGAAGCAAGGATCAAAGGCAGATAGACGATCTTGGACGTTCCTCCCGCCATCAGCGTCAGCTTTTCCGCCCGGGCGGGCGCCGCGCCGCACAACAGCACGATTAGCGTGCAAGCGAGCGCGAAAAAGCGGGTGGAAAACTGCATTGGGCAACGTCTCCTTCTATCCGTGGCAAACCGGCATCTTGTTCTAATGTGCGGCAAGTATAAGAAGGCAAAGCCTTCTGCCTGCTTTCTGCCGGGGTGGGAAAATATCGGCGTTTACCCTTGGACCGCAGAATTGGCCGTGCTTGTTGGCCGTGCGCAAACGATTACGCGCTCAAACCCGTGAGGGAGAGAGCGCGTTTTATGTGCTGATTTTGTTACAGCGTCTTGCCTGACCCTGGGCTTACCAGGCGGCGATCACCGCTCCCGCGTACTTCGCTTCAATGAACTGCTTCACTTCCGGCGAGTGATAGGCGGCCACGAGTTTCGCCACCCACGGCTTGTCCTTGTCCACGGCACGAATCGCGATGATGTTCGAGTACGGGCCATTCGGATCTTCAATCGCGATCGCGTCCTGCTTCGGCTTCAACCCGGCTTCCATGGCGAAGTTCGTGTTGATCGCGGCGGCGTCCACGTCGGCAAGCGAGCGCGGGATTTGCGCGGCGTCCAGTTCGACGATCTTCAGCTTTCTCGGGTTATCGACGATATCGAGCGGTGTGGCTTTCAAGCCTGCATCGGCGCGCAACTTCAACAAGCCGTTCTTTTGCAGCAGCAACAGCGCCCGGCCACCGTTGGTCGGATCGTTCGGCACCGCAATGCGCGCGCCCTCCGGCAACTGCGCCAGCGACTTGAACTTCTTCGAATAGATGCCCATGGGGAACGTGACCGTATCAGCAACCTTGATCAGCTTGTAGCCGCGATCCTTCACCTGCGCGTCGAGATACGGCGCGTGCTGATAGCTGTTCGCGTCGAGATCGCCCGACGCCAGCGCCGCATTCGGCTGGACGTAATCGGAGAATTCAACAATCTTGATGTTCAGGCCATTCTTCGCGGCCACCTGCTTCACGACTTCCATGACCTGGGCATGCGGACCGCCGGTCACGCCTACCTTGATGGTTTCGTCGGCTTGCGCGACGTTGGCGATCAGAACCGTTGCACTGAAAACAGCGGCCAGCTTGAGAATGAATCGACGTTGCATTGACTAACCTTTTGAGCTTTATAAAAAAATTTGCGGCTGGTTATTTGTGGCTGCTTATTTGTGACTGAGACGGCGCACGAGCCAGTCGCCCAGCGACTGCACAAGCTGCACGAAGACGATCAGGATCACCACCACCGTCAGCATCACTTCGGGTAAAAACCGCTGATACCCGTAGCGAATGCCCAGGTCGCCCAGACCGCCGCCGCCGATTGCACCGGCCATTGCCGAATACCCGACCAGCGACACGAACGTGATCGTCAGGCCGGCGACGACCCCCGGCAGGGACTCCGGCAACAACACCTTGAACACGATCTGGCTGGTCGTTGCGCCCATGGCCTGCGCGGCTTCAATCAGGCCGCGATCGACCTCGCGCAGCGCGGTTTCGACCAGCCGCGCGATGAACGGCGCGGCCGCGATAGTCAGCGGCACGACTGCTGCAGCCGTCCCGATCGACGAGCCGACCACCAGTCGCGTGAACGGGATCACCGCGACGAGCAGAATGATAAACGGCGTAGAGCGCACCGCATTCACGACACCGCCCATGACCCGGTTCACCGCGAGATTACGCAATACGCCGTCGCGGTCGGTGAGATACAGCAGCACGCCCAACGGCAGCCCCAGGGCCGCGCCGACCAGCCCGGAAATGCCCACCATCACGAGCGTTTCCCAGAACGACTGGACGAACATATCGAACATTTCACTCAACATGGGACATCTCCTCCACCACCACACCCTGTTCACGCAGATAAGCGATGGCCTCGGCCACGTTCGCCGGCGTCCCCGCCGCGAGCACCGCGAGCGAGCCGAATGCCTGGCCCTGGATCTCGTCGATCTGGCCGTGGAGGATGTTGAAATCCAGTTCGAAGCGGCGGATTGTTTCAGAGAGGATCGGCTGGTCGACACCGGAGCCGGTGAACGCGAGCCGCAGCAGATGGCCGCCGGTTTTCAGGCGCTCGGCCACGCGCAGCTTCAACGCGGGCGGCAACTCGTGCGCGATCACGTCGCCAATCAACGCGCGCGTGACTTCGTGATGCGGCTGCATGAAGACGTCGACCACGTTGCCTTCCTCTACGACGCGGCCGGCATCGAGCACTGCTACGCGATCGCAGACCTGCTTGATCACGTCCATCTGGTGCGTGATCAGAACGATCGTCAGGCCGAGTTCCTTGTTGATCTTGCGCAGCAGATCAAGAATGGAGCGGGTGGTTTCAGGATCGAGCGCGGAGGTGGCTTCGTCGGAGAGCAGCACCTTGGGCTTGCTGGCAAGCGCCCGGGCAATCCCCACGCGCTGCTTCTGGCCACCGCTGATCTGGGCGGGATAACGATCTTTCTGCGTGGTCAGCCCGACGAGTTCCAGCAACGGCAAGACCGTCGACTCGATCTCGCCGCGTTTCATGCCGGCCAGTTCGAGCGGCAGCGCGACGTTGTCGAACACCGTGCGCGACGACAGCAAGTTGAAGTGCTGGAAGATCATGCCGATGTCACGGCGCGCCGTGCGCAATTGAGCGGCGGGCAGCGTGGTGAGGTCGCGGCCGTCCACGATCACGCTGCCTTCGCTTGGCCGTGTCAGCAGGTTGATGGTGCGTACCAGCGTACTTTTACCGGCGCCGCTGCGACCGATGATGCCGAACACTTCGCCCGGCGGAATCGTCAGGTTGACGTTGTGCAAGGCTTCGATCCAGCCTCGTGGGCCCGCGAAGCGTTGCGACAGATTGCGTATTTCGATCATGTAAACAAAAAAAGCGACGGACTTCCCGTTGAGCAAGTTCGCTCGGGCAGCCGGCCGCCGTTCATCCCTGGTTCTCAAGAGGCGAAAGTTTAACGTAACCGGTGCGACGGCTTTAATAATCTATTGCGCAAGGCTAATTACTTATCCATATGAGGGCCGCGTGGCGGGGCCTTCAGCGGCGTGGATCGCCCTCGAAATACGCAATGCTCATATCGATTCAAGCAAAGCTCGGTTCCATCGCGCAAAATCGATAGCTAAGATGGCGGCATGATCCATGCATGATCCTCATGCATCGTCCTTAGTACGCTGCGGCGCTTTTGCGTACGAACCGGTGCGCCAAGCGCGGCTCCATTGCACTCCCGGGAGTATTTCGTTGAAGAGCTTTGAATTTCGCCGGCCGCTCGTGGTCGGCATTGGCGGCACGACCCGCGCGGCCTCATCGACTGAACGTGCACTTCGCATCGCTTTGGCCGGCGCCGAAGCCGAAGGCGCCCGCACACGCCTGTTCGGCGGCACGTTCCTGCACTCGCTCCCTCACTACGCACCCGAACACGGCGAACGCACAGCGGAACAGCTCGAACTGATCGAGGCTGTGCGCGAAGCGGATGCGGTCATCATTGGGACACCGGGCTATCACGGCGGCGTCTCGGGGCTGGTCAAGAACGCGCTGGACACGCTGGAGGAACTCAGCAACGACAAGCGCCCCTACCTCGACGGCCGGGCGGTGGGCTGCGTGGTGACGGCTTATGGCTGGCAAGGCGGTGGTGCCGTGCTCACGTCCCTGCGTTCGATCGTGCATGCGTTGCGCGGCTGGCCGACGCCCTACGGCGCAGCGGTCAACTCGCTGGAAACGCGCTTCGAGACAATTGACTCCTGCTCGGACCCGAAGGTCGCGGAGCAGTTGGCGACGGTGGGCCGGCAGGCTGCTCAGTTTGCGCTGGCGTTCAACGCACGCGATGCACTGGGCGAACTGGATCTGCGCAATGCCAGGTCGGCGGGGTCCACCTCGGCCGCACAGGCTATCTCCGATTAAAAGAACGCCCGGTGCAGTTCACACCGGGCGTTTTTGCTTTTACCAGCTTGCCTTTACCAGCTACACCAGTTCGAAGCTCCGGGCAGCCTTGAACGCTTTTCACCGCTCGCCGCTTATTTATTCAGGATTCCACGCCGGTTTCCGGCCGGCTCCTGTGTTCAATCCCTGAACGGCAACTCGGGCGTAAAGACAAACGGATCGAGCGCATAACCCGTGTGGAAATAACCACTGCATGCGCACGTTGCGATGCGTTCAAGATCGTACGGCTCGCGCGCCGCCTCGTGCGAATGACTGGCCGCCAGCGCACGCCGCTCGCGCCAGTGCCGCAGCACTTCACTGCCCCAGCTCCTGAAAATGGCTCTCGGTTCAGACATCGCAGTTCTCCTTGAACGCGTTCCGGTATCGGCTACCGCTAAGTACACGGTAGGTCAAACTTGGACCGGCGGAAACCATCTTTTATTCATTTGCATATCTGACGATCAATAGAAACCCTGTCCCCAATATTAAGTCAGCGTTTCACGGAGTTTCATCAAGGGTTCCTCATAAACGACCCACGTCCGGTGTGTAAAGCAAAGTCCAATCGCTTCGTTGCCGCGCCCGCGCACGGATGCTTCAATTTATTGGCGCTGTGACTTCCCTGCCTGCACCAGCGCAGAGCATCCCGCTACACGACGATATCCAACGATTCCTCAAGGAGCACCCGATGACCCTCATCGCCACGCCTGCCGCTGAACCCTCGATCGCGCTGGACCTGGACGTCCACCCGGTGGGCGGACGGATCGGAGCCGAAATCCGGGGCGTGCGCCTCGGGGCGGTTCTGGCCGACTCGACCATTGCGGCCATCAACGCCGCCTTGCTGCGGCATAAGGTGATCTTCTTTCGCGGCCAGTCGCATCTGGACGACACCGCGCAGGAAGCGTTCGCCAGCCGCTTCGGCGAGACCGTCGCACATCCGACAGTGCCATCGGTTGCAGGCAGTAATCGTCTGCTCGAACTCGACTCGAAGGACGGCAGGCGCGCCAATTCGTGGCATACGGACGTGACTTTCGTGCCGGCCTATCCAAAGATCTCGATCCTGCGAGGCGTCGTGATTCCGCCCGCTGGCGGCGATACGGTCTGGGCCAATACAGCCGAGGCCTACACCCGCCTGCCGGACCCGCTGCGGGCCCTGGCGGACTCCCTGTGGGCCGTTCATACGAATACCTATGACTACGCGGCGAACCGGACCGCGCCCGTGACCGACGCGGAGCAGGCGTATCGCGACCAGTTCACGTCGACGGTCTATGAAACCGAACATCCGGTCGTGCGGGTACATCCGGAAACGGGCGAACGCACCCTCGTGCTGGGGCATTTCGTGCAGCGCTTCGTCGGCTTGTCCCAGCGCGACTCGGACCGCCTGAAAGAGCTCTTCCACGACCACGTGACGCGCCTCGAAAACACGGTGCGCTGGCGCTGGACCCAGGGCGACGTGGCGATCTGGGACAACCGGGCGACCCAGCACTACGCGCTAGCGGATTACGACGAGAGCGCGCGCCGCGTGGTCCGCCGCGCGACCGTGCATGGCGACGTGCCCGTGGGTATCGACGGCCGGCGCAGCCAGGCGTTGCGCGGTACGTCTGTGCCCAACTGATCGCGCACCCGCCAGCGCTGCCGGCATTTCACGTTGTCCATAAGCGCTGCCTTTCGCCTCCCCTTCATTGCGTCTTCATTGCATCTTCTCTGCGAATTCAATGACCCCACGATCCCTTTTCCATTCCCTCATTGTTTCGCTGGGCGTGCTTGCCGCCACGAGCGTCCTGGCCGCCGCCCCTGCCGTCGTCCGGATCGGCGTGGCGACGCAAGGTTATGGCGATCCGCCCGTGTTCGGCGGCTCGCCAGCCGCGACCGCCCAGTTACAGCACCGGGTGGAAGACGCGCTCAAACCCGACGGCGTCAAGGTGGAATGGCTGTTCTTCAAGGGCGCCGGGCCCGCGGTCAACGAAGCGCTCGCCAATCGTCAGATCGACTTCGCCTATCAGGGCGACTTGCCTGCGGTGCTCGGCCGCGCGAATGGCCTCAAGACAAAACTGCTGCTGGAATCCGGCGTGCGCACGGGCGTCTACCTGGCCGTGCCGCCCGGCTCCGACATCAAGAGCGTCAAGGACCTCAAGGGCAAGCGCGTCGCGATCTTTCGCGGCACCAACCTGCAGCTTGTGGTCGACAACGTGCTGAAGGCGAACGGTCTCTCCGAACGCGATCTGCGCGTGATCAATCTCGACGATGCCGCGTCGCAAGCCGCGCTTGCATCGAAGGGCGTGGATGCGGTGTTTCTCGACTTCAAGCTTTTCAAGCTCCAGCGGCAGGGTCTCGCGAAGATCATCTACGCATCGCGTGACGGCGGCCTGCAGTACACGCGCCAGGCGCATCTCCTGGTTCTCGACGACTTCGACCATGACCACGCCGATATCGTGCAGAAAGTCGTGACGTCCGTCGTGCAAGCGTCGCAGTGGTCCTCGGATGAAGCCAATCGCGACGCGCTCTTCGCGCTGTGGGCGAAGAGCGGTGTGCCGGTGGAATCGTGGCAATCGGAATACGCGAACCAGACGCTCAAGGACCGCACCTCGCCGTTGATCGATCCGTTCATCGTGGCCCGCTATCAGGCCGTTGCCGACGACGCGCTGCGTCTCAACCTGATCCGCCAGCCTGTGAGCGTGA
This sequence comes from Caballeronia udeis, assembly GCF_001544555.2. Classification (GTDB taxonomy): domain Bacteria; phylum Pseudomonadota; class Gammaproteobacteria; order Burkholderiales; family Burkholderiaceae; genus Caballeronia; species Caballeronia udeis. The sequence goes on along the minus strand of NZ_FCOK02000137.1, from coordinate 3,140 downwards.
GCGGCTGGTTCGAACCGAAGTATCTCGATCAGGCCTTGAAGACGCTGAAGCTCGAGAACTACTGGCCGCGTCTCGATCCGTCCGGCAAGCCGCTGGCATCGTGAACGTCTGAATTTTTCTGGAGAATCCGGTCATGGCGAACAGCATTGCCCGCACTTTGAATCCAGGCCGACGGGTGTCGCTCGACGGCACGCACGGTCACACTGCGAGCGTGGCGCGATCGCTTGCCTGGATCGCGTTGCCCTGGCTCGTGCCCGTGGCCTGTGCCGTGTTGTGGGTGCTCGGCTCGCACTACGGCTGGATCTCGCCGCAGATCCTGCCTTCGCCCACCCTTGTCTTCGATACCCTCGGCGGCCTCGCCAGCAGCGGCGAACTGTGGATGCATATTGGCGCGAGCCTGTCGCGGATCGCAGTGGGCTTCACGGGTGGCGTTGTGCTCGGCTTATTACTTGGCGCATGGCTGGGACTGTCGCGCACAGCCGAGGCATACATCCTGCCCAGCTTCAACGCCGTCGTACAGGTGCCGGTGCTGGGCTGGCTGCCGTTCCTCATGATCGTGGTGGGAATAGGCGAACCGCTGAAGTATTTGCTGATCGGGCATGCCGCGCTCGTTCCGGTTACCTTGAGCACGTTGCAGGGATTTCGCCGTACCCCGCCGGCGTATCTCGATGTTGCACGTGTCTTCCGTTATTCACGCCGCCAGACGATCTTCAACGTGATCCTGCCTTCGGCCGTGCCGGTCATCGGCACCGGTATCCGGCTTGCATTTACCAAGGCGTGGCTCACGCTGGTCGTGGTCGAACTGGTGGCATCGTCGGAAGGGCTCGGTTACCTGATCGTGTACGGACGGCAGCTATTCCAGCTCGATCTGGTGCTTGCGTCGGTGCTGATCGTGGGTGTGATCGGGTATGCGGCGGACCGCCTGCTCACTGTTCTCGAACACAAGCTGTCGCCCGCGCGGCTGGCCTGAAGGAGCATCGACATGGCCACACCGTCTCTTGAACTTGAAACCGGCTCCGGAGCTATCGCGGTTTCCAGTGAGCCGGGTAAAGCCGGACGCTGGCGCGGCTGGGTCATCCCGGTTGCCGCCCTCTTCGCCTGGTGGTTTGTCTCGCGCCATGTTGTTGCCGGGCACGGCATGATGACCTCGCCCGCTCAGGTGCTGCATACCGCTATCGACCAGGCGAGAAGCGGCGCGTTGTGGCGTGCACTCTCGGCATCGCTTGCACGCGAGCTGACGGGGTTCACGCTCGGCGCAAGCCTTGGGCTCGCGCTTGGCGCGTTGCTCGGTGTCTCGCCCTTCGCGAACCGGCTGATTGGTCCCAGCTTCAATGCGTTCAAGCAGGTCTCGTTGTTTGCATGGATACCGTTGATCTCCGTGTGGTTCGGTCTCGGCGATGTCGCGAAGGTCGTCTTCCTTTCGCTTGCTGCATTGGTTCCCGTAGTCGCGCATACGAGCGACGGCATCCGCGCGGTCTCCCCCGCACTGCTCGATGTCGCCCGCGTGTTCCGCTACAGCAAGTTGCAGACAGTCAGATACGCCGTGCTGCCCGCTGCGTTACCGTCCATCTTCACCGGTATCTATCTCGCGCTGATCTATTCATGGCTTGCAACGCTCGGCGCGGAATATCTGCTGGTTGCCGGCAGCGGTATCGGCAACACGCTGGTCGACGGCAGCGAACAGTTCCGGATGGATCTCGTGGTGTTCGGCGTGATCGTGATCGGCATCACCGGCTGGGCGTTGAACGCATTCGCCCGCGCGATCCAGCAACGCTGGTTCCGCGATCCGGCGGCTTGATTCCGCATTTTCCCTATTTCATAAAGAGTCCATATCGTCATGGCGACTGTCTCCGTTTCCTCAGCAAGTGAGCTCAACCTGCATCATGTCACGAAGCGTTTTTCCGGCGATGACCACTCGGTGCCCGTACTCGATCGCATCGACCTGTCGGTAAAAGGCGGCGAGTTCGTGGCTATCGTGGGTGCGAGCGGTTGCGGCAAATCCACGCTGCTGCGCCTGGTTGCAGGACTCGACGACCAATTCGACGGCGACATCGAATTCAGCGGCGAACGCGTTCGCACCACCGACCTTGCGCGCGGTATCGTGTTCCAGGATCACCGGCTGTTTCCGTGGCTCAACGCGGAGCAGAACATTGCGGTCGCTCTGAAGAACTCAGGGCGCAGCAAGGAAGAGAACCGCCGTGCGGTCGCCGAGCATATTGCGCTGGTTGGCCTGAAGGGGTATGAAAAGCATCATCCGCATCAGCTTTCGGGCGGCATGGCGCAGCGGGTGGCCATCGCCCGCGGACTGGTGAACCGGCCGAAGCTGCTGCTGCTCGACGAACCGTTTGGCGCGCTGGACGCGCTCACGCGCAGCCGTCTGCAAAACGAGTTGCGACGCATCTGGGAACACGAGCGGATCACGATGATCCTGGTCACCCATGACGTTGACGAAGCCGTGTTTCTTGCAGACCGCGTGGTGGTCATGCAGGCGCGGCCGGGGCGTATTGGCAAGATCGTGAAGGTTGATCTGGAGCGCCCGCGCAGTCGCAGCGATGCCGCGTTCGTGCGCTTGCGCGATGAAATACTCGCGGACTTCAGCGTGCCGCAGGACGCGGCCGCAGCAGTCTGATCCGAGGCGTTCTCTCACGCACATGCTTCGCAACCTTTTCTTCTTTCCAATCCTTGGCGACAACGGATTTGCTTCTGCCAAATGCTTGTTTCACTTGTGCTTCCCGGCTGGTTAATCTGGGACACATGCATCCACTGCATTGTGTACCGGAGGTAAAACAAGCATGCATTACAAGGGTTATGAAGTAGCTCCTGCAGCACAAGCGCTGCCCAGCGGATTGTTCGCCGCCAATCTCGTGATCCAGGACGAAGCGTCGCTGCAAAAGCGCGCTTACGTATTCGACGCACTCGACTACTTCTTCGAATCCGATCTCGCCATTGCCTATGCCGCGCGCTGGGCTCGCATGTGGATCGACAATCGGCGGCTGCCGCGCGCCTGACGTTTTTTCTTGCTGCCCCCCGCAGTCACGGAGGGCGGTGTTTCATCAACCAGTCCTAGTGTTCCGTTCCGTTGTTAACTGAACTATGTTTGCGTAGAATGTTGGTATCAACGAAACGGGAGATACCAGCAT
>NZ_FCOK02000136.1 GCF_001544555.2 Caballeronia udeis | reverse complement strand
TCAACGTGGTAATCGTGGCGCTAGCGAACAAGATCGCTAGAACCATCTGGGCACTTCTCGCCCACGACAGGCAGTACAGCAGCGCATACGTAAGCTCGAAACCTCTTTAAAAAATATGCGTTACAAAGGAGCTGTTCTCACAGGAGGCACCTCGACAGGTTGCGTTGGCAATCGCGGGCAATGACAAGATAGGTCGGACCGGGACTCCCTAAACCTGGGTATGACGAAGAGCCTTCAGCTCGACACGGAAATGAGGTGGGAGTCAGCGGATTTCATCGGGGCCCGCAGCCGAATGATTGGCTGCAACAGGCCGGATATAAAGCAGCAACCGCCCCATCGAGTCATGCACACGAAAAACCTTCGCAAAAAGGGAGGCGTCCATATAAAGTCATACTGCCTAAATCGGTGCGAGCGCGTTGTCGGCCGGATGTCGCGATTGGCCGAAGTAAGGCTTTGCCCACCTTGGTTAGGGTCCACCGAATCGTCACCTAATGAGAAGTCGTGGGAGCCCACGATCCGTACAAGATCAAAGACCAAAATTTGGATCTGGTGCAAATTGCCAAGGCGACTCAGTTAAAGTGTCAGCCGGACCGATTTGAGAGCCGACGATGAGCAAGCTCAAGAGTATGGAAAATCTGTTCGCAGGACGTCATTTTGAACACGATGTGATCATTCTTTACGTGCGCTGGTACCTGCGATACAAGCTCAGCCCGCGCAATCTGGTGGAGATGATGGCCGAGCGGGGTTCGTCGCTGGCTCACACGACGATTCTGCGTTGGGTGAAGCGCTATACGCCGGAGTTCGTCAAGCGCTGGCGCCGTTTCGGCACGCCTAGGGGACAGTCGTGGGTATCGCCGTGACCTACCTGACGATTCGCGGCAAGTGAGTCTACCTTTGTCGAGCGGTGGATCGGACAGGGCAGACCGTGATCTTCATGCTCAGCGCGAGGCACGACGTGGCTGCGGCCAAAGCCTTTTTTGAGGAAGGCCATCAAGCATCAGGGCCAGGTCTCGGAAACGATCACGCTCGACGGCTATGCAGCCTCGCACCGCACCGTGCGCGAGTTGAAGGCCGACCGCTTGCTGCCCGAGGATACGAAGGTCCAAACCTCGAAGTATTTGAATAATCTCATCGAGCAGGATCACCGCAACGTCAAGTCCAGAACGAACGTCATGCTCGACTTCAAACGCTTCAGGAACGTCGCGATCACTCTGGCAAGCATTGAGTTGATGCATCGCATTCGCAAAGATCAATTCAACCTCGTGAAGCTAAGCCTCAAAGACACCGCTGCGTCCCCTGTGTGGGATGCCATCCCGTCGACTCGATTAGATATCTTAACTATCCGAAAAACATAGAACTGGTCACCTATTTGCACCAGAGCCCCTCAAAGCAGCAGCCTGACTGAACAACGGCGCGGAGAACAGTCATCAACCGACCCGCGAACGCGAGCGTCGCATGCGAGGCTTTCGCGACCCTAAACGCACACAGAAATCCCTCTCATGCTTCGGGCCGATCAGGCAACTTTTCGCGCTCAAGCGGCATCTGCGGCAGGCTTCACCCTATCGCAAACAACTCGCAGCCCGATTCGTTGCATGGCGCGAACTCACTGAACTCGCCCAAAATCCGTCGACTGCTTTCTGACCAGCAATCGTATTCGCCGTCGTGCCGTCTCACTTTCGGCAAGTTGACACAGCCGCTGAAAGAGCTGTTTGGCGAGATCGATGCCGAGAATATCGATTTCCATGATGAACCTCCGCACGTCAGGTTGACGTCCGTCAGTGCCTCCCAAAGCGAGGCATCGGTCCATCCCATTAAAACCACCGTCTGCATTGCCAAACTTGGATCAAGGCCCGCTATCCAATCGCTTGAATGAGGGTGCGGCCGGTCAGAACTCCTGCAAATGGCCTCGCAGCGTCATCCGGTCGTACCGCGAACGGACGGCATTGCGTTTCTGAAGGGCCGGAACGAGGCCGTCGGTAATTTCGGCTATCGAGCGGCGCGAGAGAGGTTCCGTAATGAGGAACCCGTCCCCACCGATCTCCTCCATGGCTTCGGCCATTTCACCGGCGATTTTGTCGGCCGTTCCGACGAAATTGATGCCTTGGACCTCATCGTCCATTGCGATGTCCCTCAAAGTGGTCTGCCGGGCCATATAGGCATCCGTCATCGTGCGCGAGGCGTTGGACTTGATGGGCGCGACCGGTTCGTCGAGCGGCACTTGCGACAGGTCCGTCTGCGTGAAGAAAGACAGAGCGGCTAGGCGCTGCTCAAGATTGGCCTCGAGATTGGCTTTGCGCTTCGCCTTGCGAGCCTCGGCATCTTCCTGCGTCTCACCCAGCGACAACATCGTGCAGAACAACACCTTGCACGCTCCCGGCGGTCTGCCGGCTTCTGAAAGAAGCTCGCCGATGTCGGCCTTATATTGACGGGCCGCCTCAACGGTACGCACGAGAGCAATGACCGTATCAGCATGTTTCGCGGCAAATTTCTTACCGGCCGCAGACCCGCCGGCCTGGCATATGACAGGGCGTCCCTGAGGACCGGCAGGAAGGTTGAGAGGGCCGCGAACCTTGAAATATTGCCCTTCGTGGTCGATCGCGTGCACCTTGGTGCCATCCGCAAAAATGCCCTTTTCCGGATCGGCGACGATCGCCTGTGGCTCCCAGGATGCCCACAGCTTGTCAACGACCTCGACCCATTCGCCGGCAATTTCGTAGCGCTTGTCGTGCTCGTAAATCTTGTCGAGGCCGAAATTTTGCGCGGCACGATCATTGTGGGCGGTGACGAGATTGATGCCAACCCGGCCGCCGCTAAGGTGATCGAGCGTCGCCGCAAGGCGAGCGCCGAGATACGGCGGATAAAACGAGGTCGTCATGGTCGCGATAATTCCCAGACCTTTCGTGGCTTGAGCCAAGATCGGGACAAGCGGCATGGGGTCCGCCTTGGGCGCGAAAAGTGCATGGCGCAGGTAGGCATCCATGCGGCCCTGATAGGCATCGGGTATCAGTGAGCCGTCTTCGATCATCACGAAATCGAAACACGCGCGATCGAGCGCGCGAGCGAGATCGGCATAGAGGCTCGGGCTTGTCCAATCCTTGAATTCCTGGCCCCACCAATCTTCCTGCCACCCGTGTACCGCATATCCTTTGGCAACAAACCAACCCAAATGAAACATAGTTCCCCCTTGGTGCCAATAGGCATTCTATTGCGCACAATATGTAAATTACTGCAAAGGTGCCTGGATAGGACTGAACCCTTGTGTTTGCCCGCAGACTGGCGGGTTCTGTCGCGATAAAGCTCATCTTGATGAGCAGACTCGAAATGACAAGGACTGCTCACATGAGCATTGAATAAAACTGCTCGGCAGCGGACGGATGGGCTCCATTCCTGGTTTTCATCTGCACGTTCCTGATCATATGCATTACTTCGATGCCGGCACCCGGTGCCAAAGAAAATCCAACATCCAACTCGCGCCAGACCACGCGGAAGCAACCTGGCGCAAGCAGCACCGAGCGCAAAAAACCGACCACTACATAGCCAAAATTTCCCTCACAGCACTATCGATGAACTTAACATCGACAGCATTGGCCACAGGGCCGCCCGCAAAATGCCCCCACACCGACTCGATAGGCCGCAACTGTGCGTTGGGCATCTTCGAGACCTCATACTCGCCATCTTCCGGCGGAAAATACAGATCCGTGCGTCCGGGCATCACAATGGCCTTTGCAGTGATACTGCCCAACGCCCGATCGAAATCTCCCTTATAAAGCGGATTCGCGGAGATATCACCGTTCTGCCAGCTCCACATCATCGACAGAATATTGTTCGCGTCCTTCTTCAAGAAATCGCCCTCCCAGAACTGGGTAATAAAGTCCTCGAGCGACCCATACCCCATCGCTTCCATGTCGAGCCGTTGACGCAGAAACGCCTGCGAAAATCCCCACCCGGCGAACACACGCGCAGCGGCGCGCATTCCACGCGTCGGCGGGGCATCGTAGAAACCCTCCTTGAACTCGGGATCCAGCAGCAATGGCGCCTTAAGCCCCTCGATAAACACAAAGTTGTGCCGCGAGCACCGCGCTGCCCCGCACAACGGCAGAATGCGCTCGACCATCTCCGGATACATCGCAGCCCAATGGAACGCCTGCATCGCGCCCATCGACCAGCCAGTGACGAGCCTGAGCGACTCGATGCCGAACTTCTCGGTCACAAGGCGATACTGCATCGCCACGTTGTCATACAGCGTCACACGCGGAAAGCGGCCACGATCATAAGGTGGCGGATTGTTGTTCGGCGAACTCGATACACCGTTGCCAAACATATTCGGCACGATGATGAAGTACTCGCGCGGATCGAGGCCCATCTGTTCGCCGATCAGCCACTCATTGTCGACATGGCTGCCGCTATAAAACGTCGGATAGACAATCGCGTTGTCGCGCGCTGCATTCAGCCGGCCATATGTCTTGTAGCTGAGCAGCATGTCAGGCAGCGTCGCGCCGGACTGCAGCACGACGCGGCCGAGATCGAAAGTTTCGAAGTCCGTCATTTGAGCCTCATATTCAATTTACGACGACGTTAAGAAATTTTCGGGTGCGCTCGTGGGTCGGGTTGTCGATAACCTGCTCTGGCGTCCCTTGCTCGATCACCTCACCGCCATCCATGAAGACGACGCGGTCCGCGACATCGCGGGCAAAGCGGATCTCGTGCGTGACCACGATCATCGTCATGCCGGCATCGGCCAGCGCGCGCATTACGCCAAGCACTTCGCCGACGAGTTCGGGATCGAGCGCCGAAGTAGGTTCGTCGAAAAGCATCAACTTGGGTTTGATCGCGAGCGCACGTGCAATCGCCACGCGCTGCTGTTGCCCGCCCGATAACCGATGCGGCAGAAAATCCGCATGCGCGGCCAGGCCCACGCTTTTCAACAGCTCTCGGCCAAGCGCTTCCGCTTCGGCGCGCGGCACCGCATAGACCTGCCGCTGCGCTTCAACGATGTTGTCCAGCGCACTCAAATGACTGAAGAGATTGAAATGCTGGAACACCATGCCCACGCGCGCTTCGGCGCGGGCACGTGCGAGGTTGTGCAGGGGCCGCACGGTGCCACCGCCACCCGGTACTTCGCGATAACCCACATACTGCGAATCGACCTTGATCGTTCCCCAGTCGAGCGGTTCGAGATGGTTGATGAGCCTAAGCAGCGTGCTTTTGCCGGAGCCGCTCGGGCCCAGGATCACGACCACTTCGCCATGCGCGATCGACAGGTCGACGCCGCGCAAAATCTCGCGCTTGCCATACGATTTCCAGACGTTCCTGCAAGCGACAAACGGTTCATCGGAATGTCGCGGCGTGCGACTTTCGGCAGGCAGCAGCGTACCGATCCATGCGTGATCGTTAGCGTCCGGCTCTTTGACGGCGACCGGTACTACAACCAGCGCGCCCACCGGTTTCACATCACGGATCGATGCGCGCAGTCCGAACCACGAGAACGCAATCTTCCGGTCGCGCTCGTGATCAAAGAGGCGTTCGAGCCACACCTGAACCAACGAGATCCCGCTCGTCAGGAACAGATAAATCACCGCCGCCGCCCCGAACACGGTAAAGAACTTGAAGTTCTGCCCGACGACCTGTTGCGAGCGAAACGTCAGCTCGTTGACGAAGATCACCGACGCGATCGACGTCAGCTTCAACATGCCGATGGTATCGTTGGCGAGGCCGGGGATCACCGCGCGCATCGATTGCGGCAGGATGATGCGGCGTAACGTCAGCAACGGTCCCATGCCCAGCGCGGCGGCCGCGGTGGATTGCGAACGGTTCACTGACAAGATCCCGGCGCGAAACAGTTCAGCGCTGAACGCCGCTTCGTTTAATGCAAAGCCGATAACCGCGGTCGTGATTTCATCAAAACGCAAACCGATCAGCGGCAGCGCGTCGAAGATGAACACGAGTTGCAGCAGCTGCGGCGTGCCGCGCACGAACCAGATATAACCCCACGCCGCTGAGTTCAAGGCCTTGAACCGCGACAGCCGCATCAACGCAAGACCGAGCCCAAGCACTAACCCGATCGACATCGCAAGCAGCGTGATCTTCACCGCAATCCATGCACCACCGAGCAGGAACGGCGAGCCGACATAACCAGCTAGTTCCTTGAAACCGTCGATCACTTGAACGCCCGCGAGATCGGCGGCCATCGCCGGGTGCAATGCGAGCACGGCAAGCATGCCGAGGGCGCCGACAACTCTGTGTTGGATACGCAATGCATTCATTTCCGAACCTGATTCATGACGCTACCGGCACACCACGCGGTGTGCCGCGAAGGCAGTCTTTATTGAGTAAGCAGGGTGGCCGGCATTTCCAGCGACGGATCGACGTCGTACTGCTGGAAGATCTTCTTCTGCGTCTGATTGGCCTGCATGATCTTGAGTCCGTCGGATACGGCGGCGATCACATCGGCGTTGCCTTTCTTCACGCCCACGCCGATCTTCATGCCGCTCGTTACCATGAAGCCGCGCGTGTAGAGCTGCGGGTTCTGTTTCGCGAGACCATCGACGAGCGCCAGGTCGTACATGATTACGTCGGCGCGATGGCTTGCAACGAGGCGCGCGCCGGACGCGATATCGGCGGACGGCATGATGGTCACCGCAGGCTTGTTTTCTGCTTTGCATTTGGCGGCTTGCGCTTGCGCCATTGTCAGTTCGACTGTGCCGACGCCTGCCGTGACCGTGAGTCCGCAGAGCTTGGAGATGTCATCGATCTTCTTGGGGTTGCCGGCTGCCACCAGACCACCCGTGCCGGCCTGCATATACGTGATGAAGCTCGTCTGCTTCGCGCGTTCAGGCGTGTAGTACAGCAAGTCCCACATCACATCGATCTGTCCGGCACCCAGTGCGGGCAGCAGGCCGGACCAGCCGGCGGTGAAGAATTCCGTCTTCACGCCCGCGCAGGCGAACACGGCGCGGGCCATGTCGGCATCGGCGCCGATGATCTTGTTGAAATCCTTGCTGTCGCGAAACGCATACGGCGGCGACTCCGGGTCCACGCCGATCTTGATGGTCTTGCCCGCAAGGGATGGATATTTCTGCGCCACCTTAGCCGGTTCGCACGATTGCGCTGACGCGCCTTGTGCGATGAGAAGGCCGGTGACTGCGCATAGCAGCAGCCTGATTGTCTTTGACATGAACATGGCGAATCCTATTCAGGTTTAACGATATAAAAGTGGAAGCGGCAGTACCGCGAAGCGAGAATGAATTGATCTAACGACCCAGAAAATCCATGTGGCTTGCAATCGAACCCGGCGTCGTGATGCAAATGCGGCCTTCGTCGCGCGCGCGGGCAATGTGTTCGAGCGCGCGACGCAGGTGATACAGGCGATGCGGCTGGCCCATCAGGTACGCATGCAGCGCGACGCCCATCACGAGCGGCTGACGCTCCGATTGCCTCAGCATCTCCTCGAAGTGATCGATTACCAGATCCGCAAACGACTTCGCGTCCATTTGGCGCGCAAGGATCATCGGGATATCGTTGACTTCTTCCGGATACGGAATCGCCCACAGCGGCTGGCCATTGCGCGTATGCAGGCGCGTGGGCTGATCGTCATGACACCAGTTGAGCGTGTACTGGTAACCCGCTTCGGCTACCAGATCGCTGGTGACATGACTCTCCGAGAGCCACGGCGATAGCCAGCCCGCGGGCTGCTGGGCGCTCTCCGCCTCAATTCGCTCGCGGCATGCCACGATCAGCGCGCGTTCGTCGTCTTCAGTAAGCGTTCCTTGTCGTTCCGAATTCGTATGGCCGTGCGCGACGAGTTCATCGCCGCGCTGAGCGAACGCGGCGACCAGCTCCGGGCAGTGATCGTAGAGCGCCGTGTTGATGATGGCCGCGCTCGGCAGCGCGAGTTCATCGAAGAGATCGAGACAGCGCCATGCGCCCACGCGCAATGCATACTCACGCCATGCGTGATTCAGCACATCGGGTTCGGGCATCACCGGACCGATAGTCGGCCCCAGCCCTTCACCGAACGAAAAGTGCTCGATGTTGAAGCCGATATAGACTGCGAGCCGAGAACCGTCAGGCCAACGATAAACAGGACGGTCGTTGATCGGCGAATATTGAAAGCGCCCGGGGCCGGGCAGCGCGCGATATGCGGGAGAATCCATGGTCCAGTGAGTCCTGTCGAGCGGCGCGTACGCCTGTGTTCACGTCAGAACCAATGGTATGGATGCCAAAATAGCCGCATCTAGATTGCTGCGAACAAACTCTTGTCCGCACGCGCATTGAAGATCACCGCTGGCTACTTCACGCGTCGAAGAGCGCCTTCCGGATGATCGCATGCACCCCCCAATTGCCGTCCACCACCTGCGTCACGCCGAAGTCGACCGCGACTGAGATCAGCGAGATCGCCTCATCTTCGGAGAGACCCTTGGTCGTCATCAGGAAGCGCCGCGTTTTGATGAACGCGTCGCGCATCGCGAGGTCGAGGGTCGAGTTTTCATACACGGCGCTTTGCGCGCTCGTGCCGAACTCGGCCAGATAGTTCGGATAACTGAAGCCGTGAAGAACCCATTCGTCGGCGGTTTCGACCAGCGGATAGGTGAGGTCCGCAAACGGCTGGCCGCTGAGAGTCTCTTTCTTATGAACCACCAGTTGGAAGTCACCGGTGAGCGAACACTCGATCGCGGTGCCGCACAGTTCCGAGTCTCCTTGCGATGCATGGGGGTCGCCAATGGAAAGTAGCGCGCCGTGCACCCCGACTGGCAAGAACACGCTCGCGCCACGCGTCACGCGCCAGTTGTCGAGATTGCCGCCGAAGGTGGACGGCGGAATTGAATCGATCAGACCGTCCTGCTGCGGCGCGACGGTGACCACGCCAAAATGCGGACGCACCGGGATCTTGACGTTCTTCAGGATGTCGTGATTCTCGACGACCGTCGAATGGTCGACCGGCACGCCGGGATAATCAATCGTCGGATGCATCACGCCAAAGGGATCGCGCTGAGGTGTCCAGCGGAAGTTATAGACGGCGCGCGCGCAGGCGGTTTCGCCGGCGGTGGCATCGGCGTCGAGTTCATAGATTGTGACGACTTCGCGCGGTTTCGGCTCGGTCAATAATTCGCGATAGTGAAAGCCCCACCACGCAGCGGCATTGCTGCCGAACGCGCGACCGGCGAATTTCGGATTGGCGCAACCGCGCGGGTGAATATCGACGATACGCACTTCCAGCACATCGCCGGGTTCCGCGCCGCGCACGGCAATCGGTCCGGTGCAGATATGCACGCCGAAGCCTTCTCCCGCGCCACGTCCGTAGATGGACGCGTCCATGGGGCCCGCGCCGCGGCGGTTGACGTTCTTTCGATCGGCGGTCCAGTGGAACACGCTCTCCGCGCCAGGATCGCCTTGCACCATGCGCTCCCAGTCATCCGCCGCGTGGTGCGTGAGCGTTTCGATAGTTACCGTATCGCCGTTGTTCACTTCGAGCACGGGCTTGAGATCGTGACTGAAGTAACCCCAGTGAATCGTGTTGGCCGTTGCACGCAACAGATGATGACGCGGCTTGCCGGACTCGCGCGGCGGTTGTACCGAAGGCGCTTCAAGCTGCTCGGCAGAGCCGGTCTCGTCCCTAAATTCATAAACCGCACCCTGCTCGGCGAGCTGTGCATGCGCGAGCAAACTCCCGGCATTGACAGGCAAGCCGCGCGAGATTCGCCGCACGAGATGGCGCGCTAATTCAAGACCTGCTTCATGGCGGAAGGTGCGCGGCGATGCGCCATATTGCTCGCGGAACACGCGGCTGAAATACGCGGGATCGTTGAAACCCCAGCGGAAGCAGACATCGGCAATCGAAACCTTTTCATACAGCGGATTGACCAGCTCCGCGCGGCAGCGTTCCAGCCTGCGCGAGCGCAGGTAGATCGAGAAATTCTGTCCAACCGCTTCAAACAGCTTCTGCAGATAACGCGGCGAGACCCGCTCTTCTTTCGCTATCGATGTCAGCCCGAGATCGGGGTCAGCGAGATTGCCTTCGATGGTTCGACATACGCGCGAAAAGATCGCGGCCTGAGATGGCGTCAGGCCGCTGTAGCTGCCTTGCTTGTCGTGACCGGCAAGACTCGCGATCAGGAATTCCGCGAGCGCAAGTTCAAGGGGACGCAGCTCATCGAGCGACAATGTCTCCACGCTTTCAGCAATCGAGCGCAGAAAGCCGGAGAACACGTGACCGATGCCGGCCTCGCCCGGCAAACGCCCGGCACGCAGCGAGAACGGCGTAAGAAGGCGTGCGTTGATGGAGGCGCGGGGAACGCGGATCACAAACGCGCGGAAGTCGGACGTGAATGACAGGCGCGCCTCCTCCCGCGACGACGCATAAATAATGTCGCCGGTCGCAACCCGCGCGCGCACGCCGTCGGCGACGAGCGTCACGCCGCCGTCGAGATGCAGCACGATCACGAGACTGTCGGCGCCGTCGACCTTGAGCTCGATGGTTTGCGCGAATGCGGACAGCGCGATCAACTCAAAGCCGCTGCTCGACTTGCGCGACTTGATGGTTCCATGTAACGGGCGCGCGGCCGCCTGAAGCACACCGCAGCGCAGGCCATGCCGCTCGAGCGCCTCGCTCCATGCGCGCAGGCGATCGACTTCAGCGTACGACTCGGTGGTGAAATGCAGTAAGTCCAACCCAGGCTCCCGGACCCTGACGAACGTCAGTCGAGTGATTCAAAGGCAATGTCCGTGCCATCGGTAACGCCGCCGTTAACGCTGCCGCGCCGCGCTATAACGGTGCGTGGACGCACCGTTATAGCGCTCACGTACAACTCACGCGCGAGGCTTTTTCTTCGGAGGAAAAATGCTGCGGGGGATCTTGCAGTGAATGCCCTGACGGCCATCGACGACTTGGGTCACGGAGAAATCCGCGGCGATGCTCATTAGCGAATACGCGTCGTCGCGCGACAGGCCTTGCTGCTCGGTGAGCAACAACAACATATCGCGCGCAGCGTTTTTCGTCGCTATGTCGAGGTCTTCATCGAAGCCATGGACGATCCAGAAGTCCGGCGTTTCCAGCAGCGGCGAAGGAAATGCGAAGTCGCGCCGCAGCACAATCTGGAACATCACATTGAGCGACGCCTCGATCGCGGTGCCGCTGACCTCGCCATCGCCTTGCGATACATGCGGGTCGCCGATCGAGAACAACCCGCCGTCCACTGCGACCGGGTAATACATGGTCGAGCCCGCGCCGATACGCCAGTTATCGATATTGCCGCCATGCGCCCCCGGCGGCACGGTGCTCACGCGACCGGCCACATCGGGCGCGACACCTGCTGTACCCAGATGGGGGCGCACGGGCACGCGAATGCCTTCGAGCGCGAGTTCGCGGCAGCAGTCGCGAATCTCCGAGCGCTTGCCCGGCACGAGATATTTGCCAGGATAGTCGTACGCATAGAGCGCGTGAGCGGTGTTCGAAGCCTGATCGAGTTCGTAGATAGTGACGCGCTCTTTCTCGAAGTCGGTGAACAGATGACCCCAGTGCGCCGCGAGATTCGAGCCGTAGTTGAAGCGCGGAATCATTTGCAGATAACGCACTTCGAGCAGGTCGCCAGGCTTTGCTTCCTTCACGAAGACCGGTCCCGTCATCAGATGCACGCCGGGTTCGCGATCGGATTCGGGGATCGTGTCGTAGAGCGCGCGCACCTTGTCATCCATCATGAGGTCGGGGGCGTCGCCTGCATGATGCGTGATCGCTTCGGCGCGAACGAAGTCGCCGCTCTCGATGATCAGCGCAGGCGCTAGCGCCGCGTCGAAATATCCCCAATGAACATTTTTCTGGATGGCAGGCAAGTCGTGAAGCATGCTTTCTAAAGCTCCGTAAGAGTGTGCGATCGGTGCAACGCGACCGATGACGAATCGTACGAGCGACAGAATAAAAACACTTGATTGACTGCGTACAAAAGCTTGTGCGTGGGCGAATCTCGTTGGCACCCGCTGGCTGTCTGCGGATGGCCGTTTTTCTACGATAGCGCCTGACGAGCCGGGAGAAATGTTGTTATTCGCTAGGGGTAAAGCGTTCACTTCTGATCCAGTACAACGTTGAAAGGCACGGTGCGGCCAGGAGCCGCCGTTACCACGCCACACCCGGATCTGATTGCGGACGGGCAGTGCCCACGAAAACGCAGCGACCGACAAAGGAAAAGTATCCAGCCGCGAATCGACGCGCGCTAGGGAAACACTGATTTACTCGACGAGCTTGTAAACGCTGTGACCTAGTACAACATCCCGTAAATAGGTTTAATAATTATCTGGCTGCAAATAAGGCTCCAGGAGCGTAACGACGAGTTGA
>NZ_FCOK02000135.1 GCF_001544555.2 Caballeronia udeis | reverse complement strand
CAACTCGTCGTTACGCTCCTGGAGCCTTATTTGCAGCCAGATAATTATTAAACCTATTTACGGGATGTTGTACTAGAAGCGTTCAAGGCTTGGCTGGACACGCAGGCGCTCCAAGTACTGCCTGAAAGCTTGTTGGGCAAGGCGATCAGCTACACGAGAAACCAATGGAAATATTTAAGCCGCTACGTGATCGATGGGCGTGCCCCCGTGGATAACAACATTCTGGAAAGAGATATCAGGCCATTTGCAACATCGAGAAATTCATGGCTCTTCTCTGACACAGTTGCGGGCGCGAAGGCGAGCGCCATTGTCTATAGCCTCGTGCTGACGTGCCGGGCCTGCAACGTCGAGCCCTATGCGTATCTGCATCATGTGCTCACCGAGATGCCACAACGGGCATCGGACGCTGACATCAGCGACCTGCTGCCTTTTAACTTCGCCAAACGAGTGCCGCTCGCTACACCCCATCCGTGAAGCATCCCGATCTGGGATCCAATCCGCGCTCTCCACGAGCTCCGGCATAAATCGATCATCGATCGGCAACGTGCGCGTGCTCGCTATCGCAGCGCGGTGCAACCGCGACCTCGGCTAAAATAGCGGCGTGCTCGCTCTCGCATCAACCAGCGGAAATCATCCCATGACCAGGACAAATCTCAGGTCCATCAGCATTGCTCCGGACCATAACCAGTCTAATCTGTCGAAAGGGCAAAAGGCGTTCAACACGCTCATCAAGCAGATTGAAAAGCGACGCGCCAGACTGAGTGCCTGGGAGGCTGCAATGCCTGCCTTCCATCGGAAATACGTAAGCGATTTCGCTCCCCTTGAGCAAACTTCCACCGACTTGCGGACCAAGCTCGTGCATCGCCTGGACCAGGCGTACGCTCAGAAGGGGCTGACCAAATCCGAGCGCCGCACGATTGCAGACCTGATCAGCGACCTGGCAGGTGAGCTGGTCGCGCAGAGCGATGATCCGGAGCTTAAATCGATTTACAACCGGTATAGCGAATCTGACTTTGACAGTGAAGCAGCCGCCGAATTGGACGACATGAAATCGGCGCTCGAGGCCATGCTCGGGGTCGAGCTTGGCGACGACGTTGATATGAGTTCTCCCGAGGATGTACTGCAGCGCGCCCATGCGCAAATGGAACAGCTACAGGCACAAGATGCACTCGAAAACCAGGCTCGGGAAGCGCGCCGCGCCAAACGAAAAAAGACACCTAGGCAACTCGCAGCAGAGGCACGAGAACAAGTTGAGCAGGCCGAACTGAGCTTATCTATCCGCGAGGTCTATCGCAAACTGGCCAGCGCCTTGCATCCGGACCGCGAGACCGATCCGCAGGAACGTGAGCGCAAGACCACCTTGATGCAGAGGGTCAATCAGGCGTATAGCAAAAATAGCCTGTTGCAATTGCTTGAGTTGCAGTTGGAGTTAGAACACATTGACCAGAGCGTCATCAACAACATCGGCGAAGACCGATTGAAACACTACAACAAGATTCTGAAGGAACAGGTCGGTGAACTCGACCACGAAATCCTGCACGTCGAGAACGGATTCAAGCACAGCTACGGAATTCCGCCCTTCATCGAGGTGTCGCCCGGCACCATCATGCGCAATCTTGCCGCTGATATCTTCTCGCTGCAGGAGAGCCTCCACGCCCTTGAACATGACCTGCTCGTATTCGATGACGTCAAGCAACTGAAGGGCTGGCTAAAGTCCGTGAAACGGTCATTAGCCACGCCGCGTTTCGACGATATGCCGTTCTAGGGGAGCGCCGCCCTTCATGCTTCTTCCGTAGTGTGGAGAAAACACCGCTTACGCCCTATCGACCGAAGGATGGTGACGACGATCCCGAGGTGACGCGCTTGCTCGAGGTGCTCGACGGACTCGGCTTCACGATACAGATCGTGCCGAAAGAAGCATTCCACTGTTGACGACAAATCCCCGCGTAAACTGCCGGAATATGGCGATCGGGAGCTGATAAAATGACGCGAGACGAGCTATATGACCAGGCGCTGGAGCTAATGGAGAACTACGTCCATCATATTGCCGACCAGCTGGACCCGCCAGAGCTAACGACAATAGCCAAGATTTCGCATGGATACCGTTACGCGGAGAAAGGCACGGTTCAAGCGATGCTACAGAAGATGGCTCGCCTGGTAAGCGCGCTAAGAGCTGCACGCGTACTCCTCGCGCAGGGCTTTATTGCTGAACAGGCCGCCGTATGTCGCATTGCTGACGAGGCCAACGAAGACATCAATTTTCTCGCGCTCGGTCAAATATTCGAGGAGACCGAACTGCACAAGAAGTTCATCGAAGCCTTCTATCTCGAAGAGTTTGAGGACGGAGAGCGACTGACGCAAACGGCGGTCAAGCGACCCAACATTCCCAGAGACAGGATCCACGCATATCTGACACAAAACCCTGCGGCGGGCCCGGATCCGAGCATTGGAAAAGCCGCGATGAAGGTTCTTCATAAAGCGTACTCCGGCTATGTGCATGGTGCATCTCCGCACATCATGGAGACGTATGGCGGACAGCCCGCACGCTTCCACATGAACGGCATGCTTGATACCCCTCTGTGGCATTCCCACGTTGACGGCTTCTGGAATTACATACTCCGGGGATTGATGTCGTTCGTAATGGTGGCAAAGGCGTCGGGCGACGAAGAGTTCTTCACGTCGATTCGCCAGTATTGCCGGGATTTCGAAGCAAGCGCGCCGCAAAAGCGTTGACGACCCTCTTCCGGCTCTGGACGCTGATCGCGTGTTTTTCCAGCTGACGCAACCAGTGTTTGCGATGTGTCTGAACGGAGTCACGCTCGCCCAGGCGACGAACGTTGTCGATCATAGCCTCCCGACCCTGAAGCCGGAATTGCGGTTATCGATACGCCTCGCAGTCCACAACGCGCTGATCGAAGCGGCTACAACAACTGCGCAAGGCTCCGTTCTCAGCGCTTTTGCGTGCGAACGATCGATTCAAATCATTTGTGAAGAGCAAAGCGCGTCGCAACAACGCCTGCCTGCAAGCAATCTCGGCGCGAGCGAAAGACCGACGGGTAAGCGGTGAAATAGTGAAAAAGACCCACCGTGCGGCAAGCCTCCCCGACGTTACGGAGTGTGCGCGTATGCAGATTGTGCGGCATCGTTGAGCGCCTGGCAGTTGAATCCTTCAAGCAACACCGCGAGCTGCAGCGAGGACAGCGGCGCATTGGCCGCGTCCATCGGCGGTTCCCCGGCGTCATCCGTGAGAGTCGTCTGCGTGGGCGCACTTACGGGACTGCGGTGTGATGTGACGGCCTGATTGATGGCGACGATGCCAGTCAGGGTGGTGATGGCAAGAACGGTTCGGGTAGTGGCAGTAATGTGACGCAACATGTCAGGCCTCCATTCAAAAAAAGGGACGCAAGGGAATTTCTTTCGCGTCATCATCAAGATAAGAGGCCAAGCTTATCGTCAGCTTAATAGCCGTAGATTTGTTTCACTGCTGTCGGTTAGACCGGCGAAATCCTGCCTTCGTGAATGATCGCTTCGGCCGACGACCCGCCGGATGGCTGCGTCTAACGAAGGGCCGCTGACCGCGGTGAAGCCAACGTTCAAATGTCCGCGCAAGAACTGGATGAACGTCCGTAGATAGCCGCGTGCTGCCCGACGCGTCGGGCTCGAATCGACCCAGGTTGTGTGGAAACGTCCACAGAATCGCAGTGCGACGCGCGACTGTAACGCCGCCTGACGTGTTTAACTGCCTCTTCGACCGATGCGGCGACAACGAACCGTTGACCGGCTTTAATGCCTTATAAATGGCTATTTTGGGTTTGCGTTAGGACCTACGGGGTGCTCACGCACCCACCAGCCACATCGCTTTCATTGTTTTCTTGAACCCCAGGATTCGCAGCACTCGCATGAGATTGTAGGCAAGTACATTAAGACTCATTTCGGTACCCACGTTGGGCAGCCTCCGTGTCAGGAAATGCGTGTAGTCCATCCAATGCTTGAACAGTTTCGCGTCTGCGGTCCGCGTGGGGGTCCGTTGTTTTGCGAGGAGAAAAGTTGAGCACGCTTGGTCGGAAACCGGATGCCTAGTACCTCATCGATCGTGACAAGAAAACGGTCGCAATGCCCTCGGAAAGAACGCTCGCGCTCGCAACAACCCGTCGAGTCGAGGCGGAACGGCCGGTATCGGGGCAGCGCGGTTAAAGTCACCGGAAGCGAATTCAAAGAGGCCCCTCGTTGAAGGGGCCTTGAGCCACGAAATCACCGTGTTTCCGTTAGTACGTCACAGAAGCCCCACTGCCAGTAAAACTGTGCTGAGTAGGAGCGTCAGATGCATAGTCGCCAACGGCCTGGATGATGTTCACGATCTGCTGCGGCAACCTGCCGCCGCTGACGGCGGTCATTGCAGTACGATCCATCTCAACGGCTACGGGAAGGTCTTTGATTACCAGCGTGTTCATTTCGATTCTCCAAGGGTAAATTAGTCAGTCAGGAATGTCAGAGCTTGTTCTGAGGGTGTCGCCACTCCTCGATTAGGATCAATGCAAAGTGCATGCCAAACGGTGGCGCCGCGGTACGCGATCACACAACTAGTTGAAAATATTGGATTTTTAATGGTGACCAGTGCGAATTGGTAGACAGACGTGCGCGCTGCGGCCGGTGGGTCGGAACCAACTCTCCGTCTGGCGCTGTTGGTTAGATCGCGACACATGCGGTCCGCCTACGTATCCCGTGTTTGTACGATGTCCTCGAGGCTTGAATCCGATCGAAGCCCGATGACAATGAGTCTGTCGCGGACAGTCTCGCTTTCCTGCTGGACTGCTATGGCCAGCATGCTGGTGTGGCCTACGATGGCGAAACTGCGCTCAGGCTCCTTTGTACCGGCGCTTTTGAAATCACTTTCCCTGACGAGCACCTGCCCGACATAAAAAACAGTGCTGTCGCACGGTCGCTGAGGGAAACGCTGATTCGCTCCGCGGCTTTCCTCGTTTCGATGACGGGAGACGCTGTCAGTCAGGGAGACATTGCCGGGCACTTCGATGGCTATCTGCAGAAGCCGTTCTCCTGCGAGGCACTCATGCAGCTCATCGAAGACGCTCGCTGCAGCAGCGATGCGATACTCGCCAGGCCGCCTAGACTAGCTGTTGCCGACGGAGGCGTACACAACCCATAGTCGAAGTTCAACGGTAAGCCTCTTCCGGGTCACTGAGCAAAGCGAGCGGCAGCTTTCAGCATGAAAGCGACTTTTCAATGTCTGGCCGAGTGAGCTGGCGACCGGCTGAACACGGCCGATTCTGAAAAAGTCGCCTTATGTTAATGATTAGGTATCCTTTATGTATTGATAGACGAAGAGCGAATCGTCATGGTGGGTCAACGGGATAGCGGGCAGGACAAGCTTTTTTACTCATTCAACCTCGATAATCACGTGCCTCAAACTCACTTGCTGCGAGGCATCGACCGGGCGCTCGATCTCGGCGACTTGCGTCAGCATCTCGCTCCTTTCTACGGTCCAATTGGTCGACCTTCGATTGATCCAGAACTCATGGTGGGCTACTGCTTCGGCATTCACTCCGAGCGCAGGCTATGCGAAGAGGTCCATCTAAACCTGGCATATCGTTGGTTCTGCCGCCTGGGTGGGTCTGGACGATGCCGTACCTGAACATTCGACGTTCCCTAAGAATCGCCATGGACGCTTTCGTGACAGCGATCTCTTACGCCATGTGTTCGAGTCCGTCTTGGGCCGTTGCATGGCCGAGGGGGGCTTGTGAGGGGTGAAGGATTCGCCGTCGATGCAAGTATCACCAAGGCAGATGCAAGTCGTTCAAGCGCGGTGCCGGGAACAGATCCCATCGACTGGCGGCCTACCGCAAGACAGAGTCGCGCCGTGCCGGAGTATCTCCAAGCCCTCGAAGAGAGCAATCCAGTAGCTTCCGACGCAGCCGAATCCACAGAGTCGTCTACTCCCCCGAAGATGATATCCCTGAGCGATCCTGCCTCGCACACGCACCGAGCAAGTGTGCTTTTGGGTCAACGCTTGGCCTGTCGGGCAATCTCGCGCAGAGACGAATACGCGAAACATCGTCGACAGCGTGCCTAGACAGCGTATGCCAGGCCGATTCGATGCGCGTGGGGCTTTAACTGTCCTTGCGCCAATGCGCGATAAAGCGCGGCGCCCGCGCAACATAAGCACGCCCCTCCGGCCTACACTGCTACGCGAGGATCCACTTGGCCAGATATCCGGGCATTCCGATTGCGAGCAGGTCGGCGTGTTTAACTAACTCTTTAGCCGCCTGACCGCCGCTCAGCAGTAGTTCTGCGATGCCCATGTGCTTTGCCCCTAGCACGCCCATGAAGGAGTCGCGCCAACAAGCTGGCCTAACTCGCTTTTCGCCTCGCCGGGCTAGGCGCGATGATCTGATTATGTCGGGCGGTGATATCGTTTGCCAGCGGCACGCCCGTCCACTAATAGGAAAAAGCATGGACACGATTAGCACCTAAACCGTATGTGCACTTTGCGATGATCCGATCGCACTCAAGGGAGACTCGGCGGAACACATCATCCCTAACTCAATGGGCGGTCGTCGAAAGATTTGGGGCTTCATTGCAAGGATTGCAACGGTCGGGCGGGCGATAGTTGGGACGTGGAGATCTGGCGTCAGTTTTCAAACGTCGCGATGATGCATGGCGTAAAACGTGGTCGCGGAGAGCCGCCTAGTATCAAGATTCAGACGGTCGACGGGAAGCGCTACTGGCTCCTGCCAGATGGCAGCATGACGGTCGAGCACCCAACATTCAGCGCTGAACCCGGTGAGTATGGAACGAATATCACTGTCACGGCGAGGGATGAGAGAGAGGCTCAGCGAATGGCGAAGGAGATCGCAAACAAATATCCCAAGTTTGAGCCGCAGAGTTTTATGAAAGCGGCAATCCCTACGGAAACAACTCTGGAAGGCGTTCGATCTGCTCGACAACGAACTCCTGCTGCACACAATTGAGCAAAGACTTGCCTTCGGCGAGTAACAGTCCCACGTCTCCGACGCTGAAGAATTGCTACGACCGGTGTCGTGCGATCAGGATCGAATTCGCTTTACCATTGCTGGCTCGTGGTTGTCGTCCAGCGACCCCGGGGGTACAAGCAGATGTCACTCGCGGCGCTTGAACTCTGACCTGCCCCAACGCAGTTGCAAATACGCGAGGATGTCAGTCTTTTATGCGGCGGTATCGTCCGTAATGCCCGCAGCGTCGACGCTAGACGTCGTAGGCACGTGCTCGGACGCGACGATGCGGCACACGCAGGCCGCCGTTTGTCCAAGCGGCTTAGCAGTCGGCGTCAGACTAGCGCGCTGGTGCGTTCCGCGCCTCGGTGTACATGGCCTTCTGCCCTCAGCACATAAGTCTTTGGGAGGTGCCGCTCAGGGCTTCGGGCATGATGAAGCTGTGCCCGAAAACGCCCTCTCCGTCGCGGCGAAAAGCGCCCAGTGGATCATCAGCGAGCAAGATGCGCCCGTGATCGGACGCTTGCTTGCGCTGCACGACCGGCAAGTGAGCGAGGCACCGATGCACCGGGTGGTGGAAGCCGAAAAACAACTCCGCCAATTTCTGGCTGGCACAAGCGCGTCGCCACTGGTCCGCCCGAAATCGGACTAACGGCGTGTCTCCTTTCCCATGAATGCATTCACTTTTCAGCCTTGCCGCGCACCACCACCGACCACAATAAAAATCGTTCGACTTCCTTCGCGTACGACCGCGCGGTTTTCGGCTGATCGCGATATTTGTTCACGTAGGCGCGCATCGCCTCGAGGTCGTGGCACGCCTGGATATAACAGAACGCGACCGAGCGGTTTTCTCCGTCGGCCCCGGATAACTTGTAAGCTGATGCCCTTCGGAGCATTTTTTGAGGGAGTTCGTTCCCTTTTGCGATGAGATCGCCCGAAAAATTCGGGCGTTCATCGGCAGACCCGCTCCCAGTGATGGTGATGCCAGACTCGATGACAATGATGGTAATAGCGATCGTGATGGTAATAGGCGAATGCAGGGGCTGCGGCGGAGAATGCCGTGACAGCGACTACGATGGCCATGGCGATCTTTTTCATAGTTTCGCTCTTGGTAAGGACGGAATAAGGTATGAGCAGGCGCCGTGCCCACCCGTTACCAAATCAGTACGCCCCTGCACCGTTTCGATACCCCCCTTATATCCCCTTCGAAGGCCCATCGATGGGCCTTCCCTTTTGCTGCGTTTCCAGTAAAAGTTTCACGCCACTTGGTCGGATTTGAAATCGACCGAGCCATAGCAAAAGGCGCGTCCCAAGCGCGGTGCACTGGTCCGCTATGACAATCGAGTCGCCGAGGTGTCGGGAGACGCGCGCGGCGAGCGCGCCATGATCCGCTCGCTGCACGCCGATGGTGTTGAGCGACGCAGCGCGGTGAAGTGGAAAAACCTCAAACTGCTCGAGGATCAATTGTTCTAGCGTGCGCCCGCAGGCATCAAGCCGAACTCATTGCCACCGCCTGCGACCCGCGCAGGCGGACAGGCGGACACCGCGTTCAACGCCCTACTGGTTCACTGCGTCCTTGAACGCTTTACCGGCCGTAAACTTGACGGTCTTTGACGCTGCGATCTGGAGTGCTTCGCCGGTCTTCGGGTTGCGACCCGCGCGGGCCGCACGCGCGCCCGTGCTGAACGACCCGAATCCGATCAGTTGAACCGGGTCGCCCTTGACCACCGCGTTCGTCACCGTCGCCAAAAATGCGCCGATCGTTTCTGCTGCGGCGGATTTCGCGATGCCCACTTCGCTTGCCACTGCATCGATGAGTTCCTGCTTGTTCATGTTTGTACTCTCCATTTAAGCTAACTGACAGCCTGTATGCGTGCCAGCCCGGAGGATACCGCACCGGACATGCCTCGCTAGCGCGAGACAGATCTGGTATGGCGGCGCCAGCCGCCTGCTCCTCAGTTGGAGTTTTCCAACGACGACTAGCCGCCGTCTTCTGAATAATATTGCGCCGCGGCATCAAGCATGCGCTGGCGTTCGGCGTGCACGTAGATCGACGTGGTCTGCAACGAGGCGTGACCGAGGATGCGCTGAGCCACGTCGATAGGCATGTCCCGGGCAACTGCCCTAGTACCAAAGGTATGTCGGAACGCGTGCGCCGAGGTCGCGAGTAATTTCGCGTGCGCATCGTAGGACAGCGCACCCTCGCGCAGCAGATCACCGGCGATGCGTCGGACAGCTTCGCGCACCAGGCGCGCGAGCGCGTCGGCGGAATACGGTGCCTCACTGTTTCCGTCCGTGCCGCCATCATGCTTGGCCAGCGACGCCTCAGTGCCGTTGATCACGATCGGCGCGATCAACGGAGCCGCGAGCGCCGGCACATCGAAGTCTTTTTCCCGATCGGCCCAGTGTGCACGCAAGGCGGCAACTGCGGCTGCGCTCACCGGGACCGTGCGCTGCTTGCGGCGTTTGCCGACGATGGTCAAGGCCCAAACCGCCGCGCTTGTTTGTGTGCGTGCCACCTCACTTGCCACCTCGCTTGCCGCGGCTTTCGGGGACGACCTGATCAACCCCTTGGCGGAAGGTTTGGCAGGGCCGCCCGACGTCACGACGGCCGCGCTCAAGTTTTCTCGACGGGCGTGGGCCGCTTCGTCGCGCCGCACCCCCGAGTCGCCCATCAATAAAATCGCCGCCCGCGCAGTGCGCCACTGGCGCGCTTCTTCCTCGGTGGGTGTCAAGCCACCCAGGTCCCCGCCCTCACAGCGGGCATCCAGCTCCGCACGCACCTGCGCCCAGAGATCGGCGGATAGCGCCCGCTCGACTTGCACCTCGACCTCGCGCGTGATCGTCGCCGGATCCGTCACCGCGCTCCACGGGTTGCCGGCGAGGTACCGGACGGTCGTGAGCCACGCGAACGCCGCGCGAATTGCGCGCACCGCGTACGCCTGGCTGTCGGGCGATAGTCCCTCGGGGCTGAACGGCCGCCAACGACCACTCTCGCGCGCGGGCGTTTCGGTCCCACAAAACTCGCGAGCGGCGCCTTCAGGAAATCCTTGTACGCCTCGCAGTCTTCCACCGTCATCGACGAGAGCGCGACACCCCGCACGATCACGAGCCACAACACCAGTCGCTCGAGCTCCCGGGTGTAGACGCGCAAGGTCGGGGGCCGGTCGCGATAGCGATTCAGATACGCGTGCACCGCCGCCGGATCGTGTTCCGCCCGAATGAACGCAAAGTCCCGGCCGCGGTTGGTGCCCTGTTCCCCGGAGAGCGCCGTCGGAATCGCGAGCCGCTCGAACGGGGCCAACTGCGGTGCGTCAATCGAGCCCCCGATCACCACTACATTACCCAGACCCACGGCCGGCACCAGCGGTGCGGCATCGACATCCGCCTCGATGCGCTTGCCCAGATCGCTCTCTTGTCGGCGCAGCCATGCAACGAGCACGCGCGCACGCTGCGGACCGATGCGCGGCATCGAGCGCCACCAACTGCCGCCGTGCGAATTGCAGAAATCGACCAGCTGCCCGAGGGTGTCGATCCCCTCCCCGACCAGTCGTTTGGTTACCAGCGGCCGGAACCACAGTCCCACCTGGTGATCGAGCGACGGGGCGGCGGCCGCCAGGGTCGACGCCTGCTCGACCATGCGCAACGTCACCGCCGTCAGCTTCGCGCTGCCGTGCTGCTTGATCGACGCTTTCAGGTGCGACGCGAGCGCGGCGGAGCCGTTGCGCAACGCGAGCTGCACCAGGTCATCGAGCATGGTGCGCAGATAACGCGCGAGCGTCTCCGGCGTCGCCGCGTGCGGGGTCGTGTCCGGATCGTAGTAACGCCGGGCGATGACGCCTGCGTCGATGCGCTGCACGAAGGCGCGCAACGCCGCGAAATCAGTGCGCGTGTACGTGCGCGGCGGGGGCAGCGCGAGCTGCTGGACTTGATTGGCGATACCGCCCTCCTCTGTTGGTCGACGCGCTCTGGGAAGCGCTCTTAAAGCAGATGATTACGAGCACCGGACAGACGCGATGGCCGATACCCGTTATTTTATGCATTAAAACCTTATCTGATAATAATAATTAGCAGACCAAATCATCTTGTCGTGAGACAAGTTCAGGCGAGGGGCGGTTTTGTACGTCGCGGGTGCGAAGTGAGTCGCGCTCGAACGCAGACAAGCCTTCGCCGAGTCGGTCCAGGGACAGGAGTGCTGTCACGCGTCCTTGACAGTGGGCGGCGATCGCCTGCTCGACCTTGAGCGTGACGCGTGCGATCTCTTGCACTCTGAAGCGTTGCGACGAGTCATTTACGCCTTCAGCTGACGCGATTCGGTAGGCGCGGTTCGGCAACCGCTGTCAGCGCGTTTTCAGATAGGCGGCGTACAGTCCGACATGCAGGTCACGCAGAGCCTTGCGTCGATCGACCAAGTCATGCTGGCTACCCCGCCGCTCGAGGTCAAGGATCTGCAATAGCAACCGCGTTGCCCGTTCTGGAGACGTGTGGCGCGACGGTTGTGCTTCGCGAATCCGCGACGCCAAGGCTGCTTTTTCGACGAGTACCCATGCGGGGAACCACGCAAGATCAGCGGTCTGGCCTGCGCCTTCGAACTGCGCGTCGAATTTCCTGACTAACGCGTCCAGTGGGGGATCACGGAGCTCAGCAACAAGAGACGCGAAGCGGCCAGGCGACAGCCAGGCCAGTTCCGTCAGCAACGGCCAGGCCGCTCCCAGCCCATCCGAGCAATAGCGCGCGTGCGCCATCCACATCAATGGGGTTGGAATGCGTCGCCAGGACTCAATTTGCTCGATGGCTTCGGTGGCCGCCGCCCAGTCGCCGGCGCGCAGCCATAGGGGAGCCGCGTGATTGTCACTGTCGTCCGCGCGAAAGGTAAGCGGCGTCCCGCGCTGAGCCAGTGCGCGCCAGCACGGTATCAGCCATGCGCGCGCGGCTGATTCGCCAAACAACCGTACTGCAGCAGGCTCGACGTCTTCGCTCAAAGCCCGACGCGCTGCGTCAAGCGCTTGATGATCCGTGAAATATGCGGTCGCGGCGCCCTCAAGCTCGCCGACCAGCATGGTGAGCGCAATGAGGGTGTCGTCCCCAGGATATTCATCGGCCATCCTTTGCCACGCCTGTCGAGCCGCCGCCGCGTGACGCCGCTGCAGCGCGTCCAGTACATCGTTACGAAGCATGACGTCACGGCTATCGGCGAAAATGTCGAGTTGCATGGCGGAGGATCAGAAAGGTTAGGCGCTCATATCCGTCAGATTAGCCCATTTGACGACGCTTCTGAACATCCGGCCCCGATCGTCTAGCGACTCGATCAGCGCTCGCTACCACAAGCCTCGCCCACAACTCAGAGTAATCGTTTTTTCCTTGCAATTTCTGGCGATTTATCCTGAAACTCATTATCAATCAACGATTTACATATTCTTCAAATGCGCGAAATCCATGGGGCCCCGGGCCCTGCTGCAAAAGGCTAGGCGCGCGGCTACCGCTAGATTCTACTGAGATGGACCCGACGCCTCCCTTCGAGGGAAACTGACGCACTCAACCAGACGTGTGGAGGTTCATCATGGAAA
>NZ_FCOK02000134.1 GCF_001544555.2 Caballeronia udeis | reverse complement strand
GGCTACACCTAAACCCTAAAAATAGCCGAAACCCAATGCTAGCGGAGGTTTCGGCTAATTGATGGGGAAAAGTACGGGCTAACGTTGGAAGGACTATTGCGCCCTTTTTAGTCGACGCATGAGATTACCCATCTTGCGGTTCACAATTGGGGGGACCAGATCATCCTTCAACTCACGAAGCTTGATGGTCCAATCCTGCTGGTCGCCACTGCCGGGGCGGACCTTGAACTGCGTCGTGTGCGACCTTTTCGACCCGTCCCAGGTAGCCGTGTAGTAATACAGGGCTACCGACTTCCGAGAAACCTTATCTGGATGACTGACCGGATGCGGGTTGCCGTGCATACTGTTCGACGTCGTGTTGAAGATCACGCACCTGTTGAAGATCGGAACAATCGAGTGGTATTTTTTCGTCATTGCGGCATCCCACAATTCCAGCTGGCCACCGTACTCGTCCTTCCAGTCCTTGTTGAGATAGATCAAAAGGTTGATGCGTCTTTCGATGTTGAGGGGCTTGTGGTGATTGAAGTCGGCATGCATGGACAGATGACCACCCTGATTGATCTCATGGAGACCACCGCCAAAGAAATATGGATCAGGAATCAGTCCCTTGACGCCTGTGAGATTTTCAACCACCTTCAGGAAGGGGCGAGAATTAAACGCATAGAAAATAGCCCGAAGCTCGGGGTCGAGAGTGTCGGGGTGATAGCTGGTCTTGAACCGCTCTTGGGCGCGCTCATAACTCTGATTAAGGTCATCGCCGCCCTCACTGGATGCAAAGCTATCAAGAATTCGCTGAGCCAGTTCATCCGGCAGGAAGTTGTCTATAACGGTATGGGGAAACGGACTCGCGCCAACATAGGCTTCCTGAAGTTCCGTTCCCTTGTCGCGCGCATTTTCGGGGCTGATGAACGCTGTTTTTGCGTCCATGACATCGAGATATGCCATATGACCGGTTCTCCCAAGCTGAGCAATCGTTCAGTCGTAGATGGGTAAAACAATGCCAGAACCAGGTGTTCATTTCCACTGCCCTGTCGGGGGGACAGGTAGCAGCTGACGAGACTTGGCGGCTACGTTCTCGTTGTTGTCTGGTATCGACTATCTTTATGGTGAAAATTTTTGTTCTGGTGCAAATAACCGGCTCGGCCGAGATTCTTCTTATAAATGTGGATACCTTATTGATTGAAAATGACGATCTGCGGGTATGAGAACGGAAAGAAGGACTGCATCAACTTGATGCAGTCTGGCTATCAGGATCCGGCGTGAATGCAGCGTGATGCATTTGCTTCACGCTGCGTTGTCAGTTTCCATTACCCGCCTAGTGCAGTTGCGCGAATTTCGCATCAATTCAGGCTTGTCGCATCCGCGAAGCAGTTATGCAGGGTTCGCCCAGTCTTGCAGTAGCGATGTAAAGAGCGTCGAGATCGCCGGATCGGAAATGAGTGGCCCAGCGGCGTTCGGCAACGCGGTGATCACCTTGAATGAGCGCTCGTGAAACGCGCGGGCAGCGGCACGCGCGCCGTCAACGTCGCCGGCTCTTATTGCGTCGACAATTCGTTGACGTTCCTCCGACAGGCGCCCGGCAGTCTTGCGCCAGGCTTCGAAGCGTTTGCCCTGTATCTCCCTGGCCAACCCGATCTGCATGGTCGCCAGGAACCGGCACGGTGCGACGAGCAGCGGATTACCCGCGACGGTACCAGCTCGTTCGCGATAACTGAACACCGATATTTCGTAATCCTATTTAGACTATATCAGTTGAATCGGATCACATGGGCATTGCCCATTGATGCGCTGGCAGGTATTCGCGAAGTTGCCCCAAGACTACATCGTGCTCGCCGTGAGAGATTTGGTGTTCATTTGTGTCGGGATGTCATCTGTTCATTGAACAGCGAGAACGCTCCGCGAGAGTCGCATCCAATCGGTTCAATGCGCTTATATCCAAGCCGCGAAGCGCCGAGTTAATCAGATCGAGATCGACTCCGATGTACCTTCGTCGCTTATTGTGGCAACAAGCGATGGGGCCCGCCTCGCCGCATCGATCGAAGCACCGTCCACCAGCCCTATTGCAAGGCGATCAAGATAGTCGGCCCATTCCTGCGCCATCTTGGTACGTTGCTCGATAAATTGCGCTCTATCGTAGGCATTTCCCCACTCCTCGTCGCTGCCATGGGCCAGATGGCGTTCCACGATCTCCTTGTCGCAACCGAGCCGCTCACGAACTAATGTACGGGCCGTCGCACGAAAACCGTGACCCGTCATTTCCTGCTCTGAATAACCCAGCGTACGGAGAGCAGCATTGATGGTGCCATCTGAAATAGGAACACCCGCCTTCCGGCTTGGGAAAACATAGCCGGTCGGTCCCGTCAAGAAATACAGCTCCCTCAGTATCGAAACGGCCTGCCGCGACAGTGGCACCAGATGAGGGGGCCCACTTCGTTTGCGTTCAAGTTTGCCCTTCATCATGGTTGCGGGGCACACCCATAGGCCGCCCTTCAGATCGAATTACTCCCATGCCGCCCGCCTTATCTGGCCTGGACGCTGAAACACTAGCGGAGTTAACTGCAAAGCAGCACGGACATCGGTCGGCTACCCAGCCAAGGATAGACATTCTTGACAAGTCTCCGCTCGATCTTGTCGAGATAATTCACGGACCAATGCGCCTTTTGTTCCCTGATCCATGTCTTCGCGACCGATTCGAATGTCGAGTTGACATTGAATCGCGCCTGGGCTTTTGTCTGCCGCCGCCGTTCCATGGGGTCAACGCCCAGCCGTAGCAACTGCCGCCCGGCGGCGTGTGCGGCCCTCGCCTCCTTCTCACTGACCTCAGGCCATCGACCGAGTGCCATGGTTTTGGTTTTGCCGGCGAAGTCGTAATTCCACCGCCAAAGCTTGGTGCCGTCGGGCTTAACCAATACGTAAAGCCGCCCTCCGTTGACGAGCGTGTAAGGTCTCGTGGCAGCCTTGGCGTTCACAATCTCTAGGAGGGTGAGCTGATGAAGTACGGTCTTCGACATCGTCGTATACCCATTCGCGGACTCTCGTGAATACGAAAATACAACGAAAAATACAACGCTCAAAGTTCGGATCTAGCTGGAACATACTGGACGGTCCCAAGACGTCCCAAGACAATTCGCAGGCAATAAAAAACCCGCAGAGCCAATAGCCATGCGGGTTTGCGGATACTTCTCTGTACTTCTTCAGACTGCTCTGGACGCTGCTTGCGAAACGGTCTGGTGGGTGATGACGGGCTCGAACCGCCGACCTACGCCTTGTAAGGGCGCCGCTCTACCAACTGAGCTAATCACCCGCTTCGCGAATCTTTTGCTGCGATTTCCTCAAGCGATCATCACCATGTTGCGAAGTGTGCGATCCGGTCCGCCAGACTCGAAACTGTTTCAAACCGTTCCGTATCCAGCGAGTCCGCTAGTTTAGCGCATCTTTCAGCGCTTTGCCAGGGCGAAACTTCGGAACTTTCGCGGCTTTGATCTTGATTTCATCGCCGGTGCGGGGGTTACGGCCGATACGCGCCGTCCGCTTGCCCACGGCAAAGGTGCCGAAGCCGACCAGCGTCACCGAGCCGCCCTTCTTCAGGGTCGTCTTGACCCCGCCGATCACGGCTTCGAGCGCGCGACCAGCCGCCGCTTTGGAGATGTCTGCTTGCTGCGCAATATGGTCGATCAGGTCAGTCTTGTTCATTGTGATCCCCCGAATGATGGTTTGTGGATGGGCGATACTGCAAGAGTAGGTTCACGACAGGCCGCTTGAGCACGAGCCTCGGAAGCCCCTGGTGCGGCGGTCATTAGAAGTAGCCGAAACACAGGTGTCAACCGGGATTGAGCCTGATTAGAGGGTCTCTGAGGCATTAAATCGCGTGATGGACGCGCCAATAAAAAACCCGCGTGGTCAGTTCACACTGACCACGCGGGTTTTTAGGTTCGCTCGACTCTGGTGCAACCGCTTCCGGCCGCGCCTCGACGGGCGTTTAATGCTTCACGAACTCACCAGCTGCCGGCGCGTCCTTCTTTTCCGCAACAGCAGGCGTTGCCGGCTTGGCTTCTTCTTCCGGCAAGGCAGCGGGAACACGTTCGAGCGCAAGCTCGAGGACCTTGTCGATCCAGCGAACCGGAACGATTTCGATCGCGTTCTTCACGTTGTCCGGAATCTCGGCCAGATCCTTCGTGTTTTCTTCAGGGATCAGCACGAGCTTGATGCCGCCGCGATGCGCCGCCAGCAACTTCTCCTTCAATCCGCCGATAGGCAACACTTCGCCGCGCAACGTAATTTCGCCAGTCATGGCCACGTCGGCACGAACCGGAATACCGGTGAGCACGGACACCAGCGCTGTCGTCATCGCGATACCGGCGGACGGACCGTCCTTCGGCGTTGCGCCTTCGGGCACGTGAATGTGGATGTCCTTCTTCTCGAACGCCTCATCCGACACACCCAGACGACGCGAACGCGAACGCACCACTGAACGTGCTGCCTCGACCGACTCCTTCATCACGTCGCCGAGCGAACCCGTGCGGATGATGTTGCCCTTACCCGGCATCACCGCGGCTTCGATGGTCAGCAGATCGCCACCCACCTCCGTCCACGCGAGACCCGTCACCTGGCCGACCTGGTTCTCCTTCGCTGCCAGACCAAAGTCGGTCTTGCGCACGCCGAGGAACGTGTCGAGATTGCTGCCATCGACCTTGACCGCGCCTTCTGCCTTCTTCAGCAGAAGCATCTTCACGACCTTGCGGCAGATCTTCGACATTTCTCGCTCAAGCGAACGAACGCCGGCTTCACGCGTGTAGTAACGAATGATGTCGCGGATCGCTTCTTCCGTCAGATCCATCTCGCCAGCCTTCAGGCCGTTGTTGCGGGTCTGCTTCGGCAACAGGTACTTCTGCGCGATGTTGACCTTCTCGTCCTCGGTGTAACCCGAGAGACGAATCACTTCCATCCGGTCGAGCAACGGCGGCGGAATGTTCAGCGAGTTCGACGTCGCCACGAACATCACGTCCGACAAGTCGAAGTCCACTTCGATGTAGTGATCAGCAAACGTATGGTTCTGTTCCGGATCGAGCACTTCGAGCAGCGCAGACGCCGGGTCGCCGCGGAAATCCATGCCCATCTTGTCGACTTCGTCGAGCAGGAAAAGCGGATTGCGCACGCCGACTTTCGCCAGGCTTTGCAGGATCTTGCCGGGCATCGACCCGATATACGTGCGACGGTGACCGCGAATCTCGGACTCGTCATGCACGCCGCCAAGCGCCATGCGTACGAACTTGCGGTTCGTTGCGCGGGCGATCGACTGGCCCAGCGAGGTCTTGCCGACGCCCGGAGGCCCGACGAGGCACAGGATAGGCGCCTTGACCTTTTCAACGCGTTGTTGGACCGCAAGATACTCGAGGATCCGTTCCTTGACCTTCTCGAGGCCAAAGTGATCTTCGTCGAGCACGCGTTCCGCATTCGAGAGGTCATTGTTGACCTTGCTCTTCTTGCGCCACGGCAAGCCGATCAGCGTGTCGATGTAGTTGCGCACAACGGTGGCTTCAGCCGACATCGGCGACATCAGCTTGAGCTTCTTGAGCTCGGCATCCGCCTTCTTCTTGGCTTCCTTAGGCATGCGCGCGTTGGTGATGCGCTTCTCGAGTTCCTCGAGATCCGCACCTTCCTCGCCTTCGCCCAGTTCCTTCTGGATCGCCTTGACCTGTTCGTTCAGGTAGTACTCGCGCTGGCTCTTTTCCATCTGACGCTTCACGCGTCCGCGGATACGCTTTTCGACCTGAAGAATGTCGATCTCGGCTTCGAGCTGGGCAAGCAGATGCTCAAGGCGTTCCACGACCGGGAACATCTCGAGGATGTGTTGCTTCTGGTCGAGCTTCAGCGGCAAATGCGCGGCGATGGTGTCAGCCAGGCGACCCGCTTCGTCAATACCCGACAGCGACGTCAGGATCTCGGGAGGGATCTTCTTGTTGAGTTTCACGTACTGATCGAACTGCGACACGATCGCGCGGCGCAGCGCTTCAGTTTCAGCGCTGTCGGCATGGTCGGGTTCGAGCGGCATCACGTCGCAGGAAAACTGTGTTTCCTGTTCTTCGATCGTGAGCGTCTTGGCACGCTGCAAGCCTTCGACCAGCACCTTCACGGTGCCGTCCGGCAGCTTCAGCATTTGCAGGATGTTTGCGATACATCCCACTTCGTACATGTCTTTTTCGGTCGGCTCGTCTTTCGCAGCGGTCTTCTGGGCGACAAGCATGATGTGCTTGCCACCTTCCATCGCGGCTTCGAGTGCCTTGATCGATTTGGGTCGTCCGACAAAAAGCGGAATCACCATGTGCGGGAAAACGACTACGTCACGCAGCGGAAGCAGCGGGAGAGTAATACGTTCCTGCGGGAGGAGTTGGGTTCCTGACATTTTCATTTCCCCAGTAGTGGAATCAGTTCAGTCGTAAATAAGGCCGTCAAAATGGATTGCAAGCCTTAAGCGTGTGGGAAAAGATCAATGAATCGAAAAAATTCGCCTCAGTAACGTGTCAGTAACGTCCACAAGATATCCGAAAAATAAACAAAAAGCCGTTCACGTTGCCATGAACGGCTTTTCGCCGACACACAGCCCAACTCAGTTAGAACCTGCTACCTTCGGCGTGTCTTCGTAGATCAAGAGCGGCTTGCCATCGCCATCAATTGTGTTGTCGTCCACGATGACCTTGCTCACACCTTTCATTGCGGGCAACTCGTACATCACGTCCAGCAACGCCTGCTCCAGAATGGACCGCAGACCACGCGCACCCGTCTTGCGGCGGATAGCCTTCAACGCAATGGCCTTCAACGCGCCCGGACGAATCTCCAGGTCCACGCGTTCCATATTGAACAGCTTGTGATACTGCTTCACCAGCGCATTCTTCGGCTCGGTCAGGATCTTGATCAGTGCGTCTTCATCCAGCTTGCCGAGCGTCGCCACCACGGGCAGACGGCCGATCAGCTCGGGGATCAGGCCAAACTTGATCAAATCTTCCGGTTCCACTTCGCGCAGCACTTCGCCCGCGTCGCGATCAACTTTACTCTTCACGCTTGCGCCAAAACCAATACCCGTCTTTTCCGTCCGGTCGATGATGACCTTCTCGAGGCCATCGAACGCGCCGCCGCAAATGAACAGGATATTGGTGGTGTCGACCTGGATGAAGTCCTGGTTCGGGTGCTTGCGGCCGCCTTGCGGGGGCACTGAAGCCATCGTGCCTTCGACCAGCTTCAGCAGCGCTTGCTGGACGCCCTCGCCCGACACGTCGCGCGTGATGGACGGGTTATCCGACTTGCGGCTGATCTTGTCGATTTCGTCGATGTAGACAATGCCGCGCTGGGCCTTGTCGACTTCGTAGTTACAGTTTTGCAGCAGCTTCTGAATAATGTTTTCAACGTCCTCGCCCACATAGCCGGCCTCCGTCAGCGTGGTTGCGTCTGCAATCACGAACGGGACGTTCAACATGCGCGCGAGCGTTTGTGCAAGCAAGGTCTTGCCCGAACCCGTGGGTCCGATCAGCAGGATGTTGCTCTTCGACAACTCGATATCGTCTTTCTTCTCGAGATGCTTGAGGCGCTTGTAGTGGTTATACACCGCCACTGCAAGAATCCGCTTTGCGCGTTCCTGACCAATCACGTACTGGTTCAGGATCTCGCTGATCTCCTGCGGGCTCGGCAGATCCGACTTCGTCAGGCCAGCCTCTTCCGCCGCGCCGGCAGCTTCGTCGCGGATGATTTCATTGCACAAGTCGATGCATTCATCACAGATGAACACAGAAGGACCTGCTATCAGCTTCTTGACCTCGTGCTGGCTCTTGCCGCAGAACGAGCAATACAACAGCTTTTCGCTGTTAGAACCTTTTTTGTCCGCCATGGATGTGCGAGCCTCCGGACACTCGATTACATAATACGCCGCTCAATTCACCTACGCAGAAATGGCATGTACGCAGGTTGAAAGCGTGTGTGGCGTGTGCTTTGACGCCGTTTTCCGCGTTGGCTCCAGCCTGGCGTGCGGCTCGGATTCTCCGCGCCGCCGTTGGCCGCCTGGTCCAAAACCGCAACGTCCGTATGGACAAAACGGAACGGCCGGCCCGTTATTCCCCAACGACCGGCGCAGCGCCCGGTCAGGGACGCTTGTGAAGAACCTGATCGACAATGCCGTACGCCTGCGCGTCATCGCCGGACATGAAATTGTCGCGGTCGGTGTCGCGTGCGAGACGTTCCACCGGCTGACCCGTATGGTGCGACAGCAGCTGGTTCAGACGCTCCTTCAGGTACAGGATTTCCCGTGCCTGAATTTCGATGTCCGACGCTTGCCCGCGCGCGCCGCCAAGCGGCTGGTGAATCATCACGCGCGAGTTGGGCAGCGCTACGCGCTTGCCCTTGGCGCCCGCTGCCAGCAGGAACGCGCCCATGCTCGCAGCCAGTCCCATGCACAGCGTGGCGACATCCGGCTTCACGAACTGCATGGTGTCGTAAATCGCCATGCCAGCCGACACCGAGCCCCCCGGGCTGTTGATGTACAGGCTGATGTCCTTGTCGGGGTTTTCGCTTTCGAGAAACAGCAACTGCGCAACCACCAGATTGGCCGTCTGGTCGTTCACTTCGCCAACCAGGAACACCAGGCGCTCTTTCAGCAAGCGCGAATAGATGTCATAGGCACGTTCGCCGCGACCGCTCGTTTCCACCACCATGGGCACCAGACCGAGCGCCTTGGTTTCGAAATCATGCGGAGCGTTCGACGCGAGCGTTTCCAGTAATTGAGCGCGGAAGGTCATGCAATTTCCTTGTTGGGAATAGGGATACTGAACGACAAAGGAACATCCGAAAAACGGCACAACTTGGCAACCAGAACCGGCGACACAACCGAAATGCAAAAAAGGCGTGCCGGCCCGTCACCTCGACGGCCCTGCACGCCTTGTCGACGCTGCTTACGCTTGCGCCGTCGCGCTGGCCAATTCTTCGAAGCTTACTTCCTTGTCGCTCACTCGGGCCTTGCCGAGCACGAAGTCCACGACGTTGCTTTCCACAACGTACGCTTCCATTTCGGCGAGGCGCTGCTGATTCGAATAATACCAGCGGACGACTTCCTTCGGGTCCTCGTAGCTTTTCGCGAATTCGTCCACTTCCGCGCGGATCTGTTCCGGCTTCGCCTGCAGGTCATTAGCCTTGACCAGTTCGGCCAGAACCAGGCCCAGCTTGACGCGGCGCTCAGCTTGTTCTGCGAACATTTCTGCGGGAATGGGCGCGTCCGCTGCGTTCGGCACACCGCGTTGTTGCAGATCCTGACGCGCCATTTCCACCAGACGTTGCTGATCCTGCTCGATCAGGGCCTTCGGCACGTCGAGTTCGGAGATCTTCAGCAAGGCGTCCATGACCTGGTTCTTCACGATCTGCTGCGTGCGGCGCTTGGCTTCACGCTCCAGGTTGTCCTTGATCTCGCCGCGCATCTTGGCCGTGTCGCCGTCTTCCACACCCAGCGATTTCGCGAAATCGGTATCGATTTCCGGCAGGTGCGCCCATTCGATCTTCTTCATCGTGATGGTGAACTGCGCCGTTTTGCCGGCTACGTCCTTGCCGTGGTAGTCGTCCGGGAACTTGAGGTCGAATTCCTTCGACTCGCCGACCTTCAGGCCGAGCGCCGCCGTTTCGAATTCCGGCAACATGCGGCCTTCACCCAGCACGAATGTGAAGTCTTCAGCGCTGCCGCCTTCGAACAGCACGCCGTCGAGCTTGCCGACGAAGTCCATGGTCACGCGGTCACCGTCTTTCGCCGCCGTATCCGCGCCGCCGTCACCGTGCTCGCCGCCTTCGCCGCGTGCGTGGTAATGCACGCGCTGCTTGCGCAGGATTTCCAGCGTGCGATCGATTTCTGCTTCCGAGATGGTCGTGACCGTCCGTTCGATTTCAGCCGTTGCCACGTCGCCAATCTTGACTTCGGGGTATACCTCGAAGGTTGCGTCGAACGCGTAATCGCTCGCTTCGTCCGCTACTTCGCCGCCCTTGGGCGCGAAGCTCGGCTGGCCTGCCACACGCAGGTTTTCGGTGCGCGTGACGTCGAAGAATTCCTTGCCGACCTTGTCGCTCAGCACTTCGGCTTCAACCTGGCCCTGGTACTGCTGCGTCACCATCTTGAGCGGCACCTTGCCAGGGCGGAAACCCGGCATGCGCACGTTTTTCGCCAGCTGACGGATACGCGAGTCCACTTCCTTTTGCACCGTATCTTTCGGCAGGGAAATCGTCACACGGCGTTCCAGCTTGCCGAGGTTTTCAACAACGTTAGCCATGGCTTCTATCGTCCTAGAGTAAATCGAGTATTCGGGTTCGTGTGTCTGGTCAGTTCTGCTTCGATCTCGCGCCGCGATAGGCGCACGGCGTCTCGCGGTTCCTGAACACTGCAAGCAGCCTGGCCGGTGCTCATTGGCGGAGCCCAGTCAAGCCGTGACAGGAAGCCGTCCGCGCCGGTTTGAGTCAACAGAGCCAAACATTTTACCAAACTATTTGCAAGGGTCGTGGCGGATGAGAGTCGCGGCTGTCAAATACCGCTAAATTCGGCCCATTTTCGCGGTTTTGGTGCGTGTTTCGTGGCCCCGGGCCGCCGTAATGCCACCTTGACGCTGCCCTGAAGCTCATTCGATGCCAACTCCATACCAACCCGATGCCGCCCTGAGCGCAGCGCCTCTCCCGCTCCGGCGGGCAGCCCGCTGCGCAGCCGTTGCATTGCCTGCGCGCATCGAACGCATGCCGTACATGCATAAGGTTTGATTAATTCGGGCCGTGTCGCTAGATTTCAAGCGAATTCATAACTCGAGACATCATGCCGAATACCCAGCCTGCCGGTTTTTCTTCGTCGCCTCCTTCCCCCGTTGTAGTCATCGCCCCGGATTCCTTCAAGGGTTCGCTCAGCGCGGAACAGGTCGCGGACGCAATTGCGAGCGGTATCCGGCGGGCGCGCAGCGACGCCGTCATCCGCATCGTGCCGATGGCCGACGGCGGCGAAGGCACGCTCGACGCCATGCTCGCGGCGGGCGGCGAGCGGCGCCTGATCAACGTGCGTGGCGCGGCGTCCGAACGACGCGACGCCGCGACGGGTTTGCTGGCGGACGGCAGCGCGATCGTCGAAACGGCTGAAGTCGTGGGAATCACGGACCCTGACGGCATGGCCGTGGCGGTCGCCGAGCGCAGCACGCTCGGCATGGGCGAAGCGATCCGCACGCTGCTCGATCTCGGTGTGCGCAAATTCTATGTGGCGCTGGGCGGAAGCAGCACGAATGACGGCGGCGCAGGGCTTCTGGTGGGCCTGGGCCTGAAACTCTTCGATGCAGACGGCAAGGCGCTCGACCCGGTCCCGTCGCAACTTGCGCGGATCTCCCGCATTGACGCGACGGGGCTTGATCCGCGCGTGCGCGACGCCGAATTCACGGGTATGTCCGACGTGAACAATCCGCTCACCGGCGAGCACGGCGCTACGGCTGTTTTCGGGCCGCAAAAAGGCGTGACGCCCGACCAGATCGCGACAATCGATGCAGCGCTCGGCCATTTTGCCGACCTGCTCGAACCGGCGCTGCAACGCGCCGGGCGAGATAAACCCGGCGCGGGCGCGGCGGGCGGGCTGGGTTTTGCGCTGCATATGCTCGGCGCGCGTTTCGAGGCCGGCGCAGAGGTGGTCGCGCGTGAAGTGGGGCTCGATGCCGCGCTCGAGGGCGCGAACTGGCTCATCACAGGTGAAGGACGCTCGGACGTGCAGACGCTGCACGGCAAGGCGCCGTTTATCGCATGTCAGCACGCTCGTGCGCATGGCGTGGAAGCGTCGTTGCTGTCGGGCGCCATCGACCCGGCTGCGCTGCCGCGTTTGTCCGAGCATTTCAGCGGATGTTTTTCTCCCGCGCCCGGGCCAATCACGCTGGAAGTCGCCATTCGCGACGCCGCCACGCTGCTCGCGAAC
This sequence comes from Caballeronia udeis, assembly GCF_001544555.2. Classification (GTDB taxonomy): domain Bacteria; phylum Pseudomonadota; class Gammaproteobacteria; order Burkholderiales; family Burkholderiaceae; genus Caballeronia; species Caballeronia udeis. The sequence goes on along the minus strand of NZ_FCOK02000134.1, from coordinate 607 downwards.
GAAGCCGAACAGCTTGCACGGTTGAAGTTCGGTTCAAGATAGGTTTGCGATGCGTTGACCAGACGGCCGGCGACACGCTGGCCGCCGGCTGGCTCACTTATCATCTCATCGCGTACTGGCAACTTTGCCGAGACTGGAAAACAAGCGGTCCGATATCCACACAATCAGCATTGTCAGACCCATCATCGGGAAAACGATACCGAGCGCAGTCAGGCCGCCGACCCACGCGCGCATCGGTGGATCGAGAACCGGTCGCGACGGCGCGCCGAGCGCCCTGCCCGGCTTGCGTTTGCGCCACATCACGAAGCCACTGACCGACATCGCCGCCAGTCCGAGCGAGATCAGCGACGCGAGAATCTGGTTCGCCACGCCGAAATAGCGCCCCATGTGCAGCGACGTGCCATACGAAATCCATTGAGCGACGCGCCCGTAATCCGGATACGCGATGTCAGAGAGAATCCGGCCACTATATCTATCGATGTGCAATGTGCGTTCATCCTGCGGATCGGATGGAAAGTACGACACCGTGTACACGCCCTTATATGGACACCGCCCGGTTTGCCAAGTTGATCTTGATGTGATGCCTGAACGAGGTATCGGCTGCGGT
>NZ_FCOK02000133.1 GCF_001544555.2 Caballeronia udeis | reverse complement strand
TAGTCCTTCACCACCATCAGGTTGGACAGGGGACTTGCACCCCCAAGCTGTTGCGCATGCTCGGCGCACCAAAAAAAGCCGCCCGGTATGAACCGGGCGGCTTCTCGTACTAGCAGATCAGTTACCGAAGCCCGAACCTGTAAAAGGCCCGGACTCCAGAGCTTACTCCGCCGGATGCTGCTGTTCCGCAGGTGCTGCAGGTGCGGTTTCGGGCGTACCGAAATCGAACGATTCTTCCGCTGCAATCTGGTCGAAGCGTTGACGATCCGACAGTTCGCGGCTCTTGCGTGCCTTGTGGAACGCGAGACCCGTACCAGCCGGAATCAAACGGCCGACGATCACGTTTTCCTTCAGACCGCGCAAATCGTCGCGCTTGCCCATGATGGCCGCTTCGGTCAACACGCGCGTCGTTTCCTGGAACGAAGCTGCCGAGATGAACGAATCGGTCGAGAGCGATGCCTTCGTGATACCCAGCAGTACGTTCTCGTAGGTCGCGGGGATCTTGTCTTCCGCGGCCATCCGGTCGTTCTCGTCCAGCATGTCCGAACGCTCAACCTGTTCGCCCATGATGAAGCGCGTATCGCCGTTGTCGACGATCTGCACACGGCGCAACATCTGACGCACGATCACTTCAATGTGCTTGTCGTTGATCTTCACGCCCTGCAGACGGTACACGTCCTGCACTTCGTCCACGATGTAGCGAGCCAGCGCTTCGATACCCTGCAAACGCAGGATGTCGTGCGGATCCGCCGGGCCATCGACGATCATTTCGCCCTTGTTGACGACCTGACCATCGTGCACCAGCACCTGCTTTTCCTTCGTGATCAGGAACTCATGCTGTTCCCCTTCCACGTCGGTAATAACAAGACGCTGTTTGCCCTTCGTGTCCTTACCAAACGACGTCGTACCCGTGACTTCCGCCAAGATACCGGCGTCCTTCGGCGAGCGCGCTTCGAACAGTTCGGCCACACGCGGCAGACCGCCGGTAATGTCACGCGTCTTCTGCGCTTCAACCGGGATACGTGCCAGCACTTCACCCACCTGCACTTGCTGACCATCCTTCACGGTGATCAGTGCGCCGACCTGGAAGCCGATCTGCACCGAGTGCTCGGTGTTCGGGATCTTGACTTCTTCGCCTTGCGCATCGAGCAGCTTCACTTGCGGACGAACGCTCTTTGCCGCTTGCGAACCGCGACGCTTCACGTCGATCACGACGAGCGTTGAAAGCCCCGTCACATCGTCGATCTGCTTCGCTACCGTCACGCCTTCTTCGACGTTTTCGAACTTCACCGTACCGCCCCACTCGGTGATGATCGGACGGGTCAACGGATCCCATTGAGCCAGTTGTGCACCAGCCTTGATCTGCGCGCCGTCCAGTTGCAGCAACGTTGCGCCATACGGGATTTTGTGACGTTCGCGCTCACGACCGAGGTCGTCGGCAATGATCGCCTCGCCCGAACGCGAGATGACGATCTGCTCGCCCTTCGCATTCGTGACGTAACGCATGGTTGCCGTGAAACGCACCGTGCCGTTCGACTTCGCTTCAACCGACGAAGCAATAGCCGCACGCGATGCCGCACCACCGATGTGGAACGTACGCATGGTCAGCTGCGTGCCCGGTTCGCCGATCGACTGAGCAGCGATCACACCCACCGCTTCGCCAACGTTCACGCGCGAGCCACGACCCAGGTCGCGGCCATAGCACGAAGCGCACAGGCCGTAACGCGTTTCGCAGGTCAACGGCGTGCGCACGCGCACTTCGTCAATACCCAGGCGTTCGATTTCATCCACTGCATCTTCGTCGAGCAACGTGCCCGATTCGTACAGCGTTTCCTGCGTTTCCGGGTTGACGACGTCAGCCACCGTCACGCGGCCGAGAATCCGGTCACGCAACGCTTCGACAACTTCACCGCCTTCAACCAGCGCCTTCATGGCAACGCCGTTTGTCGTGCCGCAATCATCTTCGACCACGACCAGGTCCTGCGTCACGTCGACGAGACGACGCGTCAGGTAACCCGAGTTCGCCGTCTTCAACGCCGTATCGGCCAGGCCTTTACGTGCACCGTGCGTCGAGATGAAGTACTGCAACACGTTCAGGCCTTCACGGAAGTTCGCCGTGATAGGCGTCTCGATAATCGAGCCGTCCGGCTTCGCCATCAGGCCACGCATACCGGCCAGCTGACGAATCTGAACAGCGGATCCACGAGCGCCCGAGTCGGCCATCATGTAGATCGAGTTGAACGATTCCTGCTTCGTCTGATTGCCGTCGCGGTCGACCACGGGTTCCGTAGCCAACTGCTCCATCATCGCCTTGCCGACCGCTTCCGACGTTGCCGACCAGATGTCGACCACGTTGTTGTAGCGCTCTTGCGAGGTGACGAGACCCGACATGTACTGACGGTCGTATTCCTTCACCTTCTTGGCTGCATCGCCGACGATCTGTTCTTTTTGCGGCGGCACGAGCATGTCGTCGACGCAAATCGAAATACCGGCGCGCGTAGCCAGACGGAAACCCATCTGCATCAGCTGGTCGGCGAAGATCACCGTTTCGCGCAGACCGCACTTGCGGAATGCCGTGTTGATCAGGCGCGAAATTTCCTTCTTCTTCAGCGGACGGTTCAGCACCGAGAACGGCAGTCCCGGCGGGAGAATTTCCGACAGGATCGAACGGCCAACGGTGGTTGCGTACAGCGTGATCTTCGGCACGAACTTCGGTGCGCCTTCGCTCTGGTCCGGGTTGTGGATCATTTCCGTGATCCGGACATTCACGCGCGACGCCAGCTCGACTTCCTTGTTCTCGTACGCGCGAATTGCTTCCGACACGCCCGTGAACGTCATGCCTTCGCCCTTGCCATTCACCGCTTCACGCGATGCGTAGTAGAGGCCCAGCACGATATCCTGCGACGGTACGATCGACGGATCGCCGTTCGCCGGGAACAAGACGTTGTTCGACGCCAGCATCAGCGTGCGCGCTTCCATCTGCGCTTCCAGCGACAGCGGCACGTGAACGGCCATCTGGTCACCGTCGAAGTCGGCGTTGAACGCAGCGCAAACGAGCGGGTGCAGCTGGATAGCCTTACCTTCGATCAGCACCGGCTCGAAAGCCTGAATGCCAAGACGGTGAAGCGTAGGCGCACGGTTCAGCATGACCGGATGTTCGCGGATCACCTCTTCCAGGATGTCCCACACCACCGGCGTCTGGTTCTCGACTTCCTTCTTCGCAGCCTTGATGGTGGTAGCAACACCCATCACTTCGAGCTTGTTGAAGATGAACGGCTTGAACAGTTCGAGCGCCATCAGCTTCGGCAAACCGCACTGATGCAGCTTCAACGTCGGGCCGACCACGATCACCGAACGACCCGAATAGTCAACGCGCTTACCGAGCAAGTTCTGACGGAAACGACCGCCCTTACCCTTGATCATGTCAGCGAGCGACTTCAGCGGACGCTTGTTCGCGCCGGTCATGGCCTTACCGCGACGACCGTTGTCGAGCAGCGAATCGACGGCTTCCTGCAGCATCCGCTTTTCGTTGCGGACGATGATTTCAGGCGCCTTCAGTTCGAGCAGACGCTTCAACCGGTTGTTACGGTTGATCACGCGGCGATACAAGTCGTTCAGGTCCGACGTCGCGAAACGGCCGCCATCCAGCGGCACCAGCGGACGCAGTTCCGGCGGCAGCACCGGCAGCACTTCCAGCACCATCCAGTCAGGCTTGATGCCCGAACGCTGGAATGCTTCGAGCACTTTCAGGCGCTTCGCGTACTTCTTGATCTTCGCTTCCGAACCCGTGTTCTTGAGTTCGGTGCGCAGCACTTCGACCTGTTCGTCGATGTTGATCGCACGCAGCAGTTCACGCACGCCTTCCGCGCCCATCTCGGCACGGAATTCGTCGCCGTATTCTTCGACCTTGTTGTAGTAATCCTCTTCGGTCATGATCTGCCGCGCTTTCAGCGGCGTCATGCCCGGTTCGATCACCACGTACGCTTCGAAATACAGCACGCGTTCGATGTCGCGCAGCGTCATGTCGAGCACCATGCCCAGACGCGACGGCAACGACTTCAAGAACCAGATGTGCGCAACCGGCGAGGCCAGTTCAATGTGGCCCATCCGTTCGCGACGCACCTTGGCGAGCGTCACTTCAACGCCGCACTTTTCGCAGATCACACCGCGGTGCTTCAGGCGCTTGTACTTGCCGCACAGGCACTCGTAGTCCTTGATCGGGCCAAAAATCTTGGCGCAGAACAGGCCATCGCGTTCCGGCTTGAACGTCCGGTAGTTGATGGTTTCAGGCTTCTTCACTTCGCCGAAGGACCACGAACGGATCTTGTCCGGCGAGGCCAGACCGATCTTGATCGCGTCAAAAACTTCAGGTTGTTGGACTTGCTTGAATAGATCGAGCAGAGCTTTCATTGCGTCTCTCCAGTAGTCCGATTAGTTCCGGTCCAGGTCGATGTCGATACCGAGCGACCGGATTTCCTTCACCAACACATTGAACGACTCAGGCATGCCGGCGTCGATCACGTGGTCACCCTTGACCAGGTTTTCATACACCTTGGTACGACCCGCCACGTCATCCGACTTAACAGTCAGCATTTCTTGCAGCACGTACGAAGCGCCATATGCTTCGAGCGCCCACACTTCCATCTCACCGAAACGCTGGCCACCGAACTGCGCCTTACCACCCAGCGGCTGCTGCGTGACGAGCGAGTACGGTCCGGTCGAACGAGCGTGCATCTTGTCGTCAACCAGGTGATGCAGTTTCAGGTAGTGCATGTAGCCCACTGTGACCGTCCGTTCGAACGGTTCACCCGTGCGGCCGTCGCTCAACTGCACCTGATTCTTCGACTTCGTCATGCCCAACTGCTTCGCGATGTCGTCAGGGAACGCGAGGTCCAGCGCACGTTCCATTTCGCCTTCCGTCGCGCCGTCGAACACCGGCGTTGCAAAAGGAACACCTTCGCGCAGGTTCTTCGCCAGTTCGACGATTTCGTCGTCAGTGAAGTTGTCCAGCTCTTCCTTGCGGCCCGACTCGTTGTAGATCTTGGTCAGGAAAGCACGCAGCTCTTCGATCTTCGTCTGACGCTGCAGCATTTCGCCGATACGCCATCCCAGACCCTTCGCGGCCCAGCCCAGATGTACTTCGAGAATCTGACCCACGTTCATCCGCGACGGCACGCCGAGCGGATTCAGCACGACGTCCGCCGGGCGGCCATCGGCCATGTACGGCATGTCTTCGATCGGCACGATCTTCGACACCACACCCTTGTTACCGTGACGGCCGGCCATCTTGTCGCCCGGTTGCAGACGACGCTTCACAGCCAGGTACACCTTGACCATCTTCAGCACGCCCGGCGGCAGTTCGTCGCCTTGCGTCAGCTTCTTGCGCTTTTCTTCGAACGCCAGATCGAACTGGTGACGCTTTTGTTCTATGGAATCCTTGATAGCTTCGAGCTGTGCCGCTGCTTCTTCGTCCGCGAGGCGGATGTCGAACCAGTGGTAGTGATCCAGATCTTCCAGGTACGGCAGGTCGATCTTCGTGCCCTTCGCCAGCTTCTTCGGACCGCCGTTCGCGACCTTGCCGTTGAGCATACGGGCGAGACGCGAGAACGCGTCGCCTTCCACAATGCGCAGCTGGTCGTTCAAGTCCAGGCGATAACGCTTCAGTTCGTCATCAATGATCTGCTGTGCACGCTTGTCACGCGTAATGCCTTCGCGCGTGAACACTTGCACGTCGATCACCGTTCCGCTCATGCCCGACGGCACGCGCAGCGACGTATCCTTCACGTCCGACGCCTTCTCACCGAAGATCGCGCGCAGCAGCTTTTCTTCCGGCGTCAGTTGAGTTTCGCCCTTCGGCGTGACCTTGCCGACCAGCACGTCGCCCGCTTCCACTTCAGCGCCGATGTACACAATGCCCGACTCATCGAGACGGCCGAGTTGCACTTCAGCCAGGTTCGAGATGTCGCGCGTGATTTCTTCCGGTCCGAGCTTGGTGTCGCGTGCAACCACGTTCAGTTCTTCGATGTGGATCGACGTGTAACGGTCTTCAGCAACGACCTTCTCCGAGATCAGGATCGAATCTTCGAAGTTGTAGCCGTTCCACGGCATGAACGCGACCAGCATGTTCTGGCCGAGCGCGAGCTCGCCCAGATCGGTCGATGCGCCGTCGGCCACGACGTCGCCACGGCCAACACGGTCGCCGACCTTGACGATCGGACGCTGGTTGATGTTCGTGTTCTGGTTCGAACGCGTGTACTTGATCAGGTTGTAGATGTCGACACCGACTTCACCGGCAACCGCCTCATCGTCGTTCACGCGAATCACAATACGGCCCGCATCGACGTAATCCACGATACCGCCGCGGAACGCCTGCACGGTCGTACCCGAGTCGACTGCCACAGTACGTTCGATACCCGTACCGACCACAGCCTTTTCAGGACGCAGGCAAGGAACCGCCTGACGCTGCATGTTCGAGCCCATCAATGCGCGGTTCGCGTCATCGTGTTCAAGGAACGGAATCAGCGAAGCGGCCACGGACACGATCTGCGACGGCGCCACGTCCATGTACTGGATACGGTCCGGCGTGACCATCAGCGTTTCGCCCGCTTCACGCGACGAAACCAGTTCGTCGGTCAGCGTGCCGCCTTCGCCCAGCGACGCGTTCGCCTGAGCGATCACGTAGCGGCCTTCTTCAATCGCCGACAGGTAGTCGATCTGATCAGTCACCTTGCTGTCGACCACTTTCCGATACGGCGTCTCGAGGAAACCGTATTCATTCAAGTGAGCGTACAGCGCCAGCGAGTTGATCAGCCCGATGTTCGGACCTTCCGGCGTTTCAATCGGGCACACACGGCCGTAGTGGGTCGGGTGCACGTCGCGGACTTCAAAGCCTGCGCGTTCACGCGTCAAACCGCCCGGTCCAAGAGCCGAAACACGGCGCTTGTGGGTGATTTCCGACAACGGGTTCGTCTGGTCCATAAACTGCGACAACTGCGACGAACCGAAAAACTCGCGAATGGCCGACGAAATAGGCTTCGAGTTGATCAGGTCGTGCGGCATCAGGTTTTCGCTTTCAGCCTGACCCAGACGTTCCTTCACAGCCCGTTCCACGCGCACGAGGCCTGCGCGGAACTGGTTCTCAGCCAACTCACCCACGCAACGCACGCGGCGATTGCCCAAGTGGTCGATGTCATCGACTTCGCCCTTGCCGTTACGCAGCTCGACCAGGATCTTGATGGTCGCGAGGATGTCGTCGTCCTGCAGCGTCATCAGACCGGTGATTTCGTCACGGCCCACGCGACGATTGAACTTCATACGACCCACCTTCGACAGGTCGTACGCGTCTTCGCTGTAGAACAGACGGTTGAACAGCGCTTCGACGGCTTCTTCCGTCGGCGGTTCGCCCGGACGCATCATGCGATAGATCGCGATACGTGCAGCCATGCGGTCGGCTGTTTCGTCGATACGCAGCGTCGACGAGATGTACGGACCCTGGTCCAGATCGTTCGTGTAGAGCGTCTGGATGTCCTTGACCTTCGACTCGCGCAGCTTCTCGAGCACCATTTCGGTGATCTCGTCGTTGGCGTTCGCGATCACTTCGCCCGTCTCGCCATCTACGACGTTCTTCGCCAGCACGCGGCCAAGCAAATAGTCTTCCGGTACCGAGATGAACTTCGTCTTCGCGGCTTCGAGGTCGCGAATGTGCTTCGCGTTGATCCGCTTGTCCTTCTGGACGATGACTGTGCCTTCGCGATCCTGGATGTCGAAGCGCGCGACTTCACCGCGCAGACGCTCCGGCACGAATTCCATCTGCGCGCCTTCACCCATCAGAGCAAAGTTATCGAAGACGAAGAAGTTTGCGAGGATCTGCTCCGGCGTCAGGCCAATAGCCTTCAGCAGGATGGTCACAGGCATTTTCCGGCGACGGTCGACGCGGAAATACAGCACGTCCTTCGGATCGAATTCGAAGTCGAGCCACGAACCACGGTAAGGGATGATACGAGCCGAGAACAGCAGCTTGCCCGAGCTGTGCGTCTTGCCCTTGTCGTGTTCGAAGAACACGCCAGGCGAACGGTGCAACTGGGACACGATCACGCGTTCCGTGCCGTTGATGACGAACGAACCGGTCGGCGTCATGAGCGGCATTTCGCCCATGTAAACTTCCTGTTCCTTCACTTCCTTGACGACCGGCTTGCTCGGCGATTCCTTGTCGAGCAGCACCAGGCGCACCTTCGCGCGCAAGGCGGAGCAATACGTCAAACCGCGCTGTTGACATTCCTTGATGTTGAATGCCGGCGGCGAGAGCATGTAGCTGACGAACTCGAGACGCGCAAAACCGTTGTGCGAAACGATCGGAAACACTGATGAGAATGCTGCTTGCAGTCCTTCTGCCTTGCGCTGAGTCCCGATGGTCTCGGCTTGCAGAAATGTGCTGAATGATTCAAGCTGGGTTGCCAGCAAGAAGGGAACCTGGTGAACGATGGGGCGTTTCGCGAAACTCTTGCGAATACGCTTCTTCTCGGTGAAGGAATATTGCATACGATCTCCGAATCACGGCGGGCGTTGCCGAGGCGGGATACCTCGATGACACGACCCGGTGTTCACCGACTGAGACTCGCCATACGCCCGGGGAGGACGAACGAGCCTAGAAGCTTGGTGGTTGGCCGCTACCAACCGCTGGCTGACGGCAGCGGATGCCTGTGTTGCCCGCTACCCGACCAAACTTGCCTTCTGCAGTCGCTTCAGAAGACAAAGAAAAGAATCGGTAAAACCGCCCGACCGATGTTTTTCTTTGGCTTCTGTGAGGTTTTTGTGGCCGTTACCGGCGACTTAAAACATTGTCCCCACAAAGCAGAAAAAGGCCGGCGGTCAATAGACCGCCAGCCTTAGCAAAGCGCAGTGAAACTTACTTGATTTCAGCCTTCGCGCCTGCTTCTTCCAGCTTCTTCTTCGCTTCTTCAGCAGCAGCCTTCGGTACCGATTCCTTAACAGGCTTCGGTGCGCCGTCAACCAGGTCCTTCGCTTCCTTCAGGCCGAGACCCGTCAGTTCGCGAACAGCCTTAATCACCGACACCTTGTTCGCGCCGATTTCGACCAGGTTCACCGTGAACTCGGTCTGCTCTTCGACGACAGCAGCGGCGCCAGCAGGGCCAGCAACAGCAACAGCTGCAGCCGACACGCCAAACTTCTCTTCGAACGCCTTGACCAGCTCGTTCAATTCCAGAACCGACATCGAGCTTACTGCTTCGAGGATGTCATCTTTTGCGATTGCCATTTGAGATACTCCTAAATTGAATTCGGATACAGCCAGCGATCTTGTAAGCCTAACCAGACAACCAAGCGCAGTACGTTAAGCAGCAACTTCCGGCTCAGCTTCAGCCGGAGCTTCAGCGCCGCCACCCTTTTGTGCGGCGAGCGCGGCCAGGGCGCGCGCGAAGCCGGCAACAGGAGCTTGCATGACGTACAACAACTTGGAGAGCAGTTCTTCGCGGCTCGGGATGTTGGCGAGTGCTTGCACAGCCGCCTTGTCCATCACGTTGCCTTCGTAGGAACCAGCCTTGATGATCAACTTGTCATTGGTTTTGCCGAAGTCGTTAACAACCTTGGCAGCAGCAATTGCATCTTCCGAGATGCCGTAGATCAGAGGACCGGTCATCTGCTCGGCCAGCGGAGCGAACGGCGTACCTTCCACGGCGCGACGCGCCAACGTGTTTTTCAACACGCGGAGATACACTTGTTGCTCGCGAGCCTTTGCGCGAAGCTTGGTCAGATCGCCAACCGCAATTCCACGATACTCAGCGAGCACCATCGTCTGAGCCTTCGCAACTTGCGCGGCGACTTCAGCGACAACTGCCTGCTTGTCTTCTTTGTTCAGTGGCACGGTTAAACCTCCAGATTCGATGCGCCAACTTAGCGCACCGCGTTCAACAACGGCGTCCGACCTGTCAGGAGTATTTCGACCGGCTGGTGCGTACCTCACGGCACGTGACAACCGACTTCAACCACACCAAAACTGTTCCGGGTTCGCCATCTGCGTTGGCTTGCATTAAGGTCACGCCCAACTGCTGCGCTTCCGCCAACGGTCTTTGACAACCGGTTGCTCGCCAAACTGCAGCTTGCAACCGCCCAAAGCCCTTAACGCTGGCTGACGCGAGATCGCGTCAGCCAGCGCATGATTCTTTACTGCGAGAGCGTGGAGTGATCTACGCGCACGCCGACACCCATGGTGCTCGACAATGCGATCTTGCGCAGATACACGCCCTTGCTGGTCGCCGGCTTGGCCTTTTGAAGGGCTTCCACCAGTGCCGACAAATTCTGACGCAACGACGCCGGCTCAAACGAAGCACGGCCGATGGTTGCGTGGATGATCCCGCCCTTGTCGACGCGGAACTGCACCTGACCAGCCTTTGCGTTGCGAACAGCTTGAGCAACGTCAGCGGTAACCGTACCGACCTTCGGGTTCGGCATCAGGCCGCGCGGGCCAAGAATCTGACCGAGCGTACCGACAACGCGCATTGTGTCCGGCGAAGCGATCACAACGTCGAAGTTCAGGTTACCGGCCTTGACTTGCTCAGCCAGGTCTTCCATACCGACGATTTCTGCGCCGGCTGCACGAGCCTGCTCAGCCTTTTCGCCTTGCGCAAACACAGCAACGCGAACCGACTTGCCGGTGCCTGCGGGCAACACGACCGAACCCCGAACCACTTGGTCCGACTTCTTCGCGTCGATGCCGAGCTGCACAGCTACGTCAATAGATTCATCGAACTTCGCGCTTGCGCATTCTTTCACGAGCGAAAGAGCGTCGTCGACGGGATACAGCTTCATACGATCGACCTTGGAGGCGAACGCTTGAAGACGCTTAGAAAGCTTAGCCATTTACACGCCCTCCACGGTGATGCCCATCGAACGGGCGCTGCCGGCGATCGTACGGACCGCTGCGTCCAGATTCGCTGCCGTCAGGTCAGGCATCTTGGTCTTTGCGATTTCTTCAGCTTGAGCGCGCGTAATCTTGCCGACCTTGTCAGCATTCGGCTTCGGCGAACCCTTCTGGATACCCGCTGCCTTCTTGATCAGAACGGTAGCCGGCGGCGTCTTCATGATGAACGTGAAGCTCTTGTCCGCGAATGCCGTAATAACCACCGGCACCGGCAGACCCGGCTCCATCGCTTGAGTCTGCGCGTTAAACGCCTTGCAGAACTCCATGATGTTCAGGCCGCGCTGACCCAGTGCCGGACCAACCGGCGGTGACGGATTGGCTTTACCTGCAGGAATCTGCAGTTTGATAAAGCCGATGATTTTCTTTGCCATGTTGAAAACCTCTGCAGAACGCGTTAGCGTTCGGTGAGTGATAACGCGCGCTCGCCAAAATCGGCTACTGACGCTCCTCAACAGCCATAACGCGGACTGTAAGCGCGAACCGCGCTACGAAGTGAACACTTCGAGCGCGGCAAAAAACGAATGCTTTTAAACCTTCTCGACCTGACCAAATTCCAGTTCAACGGGGGTCGAACGTCCAAAAATGGTGACAGATACCCGAACGCGCGATTTCTCGTAGTTGACTTCTTCGACATTGCCGTTGAAGTCCGTGAACGGACCGTCCTTGACCCGAACCATCTCGCCCACTTCGAAGAGCGTTTTCGGACGCGGTTTTTCCACGCCTTCCTGCATCTGCGACATGATCTTTTCCACTTCACGCGGAGAGATCGGGCTCGGACGATTACGCGCCCCACCAACAAAACCCGTCACCTTGGCGGTATTTTTTACCAGGTGCCACGTTTCGTCCGTCATTTCCATTTCGACGAGCACATAGCCCGGAAAGAAACGACGCTCGGTCACCGACTTGTGACCGCCCTTCACTTCCACGACTTCTTCGGTCGGGACGAGGATTTGACCAAACTGATCTTGCATGCCGGCGCGGTCGATGCGCTCCTGAAGCGCACGTTGCACGCTCTTCTCCATACCGGAGTAGGCGTGCACGACATACCAACGTTTTCCGCTCGGTGATGCTGGTGCTTCGCTCATATCATCTCCAACCCAGAATTACCGAGAATATCACCCACTCAATCGACTTATCGCTAAGCCACAAGAAGATTGCCATGATCAGCACAAATGCGAAGACCACCAGCGTGGTTTGCGTGGCTTCCTTACGTGTCGGCCACACCACCTTACGGACTTCTTTGTACGAATCTTTGGCAAAGGCGATAAAACCCTTTCCCGGTGCGGAGAGAAGACCGACCGCAACACCCGCGATCAAACCGACAGCCAGCGCGGCGCCGCGAACGTACCACTCCTGGCCACTCAGCCAGAAGAAACCTACGAACCCGGCCAAGACCAACAATACGCCCGCAGTCAACATCAACTTGTCGCCGGAAGTATTTACAGTTTCGACGGAAGGATTCGCCATAACACCTTAAGCAGCGCCCGGAGACGCAAGATTGTGGCAGGGGCAGAGGGAATCGAACCCCCAACCTTCGGTTTTGGAGACCGACGCTCTGCCAGTTGAGCTATACCCCTAAACCATTTTGGGGTCGGCGATTTCGCCAACCCCGAAAACTACAGACTATCGAGCAATTTCTGGCTTTGCTCGACTTACTCGAGAACCTTGGCGACGACACCAGCGCCGACGGTACGACCGCCTTCACGGATAGCGAAGCGCAGACCTTCTT
>NZ_FCOK02000132.1 GCF_001544555.2 Caballeronia udeis | reverse complement strand
TTCAATGGATGACACTTTTAATGCGCTACGCGTAAATCCATGATTTTGAACGGTCTTTTGGCGCCGCTTACGCGGATTGGCGTTTTTATTCGGAATCGGTCACAACTTTATTGTGGTCTACGCCAGTACCTCGGCAATTCGATTGCCGTACCGGACCAGTGCCCCACGCTTTGAACGGGATTTCAAAAGATGGCGGACACCGCGCTTTGTGTGGGTGGTGCGTGGCATGAATGACGAGCGGGTCCGTTCGTTTATAGGTAGAAAGTCGGCTAGTTCATTTTCGAGCGGACGAGCGGCGAAGCACCAGTGCCCGACAAATTTGACGTAGTTGTTTTTCTGCCCCGACTACCCCATCGCGAGCCGCATTTTAGCGCACCAGTGCAAGCGCGGTTACCCGATGCTGAAAGCCATGAGAGTGGGCAGCGGAGCGGTCGACACTCGCCGGCCAAACTGTGCGGCCGGCCACAGATTCGGCGTCGATGCGATCGATATAATCGGTTTCGCCCGTCGCCTCGCCTTGACATGCTTCCGGCAAAACGTTCTTTGATTGACAAAGGTCATCGCTGGACGTGGCCGCCGACGCGTGCATCGGCGCCTGCTTGCATTTACGATCGCAGTCGCCTTCCCCTCGCGTCGCCTAAGGACTGCCGGATGAACACATTCCAGGTTCCCTTTGTGGTTGCAGCCATCGGTTATCGCCATCTCCCGGTTGAAGACGAGCCGCGCCTCAAAGAAGTCGTCGCGGCTGAACTAGGGCGGTTGGCGGCGTGCGCAGGTCCTCTCACGCCGTGTCTTTTGAGCAGTCTCGCGGAGGGCACCAGCCAGTTGGCGGTGGAGGTTGCGCTGATGGCAGGCTGGGAAGTCATGGCGATCTTGCCCATGCCACTCGACGACTACGAGCGGGAATTTCCCGCGGCCGAATCGTTGACGCGTTTCCGTTCGCTGCTCGCACGATGTACGAGGCGGCGCGAACTGTCGATGGCCACGACGCTGGAGAGCGATGTGCCCGATCAGCGAAGTCAGCAGTATCGGGATCTTGGCCGTTTCTTTGTCCGTCATGCGCAGATCGTCGTCGCTTTGTGGGACGGTCTCTCGGAAGACGGCGAACCTGGCGAGACTGCCGAAGTAGTGCGATTTGCGCGCGAGGGTGTCACCACCCCCGTTAGCGGCGGATTACCGACCGAGGAATGCGCGCCGGTTTCGAATATTCATTGCCGCCGCGTTCACGGCGCTCTGCATCCAGCCTCGAGCGAACTCAACACGCGTCATGGTGTCGTGGAACCGGATCGGCGGATTATCGATTCAATGCGCAAGTTCGCCGAGTCGGCTCACGTCTGCTCGCGAAAATGGCGTGTCCTCGTGGAATCGAACAAGGAAAGCCTGCTGGGAAAGTCGCCGCGAGGCATGCCCGTTCCGGAGTCGCTCGAACCGCTCATCGAGCTGTACGGACTCGCCGATACCGATGCAATGAAGGCCCAAACATTGCGGCGCAACTCCGTGTTCGTCATTCTCGGCATCGTCTTAATCGCGGTGTTGAGCCATGAATTTTATACCGGCCTGATCCCAACCCAGTGGATGGTGCTCGCTTATCTCGTTGCGTTGTTAGCTGCGTTCGCGGTTCATCGCTGGGCGTTCGGCTATCTTCGTTGCGATGAACGCTACCTCGACTACCGCGCGCTCGCCGAGGGACTGCGCGTGCAGCTATTCTGGGTGATCGCGGGACAGGAGACGAAAGTGTCGGATCATTATCTGCTGCATCAGGCGACCGAACTCGGCTGGATTCGCGTAACGTTGCGCAATATCGCGCTGATGACCTCGCCGTCGACGGACGCGCACAACGAACTCGCGTGGTTTAGTGAAATCCGCCAGCGCTGGCTGGAAAACCAGCGAAACTATTTCGTCGGCCGCGACTCGAGATCGGGCAAGGCGCTTCACCACGATGCCCGCGCGAAACAATGGAACAGCGCGGCGTTGGCGGCATTCTTCGTCGGGCTCGCGGTGATCGCGCCGTGCCTGATCGGAAATATCACGGGACTCGAGCACGAAATGCGTGAATGGCTGCTGTTGACGTCCACATTGGCGCTCGGCCTCGCAGGCATCTTCAAGGCAATCGAGAAGGTCAATGCACACGAAGAGTTAAGCTTGCGTTATCAACGCATGGGGCAACTCTATGATCTCGCATTAAAGGAGTTCAGGGCCGCGACGAACGCCGGCAACGTGCGCCGCGCGCAACAATGTTTAACCGCCATTGGCCAAGAGGCGCTCGCCGAGAACGCCGAGTGGTTGCTGCTTCACCGCGATCGCCCCTTCGAGGTGCCGGTTGGAAACTGATCTGTCGAACCCGTTATGAAAGCCATCAAGAAACCCATTGCGGTCCTTGTCGAGTTCGCGACGACATCGAGCGAAATGCAAACGTTGGAAGGTCCGGTGAAGTTCGCGCAGGGCGATGCATTGGCGACCGGGCCCGCCGGCGAGCGTTGGCCCATTGGCCGCGAGCGTTTCGAGGTTTCCTATGAACCGGTCGCGCCAACGCGAATGGGCGAGAACGGCAGCTACCTGAAAAGACTCGAAACGGTTGACGCCCGGCAAACGCCGATCGCGACGGAAATCGCGCTCGGCTCCCGTCAGGGCACGCTGCACGCCAAGCCGGGCGATTGGATCATCACGTCGGTCAGCGGCGAACAATGGGTCGTGGCCGACAATATCTTCAGGCAAACCTATGAGCTGACCTGCTGACGAGCGCGCATATGGATACCCTCAAACAACGAAAGTTGCTCGCCATCGACGGCGGTGGCGTTCGCGGGTTGCTCGCCGTGCGGATCCTTGCCCGGATCGAAGCCCTGTTGCGCGAACGAAGCGGTCGTCCCGGCCTGGTGCTCGCTGATTATTTCGACTACGTCGCGGGCACGAGCGCGGGCGCCATTCTTGCCACGGGAATCGCACTCGGTATGAGCGTGCAACAGCTCGACGCGCTGTTCGTCCGCGATGCCGGCGCGATGTTCGCGCCGACCGACAACCTGGTCAAGCGCCTGCTTTTCGCGCGTTACGATGCCTCGGCGCTGCGCGATTATCTGCAGAAGATCTTCAGCGCCGACACCACGCTTGGATCGACCAGACTCAGGACCTTGCTGATGCTGGTGATGCTCAACGCGCGCACCAATTCGCCATGGCCGGTCAGCAGCAATCCCCGCGCCAAATACAACGGCGCGCAGTATGGCGCCGACAGCAATTTGAACCTTCCGCTTTGGCAATTGGTACGGGCGAGCACTGCGGCGCCGTATTTTTTTGAGCCGGAGCGCATTCGCGTTGGTTCCCAAGACCATCTGTTTTATGACGGCGCCATCTCGTCGCTGAACAATCCTGCGTTCAAGCTGTTCCAGATGGCCACGCTGCCGTCCTATCGACTGGAATGGCCTACCGGCGCCGATCGGATGTTGTTGGTGTCGGTCGGGACGGGCCTGTTGCCGAAGGAAATCATGAAGCAGACGCTCGCCGGCACGCAAGTGGCCGCCACCGTGCTTGGAGCGATGCAGTCGCTCATGTTTGCCGGCACGACCGAGGTCGATATGCAGTGCCGCGCTTTCGCACGTGTGCTCGCCGGCGACGAGATCGACAGTGAGGTGGGCGACTTCAGCGGCCATACGCCGATAGGCGGCACGCCGCTCTTCTCGTACATGCGCTACAACGCGCTGCTGACGCCGACAGGGCTGGAGGCCATCGGATGTGCGCATCTGGCTCATAACACGTTCCGGCTCGACGACATTCACGCCATGACAGCCTGCTCGGAGATCGGCGATGCCGTTGGCCGGCTGCAGGTCAAGCCTGAGCATTTCGCTGACTTTCCGCCCGATGCCGGCTCCGGCGGCGCTCGCGATTCAGCTTGAGGTGAACCTCATCAAGGCAAAGCTCAGGATGCCGCCGGAGGCCGGAGCGTGAGTTGCCGCGGACCCAACGGCTCTTCTATATGTATCGTTTCGGCAGTGTTCGATTCCCGCTCGACCTCGACTTGCAGCACCTTCATCTCTTTCTTGACCTCGTCGATCTGTTTGTTGATTTGCTCCCGCGGATTACTGATGAACCCGTCGCCATGATCGACGATCTCTGCGCGCTTGTTTAACAGGTTCTTGAATTCCTCAGTCAATGCAGCCAGCTCGAGCGCGGCGACGTCGCCAAGAGCCGGATAATGCACGTCGATCAGCAACGGGTGAAGCGTGACGCATAGTCCGAGATGTTCCCTCATGCGCTGGGCGAAATGCGTGATGACAGTCCGCCTGACTTCATCGGAATTCAGCGCCCCCCGCGGCGTGTTGACGACAATGCTCTTGAGCAATTCGAGGCAGTCTTTCAGCGTATCTTCAATGAGATCGGTGTGCTGCTTCATGTCCAGGCGCTTGGCATTCAAATAGAAGCTTGTCCAGTTCTGCTGATCGACGGATTCGATGAACACAGATGCGTGCGCATTGATCTCGATAGTCGTCCGCGTGCTCGATCGGGTGATGGTCAACGGCACTCGCACGGAGAACGGCCGACGCGCCAGGTAGTTCATTCGCTCGATGATCGGATCGTTTCCGGGTTCGAGCCGGAAGGTCGTCGTCTCGAGACCATAGGTCCGGCCGAGAACCTCGTCGACCCCTTGGTGGATTCGCGTCGGAAGGTCCTGTCTGCGCACGGGCGTCGGAGTGTCGTGAATCGTGTCGTCGGCTTCAATTGCCGCGGGAACGCCATTGACGTAGGGGGAACTGTAGTAGTCGAATGCGCTCTCGGCGCTGAGCGCGTTGCGAACAGCTTCGGTGATCGCCGATCTGATGCGCGATTCGAAGTCGTCATACGCGGACAGAGCGCGTGCGAACGTGTTGCCGCCGTTGTTATGCACCCGCACCTCGCACTTGATCTTGACGATCGCCTTGATGGTGGGGTCCTGAAGTCCGTACTCATCTTCGGCAATCGCGATCGAGTGGCCTTGAATGAAATTAATCTGCGGGATCGCGAGCACCGCTGCGACCGATTCGATCGAATAGCCGACTTGCCGCGCGGGTGCGGCGATGCGTTCGGCAATCGCGTTTGAAAACACGCGATCCCCATTCGCGCCCTTGAGATACCCGCCAATCACGTCCTCGAAGCGCTTGTTGAGCAGATAGGCTTTCGCAGCTTCGGCGGCATAGTTCTTCAAAAAGTCGCTGGGGATCGGCGAGCCGTTTGCTTCCCATCGGTCCCGATCGACCAGTTTGTATTGGATCGCATGCTCGACTTCTATGCCGTCGCCCTTGATGCCGTTGACCGGATAACGGGCGGTGAAACGGATCGTGGATTCGGCACGGGCGGCCTGCGCATCCATGACGGGGTACAGCACCAGAGTTTGCACGATCCGCCCAGTGCCGGCGCCGAGCACGGGCGAGATATTGCGGGCAAGATCGGCCATGGTCTCAGGTGTCGCCGCGCAAATTTCGACCCACGTCCGCTTCGATAACTCCTCGGAGAGCAACGCCCTGAACCACGCCTCGACGGGTTGAATCTGATTCGCGACCAACGGATGGTTCAGTCGCGCGCCCGGCAGCCGGCCCTCAGTAGGACCATCGTAGGTGAGCCGGGCCACTGACATTGTTTCGGTCTTGCCCCATACCAGACGCGCTTTGTAACCCACCCGGTTGCTTTGCAGCATATCGGAGGTGCGCACCGTCAGCGAATTCGACTGGTCATAAAAATCGACGGACTCGCGCACGTCATTCGAAACGGGCGTCACGTCGACCACGGTGACCGGAAAGCCTTCCTCGACCAGCGCGGCCCTGATGGCGCCGCGCCATGCGTTCCAGCTTCCCGGCTTATCCCACAGTTTCGCGAAGGCGTTTCCGATGTCGCGGCCGTAGCGTGCGGTCGCGTTCGCGATCGCTTGCTTGAACGTCGGCGCGAAATTGAAATCGATCTTGAGCGCGCGCTGCAGGAATTTACGCGCGGCGTCGGAGTTCGGCTCAACGACGCCTTCGAGGCGAACCACGCAACGGAATTGGCGCGTGGTCAGCGTGCTCATGTCCGGCACATCGACGTTGATTTGCGACACGAATCGTTGATTCGTGAACACGCGTGCCACTTCGCGATCCTGGAGTATGCCGAACACCGTGCCGATCTTGCGGGCGGCGCGCTCGATGGGGAACTGAAACTCATCGCGGGTCGCGGCAGGAGGCTTGGTTCCCTTTGGGACAAACTGGAACAGCGATTGGATATCCATGTTGTTCTTCTCTCAATGGGACACGCAGAAACGCTGCATGCGCCGACAGGTTTGGATAATCGTGCGGAATGCTAACCCAGCGCCATCAGGCACCCAGCGAACGCCTTCAAATTCGACACGCGATCGCCGAGCATGGATTTGGCACGCTCCAGATCAGTTTCTTCGAACTGGCTTTTCCCGATGCGCTGCCAGTTCGATATCAATGGCCAGCATGCTTCAATGCGTGCAAGCAACCCCCGGGCGCGTGTACGCGATTCCTCGCGACCGCGGAGCCATGCTTTCATCGCGTCGGAAAATACAAAATCCGCAGGGCCCGTGGCATCTGTAGCGCCCGTCTCCCGCGATGCGGACCCGCGACAGGTCATCGCCATCAGTACAACGACAGGCAGCATTGCGAGCAAAGGCTGAATTGCTGCGCGAAAAGCAATGAAATACAGAGGTTGATCCGAAAGCGGTGTCAGCAAGCTTTGCCAGCACGCGAGCGTGTTGAACGGGAGCGTGCCCGGGTGGTTCGGATCGAGCCCCGTCTGCAACGCGAGCCACCAGCTCAACGCGTTGGTCTCGGCTGCACCGAACGCTGAACTGCCGAACACAGCGTCGGCGACTTCCATGGTGATAAACCAGAACGTCGTCGCTTCTTCGAGCACTTCATCGTCGTCGGCTGTGTCCAGCGACTCCCGGCTGACGTACGTCCGATCGAGCCAATGAGAGACGCCGCTCGACAGGCGGCGAATCAGGGCGATTTTCCGCTGCTCGACGGTGACGTCGTCGGATTCGTCAGCACTCCAACGCTCGACATCCCGCCAGCACGCTCCGTGCAGACCTCGGTCCAGGTAGTACGCACAACTCTCGACGAGCAGGACGGCGTTGGCGTCCATCGGGCAGGTCGGCTCGATCCGGTCGAAGCAGCGGACGACATCGTCGATCAAAATGACCAGCAGCGACAGGCTGTCGAAACCGGCCAACTGGATTGGCCTGCGCTCTCTGGGTTCGGCGAAATGAAACAGCCAACGGAGGTGATTGATGAGTGCCGCGCGTGCGCGATCGTCGTCGGTGGTGCGCGAGCGAAACAGGCTTCGATACGTATCAAGCGTGATTCGTCGCGGGTATTGCGCGTACAGATGCCAGAACAGCAAGGCGGCGCTGTCGGCAAGCATTTGCCGGGGCAGCGCGACGTCCGGAGTGGGGTCGGGTGAACACAACGAGCGAATCACGTCGAGCAAACGGTCGTCGGGTGAGGGCCCCGCGAACTCCAAGATCAACGCCGGCGTCCTTTCGATGGATCGCCGCAGAGCCATTTCGTGACGGGCGACCGAGGCAGCCTCCGATAAATCGGACCGGGGCGTCAGTTCCTTCTGGAGGTCACCGTAGACGAGCCGCTTCAGCCTGTCGCACGCGACGACGTGATCTTCATAGACAAGCGCCCGGACTCCGTCGAGTTCGAGCCGTTGAAAACGTTGCGCGATTGCGTCCGACGTGTGGCCGTGCGTGAGACGTTGCTCAAGCAGCCGGATATAGCGCTCGCGCAATAATGGCGCTTCGTGCTTGAACATCAATTCGAGCATTGCCGCATGCTGAGCACTATCGATCTCGCTTTCGCCGTCTCCGTCCTGGGCGCCTTTGAGTTCCGCAATGGCGGAACCTCGCCCCACCGGTGTGAACCGGATGTTGCAACGATCGAGCACTTCATCCGTAATGCCGTCGAATTGCCGTATTCGATTCGAGGGACGCTGCTTTGCGGGGGTTTCCAACGCGAGTTCGTCGCCGAGTTCGACGAACTGGTCGGCGGTCAATCGCGCGAAGTGCGAGACGAGGAACAGGCACGCGGCCTCACGCGGTGATTCCTCTTTCGGGTCGAGCACGGTTTCGTGAAAGAGCGTCGACGAGCGTGCATAGTCCAGCGACTTTGACTGCCACGCGCGTTGAACGAAATCGACGTGGCCGGGCATGTTCAAGCTCGTGAGGATGGCTTCCAGCGGCCACGTTCGATGTATGTCCAGCACGAGTCTCTCAAGTTCACGATCGTCGTCAACGCCGAGCGAGGCCGGAAGCTCGAGATTGCGAATCGTCTGCATGACGATTTCGAGTGCGCGGTCCGAGACGTTGAGCAAGGTGGGCAACGAACCCAGTTCAACCTTTGCGTCAACATTGTCGGCTTGGGTCAGGCAGATCACGCCATGCTGCAGCGCTTGCGCGAACGACGGCGATGCAAGGTTCACCGAGGTCGCGTGATCGAAGTGTTCCACATCCCAGCCCAGCATCAGCAATGGGCCGTCGGGCGCGTTCAGATCGCGGCATTTGCGCAGGAAATCACGCGGCCGGTGATGCATCCGTACGGCGTTGCTGAGCCGTTCGTGGCCGGACGGCGGCGTCTCGAGCGGCACATGGATGTCCGGCGCCGCGAAGAGTTCGGCGGCGGCAAGTCCGAGCAGCCGCTCGTCGGAGACGATGAGGCCAGTGCACTTGCCAGGCAGCGGCGGGGCGAGCACTGTACGTAAAGCGGCGACCACGGCGCGCCAAAGTGCTTCGTCGATGCCGAGTCTGAATCGGAACGACGAAAGCGCCTCAGTCACCGTGAAGCTCGAATCCAGGCCCTTGAACATGCGCTTCTGGTTGGCCTCCGGCCTGACGCCGGCTCTCGGTTGCGCGGGGGTGTCAGCGGCGCTGGGAGTGGCCCCGGGGGCGGCCCCCAGCCCTGCGCCGTCGACGCCGCTCCCACTGGCTGCCCGGTCACTCGGTGCGGCTTCTTTAGCTTGAGCACCCGCATTGCTGCTCGGCGCGGCTTCGCTGGTCGTTCCACTCGTCTGAGGTTCATTCATGATCGCGCTGGCGCAAGGGTTCGACGAGGACGATCTGAGCGGCCGTGCTCCGTTCGAGTTCTTTTGCGAGCTCGCCCGCTTCACTCAAATACCAGAAGTCGCGAGCGCGCACCGTGAAACGCAACTGATAGCGCGTGCTGCGTAGCAAATCGTAGATTTCGCGCAGACGCCTGGCTTGCGCCGCATCAGGGAGCGACAAACCGAATTTGCTGACCGCGCCCTGCAGTTCCCGCGCCGAGCGCGCGTCGAACAGCAAGGAACCCGCGTTATCGTGCGACGCTGCGCCGGCCGGGACATAGTAGCTCTGCCAGAAATCGGCTTGGGACGAGGCGAGTGGACCGCTCGAGGCCCAGAAGCCCTTCGCGTCGGACTCGCCCGGCCAGACTAAGGTCATGAGTACCGGCAGATGTTCGCTCTGCCGCGTCGTGCTGCCCTCGGTCATTTTCCATGCATGCCGTCGCTGCTCGTTGCATTCGAGTGACAAGCCGTGGATCGAGGCGCTGGGCAAATCGTTTTCCGCATCGTCCGACGGGTGTCGCCGTGTGAACTGCGCATTCCAATAATTTCTGAAGTCCGGAAGGTCCGTGGCGAGAAATTCGAGCAGGTCGGCGCGTTTGACGTTGATCAATTGGTAGATGTGCTCGATCTGCGCTTTGATGAACTGCGCGGCGACGTTTGCCGCGCCTTCGTAAAAGCCCGCGTCCGGCAGCGCATCGCCGTCGCGCTGCACGGAAAAGTCGAGCGGGGTGATGATGTTCGATAAATCCCATTCCCGGTGGATGAGGCTAGCGTTCGGGCCCGTGAAGCTCTGCCACTGATCGGGCGACATGCCGTGCCATCGGATCGGTACGATCATGGCCTTGCGCAGCTCGTCGAGTTGGTCTCCGGAAGCGCCCGGCATGAATCGGTCGGCAACGCGATCGATCCGATTGCGGAACATCTCCATTTCGAACTTGCACATTTCGCTGTAGACCCAAAGCGGCGATTGATTCCAGAAAAACAACATCGACGAACCTGCGGCGCGCACGAGTTCGGCGCTCCAGTTGGAGCCCGAGCCGATGCCCCGTTTGAGCCTGGTGTCGCGGAAGATCTCGATGGTGGCGGGTAGCACGACATCGGCAAGGCGCTTTTCCATCGAGCGGAACAGCGCGTCCAGACCCGGTCCGCTACGCATGCGCGGGTAGCTCCAAAACGCGGAGATGACGTCGCTGTGCGAGGTGCTCATTGACTGGCTCCCGATGAATTGGCCACCAAGCTGCACTGGATGCCTTGGCCATCCTCCCGCTCGATCGACGCGGGTTGGCTCGAGGCGTTCACCGTGAACCGGTACTGCCAGCATCCTCCATGCGTGCCCGAGCTTTGCGTGACCTCGAACCGGACGGTAACGTTGACCGTGCATGTCTGGTTCTGCGGGTTGCACGAGGTCGACAGGGTGCCGGGCACGGGACGATAGTCGCGCTTTGTGTACTTCGCGAAGATGTGCGGATAAAACACGTTGGGTTGCGATTCCGCCTTCCCGTCGTACGCCACGGCGGAGGCCGAATAGAGCTTTGTCACGGCGCCGGGATCGCCGTTTTGCGCATTGATCGCGTCGAACCAGTCGTTGATGAGCGCGTCGGCGCGTTCGTCAAGCGTCGCGACGCCGGTTGTCGTCGAAGCCTGCTCATTCTTTTTGGAGAGAACGAGAATCAGCACGCAACAGGCAAGTGCGCCGAGCCCGACGTACAGGCGCTTTCGTTTCTGGGGTGAAGACAGGAGGGCAGCTTTCTCTTGCAGGGGAGGCGCAGGCGGACGCGGCCCCACAGGTGGACTGCGCGGATTGCTGAACTCGTCCAGTTCTCGATCCTTGGCTGCAAGCGCGCACCATGGGCAACCGCTCTCCAAACCGTCACGGTATGCATGCGTGCTGACCTGCGTGCAAGCGCGCATGGAGTCGGCCATCGCCGATAACTCGCGCGACCACAGTTCCGCGCTCGGACGCGGCGACGACCGCGTGCTCGACGGATCGAGCGCGAGCCTGAAGCACGCGACAAGTTCTGGCGACAGCATCTTTAACATCGTTCGACGCGTCGCGTTCAGTTGCGCACCGCTTGGACCTTGCGTGCGCAATAGCGCCGCCCAATCCTTCACGCTGTCCGGATTCGCCTCGTCGCTGACGAAGACGAGTTGGAAAATCAGCCTCGCCAAAGTGAAGTTGTCGTGGTCGGTCGTTCGCTTGAGCTGTCCGTCGGCCGGTGCATTCGTTTCGGGAGGCGGATATTGCCATTGCGCCGCCGAATCGGCAGGATCGACGGCTTCTCCTTCGAGCAGAAACCCGTCACATCGCGTGAGGATGAGCTCTTTGTCTTGCTTGATGAGCACGTTGTGCAGCTCGAAGTCGCCGATCAGCATGTTTTCGGCATGCACGGCAGCGGCGCAATCGGCGAGTTGCGCGGCAAACCGGATCATGTCGCGCCACGTCAGTCCGGGAAAGGTCCGTTGCCGTTTATTGCGTGGTATCAGGTCCGCTAGCGTCGCTCCATGTTCGACGCAAGGAACGAGGACGGCGTCGAAGGTCTGAACCGTGAGACGGCGTAGCGGCCACGCACAGCGGGCGCGTAGCCGGGATGAGCCGGACGCGATGAGGCGATCGATACGATCCCGTTGCGCCTGATTGCCTGCATGCCGAAACAGTTTGAGCAGCGTGCCGGCGTCGCCCTCGATTTCGTATAAGTCCGATTGCCTGCCCGCGCTGCGGCGCCCGCGCAATTTGATCCGTTCGTCGTCGACCGCCATACGTCGGTACTCCGAGTCAGTGTCGATTCGCCTGGCGCGAGCGACGGAGGACTTTCGGCAAGGGAGGGCGAGGAACCGCGGTCCCCAAAGTGCGAACAAATCGATTGCAACACCAGAATATCTCGAGCGAGCACTGGATTCGGTAACAAAGACCTTGTCGAAAGAGACTACCAGACGAAACCGGGTGAGTAATGTGCGGGACCCGACATTGGCGGGCCTGCGCTCGCGTCAGGCCTTCAATGACCGCTTGCGGGAAATGAGAACGTTTCCAATGGACCGGCGAAAGTCATGGAGTGCGCTGCGCTCGCCAAGAGCCATTCGGACAATTCACGATAATCATTTCGACACACGCTGGCTTTTGTACGCAGGCGTTCGCATCAGCGGAGATGATGTGCCAAAGCTTTCGCGACCATTGATCGATCTGTGCCCAGGTTGCCTAGTCGAGCTCGAATGCGTGCGTTGATTTCGGCCGTGGCTATCCCCAGCGTTTCGCCGGCGCGCGCGATTGCAGCGTATGCGTCGAGTACATTGACACGCGTAATATCGTAACCATAGTCCGCTGCCATCCAGTGGAGCGCGCTTAGCCCGCATGACATCGCGAAGTCAGCTTGGCTCTCGCCGAGGTCTCTCGCTGCACGCGTAAGCGTTCGCGGATCGGTCGGACTTTGCCTTGCAAGCGACGCGGCCAACTCGAAAAGGCCTGCGTCCTTGGCCGCTGCAAACCATTTGCCTTCGTAGCCAGGATCGCTGGCTACGAGGTCGTGCAAGACATCGCCCGGCTGCTTGTGCGGGTACTTTTTATCGATGGCGCGAAACGTCGCCAGATGGGTGGTTCCTTCATTGGCGATGATTGCGTAGTGGGCGTAAGCCTCATCAATCATTCCGGACTCCAAGAGGATCGTCTCACAGGCTTTCACGACCGCGCCAACGAGTGGCGAGTTGTCTGCGATAGAGTGAAGCGCGCAGCAGATGTCGCTTGAGCGCGGAGTGAAGCGCGCAGCAGATGTCGCTTGAGCGCGAAGTGTTGACGAAGAGGACCAAAGCACGATAGAAACTGCTGCGTGCGTTTCTGGTCGCGAAAGCCCCGAATGGGACGCTCGCGTTCGCCCGGGTTCTAGTGCAAATAGGTGGCGTGACCGAAATGTTTCTTATAAATATGGATACCTTATCGATCGAGCAGGACAGCATTCCTGACGGAGAGCGCAGCGGAGTCCTCAAGCGCGAGAGCAGAGAGATCAAACTGCCCCTTGCGAATGCGACGCATCAACTCGATGCCTGAAATCGTGGTCGCGGCACTCCTGAACCATTTGAATCCGAGCATCACGTTTGTTCTGGACTTGATGTTTCGATGATCCTGTTCGATCAGGTTAGCTGTCAAGCTGTCACGCCAGGTCGTATGGGAACGTGGCTAACTTGGTAGACCTGCTTCCGAATTAACAGAGCCC
>NZ_FCOK02000131.1 GCF_001544555.2 Caballeronia udeis | reverse complement strand
TAGTTGGGCTCCTTCTATCAACGCTTCACGAACCCTGCACGATGACGCGTTTCAGCGGTACTTCCGCAGGCTGCTAGCGCAATCACTGCGCACGTGAACGGGTCGCGCAATAGCGGCCACACGATGGAATGCCGGATAAACGCGAACTGACCGAAACCGTAATAGAGAAAAAACAATTGCACGAGAGCCGGTGTGCCGCGGAACGCGCCAATATAAAACTTGACGGCATTGCTCATCAGCCTGGATGAGCTTAGTCCGGCGAGAGCAGTCGGCACGCCCACGAGCAGGCCTGCTACTACAATGGCGACAAACAGTTCGAGCGTGACTGGTACTGCCGCAAGCAGTCGGGGCAGGCTCGACAGGAACAACGAGAAGTCAAACATGCCTCACCTCGTCAATGCGGCTGACGTCTTGCGACGGACGCTACTGAACGCGTTTGTCATCGCATAGCTGAGCACGAAGTACACAACGCCAGCGACAAGGTAAAAGAAGAACGGACGATTTGTTGCCTCGACGGCGAAGCCCGTTCGTCGCATCAGGTCTTCAAGACCGACAAGCGAGACAAGGGCCGTCTCTTTGAGCAGCACAGTCAGTTGGTTGCCGAAAGCAGGCACCGCGAGGCGCCACGCCTGAGGGGCAATCACATGAGCAAAGCTGCCTGTTCCTGATAATCCCAAAGCGGCAGCAGCCTCAACCTGGCCGCGTGGAACCTCCAGAATGGCTCCGCGGAAAATCTCCGTCGCGTACGCTCCGAACACGAACCCCAAGGACAGAGCGCCCGCTCCAAACGCATTGATTTCAATGGGCCGGCCCATCAAGTGGGAAAGCGTCGCGCTACCGCCGTAGTACACAAGAAAGATGACCAACAGGTCCGGCACGCCTCGTATGGTGGTCGTATACGCGCCTGCAATCTGCCTGAGTACCCTGGACTGCGACAACTTCGCCGCCGCCATCAGAACGCCAATCACCGTGCCGAAAGCTGCGGCCGCTAGTGCGACCAGCAGGGTCGTCAGGGCACCTAGCAGAATGAGCTCTCCATAGCCGTTCAGAGTGAAACTTGACATGCCGCACCCCGCGTTACATCAGTGGGAAGGGGAAGTACTTCTTTCTGATCTGGTCGTACGTGCCGTTCGCCATGATGGCGGCCAGCGCTGCGTTGATGCGACTGCAGAGCTCGGCGTCGCTGAGTCGAACGGCAATTGCGTTCCCGTCGCCGAGTATTCCACCTTTGAATTCCGGTCCGACGAACGCGAAATCCTTCGAGTCCGGCCGCTTGAAGAAGTCAGCATAAAACGTTGCCTTGTTGCCGATGATGAGGTCGACGCGACCTGCGACGAGGTCCAGTTCCGGCTGACGGGTATCGTCATACAGCACGAGAGACGCCGTCTTGTCGTAACCGTTAGCGGTCAGCCACTGGTGCTGGGAAGAGCCGCGTTGCACCCCGATGCGCTTGCCTTTCAGGCCAGCGGGCGAGACGTCCTTGATCCCGCTGTCCTTTGCCGCGATAAAACTGGACGTGGTGTCCTTGTACCTGTTGGTGAACAGAACCTGCTTGCGCCGCTCGGGCGTTGTCGACATGGAGGCAACGATTGCGTCGTATCGATTCGCCTGGAGACCGGGGATGATGCCGTCCCACGCCTGCGCAACGATCTGGCATTTCAATTTCATCTGTACGCAGAGGGCATTCGCAATGTCTACGTCGAAGCCCTGAAGCTGGCCGGAGGAATCCTTGAAACTCCACGGAGGATAAGTACCCTCGGTTGCAACCCT
The DNA here is from genome assembly GCF_001544555.2 of Caballeronia udeis. Classification (GTDB taxonomy): domain Bacteria; phylum Pseudomonadota; class Gammaproteobacteria; order Burkholderiales; family Burkholderiaceae; genus Caballeronia; species Caballeronia udeis. The sequence goes on along the minus strand of NZ_FCOK02000131.1, from coordinate 12,304 downwards.
CAGCGTGTCGCCTGCGGAAAAAGCGGGACCCGACATGACCAATGCTGTAGCCGTCAGGGCGCACGTGACCAATCCTCGAAAAAGTCGAAACAGGGTGTGTGACATGGCATCTCTCTCGTCGCGATTTCTGCGCCCAAGTGTTCCGTCGCATTGGAAGTAAGGTAGTCATTCTTTAATTTAGCGTCAATATTTTAATTTTATGCAAATTCCCTAATCGGGTTTACGCGTGATTTGACGCCCGGATGAACGGTGGAAGTCGTGATGGCACGTGCAATCGTCTGCTCAATGAGCGGGTAGCCGGAGATGCGCTGACGCGCGCGGCGAGGCCCAAAGCCGTCAGGGCAGGCTTGGCTTCCATGACACGCGAGGGTTCGCAATGCCGTTAGCGTCGAAGCCGGCTGAGACCACTCAGGCCTACCTGGAGCGGTGGATTGAAGCGCGGATGCAGGAAGGTCCTCACGTCGGCTTCAAGCGTGAGTTGCTTGCCGCGTTCGCGGCCGGGAATGACATGGCGTGTCAGATTGACAGGTGACTCTAATCGGCCGCGCGACCAGCCAGGACCCGCCAATCTGCAGGGTGGCCGATGCTCGCGAGGAAGTCATCCAATCCAGTACGGGAAAGTGAGACGCTTGCATTGTTTTCAAGCGGATGGAACAGAAACGTCGATTCTCCGGCCAGCTCCGAATCGATGACGAGTCGGATGCGCCTGGCTTCATCATTGACCAACGCGAGGGGGCTCAGAGAACCGGGAAGTGTCCCGAGCAACTCGAAGAGCTTGTCTGCGGATGCGAACGAAAGCCGCTTGCTGCCCAGAATTTTCGCGACTGCGGACAGGTCGAGCGACTTCGTAGCAGTGGTTACTACAAGAACGTGATGGCCGCGTTTATCCTGAAGGAGCAGATTCTTGCAGCGCGCACCTTGCAGAGAAAGCGTCAGCATTCCGGACTCGGCCATGTTGAGCACCGAGTCATGCTGCTCGCAAGCAAAGGCGATGTTCCTTTCCTCCAGGCGTTTTAATAGTTCGTCTTTTCCCAGCATGCTGTCGTCTATCTTTAATCAAAAACGAGCCGACCGACGAAGGTTCCCGGTCGGCTCGCGCCTGGTGAGCGTTTACGCGTCAAACACGGGGTACGACGCCTTGCGGATTGCCGCGATGGTGTCATCGGTAGAAAGCAGTCCGGACTCGTCCAGAATCGTGATCAGGGAGCGGCCTTCGGCCACGGATTGGCGCGCAAGCTTGCTTACACGAGCGTAGCCAATCTTGGGAACCAGTGCTGTGGCTACCGCCATGGATTCCATCAAATGCTGCTCGTTGCGCGCAGCATCAGCCTTGATGCCCTTGATGCACTTCTGTGCGAAACGCTGAATGCCGTTTGTGAGCAGCGCGATGCTGTCGAAAACGCGCGACGCGACCACGGGCTCAAAATGATTGATTTCCAGTTCGCCATATTGCACTGCCTGCGCAACTGCAACGTCATTTCCAACAACTGCAAAGCTCAACTGAATAATCGCCATTGGCAGGACAGGATTGACCTTACCAGGCATGATGGATGACCCGGCCTGCGCTTCCGGCAGCGTCAGCTCTCCGAGGCCGCCGACAGGACCTGACGACAGGACGGTCAGGTCAGATGCGATTTTTGCGAGCGATACAGCACAAGTACGAAGTTCAGCTGAAACACGCGAGAACACATCCATGTTCTGCATGGCATCGAACGGATTGGCCGGTGCCTGGTAATCCACACCGGTTATGCTGCGAAGGTGCGTGTATACCGCGGCACGGTAACCCGCAGGCGCGCCAAAGCCGGTGCCAATCGCGGTGCCGCCCAAAGGAAGTGTCCGGAGCTTGTCGCGGACTGCCACGAGTTCCTCTGCCAAACGCTCTGTCAGAGACGCATAGCCTCCGAATAGTTGACCCAGACGCATCGGCTGGGCGTCCTGCAGGCATGTCCGGCCGAGATGCAGCACGTCAGCGAACTCGGCGGCTTTGCCATCAAACAGGGCAGCAAGTTGCGTGACCTCTTTAATCAACGGTTCGAGCATTGCGTACGTCGCAATTTTCAACGCCGCCGGGTAGACATCGTTCGTGGATTGGGACAGGTTGACGTGGTCATTGGGATGAATCACTTCATAGTGTCCGGCAGCGTGACCCAGGAGTTGTTGGGCACGATTGGCGATGACCTCGTTGAAGTTCATGTTGGTCGATGTCCCACCCGACCCCTCCATCAGGTCGACCACGAACGAAGCGTCAAAGTGTCCCTCGATGACTTCCTGGCATGCTTTGACGATAGCCTCACATTGTTCTCTGGTCAGGACCTCGTTGTCGCGGTTGGCCAAAGCTGCAGCCCACTTGACCTGGGCGAAAGCGTCCCGGAACTGCGGGTAGTGAGCGATGTTCAGAGACGAAACCGTGAGGTTGTCCACTCCGCGAACCGTGTTGACTCCATACAGCTTGTCGCCTGGAATGGCGACCTCGCCGACATAGTCATGTTCGACTCTTTGTCCGTCTTCATTAAGCTTATTCATAGGAATTCCTTTCGCCAACGGTAATAAGTTGCTCTATGTCTGAACCGACGGCTTTCACCCTCGGCATGAATGACGTTTCGATCACTTCGCGCGCTGTATCGCACGCGTCATCAAAAAAAGCGTTGTATTCGTCCCGGCGTGCCACCAGGTAAAGAGAGCGCTCGAGACCCAACTTTTCAATCACATGGATAGCAACCTTGCTTGCATGCGTCACACCCTGAAGAAGGCACATAGGGGACGTGATGGCCCAGCCAATTCCTTCCGCAACCATCGAAGTCAAGGCATCGGCGTTGTCCAGTTCAAGGCGGTTCGGAAGTCGTACTTCAATCCGCCGCAAATACCGCTCGATCTGCATTCCAACCTGTGATGTGCGATTGAACCGGACGATAGGCAAGCTGTTGCCAAGAGCTCGTACATCCTCGATGGTTCGCACAGACTTCCTTAGCTCCTTCGGCGTTATGACAAAGTAGCGCTCCGAGAAGAGCCGGTACCGGACCACGTCATTGGCGTCCATCAACGGGTCGCTGGTGACGATCAGGTCCAGGTCACGCCGCAGGAGTGCTTCTCCCTGCTGGGGACTCAACCCGGTACGTATAGACAACTGCGAAACTTTGCCTAGCAAGTTCTTTGTAAAAACCGAACCACAGGTAGACGCAAACGAGTCGACCAGTCCTATACGCAAGTCCGGTTTAATGCCTCGTCCGGCTTCTACAACCTGTGCCTTCAGATTTGCGATCTCTTCGCTTAAGACGGCGCCCCGGTTCCGAAGTGCGATGCCAAAGGGTGTCAGCGCCAGCGGCCGGGTCGTGCGGTTCACCAGCACGACGCCCAACTCTTCTTCGAGCTGCCGAATGATTTGCGACACACCTGATTGAGATATGCCCAGCTTGGTGGCCGCCGAAGACATGCTTCCCTCTTCCGCGACGGCGACGAAGACCTGTACCGCATGCATATCGATTGGTTTGTTTGGCAACATGGTGTGTCCTGATAAGAGCCTACTGGCTTACGTTCACGCGTCCGGACCGCTGCCGTCCAATGAGCAATCAGATGCGTGTCTTGCTGCTGCCCAACGCGGAGGTAGCGATAGCTGCGTCATGTCGCTCTCCCGCTATCGGCTGGTCATCGGTGGTGTTATCGGACTTTACGTCCGAGAGATTTTCCCCGCCAGTTTCGGGAGCCAGCATATGACAGAAGACTCCGCCGAAAAGCAGCACCGCAACACAGACACCGAGTGCCGCGTGAATGCCCACATGCTGAACTGCGAGCGGCAGCAGGAATGTGCTGATGGCGGAACCGAAGCGGCTTGAGGCGACCGCCAGGCCGACGCCGGATGCTCGAAGATGTGTTGGAAAGAGTTCGGGCGGGTAGACAAATTCGAGGTTCGCCGCAGCCGAGAGAATGCACGCGAAGACGCCGAAAGCCAGCATCGTCCCGACCGGTCCGAAATTGGCGTAGGCAAGCACGGCCAACCCAAGCGCTGCAAGGTAGAAGGTTCCGATCAGGAACGTTCGACGCGAGAGCTTATCGACGAGTACGAGTCCGATCACGGCGCCGGCGAAGAGCAGGATGTTGTAGACAAGCCCGCCCGTGAAGCTGTCTTTGACTTTCAGGGCTTGCAGAACCCTTGGCGCGAAAGTGCCCAGCGCAAAGTAAGGAATAACCTGGCATGTATAGAAGACACAGCCAACGAGGGTGTTCTTGCGCCAACGTGGCGAGAGCAACTCCGACCAGGCACCGCGACGCTGCTGAGGCACCTCCGTCGGCGTCGAAAGCATGACGTCAGGGCCGAACTTGCGACGGATGATGGCGAGCGCTTCGTCGCCGCGACCTCGCTTCATCAGCCACATCGGCGACTCGGGCACGATAAGGCGGAACGGAAGAATCAGCAGGGCCGGAATTCCGCTGGCGGCAAGCATGAGCCGCCAGGCGTCGGGGCCGATGTCCCGCATGGCGAAGCCGGCGAGATAAGCACCGACATACCCCGCTGCCCATGCCGCAGCGAGCACGCTAAGCAGACGCCCACGATAGCGGCGGGGCGAGTATTCCGTCACCAGGGATTTGCTCACCACATAGTCGGCGCCGAGGATGAACCCGAGCACGAGGCGCAAGACCAGCAACTGTTCGGGTGACGTCACGAAATATTGAGCAGCGGAGACTACTGCGAAAAGCAGCATGTCGAACGCAAAAATTGTCCGGCGGCCATATTTGTCCGCAATCGGGCCCGCCAGCATGCTGCCAAAGAACAGCCCCGCAAGCGACGCCGCCCCAAGCAGTCCTGTCCAAAGGGCATTGAGATGAAGCGGACCGGCGGCCATGCTGACGGCAATGCCGATAATCCCCAGCACGAAACCATCACTGAACTGCCCGCCTGTACCGCTGAACGCCACTCCTACGTGAAAGGGGCGAAGCGGTAGATCCTCCAGCAACACCTGTTTGCTCACAATCGTCTCCTGTCTCTCGTTCTGGTGCTCAAGTCGACTGCACCTTGGAAACCAGTTTAGGGTGACGACTTCAAGAAAACAGCATGTCACAAGCGAGTATCACTAATTCTAATACTGTGTCGCAGTGGAGCTGAATCTGCAGCCCCGAAGAAGGGACCTTGACGACACCTCGCCACGATCAAAACCTCACTGTTTCGTGCGGCTGTAGGGCGAAAGCATGCGCAACATCTGCGCGTACAACTTCGGGTTGCTCGCAGCACGAGCTATTCAATGCGCACAGACGTGGCCGCTGCGCATAAATACGCAGAGGCCAAGTTGCTCGGAGCTGTGGAAGATGTGACGTTCGCGGCCTGCCCTAATGCGCCCTCAGATCAGACAGGAACGCTTTGGAACGTGCATGCTGCGGCGCTGTAAAGAATGCTTCCGGAGAGTTTTCTTCGAGAATGACGCCTCTGTCCATGAACCAGACCCGGTCGCTTACTTCGCGAGCGAATCCCATTTCATGTGTCACGCAGACCATGGTCATGCCGTCCCGGGCAAGCGACTTCATGACGTTCAATACCTCGCCTACCATCTCGGGGTCCAACGCGCTCGTGGGCTCGTCAAATAGCATGACGGGCGGGTTCATGGCGAGCGCTCGCGCAATCGCGACCCGTTGCTGCTGTCCGCCGGACAACTGCTGCGGATACGAGTTTGCCTTGTGGGCCAGCCCGACCCGGTCGAGCAAAGCGGCGGCGTGTTCCCGGGCTTCGCGTTTGCTCCGTCCTGATACGCGCACTGGCGCCAGGCAGACGTTCTCACTTACTGACAGGTGCGGAAAGAGATTGAACGACTGAAACACAAAACCTATGCCGCTGCGAAAGTCATTGATCCGCAGACCGGGCGCATGGATATCCTGACCGTTCACGTGGATAACACCGGACTTGATTTCCTCGAGGCGATTCACGGTCCGGATGAGCGTGGATTTTCCAGAGCCGGACGGGCCACAGATGACGACGACCTCGCCTTTCTTCACCTCCGCGGTGACGTCCGTGAGCGCCTGATACTCTCCGTACCACTTATTGACCTTCGAGAACCGAATCATTTGCAATGCTCCTTAGCTGCGTCATCTTGGGCGATCGCTTGCGCGTGATGGTGCGCTCCAGGTGTTGAGCGCATTGTGTGAGCACGAAGCACACGATGAAGTAGGTGATCGCCAAAATGAGAAAAACAGGGAATGGGCGCGTCAGCAAATTGTTATTGACCTGGTTTGCCGAAAACGTCAGTTCCTGCACGCTGATAACGTACCCGATCGATGTCTCTTTGATGATTGAGACAAACTGGCTGATGATGCTGGGTACCATGTTGTAAAGCGCTTGCGGCATGACTACCCAAAGGTTTGTCTTCCAATACCCCATCCCCAGTGCGCGCGAAGCCTCGACCTGTCCCTTCGGAAGCGCCTGGATGCCTGCGCGCACCACCTCGGAGAGATAGGCCGACTCATAGACAATGAGCGTACAGATCAGCGTGGTGAAAGCGGTCACGCTATGACCCACCAGAATGGGTACAAGGAAATATCCCCAGAAAACGAACATCACCAGGGGAACGCCGCGCACGATATAGACCGGTACGGTGGAACTCACGTAGAGGAACCGGATAGGCGATGTCCTGCACAATGCGATTCCAATGCTGATGGGGAAAGACAGGACCAGACCCATCACCGAAAGGATGAGAGTCAGCACAAGCCCCCCAAGGGGCCCGGTCGGATACTGTCCGACCAGCAGAAGCAACCAGTTGTCGCGAATGATGTCGAGCATGAGTTACCTCGCCTGGTTCTGAATACGCTTCTCAACCAGGGCACCCAGTCCCATCAGACCCAGGGACACGGTGAGATAGAACAATGTCGCAACAGCGTAGGCTTCGAACGTCTTGAACGTTTCGTTCTCGATCTCCCGAACAACGTATGTCATTTCCGCTGCACCAATGGTCATTGCAAGGCTCGTGTTCTTGAACAGCAGGACCGTGTGGTTGATAAATGTCGGCAGCGCATTTCTAATGGCTTGTGGAAGCGTCACATAACGCATGGTGGCGAAAAAGCTCAGTCCCAGGGACCGTCCCGCTTCCTGTTGGCCTTGATGCACCGACCTTAGCCCGCTGCGGAGGTCCTCCGAGAAGTACGCCGACATGCACAGGCCAACCGCAATCGATGCAAAGATCAACTCGCCGTCGTGTGCATTGACCCAGGTCTGCGCGGTGTCCGGAAGAAGCGTGGGGACCCCGAAATACCAAAGCAGAATCTGCACGAGCATGGGAACGTTTTGGTGATAGGCCACGAATGCGGCAACGGTTTTTGTTGCTAGGGAAAAGCCTGAGGCGCGCAGGACTGCGAGCACCACGCCCAGTCCCACGGCCAGGGTCCAGCTCGTTGCCGTCAGCTCGAAGGTCTTGATCGCACCGGACACAAGCAGATGCGCAAAAGGTCCGGCAAAGATCGCGCTGAAATCAAGGCGTCCAAGCATGCTTCACTCCTTCTGTCAGCTCGAACCGGCTATGCAATCAGCCGGGAATGGGTGCAGTGGTGAAGTCACGCTTCATCTTGAAGGGCGAACCGGTTCCGAGCCATTTGTTGAAGATTTGCTGCGACTCGCCGGACGCCTGCATCTTCACCAATGCGCCGTTGACTGCATCGGCCAAGCCAGGTTCGCCTTTCCTCATTCCAAGGCCCCAGTATTCACGGCCGACGGCCGGGCTCAGGATGGTGATCGTGTTGGCGTTAGCGCCAAGCTTGTCGATGAAGCGGTGCATGAGGCTCTCCGACAGCACGTATCCATCAACCTTCTTTTGAGCCAGGGCCATGAATGCGGATGGAGCGTCGTCATAGCTGACAATTTGTGCGGTGGGCAATACGCGTTGCACCATGGGTATGTTGCTCGATCCCTTGATCGTGCTGATCCGTTTTCCTGCCAGATCGCCAAGCGTCTTGTTCGAGCTTGCCGTGGATGCAGCAATCACCTGGTTGCTGACGAAGTAGGTGTCCGAGAATGTGATCTGTTGCGCGCGCTGCGGGTTGTATCCCAGAACAGCGGCAAGAATATCGACGCGTCCTTGCGTCAGCTCGGGAATGCGTGCGTCCAGTGACAGCACTTTCAATTCAGGTTTAACGCCTAACTCCTTCGCTACCCCCTTGCAGAAGTCGACGTCATATCCGACTATTTCCCGGGTATCGGGGTCTTGAAAGCCGAAGGGTGCGCCGTTGCTGAGAACCCCGCATACAAGCGTGCCATGCGCCTTTATGTCCGCCAGCTGGTCGGCGTTCGCAACCCCCGCACCGGTCAACAGGGCGGCAAGCGCGGCTGCCGCGATGCATGTTTTGTATCGGTTCACTAGAGTTCTCCAAAAGGACGGGATTTAAGTCAGCGCATAGCCTGCAGGGTTACTACCAAGAGCCGTGCGACCCTGTTGGAACCCATTCTTTCACGCAGAAAATCTGTTCAAAAGTGATATTTTTCGATAGTGTTGTATCGCTTTTATTCATCCGGTGACCGGAATTAAAGCGATGAGATATCATCAAAAAAAATCGCTTTTCGTCTGGTTTTGCGAGACTTATCGTGGACCCGAAATGTCGCGAGAGCGTCTTGCGAATGACGACCAAAAAAGGGATAGACGATGGAAAGCGCGGACGGGCAACTTTTCAGCGACGCGCTGATGCGCGTTGTCAGAGAGAAGTTTCACTATGTTGATTCGGACTTCACGGGGCGCAAGCGGCTCTACTTTGACAATGCGGGTGGCTCTTACCGCCTGAAGAGGGCCGTCGAGCGATACTCGGAAGTCGACCTGATTCCAGATAACCCGGAACGCATACATGAAGTCGCCCGCGCGTTGCAGGCGATACAAAGGAAGGGCGGAGAAGATGCCCGCCTGATCCTGAACGCGGAAGAGGGAACGCTCTACGCCTCGTTGACCGCCTCGGGGGCCATGTTCCAGATGGTCCAGGCGATAGCGGGAGCCGTTCCCGGGACCAACATGGTGACGACGGTACTGGAGCATCCGTCTTCGTACGACGCCGTGGCCCTATACGCGCAAGGACTGGGTAAAGAGCTTCGTGTCGCGAAGAGCAATCGGGTCACAGGGGGCATTGACGTTGAGGAAGTGCTTGGCCTGATTGATGCCGGGACTTGCCTGCTTAGCCTTATTTATGCATCGAACATTACCGGCGCGAAAATCGATCTCGAGCGGATCGTGCGGGAAGCGAGAGCGATCAAACCGGATCTGTACATTGTTGTTGATGCCGTGCAGCACGCTCCGCACGGGTTGATCGATCTGGAAAAGACGCCCGTTGACGGCATCAATTTTGCACCCTATAAATTTTTCGGATGCAGAGGGTCCGGCATCTCATGGCTCTCCCCTCGCGCGGCGAGGTTGCCCCATCAGAAGCTTGCCGCAAAACCGGAAGATCACTGGGACCTGGGCAGTTCGGCGCCGGCGCAGTTTGCTGTCGTAACCGAGATTGTCGACTACGTATGCTGGCTGGGAGGTCAGTGCGTGGATTCGACTGACCGCAGGTCGCAATATGCGGCGGGCATGAAGGCTATCGGACTACACGAGCGGGCCCTGCTTTCAAGAATGCTCAATGGAGCCGGAGAAGTGCGCGGGCTTCGCGACTTGGCCGGTGTCCAGGTCTTGCTGGACCACAATGACCTGACTCGCCGTGACCTGATTCTCGCGATTGCATTCGATGATCTTCCCGAGGTCGAGGCGGTCAGGGAATACGAGCGCCGGGGCGTCATTGTCTACGAGCGGGTATCAACAAGCCTGTATTCGAAGCGAATGCTCGAATCGTTTGGATTGACAGGGGCGGTTCGCATCTCCCCCTTGCACTGCAATTCGCCCGAAGACATTGACGTATTCCTCCAGGTGACTGCCGATATCGCCAAAAAAGCGGCTGTCAAGGGCATCAACGTGTAACCCCGTGGAATAAGTCTGAAAAGAGATGTTATTGTCGCTGATAACATCTCTTTCGCACTTACACCCGGACCGGCATGCTTACTTTCAAACAGATGGAAGCGTTGTACTGGATTGTCCAGTTGGGGTCCTTCGAGGCCGCCGCCGGGAGATTGAACACGAGCCAGTCGGCAATATCGAAACGTATACATGAACTTGAGTCAGCATTCGATTTCCTGGTATTTGACCGGACCTCGCGTGCGGCCCGGCTCACTGAAAAGGGCAATGAGCTGTTCGAGTATGCGAAGGAACTACTGGAGCGGCGGGACGAAATTGTTGAGCGGGTAAGCGCCAAGGAAGTGCTTATCCGGCGGATCCGGATTGGCGTTACCGAATTGACCGCGCTTACGTGGTTGCCGCGCCTGATATCTGTTATTAAGGAAACCTATCCAAAGGTCAATGTCGAGGCCGAGGTCGAGTTGAGCGCCACGCTGAGGGACCGGCTCTCAACCGATACCGCGGACCTGATCATTGTCCCCCAGGCTGCAACAAGCGAGCGCTTTACCAGCATCCCGGTCGGCACCGTGGAAAACGCATGGATGTGTTCTCCTTCGCTTCATTCAGGCAAAGCCACAATACCCATCGCGGACATTGCCCATCTTCCCTTGCTTCTGCAGGGCAGTCTGTCGGGGACCGGGCTGACTTACTCCCAGTTTTTGTCCGAGAACGGAGTAAGCACGGCGAAAATCCTGGTCGCCAACAACCTGGTCGCACAAATCGGGTTGACTGTCTCGGGAATGGGCGTGAGCTACTTGCCGAAGACATGTCTTAACTACATGGTCACCGCAGGTATCCTGAAGATCATTAAAACGAAGCCCGCTCTTCCGCCGGTCCACTACGTGGCGCTCCATAGAGCAGAGCATGCCTATTCGCTCAGCAGTCAGGTCGCGCAACTGGCGCAGAATTGCTGCGATTTCAATGCAAACCTGCTGGATCCGCGGGCGCTTTCGTCCGCAAACCAAACTTGAGTGCGACGCGAGGAGACAGTCCGGCGAAACGGGAATATGCCACGTCATTCGTCAATCCGCTCCCGCGTATCCGGATAGCGATTGGCTCTCTTGAGCACCTTCCACATTGCGGTCTGGAATCGTCATCCAGTATCATTCACACACCAGATCAATGAAGAGCACGATGCCCGACGACGACAAGTTTCCGACTTCCGCGCCTCCCCGCATGGCGGATGTAGCGCGCATCGCCGGGGTCTCCAAGATGACGGTGTCTCGTGTCCTCGCGGGCCGGCCCGTGAGCGTGGCCACGCGTGAGCGCGTACTGGACGTGGTCAATCAACTGGGTTATGTCGCGGACGCGGCGGCCGGCGCGTTATCGTCGGGACGTTCTTCTTTCGTCGCGGTCCTCGTGCCCTCGCTCTCAAGCTCGAATTTCTCCGATACCGTTCGCGGTATCAACGACGTGATCGAACCCGCCGGCATGCAAATGCTGCTGGCGAATACGGACTATCACCTGCCGCGCGAAGAGGAGCTTGTCAGGGCGCTGCTTCGCTATCAACCGCGTTGCATTGTATTGACCGGCAGTCACCACACGGCCGAGACTCACTCCCTGTTGGAGCGTGCGCGCATTCCCGTCATCGAGACATGGGACATGCCGGCGCATCCTATCGATCGTGTTGTCGGCTTCTCCAATGCCGAAGCGTCCCGTGCCATGGTCCGCCATCTTTACGAGCGCGGTTATGAACGCATTGCTTTCGTCAGCAGCGCGTCGAAACTCGACCGGCGCGGTATCGACCGGCGGCGCGGTTATCTGAAGGAAGTCCGGGCGGCCGGCTGTGAACCTCGCGACATCACGAAGAGCGCGTGGACCACGACCATGGCGCACGGCGTTGCCATGGCTCATGGGGCAGCGGCGCTGCAACAGTTGCTCGAACGCTGGCCCGACACCGACGCCGTGATGTGCGCGAGCGACATCCACGCGTTCGGCGCGGTCATGGCGTGTCATCGGCTTGGCTTGTCGGTGCCGGGCGATATCGCGGTGGCGGGGTTTGGCGACTTCGAAGTGTCCAGGCACTGCTATCCGACCATCACGACTGTTTCCGTCGATGCCTATGGCATTGGGCGCGCTACCGGCGAATCGCTTCTCTCGGCGCTCGATGAGGCGGAAGGCGAGGGCAAACCGGACAAGACCCGAGGCACGAAAACCGTTGCAGCAACGAAGCGAAAGCCGCTGCCGACGGTCATCCAGATTCACTACGAAGTGGTGCCACGCGAGAGCACATAGCGACTCGCGCGGCACCCGGTCACGTCAATGATTGTGGCGTGACTCGCCCTTCGTCTCGACGATGTTCAGGTACAGCGTGGCCGGTTCGAGGCACGCGCCGCTGCCGTGCTGTCCGACCATGCTGCGGT
>NZ_FCOK02000130.1 GCF_001544555.2 Caballeronia udeis | reverse complement strand
CCCGCAAGGGGCTCGATGCGCAGCTCGCGACGCGAGCGGAGCACGCCATAGCGGTTTCCGGGCAACGCCCGGAAATGCCCCTCGCCTCTTCGTCTTTGCTGGTGGTGTTGATTCATATTGCGCCGGCAGCACGCTGACGGTAGCCACAGATCAAAACACTGGATCCGGTAATTCAGCAGGTGCCGGGCGGCAGCTGGCAATTCCCGAGAATCCAGAAAGCGCCGGTTTGTTGCGGCCGACGGCCGCAGCAAACGTGTTTGGTTCAGCCGTCGAGCTGGCGATCGCGGGCTAGACTGCAATGGCGCCGGTGCGGCGATTGTTGTCGGCCGGCTCGAGCTTGGAATTTGAGAGAAATGCGGATGCCGGCGGATGCGTGCGACCTCAGACCAATTCAGGCAGGACCCGCCGCGGTGGATGACGACGTGGGAGCCGCCGTCGTCCCACTTTAGCGGGTTGCGTTTCATTCATGCCGCTTGCGGCACTGTTGGGTGGCCAGCGCCGGGGCGAAGCCCCTAGAGCGTACCTTCTCTGACTCCGGAGCGGGACGCTTGCACGTAGCGTGACAGGCAGTAGCCTGGCGCGATGCGTGCCCCGGTCCGGCTGGATACGACGGCCACTGAAATTTCCTCGGGAAAAGGACGGCCCATCTTGCAGGCCGTTTGCTCCTAAACTTCGGTCCCGCCTATCCAGACATTACCGACATATGCGTCAGCTCCGCCGCTTTGCTTGACCTGTTCGATGATCGCCGCGCTATCGACCAGAGCGAACAGCGCCGCATGTGTCCATGCGACTTGCGGTGCAATCTCGATCAGCACCGCGCCGGTCAGGTCTTTGAGGAAAAAGGTTGCTGGCTCGTTCCCGGCCAGCAAGTCCGGTTCACCTGCTCTGACCGCCTCGGCGATCAGCTTGATACCGGATCGGCTCATGCGGACAGCTACCGTGTGGGGTGCATGGTCGGTATCCAAAACGCGATTGAATTGCATTTTTGCCTCAGTATCCAAGCCAGTCGAGCACTTCCTTGCCCTGATATTCGGCGCGGTCGCCAACGTCTGCGAGGAATGCCGGGAACCCGCCCTCGCAGTCATGCTTTGCGATCTCCGCCCCTGCTTCTGCGCGCGTGACGATTTCCTCGCACGCATCTTCGTACCCCAATCCGCACATGATCATTCTCCTTACTGGCGAGAAATAAAACGCGCGATCCGCCGCGTTAGAGTCAACTGAATAAACACCTCGTCATTCACCCAGCCTGCGACGAATCCTCGCCACTAGTCGGCCAATCGGCCCCACTTGCTGTAAATGTAGCCGTAGTGATCCGCCGCCTCTTCGCCCATGCACACGCTCTGACACGCCGCTTCGGTCGCCTTCATCAGCTTCCATGACAGCATTCGGCTACCGTCGTCTGTGCGTTGCTCTGCCACGGGCGCGAAGTCACTCGCGCGCTGATTGGCCGTCGGCGCGTCGTGCCGCTCGCATTCTGCGGATGCAACTTCGGGGGCTCGCCACTGTTCAGTGCTCATGGTGTTGATGACGCGGCCTCGGGTCCGGATAAGCTGGCCGGTTTCCGCTTCGTGATAGTGGGTCAGAGCGAGAGTATACGGACGGCCAGCACGATCGACATCCGAGATGGTTTCGTGTTGCAGGGTGCAGACGATTTGCATTTTCGGAACCTCTCAGGCGTAACGTTCGGGGGTTGCTGCCGCATATGCTGCGGTCTGGATTTCGTTGAAAGTCGCGGTGTCGACTGTCTTCGAGCCTTTGAAAATCATCGTGCCGTACACGTCAGCGAGCGCGCGCGCTTCAGCACAGAGCGCCGGGGCCTGATCGTTGCCCTCGGGGCTGGGCTTGCGGTTACGCCAGATGTTGATCGCGGCTTCGAGCTGCTCAATGGAAATGTCCGGCATGGTTGTATCTCCGTTAGGTTCGGACGCGTCGCGGCTCAGGCGACAATCCACGTGAAAGGCTCACCCGAAAGAACGTCCAGGCCGATAGGCCCAACCTTGTCCTCGTGGCTGTAGACGATTGCGCGCGCCTTCGCGCCTGCGGACTCCAGAAACGAAAGGATTGCGCGGCGGTTGCACTTGCCGCGATACGGCGTAACGTGTACGCCATCGCTGGCTTCTGCTGTGATCACTACGTCGTTCGACGCAATCAGCAGATCCACCTGCAGGGAAGAAGCAATGCGGTTCATGGCAAGTCCTCCGTTAGCCGTGAATCCGGCAGGGGGTGCCCGTGCCATCATTGCCACCTGCAGAACGGATCATTTCGCGCATCTGCTTGTGTCGGATGTTCGCCTGGCGCGCGAATTCCTCTTCGACCGCGTAGCCGGCCCTCCATGCCTGTGCAAGCTGCGGTACGTCTGCCAGAAGCGCGGGCATCGGGTCATGGCCGTACGCTCCGGCGCCAACCGATTCGGCGGCCCACGTTGCCCGGTTCATCAGGTCGATAGCGGAGTCCGATACCATGCCTGCGGCCGTCATTTCGATGCGGGACAGTGCCCACATTACGCGCGCGTCGAGCGCGAGAGAAAGAAGTTCGTTCATGGGTCGGTTTCCTTAGAGGGGCATCGGGGACCAGCAGCCGGGAGCGTGGCGGTACAGCGTCACGCGCTTTGCCTCGCCATTCAGTTCTGTTTCCAGACGCACAGCGCGCACGTCATCCTCCTGCCGACGCCACGTGTGCAACACGCGGATGGGTGCGGCTTCCTCGCAACCGAGAAAGTAAGCGGCGATACGGCGAAGAAGATTCGATTTCATGTCTGTGCGCTCCGGCTGGTTTTAAGGGTTTCAGGCTGACCGGGACCCAAGATTCTGAGTCCCTTCGTAGGGGTGGTTTTTGCGCGATCGGCAGCTGCTACCGTGCTGCCGCCAGTCCCCTTAGTTCGTCGTCCCGCGACTAAAGGAGCCCGGAGCCGTGGCTGGACAAGGGCGTGCCCGGAGGCCGCATGCGGAGCGCAGCCGCAGGCGAGCACCGAACGGGTGAGGACACGGCGAAGCGAACCCTTGTCCGGACACGGTGGAGGGCTACGGTCGCGAAACAGGACGACGAACTAAGGGGGCTGGCCCGCGGTGGCCGGATTCCGCGCGAGGGCAAAAACGCCGCGCGGCGAGCGCCCTCATGCGAACGCAGTTCGCATCATTCCAGGCAGTTGGATGTCCAGAAGGGACGCCAGTCCCTTTTGGTCGGCGTCAGCCGAAAGGCAAGCGCTGAAAGCCCGAAGGGTCGAGACCCGCTAGGGGCTCGATGCGCAGCTCGCTACGCGAGCGGAGCACGCCATAGCGGTTTCCGGGCAACGCCCGGAAATGTCCCTCGCTTCTCTGTCTTAGGTGTTGCTGTGTTTTCCCATCCGGGCGCCGATGACAGACACGATTCAGATCCGGTGAAATGCACAGACGAAAAAAAAGCGCAGCCAGACCAAAGATCTGCATGCGCCCGGTCATACCCGGCTGAGCGTCAGCGATTCATGCGTCGACCATCTGCTCACGGCTATCCGTCGCCGGCGGACGTCGACGCTGCGCCGTGCCCTTGCGGACCCTCATCGGAAAGCCCTGCAGATGGTCGTTTGCCGCGCGGACAATAGGCTGCAGGTCTGCCCATACTTCGGCGCCGGCGTCCGCCTCACGTCGATGCTCGTCAAGGATCGCCTTCATGAGCTGCCTCAGAATGTTCAGGTGGATACGGGTCAGCGGATCCAGGCGTGAGCGGTCGCTGGCCAGCAAGAATCGCCATTCGTTCACACGACACTCGAGCGTGTTCCATTGCGTAGGGCGGATCGGCAAGCCATTCAGCACGCGTGCCGATAGCACCTGCGAAAGGATGACGGCCGCGTTCAGCGCGGGCAGCAGCTCGATGTGTTGCGACTGCAGCCCGGGTGTAGGTTCGTTCCAGTTGGAGCCCATGATGTCGTCTCCGTTTAGATCGGCCGGCATCCGGCAAGACGTGACTCGAAGTGCTGCTCGAAGTCCGCTGCACCTGCCTGGTCGTTCCACTCGATAACCGCGTCCTCGCTGTTGGAACGAGCGCCGGCCTCGGTGTAGTTGAGACTGCCGGTTTGAACGCTGTGCCCGTCGAGAACCATGTCCTTGTCGTGCATGATGCGGAATTGACTGGTGGCACAAACGGCCGCACCCGATCGCGCAAGGTATGCGAGACCGCGGCGGATATAACCGTCGCGGTCGTTTGCAATGTTCTCGTTATAGTCGACGACGACTGACACGGTAACGCCTTCCCGGGCCTTCTGCGCAAGCGCTTCGAGCAAGGGGCGATAGGTCAGGACGTAAGCGAGCATGTGGATCGACTGGTGGGCGGAATACACACCGAACATCACCAGCGGCATACCGATGCCGTCAGGCGAAAACGCGTGCCAGTTCTCCCGCGTTGTCGGCGCTGTGGCCGTACGCGTCTGCACGGCCTGCTGGACTTCGGCGGCCCAGCTGTCGGCCGCGCCTGCGTTTCGACACGCGAGTGCGACGATGATGGAAACCAGAGCGATGTGTGCTCTCATGATTTTTCAAGTCCTGTAGTTATGCAGCGCGGCACGGCTGCGATGCTGCGGTGACGTCATTGGTGACGGTGCGTTCGCGTTGCGCCTGGCGACGCTTGCGCGCGCGGTGCGCGTCGCGGTCGGTGTCGGTGTACATGCGGGCTTCGGCCCGGGAGTGGTCGCAGGCTTCACGGATGACGTCGGATAGCTCGTTATCGGACAAACCCGCGAATGCTTGAAACGAAATGCGTAGTGCCTTGGCCATGACGCTTCCTCCGGATCTCTGCAGGTGAGCGTTACTCGAAATCGGCTGGCTGGCCGACGCCCGCCAGGATGGTGGTGCTGCTACGCTGCGCGTTCGTCAGCACATAGACGCTGTGATCGGCGCGCAGGGAGAAGCGGGACAGTACGGCGCCGCCCTGCTCGATCGCGATCAGGTTCCGAGCCTGCTCGTCTGGAGTCATTTCGGACCAGTCGCCTGTTGCATGCCGCAAGGCAAACTCGATCTCCGACCGGCCCGCGCTGGCGAGCTGCGCGCGAACAACTTCGCCGGCGGCCAGTTCTCCGGTCGGAAAAAGTGGCTTCAGTTCGACTGCGCGAATGATCTGCCCCGCGGACCCGACCACGTAACACTGAGCCTCGGGCGCGTTGCTTGGGGCGAGCGTCCGGGCCTCGTCACGCTGGGCAGAGGAAAGCTCGTGGAAATAGTGAAGTGTGGGCATCATTGCCTCCATCAGGGCTGTACGTGGCGCGCAGGTAGATCAAACGGCAGGACGCTCGCGACAAACGTCGCGACCCTTGCGCGGCCCTCCGCGTTCGCAAGGTCATTAAAGTCGGTGGGACTGCCGACGACTGATTCGAAAGACGGCAGCAGGGCGATGCCCCCAATCGCTCGGGCCGCCTCAGTTGATGATTCGAGGCCTTTGTTTCGCTGAACCAGCCGGATGTCGTTGTCGCGTCCGTTTGCGACGACATGCGCCGTGACAGATCGCACGACGCCCTGCATGGTCTCCAGTTCGAGCTTGTACTTGCCCTTGGGCGACTGGTGCCATGCTCCATCCGGCTGATAGCCCGCGAGGCTAACGTCACGCTGGAGTGAATCGTTGCCGGCGAACACCTTGACGGACGTGCTCGCTGCGAGACCGCGCGGCATGACGGTCTCGATTTTCGCAAGCGCCTTCTCGATAAAGAACTGGTCGTTGTCGCCGCAAACGATCTTCGCCTGGGATTTGGGCAGGCGCGGCCGCAAGGCTTTGGCAACCTCCACAAGATTGCCCGCGTCAAAACAGACGACAACGGGCAGGCCTGTCGATTCGAACAGGCTTGCACCGGTCGCATAGCCCTCAACCAATAACACGGCCGGGCACACACACAATGCCGCGATGCCATCCGCTCCGATGATGTGGAACGTGCCTTTCTTGCGAGCGCCGCTCGCGAAAAGCTTCAGACCATTCGACCTGTCGGAGATTGCCTGCACGGTCCAGAGCTTCCCGTCGACGTCGCGCGCGGGAACAACGAGGAAGGATTCCTTGCTGCTGCGGAACGATTCGAGATTCAACAGTCCGGCAATGTCATGGACCGCGTTTCGCGCGACGCGCACGCCGTAAGCGCCTACATTCTTGCGAGTGCAATACCCGTGGCGCGACGCGTCCGACTCGGAGAGGGTTGCCAGAATTGCTTCCGTCTTCTCGGCGATCGCGGCATGTTCACGCTCGACCTCGCGTTCACGAGCGATCGCCCGCTCGCGCTCTTGCGCGTTCAGCACGGCCCGTTGTTCGGGGGTTAGACGGATACCGTCGTAGTGCCAGGAACCCTCGCGGCCGAGAAAGTTGCGGATGAAGCCTTTCGGGACTGGACTGAGACTCAGGATATAGGCGCCCTTCTTCTGCCCTTTCGCGCCTTTGAGCAGGACGTTATGCCATTTTCCATCGGCAACGGGTGTCTCTCGCTGCAGACCGTAGTCTTCCATTGCGTCCGCGAACGACGCGAGCCCCTCCGACTCGTTCAGACCAACAGTCTGGAGCGCGTTGCCGTCAAGCAGCCACTTCGAAAATGGCGTCCGGTCTGCCGATGCGGGGATCCAGCACACGCGCTGTTCTCTGTCCCACTCGGCACCAAGCGCCCGCGCCTTTGGCAGATCGCCGCTCGGTACAGCCAGAAACAGCCGTTGCCCGGGTTCTGTCAGCGTGGTGCGTTGGGTAGCAGAAAGCTGCGATGCGGTGCCGGTCGCAGCATTGCGGGGCGTCACGCGCGAATGCCGGGCGGATGCGAGCGTTTGAGCCAGGGCGCGGTCTTCTGCGGCGGAGTTTCTTCTGGTCATGATGGCGTACATGTCAGGTTCGACTCTGTGAGGTTATTCGGCAAGCCATACGCGGAATTCCGCGAGCTTGGCGCGGCGACCCTCGGCAACACCCCTCTGAAATGCACGGCGATAAATGCTCAATGCCTGCTTGATCGCTTCGATATCGGCGTCACGGGAAAGCGTAAAGAGAAGGGTTTGGGTTTCGGAGTCGGCATCGTCGTGAATTTCAGTGCGAAACTCGGTCCGGACAATGAATTCCGGTCCGTCGTGCTGAACGATGACTTCTGTGCTGTCGAGTGCCTGCTGATCCATCACTACCCCCTGTTTTTGCGCTGACCGGGCCCCTAGATTCGGAGTCCCGGCGTATCGTGCTTTGCCGAGAAAGCGGCTCCTTTCGAAGCTGCCGCCGTTCCCCTGAGTTCCTCGTCCCGCGACAAAAAGAGGCATGCATGAGCAGCGGTCAAGGATTCAAGCGCGGGGTGGGTGCGGGCAGTCGCGCAGCGACAACACGGCCCCGCGCGCCTTGACCGGTGCGATGGCATGACTACTGTCGCGGTGGTGGACGGGGAAACAGGGGACGGGGTTTCGGCACGGAGATCGACCGAGGCTAAGCGCCGCGCGGCGAGCGCCTTCTCGCGCTGAAGGCGCGACTGAACAGCGCGTTCGAATGAACGAGGAGCGCAGCGAAAAAAAAGCCCCGCGCGAACGGGGCGAAGGTACTGCTTCCGAGGGACAACTACGACAACAACAACAACAACAACAACAAAGCACAGCGTTTGCACGGTGAGACTTTTCGGGAGCGCAGCGACCGATCGGCGAGGCGCTGGCAGCCCCGACCGCAGGGAGAGGGGCGAGACTCCTGCGGAGGCTCGACGCTTAGCCCGTGCTGTTTGCGGGCGTAGCGCAACATAGCCGGTCTTTGCGATGCAAAGACGCCCCGGAAAAGCAGTCTTAATCATGCTCAGATTCATCAAGGATCACCGACCAGCGCGGTGCGACCTTTCCTGACTTCGACTCAAACCAATGCGCAGCCGCGAACCAGCATGCGAATAACACAGCACATACCAGGCACAGCGCGAGATAGCCGATCATCACGCGCTTGACAACGAACCAGTTTCCTTGTGCGGCAGAACATCCCGCCGGCGGGACAAAGTTCAGATGAGAAGCGAGTACCGGACTACAGAAGTGCAGAGCGGCAACCACAAATGGAGCAATGATCCAGATGAGTGCGCCGGACGAAAGGGCCACCAGTGACCATGCAAACAGTTCGAGAACAATCGACCGGACCACTCGATGCCGGGCAAGTTTCACGACCGTAACCGGTGGCTCAGTCTGTGTCGAAAGACGTCCGGCGAGGAAAGCAAGCACGATCGAACTGAGCATTGGTAAGAGTCAGGCAGTCAGCAAGAATACATTCTTCAAACAGGCTGTCGCGGCGCGCAAATCAGCCAACGAGTGAACGCGCGTCGAATTCATGCGCGTAGCATTCCGTGGGTCAGGGAAGCCGGCGTTCTGCCGGTCACGATCTATATCGACGCCTCGACTCCGACAGGGAGCGCGAGACACGAGCAATCGAAAGATCTCCGACAGAGTGAAGCAGGTTCCGTACGAAGCAGTCACGGATAAAGCGTCGAACCGACGCGCGCGCGTCACCGCGAAAGCGGTGATTGCAGCGCGCGTCGGTTCGGTTTTTGGTGCTGAGAGGTTGGTCATCCTCGGTCGTTCTTCGTGTGGCTTTTCTTTTTATCTGTTCGCTCGCGAACAGACATCTATATTTTATTCACTTCGATCACTGACTACAATTTATATTTCACTTGCGGTAGATGGGCCGGGGGAAGGGGTTCCAAGGGGGAACCGGTACGGGGTTCCCCCTTTGGTCGGCAAAGCCGATCGTCATCTCCGCTGCGGCTTTCCAACGGTGTGTAGCGCCGGTAGGCGCGCACCGGAGGAAAGCCGCAGCGCACTTTGGGCGGACGAACCGGGGCAACCCATCCTCGCGCGCGGACGAAAAAAAACCCCGCTGCGAGGCGGGGCTAAAGGGTCCGAAGACCCGAGGGGAGAGAGACGGAATCAGGCCGCTTGCTGGACTGACTTGAATGCTCCCGGGTTGGTCGGCGGGAACGGCCAGGCTGCGGCAGGGTTGAGAGCGAGTGCGGTGCCGATCGGGCGCACGACATTGGCCGGTGCCGGGGCGACGTCATCGGACTGCTGTGCGAAGTCTGCCGCCTTCGGGAAGTGCCACGGCTCGGCGTTGTCGGTGACGTGGACCGTTTCGCCTTGCGCAGCTTCCACGTGATCGGCAAGCTCTGCTCCGTTGGCGTCGCCGCCCTGCTCGTCATCTGCTTCGTCCGTATCCTCGTCCGCGTCGTTGGCGTAATAGCGGACCTGATGCACTTCTGCTGCGGACATGAATTCGGGCAACCAGTTCTTGCCAGCGAGCAACTTTTCAGCAGCTTCCGCTGCTTCGCCCTTCTTCATCTTGCCGACTCGCTTGCCTTCTTCCGCCGAGACCACCCCGCTGACCACGGCGACGATGCGATCCTTCGAAACATGGTTCAGATAGCTCTCGCGGGTCGGTTGCCAGTAGGCCGACAGGTTCAGGTCAAGCGCACCGGCAATTGCGTTGACCGCATTGGGGGCATCGTTGCGGCTCACGCCGTTGATGCTCAGCGCGGTGCAGACCGACAGGACGTTCAGGAGGCGGTCTTGCGGCTGCTCAAGGAGCCACCCGAAAAGCTCGTTCGGGTTCGCGGGCAGCAGCTTGCGCCACGTCTGCACGTATTCGCGCAGTCCGCGCGCGTGCTCGTTCTGCTCCAGTTCGGGGGCGGCACGGCTCATATCGTGAAACGCTTCCCTGCTGCTGACCTGAACGACGCTCGCACCATCGATATAGCCGGTATAGAGGAAATCGAGCGCAAGCTTATGCACGATGGTGACCAGCGCAACATTCGCGTTCATCGCGAGCGCTGACTGAACCGCTGCCGTGCGGTGAGCGGTCAGGTTCAGGAGAAGCTTTTCCGAGTGAGCGCTCTTCTCCTTCTTCGTCATGCTGCGTGGAAGCTCGACACCGCTATCCTGCATCATCGTGCGCGCTTCCTCGCGATCTTCGCGGCGAACAAGGCCACGATGCACAGTGAGGCCACCGTTATGGCTCACGTAGACGATAGCGCCGCTGACCTGCATCTGTGCGGGCGTGAATTCACCTTCGCGTTCCTCGATTTCGGCGATTTCGCAAGCCAGCTTGTTGTCCTCAGCTTCGAGCCCTTCAACGACCTCGTCGCTCAGATGTCCGTCCTCCCCCTCGTCCACGTCGTAATGCGCCTGGAGCGCGTCCGTGACCTCGTCATAGCGCTTTTGCAGCGCGTCGAAGTGTTGCTGTTGCTCCGGGTTCAGTGGGGCCGGTTGGGCGTACAGTTGCGTGAACTGGTTATGCTCGTCGTAGTCGAACTTCGGGCGCGATTCGACCCAAGCCCAGCCTTCGGCCTCGATGGTTTTGACTTCGCTGGCGACTCGTTGATCGAAGACGCGCATCAACACGTCGCGGTTCAGAATGAAACCTTCGTCGTTCTCCGAAAAGAGATCACGTTCGACCATGCCGCCTGCGGCTTCATACGCTTCGACCGTAACGAAGCGCACCATGCGGTCATTCAGCGACAGCTTGTCGCCTTTAAGACGGGCGCGCAGTTCGCGGGGGTTACGCGCCCAATCGCTCTGAGCGCCAAACCACACGGCCTCCTGTGTCTGATGATCGTCGGTCATCGCAAGCGCCTGAATCTGCTCAAGCTCCATTTCGTCGTCTGCGAAGAGGTCGAACAGCTTGGGCGATACGCTCGCCAGTTTCAGATGACCGGCCACGGTTTTCGGCGTGACCTTGAACACCGCCGCGATGAATTCGGGGCTGCGGCCTTGGTCTGTGAGGGCTTTGTAGGCGATGAACTGGTCCGCCGGATGCGGTGGCTTACGCAGATCGTTCTCCGTGGCACTGGTGAGAATTGCGTCCGCTTCCGAAATGACCTTGCAGGGGACCAGATAGTCGGACGTAATGTCGCCGCGCTCGACGTTGAACAGCAGACCGAGGCGACGCGTCTCGCCAGCGGCAACGCCGTAGGTCTGCGCTTTCTTTGCGCGCTTCTTCATCGGATGGACGACGAGATTCTGCAGCAGTCCGACTGCCCTGATGTTGTCCGCGAATTCCAAGATAGTCGCCTCCGTGCGCGCCTTCTTGCGCTGATTGTACGGCGACTCGACCAACGACCGGAGCGGAATCATTTCGACTGCCGCCCCGGCGCTGATCGCGTTCGGCAGTTCGACGGCGGACACGTTGTCCGTGGTGTTCACGTTGGCATCTTGGGCGTTCACGGTTTGCATGGCAGTTCCTCACAAAAAAGATTGATGATGTGGTGGGACCGCCGGGCCCCAAGATTCTGAAGTCCCGGCCTAAGTTGTTTTCCCGAGTCGACGGCTTCCTTCCGAAGCTACCGCCGTTCCCCTGAGTTCATCGTCCCGCGACAAAAGGAGCGCGAAGCGTGCGACGGTCAAGGATTCAAGGGCGGGAGGTGGTGCGGGCAGTCGCGAAGCGACAACACGGTCCCGCCCGCCTTGACCGGCAAGCGCGAGCAGCTACTGTCGCGAAAAGGACGGGAACACAGGGGACGGGGATTTCGGCAGGCAGGTATGTCGCGAGGGAAAACGCCCCGCGCGGCGAGCGCGCTCACTGAGCCGCTGCAGGCGGCGAAGCTGGAGGGGATGGCACGCGCCGGGGCAAGACCGCGGAGCGGCGTAGCCCCAAGAGCGGGCGTCTCGAGATTCCGGGGCGCGGAAGTGGGCGGCTTGCGTGCCTGACGTCAGGCAGGAATGCAAGGTGCCGCGCCCCGGCACGATAGCTGCGGGCGCGCGACGCTGCGTGCCCTGTCATGCTGGGGTTAGTCGCCGGAGTAAAGCTGTTCGGCAACCTTGTCGGATTCCGGGCGTTTGGCCCAAAGGGCATCCATGCGCTCGAAGGCAAGACTTTGGGTGGGGACGTTGTCGACTACTATTCCGTCGCGCAGGACGTTAAACGAGACGACTAAGATCCCCAACGGGTTGCGGGTCTGGATGCGTTGGCTATCGAGTTGCAAGGTTTGCTCCGTTTCAGTAACCGCCTGGTCGAGGGCGAGTCTCAGCCCGCAACCTCAAAATAGAACCCGCTACGCTTCGCTTCATCCCACACAGCACACCAAAGGATCATTGCCTCTTCGGGCAAGCTCGAAAACGTCTCGTTAATGATCCCGACGCTCTGGAGCGCGTCAAGCATCGCCATATTGGCGTCGCAGAAGTCGTGGGAGTGACAAACTAGCGGGTCCATCTGACTTCTGTTTCGCTCGACCACTGCTGCCTGCTCCGCAGGGGTGAGCCAGTCGGCCAGAATCTCGGCGAAGCGCTTGGCGCAAAACTCAATTGCGCATGCGTGCGCTGCCGCACTGGTCGGCACCGGTTCATCGCCAACGGGCTTCAGCGCGCCCCCGGCTCCCGCAACGTAGGGCATCCACCCCGCAGCAGTTTGCACTGCCACCGGCACACCGGGCGCGATACCGGACATTTCGGGTCCGCCTAGCGTCTTCGCAAGGCCTTTCACTTCGGCTGGTTTCATCATTCTCCTTGCAGGTTTGGCGGGCGCTGCACCCTCGCCCGCCGTGTTTTCCGGTCATCCGAGCAATCCCGCCTTCAACTCGTCCACCGAGTCGGAGAACGTGAATTTCTTCACGCGGCCAGCGTCGTCAAACAAGATCAGCAATTGCTTTTTGTGAACGTCTGCGCCGCGTGCGAAGGCCGAGACAATCGGTACAAAGTTGATTGCTTTGGGGGTCGAGCGGGCATACTCGTACGTCCACTGTTCAACGCCCATTTCGTTGAAACTGACCTTGGACGGCGATCCGAGCGTGCTTTGAATCTCGGCCTTGGTTGTCTTGCCTTCAGTGATCTGCGCGTTGATACTCTCCGCGCTCTGTTCCTTCATGGCGACGTTGCCGACGCTGGTTGCGCAACCTGCACAGAGCACTGCTACTGCGATAGCGAGAAAAAGCGATTTCATGGTGAAGCCTCCTGTGTGATGGAAATGATGCAACGGCAAACCAACTGCAATCCACGGCGTGACAGCCCTATCGAAGGCGCTCCGTCACGTCGCAAACATCCTGAATAAAGCGGCCTCCAATCGAGCCACCGGCAATGCGGCTACCTTCTGCGGTGAAGCCTTCGGCCAAGGTGCCGAACAGACCGCGATAGCACGAAACAACCTCGTCCAATGATTCGCAAGCGGGGGGATCGTAGTGGCGCACGATGCGGCGAGTTCCGCATTCGGTGGTGCTGTACACCGTGATCTGGTGATAGTTGCCTGCTGCGATAGCCTTTGCGATGGAGCGCCCCTCCTTGACCATCATTGCCTCCTGTTGGCGGTTCAAAGCTGACCGGGCCCCTAGATTCCGAAGTCCCGGCGTGAAGGATGTTTCTGCTGAGTCGGCGGCGTCTCTCGCCGTTGCCGCCGTTCCCCTGAGTTCGTCGTCCCGCGATCAAAAGGAGACGCGGCCGTAGCTGGGTCAAGGATTCAAGCGCGGGGTGCTGGGGCGGGATGGAGCGGCAGCGACTGACACGGCCCCGCGCGCCTTGACGCAGCGCAGGACGTGGCTACGATCGCGAGAAAAGGACGGCGAACGAGGGGGACGGGGTTTCGGCACTGAGAGCTGCTGCACGACGAAGCGAAACGCCCCGCGCGGCGAGCGCGCTCACCGAGCTGCTGCAGGCAGCGAGGCTGGAGGGGATGGCACGCGCCGGGGCAAGTCCGCGGGACGCGGCGCAGTCCCAAGAGCGGGGGTGAGTGTTCACCGGGACGCGAAGTCGTCAGCTTGCGTGACGGGCGCAGCCTGGCGCGCGAGGTGCCGCGTCCCGGCTGGATCGCTGCGGCGGTACCGGATACAACAACGCCGGCACTCGGCCGGCGTCGCATGCGTTAGGCCATCTGTAGCATTAGGCTACCCGTAGCCTCACGCTACCTGTATCGACAGGCGATTGTTATCGTACATATGGAGCATTGACAGGAAGTAGCTCGGATCCGCTGGCCATTTGCATTGCTGCCAGTAAGCGAGCAATGCGCGGCGGACGGGCTCCGGATACTCGCGGACCCGCTTGCGCCCCCTGCGCCAATCCTCGGCGCGTCTGGCTCGCTCTGTCACCGTCTGACGCGCCCATTGCTGTTGACGCTGCTCCATCTCTTCATCAACGGTGATCTGCTCGGCCGCGATCTGGTCCGCGAAAAGGGGAAGCGCCTCGCACTCTTTGCGCTGCTTGCGCGCGAACGCTGCGCGTTTGCGGCTAGTGTCGCGAAACTCATACCGTTCCTGCCGTTTGAAGCGCATAGGTTCCCCCTAACGGCAGTTGGCAGGCGTCCCGCTCGCCTGAATATGTCGCGTGATGGCGCGTTTTGCGCCGATCAACGTCCGGCGCTTTTTCAGGACGAATCCGCCGGACGCGTCAACGATCTGCGCCTCGATCTTCTCGACGCGATCGACGTAGGACAGGTGAATGTAGTGTCCCTTGTAGCCGATGGTATGAAACATGGCTCAGGCCTCCACACTGACCGGGAAACCAGCTTGCGCGAGTTCGGCTCGGGCTTCGTCATCCCATGCGGTCGGCGAGTTGCCTTCGCACCGATACGCGTACTCATACGCTGCCTCGCGGACATCCGGGTTGGTCGCCGTGATCTTCACCGCGACCTCGCGATAGGTGCCGTAGTCGTGGCCGTGGTTGCTCTTGGTATAGAGCAATGCCCCCTCGGGCGGCTCACCGAGCACGCGTTTGATCAGATTGATGAACGCTTTGCACTCGGCCCGATTTCGTTCCGGGAAATCGGCCTTGCCGATGTCCGCTGACTCTTCGTCGCATGGGCCGGGTCCGACTTCGATGCTTTCTACCAAGGCATTTCCCCTTGTCGTTGGTGGTGCGGTTTGTGCTGACCGGGCCCCTAGATTCCGAGTCCCGGCGTGAAGGATGTTTCTGCTGAGTCGGCGGCGTCTCTCGCCGTTGCCGCCGTTCCCCTGAGTTCGTCGTCCCGCGATCAAAGAAGACGCGGCCGCAGCTGGGTCAAGGATTCAAGCGCGGGGTGTGGGGCGGGATGGAGCGGCAGCGACTGACACGGCCCCGCGCGCCTTGACGCAGCGCAGGACGTGGCTACGATCGCGA
>NZ_FCOK02000129.1 GCF_001544555.2 Caballeronia udeis | reverse complement strand
GTCGCAATCGTGGGAGGCGCCGGTGATGCGGCAGCGAGTAGCGGCGCCTGCTGCAGCCGGATGAACCACCGGCTGCCGAATCCGCCGCCTGGAACTTCATCGCGATGTGGAACCAGTCGAGGATCCGACCACGAGCCAGCTGACCGCCCTGGACAATCTTTGAAAATTCTCCAGCGTCGTCGCTGATCACGGTCACGCGTTCATCGCTCGCCACACCGTTTCGGCTAAGGAACTGATCGAGTCGCGCTGCAGTCGAGGTGACTTCTCTGTGCACATAGGCATACAACTTTGGGGGACCGTCGGTGAACGTGGCTCGCCCGGCGACGATGTTCACGTGGCGGCCAGGGCCTCTCTCGAAGCCGCAATATCGCAGCCACGCCGAGTCGACGCTCACGGAGGCGACATGGCTGGATTCGCGAACCTGTACGTCTGCAACGGCCTGGGGCAGCTTCGCGATGTCACGCTCGATATGAGCGTCGAGCTATTTTCCAAGGGGGTGAGCCCGATCCCGGGTGCCGCTGAACGAAATGCACTTGTCCAGCGGCAGCAGTTCTCCGTGGTGTCGGTCGCCTTGACCGCCACGGTCCTTTGCGCCGCCGAGTTCATGCCGGTGGGTCTGCTGAGATACATCAGCGATGGCCTCCGGGTGAGCGAGGGAACAGCCGGCGTGATGGTCACCGTGCCGGGCATCCTGGCCGCCATCGCGGCTCCGGTACTCACGGTGGCCGTCGGTCGGCACGATCGCCGGTTGGTGCTGTGGGCGCTTGGGGCGCTGCTGGCTGCGTCGAGCCTCTTCGCGATGCTGGCGCCAAACTTCCCGGTCTTGATCCTCGGCCGGGTGCTGTTCGGCATCAGACTGGGCGGCTTCTGGGCAATCGGCGCCGGCGTGGGTGGGCGACTCGTTGCCGAAAAGTACGTTGCGAAAGCCACGTCGATCATTTTGCCGGAGTCTCGATCGACATGCTTGTTGGCGGGTGGGCGGGCGCCCTGATCGGTGACTCGTTCGGATGGCGTGCAGCATTCGGGGAGACGCTTGCGCTTTCGGCCGTCGCGCCCGGCGCGCAAGTGCTGTTGCTGCCGTCGATGAAGGTCGAGCAGCGTGTCCGGCCGGGTGATTTCTTCGACATCGTGTCGACGAGGAAAGGCAAAGTCGGGCTACTCGCGATGTTCTTCCTGCTAAGCGGACAGTTCGGCACCTACACCTACGTCACCTTCTTCCTCGTGAATGTCTCGGGCTTCGGTGGCCAGACCATCTCGTTGATCCTGCCGTGCTACACGCTGATCGGCTTGCTCGGTAACTTTGTCTGCGGAGCGGTGGTCGGCGCAACGTCAAGATGGCGTTGAGCGCGGCTATCTTGCTGTACATCGTCTCCGTGCTCTTGCTGCCCGTGCTCGGAAGCCGGCAAGCCGCCACGCTGGTGCTGCTCGCCGTTTGGGGGTGGCATACGGCGCGATCTCAATCGCGTTGCAGGTCTGGCAGGGGTAAGGCTGCGCGGGATTCGAAACTCTTCGAGAATACCTACACCGACATAATTGTGTCCACGTTCCGGCGGTCGTCTGCGAAACACTTCCAGGAAAGTTGAGCCTGAGTCGGACGACTTCAGTGTATGCCGGATCTGGCATTCGCACGACATCGCTGTTACGCATGGTCTCGATCACATATGCGGACTTTCTTCACAGACGAAGCCGTAGCTGGTGCAGTCCAAAGCGGTACCGCTGAAGAATTGCGAAGCTACGTCTAGCGGCCTGCGAAGCCGTTTAACCATCGACAGACCAAATCCGATTACGAGATGTTCACTGTGCAGTGCAAGAGCGAGCTAATTCATACTGCCGATCAAATACGCACGCCCCCAACCACACGACCTATCTCGAAATGGGGGCGTAGCAGGGCCTCATAAGGCAATCTGAAGACACGACGTGTCGCAAAACATCAAGCTGCAGTTTTATGACTGGTTAAATTGGTTTCTCGGAGCTGGCTGACACCGACTTTTTGACGACGGTCGTCCATCGCCGCAGGCGGCAGCATGGCATAGCCGCGCCGCGCCGATTATTACTCGAATCGATTCAACTGGAGAAAGTGATGACATCACCCGCAGGCTTCGCACCCGCCACGTCTCGTTGGCTGACCCCATTCGCAGCGCGGATGTGAGCGCCATGGCACGCAGGCCCAACATTGTCGTCCTCATGGTCGACCAACTCAGTGCACGAGCCCTCCATGCGTACGGCCACAACGTGGTCAAGACGCCGAACATCGACTCGATTGCAGAGCGCGGAGCGGTGTTCGAAAACTGCTACACAAATTTTCCGTTGTGCGCACCCGCTCGGCTCGCATTCATGACCGGTAGGCGATGCTCGAATATCGGTGCATGGGACAACGCCGCGCAGTTGCCCGCCGACATTCCGACATTCGCCCATTACCTGCGCTTAATGGGTTATCGCACATGCCTCTCCGGCAAGATGCATTTCATCGGCCCTGATCAACTTCACGGTTTTGAAGAACGCGTGACGACGGACATTTGCCCATCGGATTTCAATTGGACAGCGGATTGGGACGATCCCTGGCGCACAATGGACTGGTTCCACAACATGAAGAATGTGCGCGGCGGGGGTATTGCTGAGCGTTCGCTTCAGCAGGATTTCGATGAAGAGGTGGCCTTCCACGCTACCCGAAAAATCTTTGACTGGGCGCGGGAAGACGATGATCGCCCGTTCCTGCTGGTCTCCTCGTTCACCCATCCGCATGACCCGTACGTGACGCCTAAGCGTTTCTGGGATCTCTATGGCGATGAAGAGATCGATTTGCCGCGCGTGCCCTTCATAGAGCCGGAAAAGCGAGACCCGCATAGCAGGCGCCTGTGGGAACAATACGACCGCGGTGAGCTTGGCCTGACAGACGACGATATCCGTCGCGCACGCCACGGTTATTACGGCAGCATCTCATACGTGGATGAGCGCATAGGCGAAGTGCTGACGGCGCTTACCCGTGCAAGCCTCATGGACAACACAGTAGTCGTCCTTTGCGCCGATCACGGCGACATGATCGGAGAGCGCGGCCTCTGGTACAAGATGAGCTTCTATGACTGGTCATCGCGCATCCCTTTGATCATGGCCGGTCCCGGTCTACCGGGCGGACAGCGGGTGAAGTCGAACTGCAGTCTCATCGATATCCTGCCGACGCTGGTCGACATCGCCTCGGGAGGCGACTGGCATGGCTATCCCGAAGCACCTGACGGCCAGAGCCTGCTACCTCTTCTCTCGGCGGAAGACCCCGAGCGGATTGCAGTGAGCGAGCTGTTCTCGGAAGGCGTTGCCGCGCCTTACGTGATGCTCCGCAAGGGACGTTACAAGTTCAACTTCGTGGACCACGATCCCCCCCAGTTGTTCGATATGGAAGCGGATCCGGACGAACTTAACGATCTCGTTGGCAATCCTGATCATGCCACCCTGGTGGAGGGATTTCTTGGAGAGGTGGCCGGGCGCTGGAATCTTGCCGGACTGAAGGAAGAGGTGTTGAGCAGCCAGCGTCGGCGGCGTCTCGTTTATCAATCGTTGACGAAAGGACGTGTGACGCCTTGGGACTTTCAGCCCATGGAGGACGCCTCGAAGCGCTACTACCGCGGCACTAACTCCTATCACGATGCCGAAGCACGCGATCTTCTCAGACCACCCGATGTTGATTGAAGCGTCGCACGAACGCCCCGAGGCGTTTGAGCCGCTAGGAAGCGCTCGTCGGGCGTCGCCCGACGACTCGGAATTGGGCTTGTCGCGCCTGGATGAGCGGGCTGCTAAAAAAAAACGAACGCCAGGTCGCCGGATCGACCCGTTTTCGTTACGGTATCTGACCCTCGATGGAGAACGCAGAATGAAAGTCCCCACACGTTTCACCGGTTCGTTGTTGATTCTTTGTTGCAGCGCGAGCGCCTACGCTCAGGATCCGGCAGTGTGCCGGACGGTTCGATTCGCCGATATCGGATGGACCGACATTGCCGCGACCACGGCGCTGGCATCGACGGTATTTGCCGGACTTGGCTATCAGCCGACAAAGACGATCGCGTCGGTGCCGATTGCGTTGACGGGCGTGAAGTCGAAACAGATCGATGTCTTCCTCGGCGACTGGCGACCGGCGATGGACGGCGTCGCCCAGCCGTTCATCAAGAGCGGCAGCATCAAAGTACTCAGCGAGCCCAACCTGACTGGTGCGAAGTACACGCTTGCCGTGCCGTCTTACGTCTACGATGCAGGCCTCAAATCATTCGCGGATATCGCGAAGTTTGGCGACAAGCTCGATTATCGGATCTACGGTTTAGGATCCGGCGGCGCAGGCAACGTGCTCGTGCAAAAGATGATTGATAGCAATCAGTTCGGCCTTAAGGACTTCAAGCTGGTCGAATCGAGTGAAGCAGGCATGCTAGTCGAAGTGAATCGCGCGGTCCGCAGCAAGAAGTGGGTGGTATTCCTCGGCTGGGACCCTCATCCGATGAACATCGAGTTGAAGATGAACTACCTGAGCGGCGGCGATGCGGTGTTTGGACCGAACTACGGCGAGGCGAAGGTTTATTCGATGGTACCGCCTGACTATCTGACGCGCTGTCCCAATGCCGGGAAATTTGTGACGAATTTGAAATTTACGCCGTCCCTCGAGAGCGAGGTGATGAAGTCGATCACCAGAGACAAGAAAGAGCCGAACGTTGCGGCGCGCGAGTGGTTGAAGCGCAATCCGGGCATCCTCACCGAGTGGCTTACCGGGGTCAAGACGTTCGACGGCAAAGACGCGCTGCCAGCGATGAATGCTTACCTCGCCGGTCAATGACGGAATGAGACAATGCCCCCGAAGTTGCGATCGCCGGGGCATTCCACGGTATTTATGGAACGGAAAAGTTCAGGGTCAAGACGCTACCATTGGTAGCGTCGATCCGAGGTTAAAGTACTTATTGGGGAACGAGCCGAGGAATTCGTTTATCTGTTTGGACTATCTTATCGTCACGCGCTCTTTGATCTTACCGACGCTGGGCCTTACGAGGCTGTCCGGATCGGGCGGCACGTCGCCGTCGTCGTCATCCTGGGGGTGGTCTGGATCGATTTCGGGAAGAGGCGGAATCGGGTGCTGCGCGAGATGTGCGCCGCCACGTATAGAGTCCGTGAGGCGGTTCACAACAATGGAATAGGTCATTTGGCTCGAAAGCTAACGCGCGGAAGACAGTCCAGTCCATGCGTTTTCACAAATGCCCTGCCCGTCGCACAACCGACCGCCGGCGCCGCGTCGCCGGTTCGCATGGCGTCAATCGGCGCAGCGGTTCGGAGACTCAGCCTATCACAAGATACTCGAGCCGATTCCCGACGCACCCTCGTTTGCCGACGCAAGACCTGCGCGCCCCAAACGGACCTCGCGCCGCGACGGTCGGCCTGTAATCACGAGCAATGGCCCGATGGCCCCTTCGCGTGCGACTTTGTTCTCGTCACCGAGGACCTGAAGTCGCACAACTCCGTCTCCCACCCTCCGAAAGCAATAGTTCTTGATGACGAGCAGGCTTTTTCGTTCGCGGGATCATTCCTTGTTTCGGGATCAATGCGCTCACGATATGTCGCAAGAGAGCCGATTATTAGTCAAACGAAAAATGGCAGCGAGCCGTTGTTGACTGGCTCACGAACCAGGAACCGCGTTCGCAAAGGGGGCATTGTGGAAGACCGCCAGAGGGTAGATGTATTCCCATGTGCATTGGTGTTTATCGACGTCAATGCGTTGGGCAGCCCAAACTATAAAAGCAATGACCCTCTTTCGTACGTGCGGCAAGCTATCTGTTTGCATAAAAGTCTCCTGCACGCCGGCTTTGCGCGTCTGAACATTTTCACTAACGCGGTCGACACGGTTTTTCTCAGTTATCGGATACACCGCCGCCGGAACGCCCTATTGTTCACCAGCTCGACACAACAGTGGAGGTGCCGAAGCAGGCGCGTTTTTATGCGGCGCACTTCAAGCTTGATCTGATTGCGCAAGCGACTGAAATGCTGCAAAGCAATGACATGTTGCTCCTCCTCGACACAGACATGGCGGCGTTGCGCAAGTTGGACGACGACCTGCTGCGCAGGCGCCGGACCGCCGGCATCGGCGTGTTTGATATATCGGACCAGGTCTTTCCCACGTACGGCTGCGAGCGGGTCATCGGCGACTTGGAGACGGTGGCTGGTAGACGGCTCGCGAGCCCTCGTTGGTATGGTGGAGAATTTCTTTCCCCCGAAGGGAGGCGTCGGGTCCATCTCATTAGAACCGGTTCATCGCTTCGCCAAAGCACGGTCGAAGAATCGCATCGCCTTCAGTAGAGAGCTAGCCATTCACTGTGTAGGTCATAAATTTTGTCGTGCGATGATATCCCACCCGCTGATAGACCGGGAAACCAGCATCCGTTGCGTGCAAAGTAGTGCGTCTGAGACCCGTCGCATCATAAGCGGCTTGCAACGCGTGCCGCACCGTGGCCGCACCGAATCCCCTTCGCTGTGCGTCGGGCCTGGTTGCGACGAGGGCGAGATAAAGCTGATCGCGATTAACGATTGCCGCCGCTGTCGATACTGCCTTGCCATCTTCGTACCCGATGTAGGCGAACGCGGTTTCCTTCCAGAATCTGGATCCACCTAACCCAGCGCGCCCAGCATCCAAGGGGAAGCCGTAGCCTTCGCTGTTAATGTCGGCATATAGCTGGAGCGCCGCTTCGTCGGTTACCCGTAGAAACTTCAGAGATGAAGGATAGGTAGGCGAAGCAAGCGGCAGAATATCTCCCACCATACCTGTAATGTCCAAGGCAAATTGAAGCTTTTCGCTTGCCAAAATCGCGTCGAGGTCTTTCTTTGCTTGACCGAACAAATAGTCTTCACAAATATAGATCAGGCCATCGTGCCGTTTTGAGCCTACATATCTCGATGCTTCGTTTAGTCGGTCTCTTAGCAAGGTCGGGTCCGAAATATCTTCGGTGAGAAAGACCGCATTCCAAAATGGAAAGGGACTGTCTGCCCAGCACATTGACAATCCGGGCCTATCTGTCAGGTCGGCATTTGGACGGTCGCCCGCCAGGACTTTCCACATCGAGACATATTGAACATTCGACTCGGTGATTTCAGGATTTTCCATGATATGTGAGGTTCGCAGATTCTTAGGCCAGTGGTAACGGCAGCGCTGTCGCTGCGACGGGTGAGGAGTTGTCCCGATACGAACGCACGCCCGCTCATTCAAATCTTAAGTTGGGAGTCGCGTCGTAAAAGCTTGGTGAGGATCGCGTAGTACGCGATGCCTATCGCAAGCCAACTCAAGCCGAGTGTCCATGTCGCCGACCCCATCGAGTACAAAACGTATGCCAGAATGACGAAACCGATGATCGGTGAGACGAGATGTTTGAAGAATGCGTGTGAACGCTTTCGCGCAGTAAAGTGAAGGATCACTGTGACGTGCAGGATCATGAAGCCAGTTAAGGCGCCAAAGTTGACAAAGCTGGTCAGCGTATCAAGATGGTCAAGAAAGCCGATCGCCACAGCTAAGGAAACCGCCGCTACCAACAGAAGGCTGAAGTGAGGCGTTTTGAACCTTGGATGGACGGTTGCCAGAAGAGCCGGAATCTTGCGGTCGCGCGCCATTGAGAACAGAAGGCGAGCGATCGCCCCTTGAGCGACGATAGAGCATGAAACACCAAAAACAATTGCCGTTGTCCAGGCGGTCACGGCGGCGAGTGGCTTGCCGCCAGCCAACTCGGCAACCTCGTAGAACGCCGTGTCTAGAGACCTGAATTTCATTCCATTTGCAAGATCAGCGGCTATCCAGGTTTGAAGGACAAACAGCGCTCCGACCACCGCCAGGGACGCAATTGTGGCGTTTCCTACCACCTTCTTGCTGTCTCCTTTCACCTCCTCCGCCAGCGTCGAGATTGCATCAAAGCCGAGGAACGAAAGTGCGCAAATCGAAACCGCCGAGAAAATGAGTTGGACCTTGAACGCTCCAGGTTGAAAGAGCGGCTTCAATGTGAGGTGTCCTGCCCCTACCCCGTGATAGAGCGCGTATAAACCGCATGCGGAGAAAACAGCAAGGACAACAACCTGCACTGCCATAAAAAACTTGTTCACGGTTGCCGTCGCCTGCACGCCAACGTAATTGGTGAACGTGCCGATTGATAAAAACACTGCGATCCAGGTCCAGCGAGGTAAAACTGGAAACAGCTGTGACAGCGCTGCAGTTGCAACGACATAGGTCAGCGCAGGACACAGTAAATAATCTAATATCAACATCCAGCCGGCGATAAACCCTGCGGCATCGCCAATACCCCGCTGCGCGTAAGCGTAGGCGGATCCAGCGATGGGGAAATCCTCTGAGAGTACTTTGTAGCTCAAGGCAGTAAAATACATCGCTATCATTCCAACGATGTAGGCCAATGCAACCATACCGGCTGATGCATCCGAGACATAGCCAAAGATCGCGAACGGTGCGACGGGAATCATGAACACCGCGCCGTACACGACCAGATCGACCAATGTGAGCGTGCGCTTTAGTTCTTGTTTATATCCAAATGAATCGGTTGCCACGGGGCATCTCTCCAAAAGCGGAACGTGATCGATTTCTACTGCAATGCTGATAACACCTAATGCGCCAACATTATTCCTCGACGCTTTTTTAAGGAGGGCGTTTCGATAGCGGCTACCTTCGGACACGCTGGCCGAGACAAACGTATACGACGTGCTCTGCGCGGCCTTACCGGGCTCCTTGAGCACTTGCACCGTTGCCTCGTCACCGCGGGTCAGCGGATTCCATCAGCGCCAATAGGCGATATGCCTCGATAACAGGCCGGATATAAAACCGCAACTTGATTCTGTTTGATGGCATCCATGTCGACCCTTCGCAAATGGAAGGCGTCCAGTCCATATAACTGCTGCATGAAGTGGATGCGCAGCGTCGTCTTGACCGCAAATGGCGGTCGTCCTCTCTTGCCCTCAGGCGCGTGCGGTGTGACCAACCCGACAAGCTTGGCCCACGGAACAACCCGATTCATCTCGTCAAGGAACGCGCGCTTACGCGCGCTTGGTCACCAAATCCAACCCCGGACTAGCTTGTTTCATTCTCGCATCGTCGCAGCCATCGACGTATTCGGCAACCACCTTGTACGAGATTTATGCAGGCTTTCCCTAGCCGATCAGGCGACGCCATGTTCCGCGAACCACGAAAGGCATTTCTGCCAGCCATCGCATGCATCGTCAGCTCGGTAACTCTCGCGATAGTCGGCAAAGAATGCATGACCCGCGTCGGGATAAATGTCTATGCGCGAGTTACGTGCATTGTCGTTGCCCTGCTCCAACACTGCCCTCATCGAGGACACATGGTTTATTGGCACCACTGAGTCGTATCCCGCATAGAGTCCAAGCACTGGTGCGCGCAACAGACCTGTCACCGATACTGGATGCAAAGGCGTATTCGAGGAAACATCTCCGTCCAGCCTGCCATACCACGCGACGGCGGCTTTGAGGTTCAGCGCATGGGCCGTATAGAGCCACGTAAGGCGGCCGCCCCAGCAGA
This sequence comes from Caballeronia udeis, assembly GCF_001544555.2. Lineage (GTDB taxonomy): Bacteria > Pseudomonadota > Gammaproteobacteria > Burkholderiales > Burkholderiaceae > Caballeronia > Caballeronia udeis. Next base: position 5,695 of record NZ_FCOK02000129.1, on the reverse strand, counting down.
AGCCCGTGATGCCGAGTCGTCCCGCGTCTCCGCCGAGCTCGCCCGCCAGCGCCTGAACCGCGTCGGGATCGGTGATAACCTGGGAATCTGGTGTTTGCGAAATTACATCGCGTATCAAATCCGCGAGCGACTCGAACGACGACGCGTCCCCACGGCGTGCGAATAGATCCGGCGCCAGCGCGAGATAACCCAACTTCGCAAAGCGTCGGCAGACGTCTGCGATATGCGCGTGCACGCCGAACACTTCCGACACGACCAGGAACACGGGAAACGGTCCGTTACCTGACGATGGCCTGGCGTAGTACACGGGCAGATCGAAGCCTTCTGATAATGCTGTGATCTCGCCGGTTTTCAGACCATCGGCGTCGGTGTGAATGGTCGTTCCGCCAATCGGATGCGCTGCTTCCGACACGCGCGAGCCAAGACCGCCGCTACGTGGAGTGTCCGACAAGTTTTCAGAGTTATCGCCCATTTCGACTCTCCATCGGTTAGCGCGGGCCAAAGCCACGATATGGCAACAGTGGAACCAGGTTTTCAAGTTCCAGCATGCCGGCCTTGACGAGCGGCAGCGATTCGATAAAGGCGTGCGCCGCGTCCGCCGAATCGGCCTCAAGTATCGAGCATGCACCGCGCTTGTCACCGCGAGACCAGATCTGCCGCACGGAACCTTCAACGTATAACGTACGGACACGCTGCGCCTCGACTTCCAGCATCGGCGCGAAATCGGCATCCGTGTACAGGTCAGTGCGCATACGTGAGATAGCAAGAAATTGCATTGTGATTCTCCGCATTGAGGATAGACCTAGTCTAGAGGCGTCGTTGCCTCCGAACAATGCACGGCGCGACGCGATTTTGTTGACTTTTGAACAACGGTCAATCGATCGACAGCATCAAAACCTTTGCCTGATGCCGAGTGCGGCCACAATCTGTTTGTCCGTGCTCGACGGCGTTGCACCGTTGATGGCGGCGACCGCAGCGTGTTCCGTCGAGTTCACGCCACCTGCTTTTTGCAGAACCGTGACCAAGTAGAGATCCGTGCGTTTCGAGAGTAGGTAATCCGCGCCGAAATTGATCTGCTGATAGTGAGCGCCATCCTGCCCGTCGACTTTCTCGCCGTGCGTGTGAGTATAAGCAGCGCCTATCAGCAATGCTGATAGGCGCATAGGCTGGCGTGAGCGCGATCATGAACGTGCTGCACGCCATCAACGCGCTGTTCAGGTCAGCGCAGCCTTTCGGCCCAGGCGGTCGCCATAGACGCCAAGTAGCGCGCTACCTGCCAGTCACTATGTACGCCAAGGAGCGGGCTGCCCAACAGTCGCGCGGAAAATCCCGCAGCGAACGTGGCAACCGCGAGCAACAACGATCTCGTCGAGTCGTTCGCCGGAAAATACAGTCGACCGATGGTCGCCGCGAAAAAGCCATGCACGGTGAAGTCGAACACTTGGAGCCAGTCGCCGATGACCGCCACCGTCACGGCGCGCGCCGTGCGTTTTTTGTGCGACGGTGTCTGAATTGGTAATGGACTCGGGTGCACCGAAAATCGATTCCGGAGTGCTCACGCGTTGCCTCCCGCATCGCGTGCAAGAAAGCGCTCCACCAGCCGCGTCCAGAAGGCCGCACCGACAGGCAGGTTCGCGTCGTTGAAGTCGTAGCGCGGGTTGTGCACCATGCAGCCGCCTTCACCGACTTCCTTGCCCGTTCCATTACCAAGCCGGATGAAACACCCAGGCCTCTGTTCCAGCATGAAAGCGAAGTCCTCGCTCGCCATCACGCGTTCAGCGGGCAAGATTACGCGCGTGTCTCCAACCAGTTCACGAGCCACTTCGGCGGCGAAAGCAGTTTCGTCGGCGTGATTGACTACGACGGGATAGCCCATCACGTAATCGATATCGGCCGTTGCGCCGTAGCTCTGTGCCTGCGCGTGCACGAGGTCAACGATGCGTTGCTTGAGCGTTTCGCGGACCTGCGCGCTGAACGAGCGCACGCTCAGTTGCATTGTTACGGAATCAGGGATCACGTTGTTGGCGAAACCGCCTTGAATCGATCCGACCGTGACGACGGCCGCTTCAGCCGGATCGATATTGCGCGCGACGATCGTCTGCAGCGCCATCACGATACTCGATGCGACGACGACCGGGTCGACCGACAGATGCGGACGCGCAGCGTGACCACCGACGCCGTTCACGGTGATCGTCACCTTGTCGCCCGCCGACATGAACGCGCCCGGCCGCAACAGAAACGTTCCCTGCTCGACGCCGGGATGATTGTGGATGCCGAATACCGCATCGCATGGAAAGCGCTCGAAAAGACCATCGTCGATCATCGCGCGCGCGCCGCTGTCATAGCCCTTTTCTTCCGCCGGCTGAAAATACAGGTGAACGGTGCCCGAAAAGTTGCGTGTTTTCGCAAGTTGACGGGCTGTGCCCAGCAGCATTGCGGTATGGCCATCGTGGCCGCATGCATGCATCTTGCCGTGGTGCGTGCTCGCATACGGCAAACCGGTTTCTTCGAGAATGGGCAACGCGTCCATATCGGCGCGAATACCGATGCTGCGCGTGCCGTCGCCGACCTTAAGCGTGCCGACGAGCCCCGTTTTACCGATGCCCGTCGTCACGTCATAACCCCACTCGGTGAGCCGCTCGGCGACCAGTCGCGCGGTTTTGGTTTCCTCGAAGGCGAGTTCGGGATGTTGATGGATGTGCTGGCGCAGCGCGCGGATTTCATCGAATGACGCGTGGAGGTCATCGACTTCGCAGTACTTCATGAAAGTGTTCCTTGAATAGGGATGCGATCGCTGGATCGAACATCAGTTTTTCGCAGCGGAGACAGGCAGCCGGTTTAGCAGGATCGACGCGCCGCCGGCAAGAAGAATCAGCGCCATCGAAATCAGCCCGCTTTGGAGCGTGCCAGTCTCTTCCTTGAGCCAGCCGATCAATGACGGGCTCAGAAATCCGCCCAGCAAGCCGATGCTGTTGATCAGCGCGATGCCGCCTGCCGCGGCCGTGCCCTTCAGATACGCGGTCGGTATCGACCAGAACACGACGTAAGCACTGTAGATGCAGATCGTCGCTACCGTCATCCAGATCAGCGTGCCGGCGAGGCTATGACCGAAAGACGATGCGATCAACAGACCGAGCGCGCCGCCCGCAGCGGGAATGGCACTGTGCAGACGTCGCTCGCGTCGGAGGTCCGAATGGCGCGCGAGCAACGGCACAGCGATGATGGTCACGAGGTGCGGCAGCGTGGCATACCAGCCAAGCGCGACGGTGTTCGCCACGCCCGTCGCTTTCAACATCGTGGGTAACCAGAAACTCACCGTGTACAGTCCGCAGATCAGACAAAAGTAACTGAACGCCATCGCGTAGATGCGCGGATCCTTGAGCGCCGCGCCAAATGCGCTGTGTTTGCTCTGACGGCCTCCCGAGCGAATGTCGTCTGCCAGCAGTGCCTTGTCGGCATCGCTTAGCCAGCGAACGTCGCGCGGCGAGTCGTCGAGACACCACAGCGCAAGCGCGCCCAGCACCACGCACGGGAGGCCTTCAGCGAGGAACAACCATTGCCAGCCGGCGAGGCCGTGCGCACCGTTCAGCGCGGTCATGATCCATGTCGAGAGCGGCCCGCCCGCGATACCGGCTGCTGGCCCCGCCATCAGAACGATGGCCATGACACGAGCGCGCCGCGCATCGGAGAACCAAAACGTCAGATACAGGATCATGCCGGGCGCGAAGCCCGCTTCAAATGCGCCGAGCAGAAAGCGCAATACATAGAAGCTCTTCGCGTCGTGCACGAACAGCATGCAGGCAGAAGTAAGGCCCCATAACACCATGATGCGGCTGATCGTCTTGCGCGCGCCGATCTTTTCGAGCAGCAGATTGCTCGGTATTTCGAGCAACATATAGCCAAGAAAGAACACACCTGCGCCGAATCCGTACATGGCATCGCCCATGCCAAGATCGTGCTGCATCTGCAGCTTTGCGAAGCTGACGTTGACACGGTCCAGGTAAGCGAGAACGTAGCAAAGCAGCATGAAGGGCAGCAACCGCCAGCCAATACGATGATAGATGCCTTCCAGCACCGCGTCGGGCTGCGCTACGACCGTGATAGGTTCTGTGATTCGGGTGTGGTTCAACCTTGTCTCCGGGTGAAGCAGGCCGCTTTGGGGGGCGCTCTGCTTGTGTCAGTGTCTGGCGTAAGTCTGCGGAGTCACAATGCTGAAAGCAATGCAGATTCCGCTGGCGTTTCGTTGCTTTTCAGGCAACAATTCGGGCATATCCGCACTCCGTGCATCCGAAGGAGTTTCTCGTGTCGCCCGTCCCACCCGGCATCAATGAACGGCGCCTGCGCTACTTTTACGAAACGGTTTCGTTGGGCTCGATACGTGGGGCTGCCGAACATTTCGAGGTCGAGCCTTCCGTGGTTACCCGACAGATCCAGCAACTGGAGATCGAGCTTGGCTGCAAGCTGCTCGAGCGACGCGGTCGCAATGTCGTACCGACGGAAGCTGCGGCACTCGTGCTCGACCATTGTCGCGAACGTTGGGCAAGCGAAGAGACGTTGCACGCACGGCTGAGCGAATTGAAGGGCCTACAGCGCGGCGAGATTCGCGTCGTCGCGGGCGAAGGTTTTCTGGAAGAGCTGAGCCGCACGATCAGCTTCGAGTTTTGTAGCAAGTTTCCGAAGATCAACGTGACGCTCGACCAAGTCAGCAGCCATGAGGTTGTTCGAATGGTCTCGCAGCATGAAGCGCACATAGGCATTGCATATTGCGCGCCGCAGGACAGTTCGATCCGCGTCCTCAAAGCGCGGCGTTTGCCGGTGCGGCTTGTGACGTGGCCCGGCCATCCACTCGCCACGCGAAAAGTGCCGTTGAAGCTGAAGGACGTATTACCCTACCCGGTCGCGTTGATGCAAGAGCAGTTCGGCTTGCGCAAACTGTTGCGCGCTGCAGAATTCGCCGACAAGATCGAATTCACGCCAACCTTCACGACCAATTCGTTAGCGACCTTGAAGAATCATGTCAGGGCGCATGTCGGGATTACGTTCATGTCGGAACGGGCGGTGAGTCGAGAGGTCGAGGCAGGCGAATTTATGACGGTGCAAATCGAGAATCCTGTTCTGGAGTCGGCCGAGATACAACTAATCGTGCGCGCCGACCGCATAGCTTCTGTAGCTTTGCAGCGTCTGCAGAAGCAACTAAGCGAGATGTCTTTGTTCGAGACATCTAAGCGACCATGACGTTTCTAGCGTGGCGGTCAGGACCCACGCCTCGCGCACGGATCGCGAGCACGACGTCGTACGGTGTGCGCCCGTCGGTGGTTCTCACCTCCGGATCGCCACCCGAGGCGATCAGCTTCTTGAGATTGCCCGTCTGCCCGTGGCCGGCCGCCAGATGCAGCGGCGTATCAATCGCGAGAGGCGTACCCTTCTGGCAGCCATAAGCTGGATGAGTCCCAGGTAGTCGATATGGCGAACACATGTGAATCTGCGATAAAGGTCGTTACTAGAAACATGCGGAAATGGCTTTTACGCTTGAACCAAGAGGTAATGGAAGTCGGACTAGCGTTTTCAGGCTACGCGGTCGTGACCCATACCTTACTGCGACGGAACCTGATTGCCCGGTGATCCTGTTCGATTATGTTGTTCAGATACTTGTTTTGGCGGATCTTGATTGGTGTGTCGCGCTCTGCATTGAGGG
>NZ_FCOK02000128.1 GCF_001544555.2 Caballeronia udeis | reverse complement strand
GGTGCCCCAGAGCAAGCAACGCCGCTACCGCCCGACAGACCGCCTGTTGCAGTTTCTCGAGGGGCTGTGATTATGCACGGCCAGGAGAGCCGGTACGATCGGTGACGGCTGCGAGGTTCACGGATCCGGACCCGTCGCGCGGCGTGGTGTGCACTGCGGTTCGTATCGGCACTTACGCCGCGCACTTCAATTCCCACAACGACAAACCTTGCATAATCCCGAGGCGCCCATAATACGTGAATTCGACCACCACGCCGGCCAGTTCGGTTTGCCACGGGGCAAGGAACGCCAGGCCTCACACGAAGGAGGACAAGCACTCTCGAAACCCAGACACTTATCCCCAACCGGTCCTGCTTCAGACCGGTCTCCACCACGGCTCAAAACTCGATCGGCGCGGTAGCTCAAAATTCAGTCGGCGCGGACAAGCTGAGGCTTTGAGGAGCCTTTTTTGCGGCCAGCGATATCGGAATGATCGCTCGGTTTACAAAACCTGGTCGACCGAGCCGGAGTAACTTGCCCAAACAGCGAGTAGTTGCTAACGCAGCGGCGACGTAAGAAGCCGGCTATCGCATATCACGCCCGCTTTGCGCCGCAGTCTCTCTGAAAATCGACTGAATCTTTTCTCTTAGCCATCGGTGGCCAGCATCGTAGCGGCTGCGTTCATGCCAGTACATTGCATAGTCCAAGGCTGGTACGGAGACCGGCAATTCGTGCACGGTAAGGCGTAGACCTCTGGCGGCTTCCTCTGCGACGTGTTTCGGAACCGTTCCGATCAGGTCCGTGTGGGCCACCACCGAAGGGATCGCGAGGAAGCTTGGCTCCCAGATCGCGATCCGCCGCGCCAAGCCATGCCTTGCGACAGCCGCGTCGACCGCGTCGGCATACATCTTACCGTCCCGCATCAGAGCCTGAACATGTGGCAGTCCGACAAAGGATTCAAGCGACATTCCCTCAGCAAGGGCAGGGTGCCCTTCTCTAGCAATGCACACCAGCGGCTCCTCGAAGAGCCGGATCCGCACAAGGCTGGCTGGAGGCTCGGCGAGGTAACCAATGGCAAGGTCGAGTGCGCCGGTCGCCAACGAAGGCTCAATAAGCTTTGGATCCGGTGCGTTGAAAGCGATCTGGACGCGAGGCGCCTCAGAGTTCAATACGGCCATCAAAGGCGGCAGCAGCATCCATTCAACGAAGTCCGTTCCGATGAGCGTGAATGTTCTTCTGCTCGTTTCCGGTTCAAATTCGGAGGGCAATGCCATCATCTCCGAAACCAGTCTCATGACTTCGTCAAGCCGATCAAGCAGCGTTTCAGCGCGAGACGTCAGCGCCAGTCCCCTTGGAGATCGAACGAGAAGCTGGTCTCCAAGCAACGCGCGTAAGCGTGCCAACGACGCACTCATGGCCGGTTGACTGATGCCAAGCTTTTCGGCCGCACGAGTCACGTGCCGCTCGGTCAACAACGCGCGGAGACAGACCAACAGGTTGAGATCCAAACCATTGTAATCCATAGGGCCTCCCGATCTGGGCTTCAAAACATCCATCAATCAATATAGCTGACAACCGATAAAGTAACGCCCCCAGCCGCCGCGTGCAGAGGTCATCATTCACGACGTCGATGCCGATCATCAATCCCACATTATTGCCGTGCCTCGACTACAGGCCGTAGCATATTCCTCGATTGGCAATTACTTAAACCGGAGACGGATATGATTCCAGTTGTTAGGATTTGGACACCAGATGAAATGAGGGTGCGAATCGCCAAATTTAGCGAACTGAAAGGCTCACTTGGCGGATTCCCAGACAGCTATCCGCCTGGATGTGAGCGTGAAATCATGAACGTCATCGGGTTTCAGCCACAAGAGTCAGATCAACGGTACGTGTCGCCCATGGGCGCGGACGCGTCAAAAAAAGCGGCGATTCCGATCTCGGAAGATTTCAATCTGGGTTTGGCACGTTGCAAACCTGGCTGCGGTCCCCTCATGCACAACCACGATACGAATGAAACGTTCACTCCGATAACGGGGCGTTGGCGTTGTGGATGGAACGAAGGCGAAGCATACGAATGTGTCGAGGTTGGGCCATACGACGTCGTTTCCTTTCCGCCTGGGTTAGCACGCAATTTTGTAGACCTGACGAACGATGAGCCGGACCAGCAATACCTGTTGCTCTTCATAGTTGCAGGCAATGCTCCGAAGGCCGAGTTCACTCCAGGCGCAAGCAATTATCGACAAAGCCAACGGCGTTTCGTCCATAGGCCAATAACAATCTTCAGGAACGTCTCGACATAGACCTTGAGGTGGTGACTGAGCTACATCAGTGCCCTGGGACTCCGGGTGCCGTAGTCTCCAATATCGAAGAGCGGGCGCCTCCGATGGCGCTCGTTTTGGTGACATCAAGGAAATCTCGAGCCGCGCCACTCTCTACTATTTCCGGATACGCCGATTGAACAGCTTATCTCCACAGGTCCGCGAACTTGACCCTGAGTTCGGCATTGGCATAAACGAACATGGTGACCTGGTTCGACTTGACAAGGATGTCGCCCGATCGGTACTCGAACACTAAGGATTGACAATGACAACCGAAACGCTCAGCAATAAGCAGTCCGATACTCCGCTTCGGCGGTTCCAGGATCAATATCCAGCGAGAAAGGTTGAGACCGAGGGTGGAACCTGGTCCTTTCGTGACACAGATCCTGGCAGCAAACGGACGCCCATCGTCATGCTTCCGGGTGCCGGCGGAACAGGTGACGTGTTCTACCGAGCCGTCGAGGGTATTCGAACGTCGCGACGCGTGGTCACCGTTGCCTATCCTGCTCTGCCCGACGTCGAAGCGCTCACGTCCGGACTGGGGGCGGCGTTATCCCATATGGGCATTGGCGAACTGGATGTTTGCGGTAGTTCTGTGGGCGGCTATCTCGCGCAGCTTTTCGTACATAAGACACCCGAGCGGGTTCGGCGCTGCATGGTCTGCAACAGCTTCCTCAACGGCACCTTTCTACGGAGCAAGATACCGTACGACGAGCTCCTCAATACTCCTGCGTCGAAGCATTTGCAGAACACGCTGAGGCAGTTGGGAGGACTGCGCGAGGAAACGATCGAGGAGGCGGACTTCAAGAGAACCATGCTCGCCCTCGTGGGACGCGAGCAGACAGCGGAGATGGCCAAGGCTACCCTGCTGGCCGCGTTGGGAGCAACCCAAGTCGGACTGATGCCATTGCTCCCGTCACACGTTGCCATTCTTGACACCGAAGACGATCCTGTCGTCGACGAATCGACCCGCGTCAGTGTTCGCGAACGTTACGACGGCAGCCCGCAGTATCGGTTGCGCACTGGAGGACATTATCCGGCCTTGCTTAATCCAACGGCTTTCACGCAGGCGCTACGAGCACATTTCGCAGAAGAACGCCCGTAATGTGAGGCTGCGAGTTCGGAAGCCTCCTTTTCACGACGGATGGCAGCACTGAGCGCTGCCTATTTGCGGAGGCCATCAGAGACACGTACTCCTCGAACCGCTTCGCAGAGTTTTCCATCGCTCTCATCTGGGATGCGTCCACTATAAGAAAGGACTTACCGTCGCCAATGGCAGTTACCTGCTGCCCCATTCCCGGTTCATTGGCGTGAGTCTGCCGGCGAATTGGACCACTGTGGATATCGTGAACCTCAAGAACAACCGACTGGCCGTGCACCAGGCGTCATGCAAGGCGAGGCAGCAAAGGAAGTATCCGCAAGTGGCGCACCCATGTTCGACGGCGCGCTCCGCTCTTGATGAATTGCCTCTGGCAATCGTCGTGCGGCGTCCGTCGCGCAAGACAGCCTATGTATGACGGGCGAACGAGCCTCTCTATGTGCACGACTGTCATCCAGCCGGCGAGATCATGTAGCCCCATGGTGGCAACATCTATGCACGTTGAGCTGCCAACCAACCGGCGCACGAACTCGCACCGACCCGATCAAAATCACTCAGCCTAGTTTCTGACCTTGAACGTCTTCCGCGCGATTCGAGAGAAATCGGTTTCCTCGCGGACGCACAAGGCTGAAGAGACGATAGCTATTCTAGATGGAGCCGAAGCAATGAATGCTGCGATTGATAAGCCGTTAGCCCCGAAAGAGGAGGGTAGCCTTTTGGTTCTATTGACACTGGCAATCGGTTTCGTGATGGCGATGATCGATGTAACCGCAGTCAACGTCGCTCTGCCCGACATCTCTCGCAATCTATCGGTCCCATTGACTGGCTTGGTGTGGGTGATCGATGGTTACACCCTAACCTTCGCCGCTCTGCTGCTGGCTGGAGGCGCTCTGGCTGACCGCTTCGGACCAAAAGGTGTCTATCAGGCGGGGCTGACGGTCTTTTTGGTAAGTTCAGCTTTATGCGGAACCGCGCCGAGTGGCCATGTTCTTATCAGCGCACGATTGCTACAGGGTGTTGGTGCGGCGATGTTCATGCCGAGTTCGCTCAGCTTACTCACCCATACGTTTGAGGATGAACGAACGCGTGTAAAAATGTTTGCTATCTGGTCAGCTATGGTCGGTGTGTCAACGGCTGTCGGGCCGCTGATCGGCGGTGTGCTGATTCATCAATTCGGCTGGCGAAGCGTATTCTTGATCAACTTGCCGATTGGCGTGCTCGGTGTCGCAATGACTCAACTCTTAATCCCTGCCACGCCCAGGCACGAACGTCCGCTCTCGCTGATCAGCCACGGGCTCGGCGTGCTCATCCTGGGCGCTTTGAGTTTCTTCCTGATCGAAGGGCCGAACCTTGGCTGGCTTTCTGTGCCCGAGATATTCGCTGCGGTTATCACCGTTTTGACAACGATAGCGCTTATGCAGCAGGAACGTAAGGGTGCCCATCCTCTGCTGCCGCGCGCATTGTTCGTGACCTCCAGCTTTACCGCAATCAATATCGTTGGCTTTCTTTTCAACTTTGGCATGTTCGGGTTGATCTTCCTGGTGAGCCTGTATCTACAGCAGGAGCGCGGGGCGGACGCTTTGAAGGCTGGCATCCAGCTCCTGCCCATGATGGTCGGAATTACAGTGGGAAACCTTTGCTCTGCCCGCTGTTCAGGTCGTTTCGGAATGCAAAAGGTTATGCTCGCTTGCTCAGGGGCCGCAGCGCTAATGACACTGATAGTGACGGTTGCTCAACTGTACATGCCGTATCCGCTGCTGATGCTGTGCGTGACTATCATGTCACTGTTTGTCGCTGTTGCTATACCGGCCATGACTACTCTGGCGATGCAGATTGCCGGACGCGCCTATGCGAGCAGCGCCGCAGCGGCTCTCAACGCAAACCGTCAAATCGGCGGTTTGGTGGGAGTGGCACTGATGGGGATCATTCTCCACACGGTGCAGGACTGGACCGTTCGGTTGTCGCTGGCGTTTGCGACTTTCACACTGGCTTTTGGTACGGTCAGTTTTCTAGTCTACCGCTTTGTTAGCATGTCCAAACCCACTTTGTTCGATGGAGGGTGATCGAATTTCTCAGATCTCGTATCGCGGAATCCTTTCTTGCTCCAGGTTTCTGGGGCAGTTCATGGAGTCACACATGAGTAATCGACGCGAAGTGCCCGGTATCCGGGAGTATGACCAGCCAGCTGGTGGTTGGGGAGCGCTCAAAGCGACATCGCAAGCCATCCGGCTGCAAATGGAGACCATCAAGGCTCCATTCACGTTGCTGCGGACCAATCAGCCTGACGGTTTTGACTGCCCCGGGTGCGCATGGCCCGACAAGGAGCACAAGTCCACCTTCCAGTTTTGCGAAAACGGTGCCAAAGCGGTCACCTGGGAAGCAACGACCAAGCGGGTGCGCCCAGAGTTCTTCGCGGCCAACACGGTGTCGTCGCTGCTGGAACGATCGGATTTCGAACTGGAGGATATGGGACGGCTCACGCATCCGCTGGTCTATGACCGTGCAACGGACACGTTCCGGGCCGTCGAATGGGAGGAGGCGTTCGGCAGGATCGGTGAAATCCTGCGCGGATTGCCGCCCGACCAGGTCGACTTCTATACGTCCGGCCGGGCCTCGAACGAGGCCGCATACCTCTATCAGCTGTTCGCACGGGAATTTGGCACGAACAATTTCCCCGATTGCTCGAACATGTGCCACGAACCGACCAGCGTCGGCTTGCCACAGTCGATCGGTATCGGCAAGGGCACCGTGTCGCTCGACGACTTCGAGAAGACCGACCTGATCATCTCGATCGGCCACAACCCGGGCACCAACCACCCACGGATGATGGGCACGCTGTGGGAAGCTTCGCGTCGCGGCGTCCCGATCATTGTGTTCAATCCGCTTCGCGAACGCGCGCTGGAACGCTTCCAGGATCCGCAGTCCATGCTACAGATGGCGACGTTCGGCTCCACTCGCATCGCGTCAACCTATCATCAGGTGCGAGCTGGCGGCGACGCGGCCGCGCTCAAGGGCATTATCAAGGCGGTACTCGCACTTGACGCCGAGCGCGGTGACGTGCTCGACAGCGAGTTCATCGACACCTACACGGAAGGCTTTGATGCACTCGTCGCGGATATCGAGGCCACTTCCTGGCAAGACATCGAAGCGGAAAGCGGCCTGACCCGCGAGGAGCTCGAGGACGTCGCCAACGCGTACGCGCAAGCGAAGTCGACGATCATCACTTACGGAATGGGCATCACGCAGCATAACAAGGGCACCGCGAACGTGCGCCTGATCTGCGACCTGCTGCTGATGCGCGGCAACATGGGCCGCGAAGGCGGCGGTATCTGCCCGCTGCGCGGCCACTCGAACGTGCAAGGCAACCGCACGGTCGGCATCACCGAGAAACCTTCGGCGGAATTTCTCGCGAAGATCGAGGAGGTATTCGGCTTCAAGCCACCCGCGGAGCATGGCCGCGACGCAGTCGCGACCATGGAGGCGATGATTGCGGGCAAGTCGAAGGCGCTGCTGTGCCTTGGGGGCAACTTCGCGGTCGCGCTGCCGGATTCGGACCAATGCTTTCCGGCGATGAAGGCGCTCGATCTGAGTGTGCATCTCGGCACCAAGCTCAACCGCTCGCACCTGCTGGTCGCCAAGGAAACGTACATTCTGCCGGTGATTGGCCGCACCGAACTCGACGTGCAGAATGGCATGGGTCAGTCGATCACCGTCGAGGATTCGATGTCGATGGTCCATGCGTCGGCCGGCAAGCTCACACCCGCGTCCGAGTTCCTGCGCTCCGAGCCCGCAATTGTGGCCGGCATCGCCAATGCGACGCTCCCGGACAGCAAGGTCAACTGGATGGAGCTGGTCGCCGATTACGACAAGATCCGCGACCTGATCGAAAAGACGATTCCGGGCTTCGAGAACTACAACGCACGCATCCGCGTGCCGGGCGGCTTCCGCATGCCGCTGCCGCCCACCGAGCGCGTTTTCCCGACGCCGACCGGCAAGGCGATGTTCTCGGTGTACCACGGTGTGAAGGAAGACGCGGACGTGGATGGCGAGGACGTACTGCGCCTCGTGACGCTGCGCAGCCACGACCAGTACAACACGACTATCTATGCACTGGACGATCGTTACCGAGGTGTGTTCGGCCGGCGTGACGTGCTGTTCATGAACGAGGCCGATCTTGCCGCATGCGGACTCGAACATGGGGATCTGCTGGTCGACATCGAGACGGCCGTGCCCTTGTCCGGCCGGCAACTTCGCCTGGAGAAGATCACGGCGATCGCCTACGACATCGCGCCAGGTTCGGTGGGCGCTTATTACCCGGAAGCAAACGTTCTGGTGCCGCTCGACTACATTGACAAGGAAAGCGGCACGCCGTCCTACAAGTCCACGCCAGTTCGTGTGGTCCGCTCAGTGGCGGCCTGATTTTGGCAGAGAGTGCTGGTCTGTAGGCTGGGCGCGTGCGTCCACCTTACAGACCCACAAGAGGTCGGGAACGAACACGAAAGTGTTCTATTTGGTGGGGTCAGGCGCTGAGTTGGAGGGTTGCGTCGTTGGCGGTAAAGCCGGGGTATCACCGTTCGAAGTCCTGGCGAAGACGGCCGTCGATGACACGGATTCGCACCTGAAGCAGAAGGTGTGCACTCTCCGGCGACCAACGCATTTGCTGCGACTTCGACGTGCACAATCAATGGAATCAAAGGCTTATCGTTCGCGCGTAAACGGCGTCTTGATTACCGTTTCGCGGGAAGAACCTTATCCTTTCCCATTAAGGGCGTTGCCGGCAGCTGACGTACATTTTCGTTCGAATCCCGAAGGCACCCTGGTACGAGAGTCGATTCAGGCCATGGCGCCATTCGTGGAATGCCTCTTGACGATAAGCTGGCCACGTATCTGAACAAACACCATGGAGTCGGCACAGAAAGCTTCGAGAAATTGTCCAGTCTGATGCAGCGTGGTGTGGAGGAGGGCTGGGCTGCCTACGTGGAGATCGAAGGGGCCGAATACCGGCGCGGCCGTATTTCGGAACCCGGCTTTGACACAGCCGGCATGAGTGTCGAGAGCGGCCTGTTGCGCGACGTAAAAGGACAGTACCACTGCCACACGACTGGGGAGATTGACATGGTCATTCCATTCGAGTCCGGTGCGAATTTTTGCGGTGCTGGCGCCGGGTGGGTGGTCTATCCGCCGCTCAGTGAGCACTTTCCAACAGTGCAAGGGAGGGCGTTGATGTTGTTCTTTCTTCCCGACGGCAAGATTGAATACAAAGCGCCCCCTCCATCACTGCTTGGCCAGTGAATTTAACTTAATACGGATTAACGAATTTTCGTTCGGAGTCGAGAATATTTTTCATTGCCTCATACTTTCTGGTAGGTCGACGCTCAGAGGTCTAACGATGAGCGTCTCGCGGCCATCAAGCCTACTTTGCCGACTACAAGTTTTTTTATCGAGCGTTCGGCTCCCAACGGAACGACGTGCGCTCGCGTCACCAACGAGTCAATCGAACAGATCATGTATAGAACGTGTGCCTGAAATTGCTATATCGAAACGTGCCAGTGCTCGCAGGAGTCGACGAATATCGGTAGGAGCGGCACGGGTACCCCCCACGGACACACGTCATCTGATCCTGTCCGCTATACACAGCCGGAACCCGAACACCACCCGCTGCTCGATCAGTTAAGCCTCAAATTGCCTGCGCAGCCACCACCGAAAATCACCGACCGGGCATCGCCAATCTCCTCTACGCAAGTCTGCGCGAGAATTACGAATAGTGAAAGTTGGGCTAACGCCAGGCCTTCGTGAATTCGCCGATCACGCGCGCGAGATGCGCCTGCATCGCCGAGCGCGCAGCGGCCGCGTCGCGCGCCACGATGGCCGAAAAGATCCGCTGATGGTCTTCCTGTGAAGCCGCCCGCAACGCGGGCGTATGGAAGTGTTCTTCAATCTTTTTCCACAACGGGTCGGCGCGGGAGTTGTCCCACATCGCGGTCACCACGAGCCGGAGTACTTCGTTTCCCGTCGCCCGCGCAATCGCCAGATGGAACTCGCGGTCAGCGGCCTCGTTCGCGGCCTTGTCATCCATGTTTTCGCGCATTGCGCGCAATGCAGCGAAAAGCAGGTCGAGGTCCGAATCCTTGCGTTCGGTTGCGGCGAGCGCCGCGATTCCGCTTTCGATCACAGCCCGCGCACGCAAAGTCTCGATCGGGCCTGGCCCACGCGGGAGTTCGAATGTGACCGAGCGCGCCTCGGGTGCTTCGGCCACATAGATGCCCGACCCTACACGCACCTCGACGACGCCCTGCATTTCCAACGCGATGATCGCCTCCCGCACCAGCGTGCGGCTTACGCCGAAACGTTCGGCGAGCGTGCGCTCGGAAGGCAGGCGGGCACGAGGCCCGACGCGGCCAGCCGCGATCAGGTCGTAGATCTGTTTCGCCAGCCCGACATAGGTACGGTCGGCCGCGTCCGCATCGGCGGCTCGGCCGGTTGGCGTGTGCGAAAGATCGGACATCCAGGATTCTCGAAATCGTTGAAGCCGCCCGGCGGCGGCTGAAGTTCGCCGGAATGGTACACCAATTTCGTGTAACGCCGCGCCTGCCCGCCGCAGGTCTATTTTCGCCCATCCAGCAAAGAAGTGGCGTGGTTTAAGCCCGATCGCGCAGTGCACTTTTCGCACTGGTAAACCACTATCGCGGGCGGATTGGTATGCCAGTACTGTCAGACGGGGAGGCGCCTGCGTATGCCCTCGGTCTCGTTTCTGAGGGAGCCTTTGAAGTGGCCATGCCGCTAGTTCGGCGAGTCCCATTCAGTCCCGCTGTAGCACATTCGTAAGATTCCCTGCGTTACGCACACCGTGTCGGTATTTCATGACAAGCGATGTGCGCGGGCAACCGGTGAGTTCAATCCATCAAATAGGAGACAACATGCTTTCAGGAATCCAAGTGCTTCGAGCGGCGGCGACCGCGGCATTGACGCTGTGTGCGAGCGGGGCTTTCGCGCAGGCATCGATCGTTTCCGGACCGCCCAGCGATCCCACGTGCATGGTCCCATGGAAGAGCGACACGAAATTCGTCAAGTATCCGAAGAAGAGCGGGCCCTACCGGATCGCGCTCGTGAACGGCTATATCGCGAACACCTGGCGGATCCAGATGATCAAGACGGCGAAGGCCTATACGGCGCAACCGGCCGTCGCCGCCAAGCTCAAGGAATTCAAGGTCGTCTCGACCGGCGAGGACGTACCGGCGCAGATTTCGGCCGTCAACAACTTCATCGATGCCGGTTATGACGCGATCATCGTCGACGCGCAGAATCCCGCCTCATTCGGACCCGCGATCCGCCGCGCGAAGAAAGCCGGCGTCGTGCTGGTCGCGTTCGACAACACGCTCGACAGCGAAGACGCGATCAACGTCGACGTCGACCAGTACGGGCTCGGCGTGTTGTGGGCCAACTGGCTCGCGAGCCACCTGCCGAACGGAGGCAAGGCGCTCGAGGTCCGCGGGGTGGCGGGCACGTCGGTCGACACTGACCGGCACAACGGTTTCCAGAACACGTTGAACGCGACCGGCAAGAAGTGGAACATTGTCCAGGTCTATGGCAAGTGGGACGACGGAGTCGCGCAGAAGGCCGTCGCCGATGCGATTGCCGTGCAGGGCCATTTCGATGGAGTGTCGGCGCAGGGCGGTGACACGGGTGTCGTGCGCGCGATGCTCGACGCGAAACATCCTTTCGTGCCGTTCGGCGGCGAAACGGAGAACGGCTTTCGCAAGTTCTGTGCGCAATATGGGAGCCAAGGCTTGAAGTGCACGTCGGCGGGCAGCGGTCCCGCGCAAGTGGCGGTGGCGATCAAGACGGCGCTTGCTGCGCTGGACGGCCAGACGATCCCGGTCGCGATCAAGCTGCCGCTCGACGTCACCGACGATGCGAAGCTTAAGGCGGGCGTCAACTATTTCCCGAACGAGTCCGACAACTTCTTCGTCGGCAACTCGTTTCCGACTTGCGGCATCAATTTCTCCGCGCAGGAAATCATGACGCAGAGCCAGGGCAACCAGTGATCGGGTAATGGCCGGCGACGTGACGGGAGACCAAGCATGCGGCAGGACAACGAGCAGTCGTTCTTTCAGATGTCTGGCGTGTCCAAGAGCTACGGGGGTGCCGTCGCGCTGGATCAAGCGGATCTGGCAGTGCGCAGGGGACGCATCCACGCGATCCTCGGCGAGAACGGCGCGGGGAAGTCCACGCTGCTGAAGGTGATGTCCGGCGTGGTGCAGCCGGACGAAGGAACGATGCACCTCGATGGTCTTCAAGTCGCGTTCGCGTCGCCTGCCGAGGCGAACGCGGCCGGCATCGTCTGCGTGTATCAGGAGCTGTCGCTGATCCCAGACTTGAGCGTGGCGGACAACATCTTCGCTTCGAACCCGCCGCGACGCTTCGGCATGATCGACCGCCGGGCCCAGCGCCGGCAGGCCGAGGCGGCGCTCGCCAGAGCGGGCGCGGCCGACATCAATCCGCTCGCGAAAGTCCGCGATCTGCCGCTGTCGCGCCAGCAGATGGTTGAGCTTGCAAAGGGGCTTGCGCGCGAGCCGCGCATCCTGATTCTCGACGAGGCCACGTCGGCGCTGACCGCGGCCGACGTGGCGCGCGTCATTGAGGTGCTCAAACGCCTGCGCGAAGAGGGGCTCGCACTGCTCTTCATCTCACACCGGATGCACGAGGTGAAGGCGCTCGCGGACGAATGCACGGTCTACCGCAACGGTCGTCATGTGATGAGCTTCGAGGCGGGCACGCGCTCCGACAATGAGGTAGTCGAAATGATGATTGGCCGCAAGTACCAGCACGCCTTTCCGGATAAGCCCGAGCGCCGCCTCGCCGCTGAACCGGTTCTCGCCTGTCGCGATCTCGCTTGGAACGACACGCTGCAGGGCGTCAGCTTTTCGTTGAAGCCCGGTGAAATCCTCGGGCTGGGCGGCCTCGACGGGCAAGGCCAGCGCGAACTGCTGCTCGCGTTGTTCGGCGTGTTGCGCGGTTGCACGGGGAAGATCGAGGTCGACGGTAAGGTCGTGTCGATCGCGAGCCCCGTGATCGCGCGCGCCAACGAAATCGGTATGGCGCTGATTCCGGAAGATCGCAAGACCGAAGGCCTGATGCTGCCGATGTCGGTGCGCGAAAACCTGTCCTTCGCGGCTCTGGATCGCATGTCCACCGCAGGCGTGATCGATCGAGACCGTCAGCAGTCGTTCGTCGACCGGATGATGGGGCTCCTCGCAATCAAGTCGTTCGGCGTCGACGCGGCCGTGGGCTCGCTGTCGGGCGGCAACCAACAGAAGGTAGTGATCGCGAAGTGGCTGATCCGGCAGCCGAGAATCCTGCTCCTCAGCGACCCGACGCGCGGCATCGACGTCGGCACCAAGCAGGAGATCTACCAGTTGCTCAGGCGCCTTGCCGACGCAGGTGCCGCGATCGTTTTTTATTCCACCGACTATGACGAGCTCATCGGCTGCTGCGACCGCGTGCTCGTGCTGTACGAAGGCCGGATCAAGAAGGAACTGGCCGGGTCGGAGATCACCGAGCAAAACCTGATTGCAAGTGCACTGGATTTGCCCGTCGGACAGATCTCTCCTTCCCCGGGAGTCGCGCTATGAGCGGGCTGCGTTACTGGTATGCGGAAAATCGCGGGGCGGCGTTCGCCTTCGGCCTGTTCATGCTGATGTTCGCGATTTACCTCTTCAACTATCCGTCGACGTTGTCGGCGAACGTGTTTCAGACGGCAGCGAACAAGGCGGTACTGCTCGCGCTGGTATCGATGGGTCAGGCGCTCGTCGTGCTGACGGCGGGCATCGACCTGTCGATCGGCATGATGCTCGTGCTGACGAATTGCGTTGGATCGTGGATTGTGACGGGCGACGCGCTGCACAGCGCGCTCGGCATCGTTGGTGTGCTCGCGGCCGGCGCGCTGTGCGGTGCGCTCAACGGCATCATCATTATTTACGGCCGTCTGCAGCCGATCGTGACGACGATCGCAACGGCCGCCGTCTATTATGGCCTGGCGCTGCTGCTGCGACCGGTTCCCGGCGGATCGATCAACGAGGACCTCGCCGACGCATTGACCGGTAAAGTCGCCGGCGTCGTGCCGGCGAGCTTGCTTATTCTGCTCGCGGCTGTGGCGATCGTCTGGATTCCATTCAAACGTTCGGTGGTCGGGCGCGCGGCATACGCGACCGGCTCGTCCGAATCTGCGGCCTTTCTGTCCGGCATGCCGATCCGCCGCGCGAAGTTCGCGAGCTATACGCTGGCCGGCCTGCTCGCTGCGATCGGTGGCTTGTTTCTGACGTTCTTCACGGACACGGGAGAAGCGAGCCTAGGCAGCGCCAACTCATATACGCTGTTTTCGATCGCCGCCGTGGTGATCGGCGGCGTGTCACTGCTCGGCGGAAAGGGCAGCGCGATCGGTGCGATCTTCGGCGCATTCGCATTCCGTTCCATCGGCGACCTGCTGTTCGTGTTCAACGTCGATGCGCTGTGGCAGCCGCTGTTCCAGGGTGTGATCCTTCTGCTCGCTGTCGCGATCGGCGCGTGCGGGCTGTTCAGGGTGCGCAACCGTCTGGAGTGGTTCCAATGAGCGACGTTTCCGCAACCAGCCGGACCACGTTCTTGTCGAGGCTCACGCGCAAAATCGACCGGCCGATTGTTATTGCGTTCGCATGCATCGTCGCGCTGCTGCTCGTCGGCGGCATGTATTCGCGGAACTTCATGTCACCGGAATACATCCTGCTGCAGTTGAAGGTTGGCGCGTTCCTTGGCATCATCGCGACCGGCCTGATGATGGTAATACTGCTCGGCCACATCGACCTGTCGCTGCCGTGGACGATCACGGTCGGCGCGATGATGGCGTGCGCCGTCGCGGGGCACGGCGAACTCGGGGACATCCTCGCGATTCCTGTCGGGATCGGTTGCGGCGTGCTGATCGGCATCGTCAACGGTATCCTCGTCGCGCTCCTGCGCATTCCTTCGATGATCGCGACGCTCGCGACCAATGCGGTCGCGCAGGGCGTCATGATCGCCTATACGGGGGGATCGTCGCCGCAGGATTCCGCGCCACACGTGATGCGATGGCTCGCGGCGGGCTGGCTCGTACCGGGTGTGCCGAATGCCGTCGCGCTGTGGGTGCTGATCGGCGGCGCCACGATGTTCCTGCTGTCGCGCACGACCTTCGGCCGCACGCTGTACGCGATCGGCAACACCGAACGCGCGGCGTACCTTTCCGGCATCAATACGCGGCTCGTGACAGTGGCCGCTTTCGCCGTGTGCGGCGCGTTCGCAGCGTTCGGCGGCGTGCTGCTCGCAGGTTATGCGTCGAAAGCGGCGCAGTCGATGGGTGACGCTTACCTGTTGCCGGCGATCGCTGCGGTCGTGCTCGGCGGCACGTCGATTCTAGGCGGCCGGGGCTCGTACCTCGGCACAGTGGCCGGCGCGATCCTCATCACGCTCCTGCAGTCGATCCTCTCCGTCGCGCAGATGCCGGAGGCGGGGCGCCAGATCATCTACGGCGTGGTGATCGCAGCGATGCTGCTGCTGTATGGGCGCAGCAAGCGGGAAGTGTAGAAAAAGGCGGTTATTGTTTGCTGTTCGCGTCGCTGGCGAGGGCGAGTATTTTTTATCGACCAACGACCGCGCTTGTCAACGTTTAGAGCAGCGTCCTCGAGTGACGGCAACTAACCGAACGACGCCGTCGGAACCAGTAAAGTCCTGGCAGACGGTCGCGACTAGGGCGCTGAAGCAATCCGGCTAAACAGCGGTGTGACGACCAGCGGGCGATTGATGAGGATCGGATGTTCCAGCATCGCGTCGAGCAATTGCTCATCGTCAACTGATGTATCGCCTAGGCCTAGATCGGCGTAAGGCGTGCCTTTTTCACGCAGCGCAGCGCGTACCGTGAGACCGGCGCGGGCGATCAA
>NZ_FCOK02000127.1 GCF_001544555.2 Caballeronia udeis | reverse complement strand
CCCAGTAGCTATCCTGCGCTCGCACGCATAACAGCGTGAAATCAATGGCTTATGTTTGTGATCGAGTCAAAGTTCGGTTTAACCCACAAGAACAGTCTGCTGAATCACTTGCGGACGCTGGCGCGATGAGGGCCGTGGGGCAGATCGCCATTCCTTTTCCGTTCGAATTTGACCAGCAGACATGGACAAACGCCGTGTACGAGAATGCCGTCGGGGAGGGCTTCGTTCGCGTGCCTTGGCGCCCGATGACAGGACGGTCCGGCGTACTGAAAGCCTACTTTCACTCGGGCCTGGCGCCTGCAGAAGCCGTGTGCGCGTGCTTCTGCCTGAGCCATTGACGTCGCAGGCGCATGGACGGCTTGCTCGCGATCAGTGTCGGACTGGCACGCTCAATCGTCCAGCAGCGCTTCGAGCACCGTCACGTCGAGCGGATGTGCAAGCAGCGGTGTCAGTTCGCAAACCAGCTCCTTAAAGTGCTCGGTGCCTTCATGCTCGGCGGGCGCTACGCTCGAAAAAGACGAAACGCTCGGTGCGATCGAGGTCGCGGCGTGGTGTATAAAGCAGGCAGCCCGTCTCGGCGCGACTCGGCGCTACACAACGCAACAGCGCCTGCTGGATCGCGTCGGCGGCGCCGGGCTTTCCTTGAACGACTGCGATTACACGGATTTCGGATGACATGCGGTGTTCTCCTTGGCGAAGCGCCCAAGTTTAGCGGCATGTTTTAAGCCGTGCTCTATGATCCGACGATGATCGAACGGCACCTCGTGCCGACTCCTCCCTAACGTTTGCGTCCTTGCCGAATGAAATATTTATCGAAGATCTTCGCCATCCTCTTTCTGACGGTGCTTGCAACAAGCGCCCGTGCACAAACAGTGAATCCAGACGCCGATAACCAGCTTCACAGCGACCTGTCTCTGCAATATCTCGTTCACTTGCCGAGCCGATCGACAAGTCCCCCACCGGTCATCATTTTGCTCCACGGCATGGGAAGTAACGAGCAAGACCTATACTCGTTAATTCCCGAACTCCCTCAGAAATACGCAGTTGTTTCGGCACGCGGGCCTTACACCTTCGCTGAAGGCAGCTATCAGTGGTTTCAGGGCACCTTGGTCAATAGCCGCCTTGACGGAGACCCACAACAGCTTGCAGCTTCGCGCGCCCGTATCAGCGGGTTCGTTGACGAGGTCGTAACGAAATACAGGTTCGACCCGCATCAGGTATACCTGGTCGGGTTCAGTCAAGGCGCAATAATGAGCTATCAGGTAGCGCTAACGGAGCCGGCCAAAATAAAGGGCATCGGGGTCATGAGCGGTGCGATCTTCGGGTCATTTGTCCCGCTGATCAAACCGTCGCCGAAGCTGTCTCACCTTCGTATTTTCATTTCTCACGGTCAGGCAGATCACCGTATCCCGATCGGCTACGCTCAAGAGGCAGACCAGCAGTTGAAGGGCTTGGGGCTTAAGCCCGAATTCCATGTCTACCCGGGTATGCAACACGAGATCAACAGTGACGCGTTGGCTGATCTAATCAACTGGTTGCAGGGTTCTTGACGCCGGATTTTGCAAGGATCGCACGATGATGCGGGGATGGTGGTTTCTAATCCGCGTCGGGTATCCTGTCCAGACCTTTCCGCTAGCTCATGACCGGCCACCAGTTTGATTGGATCGCTACTTTAGCCGATCCAATGAGCCTGTTTGCACCAGAACCGAGCGACACGTGTCGCCGTCCGCCGAGCGTTAATCGGCAAGCCGTATGGATGGCAAAGTTTTTTCTTGTCTTGTCACACATTCGATGACCAATGTGTCGGTGGTCGAGGCTGTGACCTGTTGCACGTCCAACAGTTGCCTACCTGGACGTGCGCGATGGGTAACCGTCGGGTGTGAAGCTCCGGGGACAATGTACTTCCCGAAAGAAGGCTCACCTCGGCGACGAGGAAGGAGTCGACACTGCCAGCCGCCGTGCGGTGTGAAGGCGAGGCAAGTTCCGCATGCACAACGTAAAGTGAACTGCCGTTCGAATTCTCGCAATGCAAGATGAGCCAAAGCTGCTGTTAGGCTCAAACCAAAAGGTGAATGGCCGGTTACGCTCTTGGCTCTTGAGCGTACGCCGTCGAAGCGCCATCGGGAAAGAGGCAGGTGCTAAACGGATAGGCTCGCGCAACTGGCGGGTCGGCAAGGAAGGGAACGTGGTAAGCCCGATTCTTCGCCTTGATTTCGGTTCATCGCAATCAAGGCAGGCAACCCGTGAGGGGCGCTGTTGAGGAAGCGGGTATGAGAACGCGCAGCAAGCGAATGACGATCTGTAATGGCTCGTATAGGGGTTCGAGATTTGCCTCGACCTGAAAGGGTGCCCACTTGCGCGTGGTGCAGCTGTCGCAGGCCAACATCTGAGATTCAAACGAAGGGAAGCTTGTGAGTGACCGGTTGGGCTACGGTTCAGCGCCCTTCGCCTCAGTAATGAGGCGAATCAACGATGTGACGTTTGCGAAGGGCTTGCGGTGCAATGGCAAGACCGGCGTCAATACGGCGCTTAACGCTGTGCTCGAGCTGTATGCAGGGAAACTTGCACGTACAGTTCTTCGGGGGCCGCGTTTCCGAGAGGGAACGTGGCTACCCTCTCATGCGCCAAGCTCGCACCGCAGACGCAGGCCGCGCCACGCGCCCGCAGCGGTTGTCTCTTCGCTACCCCCGCCCGACAAACGGCATCTTGCTAGCCATAATGGTCATGAACTGCACGTTCGCATCGAGTGGCAAATCGGCCATATAAAGGACCGCACCGGCCACGTGCTCGACATCCATTAGCGGTTCGACCGCAATTTCACCATTGGCCTGTGGCACGCCCCTTGCCATGCGTGCCGCCAGGTCGGTGAGAGCGTTGCCGATGTCGATCTGTCCGCAGGCGATGTCGTACTTGCGTCCATCGAGTGATGTCGATTTGGTCAGGCCGGTGATCGCGTGCTTGGTGGCCGTATAGGCGATACTGTTCGGACGCGGCGCGTGCGCGGAGATCGAGCCGTTGTTGATGATACGTCCGCCGCGCGGCAGTTGCGTTTTCATCAACGCGACGGCAGCGCGCGTGCAAAGGAAGGCACCGGTCAGATTCGTGTCCACGACGGCGTGCCAATCGTCCAGACTGAGTTCGTCGATATCGACGGCCGGTGCGCCACGGCCGGCATTGTTGAAGAGAAGATCGAGGCGGTTGTAGCGTTGTCGTATCGCGTCGAAGAGGGCGGCGACGCTAGCGGCGTCGGTGACGTCGGTGGGAACAGCAAGTGCCTTGTGGCCGAGTTGCTGCGCCTCGTCGGCTAGCGCCTCGAGGGGTGCTTTGCTTCGTCCAGCGAGCACCACACAGTAGCCGTGCCGAAACAGCTTGCGAGCGGTGGCGCGTCCGATACCGCTACCTGCGCCAGTGATCAATGCGATCTTGCCGGGTTCTGAACTCATGAGACAAAACTCCATGTATCAATACGATGCACATACGATCAACACGCAATGCGGTAATCGCGAGTTCGATCGCAATGGTGAAAAGCTGGTTGAGAAATATATTATAGGCAGCGATTAGTTGCTGGCGATTTCGTGGCTGGACAGCAATTCGATTGCCCTGCACAAAGCCGAGTGGTCGAGCTGGCTCATGCCGTTCGCGGCGCAAGCGTTCATCAGTTCCTGCGCGGACGCGGTATGAGGCAAGGAAACGCCAAGCGACTTGGCGCCCTGCAAGGCGAGGTTGAGGTCCTTCTGGTGCAGCTCAATGCGGAAGCCCGGATCGAACGTGCGCTTGATCATCCGCTCGCCATGCACTTCGAGAATCCGCGACGCCGCGAAGCCGCCCATTAGTGCCTGGCGCACTTTCACCGGATCCGCGCCGGCCTTCGATGCAAACAGCAACGCTTCTGACACCGCCTGAATGTTCAGGGCGACGATGATCTGATTCGCCACCTTGGTGGTCTGGCCATCGCCGTTTCCTCCGACGAGCGTGATGTTCTTGCCCATCAGTTCAAACAAAGGCTTGACCTTGTCGAACACCGCCTGCGGGCCGCCGACCATAATAGTCAGCGACGCGGCCTTCGCACCCACTTCGCCACCCGATACCGGAGCATCGAGGTACTGGCATCCGAGTTCGTTGATCTTCCTGGCGAATTCCTTCGTCGCAATCGGAGAAATCGAACTCATGTCGACCACGATCTGGTTCGCCCGGAGTCCGCTTGCCACGCCGTTTTCCGCAAACAGCACTGACTCCACGTGTGGGGTATCGGGCACCATCAAGATAACAATGTCTGCTTGCTGTGCCACCGCATTGCCGGACTGGCAGAGCGTCGCGCCTTTCTCGATCAAGCCAGCTGGCGCCGGGTTCCGATCGTGCACAAATAGTTGATGGCCGGCTTGCTGCAGATTGGCGGCCATCGGCGCACCCATGACACCCAGACCGATGAATCCAACTTTTGCCATGACTTCCCCTTCAATGAGTTTTTCTTAAATCGTTGACGGCAGCGACAAGCTGTTACGCCGCGGAGCGCAATACTTCGGGGTTGATACAGGTCTGCGGCTTCTCGCCTGCCAGTACGCTGATGACGTTGTCCGTTGCGATCTTGCCCATCGCAAGGCGTGTCTCGATCGTCGCGGAAGCGATGTGCGGTACGATGAGCACGTTATCGAGGCTGCTCAATCCTGGTTCGAGTTCGGGTTCGCGCTCGAACACGTCGAGCCCGGCCCCCCAAATTACCTTGTCTCGCAGCGCGGCAACCAGTGCTTTTTCATCGACCAGCGGACCGCGGGCCGCATTGATCAGGATGGCTGTCCGCTTCATCTTCGCAAGCTCAGCCGCGCCGATGTAATGTTGCGTTTCCGGCAGAAGCGGCAGGTGCAACGACAGATAGTCCGACTCTCGCAGGAGCGTTTCCTTGTCGACGAATGTCGCGCCGACCTGACGTTCGATTTCGGGATTGCGCTGTGCATCGGTGTAGATCACCTTCATGTCGAAGGCGGCCGCCTTGCGCGCGAATTTCGATCCAATCCGCCCCATGCCTGCGACACCCAGAGTCTTGTTGTCGACGTCCTGACCGATAAAAGCCATCGGCGCCCACCCCTGCCACTTATCCTCACGTACGAAGCGTTCGGACTCAGAGATGCGCCGTGCTGTCGCAAGCAATAGCGCCCATGCATGTGTTGCCGTGGCGTCGTCAAGCACACCCGGCGTATTGGTCATGATCACGCCGCGTTGGGTCGCCGCGTGCAGGTCGAAGTTATTGAAACCAACAGCGTAGTTCGCGAAGATCTTGCATTGCGGGCCGGCGGCATCGAGCACTTCGCCGTCAATTGTGTCAGTCAGCAGGGTGATCACAGCGTCCCGACCTTGCACCGCTTTGAGCAGTTCATCACGCGTGAGTGCCCGATCATGCGGATTGACCTCGATGTCGTGGAACTGCCGCAGATCGTCAATTGTCTGTTGCGGGATCATGCGTGTCACATATACGTTAAACCGTTTCATTGATTGCTCTCTTGTTAAAGCGCGATACAACACTGCAAAAGGATTAACCGCGCGCACATCATGGCGCGTCGCACTGCAAGCGGCATGGAGTACCGAAGCGGGCAAGTTCGTCGGCGACAGCCTGATCCTCGGCCGGTGTGAGGCCACTGACACCGATCGCCCCGATCACGTCACCCTGCGTGTCGCTTAGCACCGCGCCGCCCGGCAACGCAGTCAACGACGGATCGCAGAAGTAGCTGATTGGAATTTCCTCGCGGCGCAGCCGCGCAAGGAACTCCTCCGTTGTCACACCCATGCGGGTAGACGTGTAGGCCTTCTGGTGCGCTAACTGGATGCTGCGCACGGGAGCATCGTCCATCCGGAAAAATCCAACGAGAAAGCCGTGGCGATCACACACTGAGATGCACACCGGCTTGCCAAACTGCTGATGCACTTTATCGACCGCGCGTGCGAGCAGTGCGTGCGTCAACTGGAGGTTCAAAGTGCTCAATAGGTTTACCTATCCTTTGTGCGTTGATGACCCTGGTCGGAGATGAATGGTTAAAGACCATCGCGTCACTCTGCTGCCCGCCGCTCCGGACGGTGGCCGACGCCCCGTGGATTGGGCCGGGCGCTCGAAGGCGCCAGCGGCGAATCCATTCAAACCACCGGCGATTCGGCGCTTGACTGTATGCTCGACCCGCAGCCGCATCCGGCTCCATGCTGATGCGTATAAACCGCACGTTCGTTGACCTGGCGTTCGGCACTCCCCGTCGACGACATAAATGCCAGCGCAGGCATGGCCAGCATGCGCTGCGCGATGGCGCTACACGTGGGGCAAGCACAGGCCGCGTCGCGTTCAGCGACAGGACGCATGACGGAGAACGTGCCACAGGTTTTACAACGATAGGGATAAATCGGCATCGCCTTTTTTCCTCTTTCTTCGAAATCAAAAGTTCTACAACAGACTGGCGCATGCCAGTTCCTCGGGCCGTAACCGTTCAGGAAATCGACGTTGCTTACAGCACAATCGCCCGTGCCGGGCGGGCCGTGCCCGAGCGCGACGACGCTGACGGAGCCGTGTTCGCAAGCATCGCGCGCGCGGAATCCGCGGCCCGATGCCGTTTCCTCAACGCTTGGGCAAGTACTTTTTGTCGACCTTGCAGATGTAGGTGTATTTCGGATTCACCATCTGGGTACAGCGCGCTTCCGCGATCTGGCCGAGCAGCATGTATGCTTCGGCGCCAGGGATACCGTAGCCCTCTTCCAGCCAGTAGACCATTTCCTCGAACGCGATGCGCAGCGCATCGTCGAGCGGCCGCGCGCAGCCGACGGTACAGATGTGCGTCGGCGTCTCGATGCGTGGCCAGGTCATGCGGCTCGGCGCGCGCACAAGGTCAACCTTGAGCTTCAGGTGGCCACGAATTTCGATTGCCCCCATGCCGTTACATTCGGCGTCGCCCTGCAGCGCGTGCACGTCGCCGAAATACAGGTACGCGCCTTCGTGGAACACCGGAAACATGATGCGATTGCCGTTCGTGACTTCCTGGATGTCCAGGTTGCCACCGTGGGTACCGTTGTCGACGGTGAGCGTGCCGCCCGCCACCGGGGCCACGCCGATCACGCCGATCATCGGCTTGGCTTCCAGCTTGAGCGAGTCGCTCCAGTGAACAATGCCATTTTCGACGACGACGTTGCGATTCTGGATGCCGAATTCCTTCTTACGGACCCAATCCGGAAAAATGCCGATGCCCGGCCATAGCGCGGTATAACCGAGGCCGTGCACGCCAACTTCGAGGACGTCGATCACGACCATATCGCCAGGCTTCGCGCCGCGCAGGCGCACAGGCCCGGTGGCCGGATTGACGAACGGGAGCTTCACTTTCGACTCGTCCAGCTTTTCGTCGAGCTGCGTAATCAGGTGGCCGCCGATGTTCAATTCGGTCTCGACCTCGAAGGTGTCGCCAGGCGAGACTTCGGCGATGAAACCATCGGTAGCCGTCAGTGCGTACTTCAGATCATCCTTGCGGATGATCTGGTGATGTGTGGATAGCGTGCTCATAAAATGCTGCCTACTCCTTCAGGGGTTGCTAAATGCCACCGCCGACAACGTCGCGGCGGATGGCTTAGTTCAATCAAACTTTTGCCAGGGCATGAGGAAACGCTCGAGCCGGCCGACCAGGAACGACAGGAAGAGCGCGAGCGCGATGGTCACCACCACGCCGGCGAATACTTTGGGAATGATGTAAAGGCTACCCGCCTTGAAGATCGCATGGCCGAGCCCGTCGTCAGAGGACATGAATTCGCCCACAATGGCTCCAATCAACGCAAAGCCGACCGTGAGCTTGAAGCCCGCGAAGATGTCGCGCAGTGAGGCGGGGATCACCAGCTTGTGGAAAGTCTGCCGCTTGGTCGCGCCGAGTGTGCGCATCTGATTGATCTGATCGTCATCGACACTGGTCGCCCCCTTGTACGCGGTGACCAGCGCCACCACCACGACGGATAGCGTCGACATCGCGAGTTTCGACGCGAGCCCGGTACCGAACCAGATGATGACGATAGGCGCAAGCGCGACGATCGGAATCGAACCCAGCGCAACGATGAACGGCTGCATGACCTTCGAGACGAAGCGCGAATACCAGAGCAACAAGCCCAGCACAGTGCCTATGACATTGCCGAACAGAAAGCCGAGCAGCGTTTCCATGCCAGTCACGCCGGCGTCGTGCACGAGACTGCCGTCCTGCTGCATTTTTACCAGGTAACCCCAGATCTGGCTGGGCGAACCGAACAGGAAGGCAAGCGCCTGACTCGACGTCGCAACTTGCCACAATGCGAGCAGTGCAGCGAGTAGCGCGAGTTGGCAGGCGGCCACGACGAACTTGCTACGCCAGCGGCGCAGCAGCCTGCGCCATTTGAGGGATGCCGGGGCATACGGGGGGGCCGGGGAGCGGGTTTCTTGCACGCGGGTTCCTTTTCAACGTTCGCCCATGCGCACGTCGAGCTGAGACCAGATCTCGCGTACGTGAGCGGTGAAGCCCGCAGCGTCGCGGGCGGCCATCATGTCGTTGCGGTCGCAATCCAGGTGGATCTCGTGGACCGCCTTGATGCGCGACGGACGGTGGGTAAGGACGATCACGCGGTCCGACAATGAGACCGCCTCCTCGACGTCGTGTGTGATCAGCAGGACGGAGCGACCTTGGCCCCTGACCAGCCGGGCCATGTCGCTTTCCAGCACCAGTTTCGTCTGGAAATCGAGCGCGGCGAACGGCTCGTCGAGCAGCATCACTTCGGGGTCGGTCACCAGCGTGCGCGCGAGTGCAACGCGCGCACGCATGCCTCCCGATAGAGCCGACGGGTAATAGTTGTAGTACGGTCCAAGTCCGACCTTGCCGAGCATCGCATGCGCCTTTTTTTCGCGATGCGCGCGCGGCATTCCGGTCAGTTCGAGGCCAAGCGTGACGTTGGCCAACACGTTGCGCCATGGCATCAGCATGTCCTTCTGCAACATGTAGCCGATGCCCTTGGGGACGTCATCCAACGCCTCGCCGTGCCACAGCACCGCGCCGCGCGTCGGCTGGGTAAGACCGCTCATCAGGTTCAGCAGCGTGGTCTTGCCACAACCAGATGGGCCCACCAGGCTGACAATTTCCCCCGCGCGCAGGCTGAAGGAAATGTCACCGATGACCTGATTCAATTCGCCGTCATCCTCGCCATACGATTTGCCGACCCCGCGCGCAACCAGCGGGGCGAGCGGGCGGGCCGTCTCGCCCGCCAGCATCGCAGGCGCTACCGTGCCCGCTACGTTCATTTGGACCCCGCCACCGTTACGCCCGCGTCCGCCACGGCGGTCTTGACCGCCTTGTTGGAAAAGGTGTTGTCGATCACGTCGTTATAGGACAGCGTTCCTTGTACGTTGCCCAGGTACTTCTGCATCGATATCAGCTTGCCCCACTGCTGCCGGTCGACCGGGAGCGTTTGCGCCGGGATCTTATACTGCAACTCCATGTCGATTGCCTTGTTCACCACGTCGGCCGGCAGGTCCGGGAACTCCGCACGGGCAACCTCCTTCGCGTAGTCGGGCTTGGCATACGTAAGGCGTGCGGCTTCTTCCAGTGCGTTCACGAGCGACTGCACGACCTCGGGATGCGCCTTGGCATACTCGGGCAGCACCATGATCCCCGTGTTGCAGAACGGACCCATATAACTCGAGAAGTCGAATACCACTTTCGCCCCTTGCGCCATCGCAGCCGCCACCATCGGCTGCTGCGCAAACGCGATGTCGGCGTGACCCGCGAGCATGGCACCGATTTCCGTGCCTGGAGTGACTTCGACGATCTTCGCGTCCGTGCCCACTTTCAGGCCATTGTCCTGCAGCAGTTTCTTCGTGACGCTGTACTCGGTATTCGGATCAGGCGACGTGACCAGGGTCAGGCCTTTGAAAGCCTTGGGATCGGTGATGCGCGCCACGGTCTTCGATACGCCAAAGTAATGTGCGCGCTGCACCAGCGTCCCGACGACCATGCCCGGTCCGCCGCGCTCGCGAGACATCTCCACCATGGTCGGATCGCCGACCGCGAACTGCGCGGTCTTGCCGAGCACCGCGGCAAAAGCTTGCGTGTCCCCACCGGCCGCGCTCAGGTGCACTGTCAGCCCGTACTTCTCGAACAGCTTCGCGTGCTGTGCAACGTAAAGGTCGATATAACCGAGGTTATGTACGGCCTCGGAAAATTCGATGGGTTGCAGCGGCGCCGCGGCAGCGGGATGAGCGAACCCGAAAGCGCAGGCGCTGAGCGTGGCGAGTAAAACACGCCCACGCCGAGGCACAGCAACGGTGACAGAGTCCGAACCGACTGCTGAAAATGTACGTCTTTTCATTGCATTAACTCCAAAAGTAATAAGATCGAAAAAAATATTCGGCATCAGACGCGCTGATGTGGGACTCTTTGGCCGGTGTTATCCAAGACACCTTGGTCTCGAACAACCGGAGCGCTGTTTGATGCGCACCGCGCACGGCAACGGTCAGCACAGCTTATTAAGAAACGGCTATGCCAGTTTGTGCAACAGCGTACGTGCGAGTTTCTTCGATCCTTGCGAACCCCAATTAGAGTTGGATCGCTCACTTTGCACGCAAAGCAAAAAAAGCCACGCGAACGACCTGCGCAAGCGCCGGGTGCACAGCAGCTCGTGTGCCCTTGTCACTGCACAGCAATGGTGCAGCGTTGCACAGACAACCTGCATTCGATAATTTCTCTGGCACTACAATATTTGAGCAATTCGCTGATTAAATTAGTATCCCTAAAATACTGATTTTTTCTGACGAACGCCGACCTACAATTTGACAATACCGGGCCAACTCTCGAAGCGGGTCAACCTCTCAGTATTCATTCATTCGATCTACGGCATTTTGAAGTGGGCGACCAGCAAGGTGTTGCTGCAAATTGACGAAAAGCAATCGCATTGCTTTGGTCGTAAGTGGTAGGGTCATTCACACCTACATGTGGTTGATCATCAGGTTCGGGCAGGACCAAAACTCTGACGATGAGGGCAACGGCTCTTGCCGCAGCACATCCGAGCTTTCATGCCGGGCGTGCGGCCATGCTGCCTGCCCCATGCCACCAAGCCCGATGACCGAAAGCGATTTTCCTCGAATGAGCGGTGTGAAAACCTGCTCCCATTGCCGGCCACTGGTGCCACATTTTTCCGAGAGGCGCGCGTTGAGTGCAAGCTTCGACATGATCGCGAATTCGCGCGGCTTCTCTACGTATACCTCGCTGTTGTTGACTAGCCGGACGTTCGATGACAACCAGTTCAACGGCATGACATCTTCCACGGGACGTGCATCTTTCTGTTCCATTTATTGAGTGGTCCGCGCCATAACCTTCTTGATTGACGGCGTGCGGCCGCGAGAGAGGCCAATCGCGTTACGAGCCCTGCTCATTTCGTCAGTCTGTCGTAAATCCACTGCGCACTCGAAAGCAGACGATGGTCCTCGCCCCAGCGGCCGACCACCTGCAGTCCCACTGGGAGCCCGTTGCTGCCACGCGTGAACGGCAAATGCACGCAGGGCAGTCCTAGCAAAGTCCAGGCGCGGCAGAACAGCGGATCGCCGGTTGCGTCGATGCCAACTGGCGCTTCACCCGCAGCACTGGGCGCGAGCAGCACGTCAAACCGATCGAACAGGGCGTTAATGCGATGTCTTGCGCCTTCGGTGCGCACGAGGTTGGCCGCGTGTGTACCACCGGAAATCACGCTGCCGCTGTCCAGTTGAGCCTGCAATTGAAGGCTAAGCTGATCCCGGTGATGCAGCCGCTCAACGCTTAGCGCACGGCACATTTCGAATGCCATGACTTCCTTTTGCAACGCTACCAGATCTGGCACATCGTCCGGCAGCGCGACGTCTGCAAGCGCTGGTGCCACATGCGTTAGTGCGGTAGTCGCCGTGTCCCACGCACGTTGCGTGTCAGCTTCCGTATATGCCCACTCAGGCGTCCGACACAGGCCGATGCGTGGCGCTGCTGATTCTTCCGGACTGGTACTGAGTCGCGAGTCGCCGGTGAGCACAGCGCCGAGCAGCGCTACGTCACGCACGCAACGTCCAAATCCTCCTGGCGTGTCGAGCGTCTCCGACAGGCTCTTGATCCCAGCGCGGGGAACGCGCCCCGAACTCGGCTTATAGCCGACTACGCCGCAATATGCGGCGGGCCGGATCACCGAGCCGGCCGTCTGAGTACCCAGCGCCAGCGGCAGCATGCTGTCAGCA
Organism: Caballeronia udeis; assembly: GCF_001544555.2. Classification (GTDB taxonomy): domain Bacteria; phylum Pseudomonadota; class Gammaproteobacteria; order Burkholderiales; family Burkholderiaceae; genus Caballeronia; species Caballeronia udeis. The sequence goes on along the minus strand of NZ_FCOK02000127.1, from coordinate 3,228 downwards.
ACCGCCGCTGCGGAGCCACTCGAAGATCCACCGGGCGTGCGCGTCAAGTCATTCGGGTTACGGGTGGCCCCGGGATAGAAATAGGCGAATTCGGTCGTCACGGTCTTTCCCACTACCAAAGCGCCAGCCTCGCGGCACAGAGCGACGGAGGCCGCGTCAGCCTTCGGGCGGTGCGCGCCGTAGACCGGCGAGCCGTAGCTGGTGGGAAAATCGATGGTGTCGAACATGTCCTTGACGCCGATCGGCAGCCCATGCAGTATCCCACGCACGGGGCCCCTATCGAGGGCGTTTGCCTGCATTAACGCATGAGCGCGATCGAGATGCGCAAAGGCGTGCACTTCGTCGTCGCGTTCCGTAATCCGGTCAAGGCACGCATGCAGCAGATCAACCGCGCGAAGATCGCGTTTCGCAATAAGGCGTGCAGCTTGCCATGCGTCCAGTTCATTGAGTTTCGAAGAGTTCATGTTTCGAGTTCCCGCACGCTTGCCTGCGATAGCCGGTGAAACATGGCGAGGAAAGCCGCGGTTTGTCCTTGGCTACTTTTTGATAAGTAGTACAAATAGATCATTCGAACGTTACCGACTCTGCGTACGCAGTGCCGATGGTTGCTACGCAACCAGGCGAAGCAACATGGCGGCGAGTGCGCGGCCCGAGCAGATACGGCCTTTGAAAACTGGGTCATCTTCGGAGCCTGAAAGGTTGGTAAAAGTCGAGGTAACGAGTTCACGCACGAAGGGACAGCTAGTTGAAATCATCTGCAGCAAAGACGGCACGGAGGCAGCACATTGGTGCACTCTGGGATCACGCTTGCCGAGAAAAAAGTATTGAGTATCAAAAATGGATGGTCCAATATATTGCGCAGACACATTTGATACGCGGGACATATCAATGACCGACATACGCCAGCTACGGCAGTTCGTCGCCGTTGCGGAGGAATTACATTTTCGACGTGCAGCTGAGCGGCTGCATATGACGCAGCCTCCGCTTACGCAGGCAATGCACAGCCTCGAAGCGTCTCTTGAGGTGGAGTTGTTCGATCGCACCAGGAAACGGGTGACTTTGACGCCGGGCGGCGAAGCGCTTCTTGCTTATGCACGGCACCTGATTCGCGCTTCAGATGAACTGCCGAAGATCGTCAAAGCGGCCGCGGAAGGACAGACTGGCCGTCTGCGCCTGGCCTTCGTCTCAACGGTGGCCTATGGCAGGATGCCCGGCTGGGTCAGTAGTTTCCGGCACGCGAATCGGGACGTTCTGCTGGAGCTTCGCGAGGCAACGCTCGATGTGCAACTCGAGGCGCTTGGCGCAGACCAGGTGGATGCTGGTTTTATCCTGCACGCTCTGGGCGCGGCGCCGGTCGGACTTTCGGCGCTGACTTTGCTGGTCGAGCCGTTTCTCGTTGCGCTTCCAGTCAATCACCCGCTTGCGAACCGCGATCCAGTATCGTTCACAGACATCGCGTCTGACCCAGTTGTTATCTTTCCCCGCCAAATCATGCCGTCACTCTTCGATGCACTGTTGTCCTACTACCACCTGAAGGGGATCACCCCTCGTATCGCGCAGGAGGCTATCGAGATGCAGACTATCGTGAGCCTCGTTGCTGCGGGGATGGGCATTGCATGGGTGCCTCAGGTCTTCGCGCGCTTCGCCCGCCCTGGCGTGGCGTACCGGCAGGTGGAAGATATGCCGGTTTCGATCGAAACGAGTCTGATCTGGAATAGCTGCGAGACTCCAATTGTCGACCGGTTCGTAAGCCACATTAAAAGTGCTCCTAATTTCTTGCCCCCTATCTTCGATCCGATCGTCTAGTTGAGTGATAATTCCGGCATGTCCTTAGCCTAATTGCTAATGTTTGCGGGCCGCTCCGCAGGCGTCGGGTAAGACGCCGTAGAGATTGGCTTCACCGCAGGTTTGTTGTCGAGCTTCGAGCGTTCGAAAATGTTTGAGCAAAACCGCACCACGGGGTCACGCCGGAAGCGCTCAGATGATAGACCCCCGAGTACTGCATCCACCAGTCCTGTTCACCTCTCAAAGCCTGCGACAGTACGCTCGATATCACGGCCGAAATCGTTGTGGACCATGCCGGTGCGCCAACCTGATCCGCGACTACTTCAGCTCATCACGCTTCGCGCCCAGGCGAAGCATGGTAGTCAGGAAATTTTTTGCCGCGAGCGCCATACACCCAGCTCGTTCGGAAAAGAAGATGTGCGCAACAAGACGCGGCAATCGCTTGTTCACCGGCATGTTTGCTTTTGCCGTATACGTTGAAGGCGTTACCACTTATCTATCCGCTAGCACCGCATCGCGTTTCGCCAGCAAGTGCGCCCGTACGATTTCGGCCATCCGTTTCCCATCTCGCGCATCCAGCGCCTCGATCATTGCCTCGTGCTCACGAATTGCGCTATCCCATTTCGCCGTCTGGAAGTTGGACCGGAACCGTAACGCCTGCAGCCGCCGATTGACCGCCATATACGTCTGCCGCAAAGCCGAGTTCCGCGCGGCATCGTTGATCTTGTCGTGAATGGCCTGATTGCGGCTGTAGTACCCCGACAGATCGTTTTGCTCGCGGCACGCGAGCATCGCGTAGTGCAGTGCCTTGATCTCGCTGAGCTCAACCGATGTGATCCGCTCGCAAGCCAACTCGCCCGCAAACGCCTCCAGCCCGCTCATCAATTCGAAGGTCTCGCGAATCTCCGCCTCGCTCATTTGCGAAACGGAAGCCCCCCGGTTCGGCAGGATGTCGATCAGACCTTCAGCCGCCAGCACCTTCAACGCTTCCCGCAATGGCGTGCGCGAAATGCCCAGCGTCTCGCACAACGTGCGTTCGTTGAGCTTCACGCCGGGGGCAAGTAGCCCCTCGATGATGAACTTGCGCAGGTGATCGACCACCGTGTCGTGCAGCCGTTGCCGCTCGACTTTTGGAAGCATGTTTGCAGGCAGTGTCTCGAGAATGTCGAAATTTTGCATTCAATATCCCTAAATATTAACTTAAAAAGAGTGATTTTACCTTGTGAACTCTTCGTAATCCAAAGTACGGGTTTGTCTGTAAGCGCTATCCCGGATGCGGGTTTTTCTCTAGATTGTAAGAGCGTTTAGCCCTTTCAGATCTGATTATCGTAGGCTAAAGTATTTTGAATGCAAAACGCAAAGGACAATCATGGTAAAGCTTGATTTCCATCCCGCTGGTCGCCATTTCCTGCAGATTCCGGGTCCCAGCCCGGTTCCCGACCG
>NZ_FCOK02000126.1 GCF_001544555.2 Caballeronia udeis | reverse complement strand
AACCGCCCGAGCAACACGATGATCGGTGCGAGAACGCCAATAGTCGCGTAGCCCGGAATCACCGCAACCAGCAAGGTGCCGATGGCCATCATGGTCAGCGTGAGGATCAAGCCCTTGCGCCTTCCGTGATGATCGATGTACGCGCCAAGCACGATCGCACCGATCGGCCGCATCAGGAAACCGGCGCCGAACACGGACAACGCGAGCATCAGCGACGCAAATTCGTTACCGCTCGGAAAGTAGGTCTTGGCAATGGCCGAGGCGTAATAGCCATAGACCATGAAGTCGTACATTTCGAGGAAATTGCCGCTGACAACGCGGAACACGGACTTCACCTTCGACTCGTTCGCGGGCGTTGCATGTGACGGGCTGGACATGACTATCTCTAAAAACAGTGGCCGGATTCCGGCGGCTGTTGCGCCGCGGATCGACCCGATGTTGACGACGACCCGATAGCACTGCACCGGATGCCTGTGTAAGCTTCGCCGTGCTCAAACCGGCGAAAAATGCTCAAGATGATGCGAAAGCGCTCAGGATAACCGTGTATCCGGGTTAACCATGTATGCGCTAAAACCATGCACGAAGCCAATGTTACAGCGGGAAAGTGAAATCCGCCTACTCGGAACATCGCGTATGTGCGTGCAAAAGCACCTTAAAATTGCATTACATATGTCTATCTATCAGCCTACATTTCATGACCCGTCATGGCCCTTTACGCTGCGGCCAGCGACGTCTGCCGACGCGCAGCTCATCGCGGGCATGCACGCGCAAAGCTGGGCGTCGGCGTATCGCGGAATCCTGCCGGACGATTTTCTCGATCGCGAGATGTCGGCGGAACGCGAAGCGCATTGGCATTCGCGATTTGACGAACTGGCAGCGGGCGCGGGCGAAGTCCTTATCGCCATACAGGATGATCGGCCGATCGGTTTTGTCTGCCTCGTCGCTCCGGATGAAAACGGCAGCGTGCTCGTGGACAATCTGCACGCGCTGCCCGGTGCGAAAGGCAGCGGCTTGGGCACCGCAATGCTCACCGTCGCCGCGCAATGGGCGCGTGATCGAGGTGCAACCAGCATGCATTTGTCTGTGCTCGAGCCGAACGTTGCGGCCATCGGCTTCTACGAGTCTCGCGGATGGCAGCTGGCCGGGCGCGAAGACGACACAATGGGCGGCATTAATATCATCGCGCTGCGTTATGTCCTGCCGATCGGCTGACGACCCGGCGTTTCTTTTGCCTTCGCAGATTGGTCAGGGTAATCTCGTTCAACGCCTTCACGCGGGCTATAACAATACTTATTCGCGGAGCCATGCGTCGTCCGCTGAAACGTCCGTCGCATCGGTGTCGCATCAGCAAATTTTTTTCACTCCGAACGCCCATTAATCGACGAACTAAGAAGGTTCTGAGCGACGCCCAAGCTGGCGCTGGGTATGATCGTGGGCTGTTCTGTGGCGGGTCCGGGCAAGGTGAATTTTTCAACACCTTTGCGGCAACAACCGGGCGACGTCCACACGGCTGCCCCGCTTGTTCGTTCGTTGAGCAGTCCTGACGCCCGCTTTCGGAAATGAGAAAAAGATGAATGCTCCTCTGGTCGTTGTACAAGGCGATCTGCTTCTGCCGACGCTGTTCCCGCTTGCCAGTATGCCCAACGCCATTTATGGCGAAGAGTGGACGCTCACCAGCACGCGTCCCGCCTTGACCGAATATGAAATACCGTTTTACGCGGCTCGTTTCCTGACCGCGTATATCAGTGCACTTTCTCTTCGCAACGATCGCTTCCCCTACACGCCCGCCAGTCTCTGGGGCAAGTTCAAGCGCAGCGACGAAGTTAATCACGCCGGGCAAGGCGATGGCGTTCCCCCGATCCCCGTCAATGCGGCACCGCAAGCCGCCGAGCCGGCTCCCTTCGCGTTCGAGCCGTTCACCGCGCCCGACGACCGGCATGTGAATGCGCCGGCGGCTAATCACGATCATCGCAAACAGCTTGCCGGTGGCGCGATTGCGCTGGCGTGCGCCGCGTTTATTGCGTGGGCATTGTTCGGTACGAAAATCAGCCATCAGGATACCGAAACACAAAAGCCCAAGGTTGTGCTGAGCGCAACGCCAGTCATCAAGCCCGCACCCGATTCTGAAACGGCTCATGCATCCGGTGCATCAGACGCAACGGCGGCGGTTGCTTTGGCTTCGACGGAGACTACGAATGGTGCGGCGGCCAAGATTGCGGCTTCGGTGGAAGCTTCTGCTCCCCGGGAGGCCGCGGCCGCGATTGCCGCTTTGCCATTGGTGCAAAAACCTGTCGTTATCAATGGCGCCAGCCACTCGCCGGTGAACACAGGCTCGGCGACAGGTACAAGCACCATCACCATCGCCAGTAATGACCGGGCGGCGGCCGCATCTCGTACCGTGTCAGAGCATGCAACCAAACCACGGCCCGTTGCGCAAACACCTGAACGCCATGGCGCGAAAGCCAGGGCGAAAAGCAGGCATGAAGCGCATCGGTACGAGGTGGTTCATCGGCGTCATGGCCATGAGTACCAGGGTGAGCCGGTTTATCGCAGCACCGGGCATGAAGCCCCGCTCGCGTCGCCGGGGCGTCGTACGCTCACGCGTAATGACACGCGGGCAAACACGGCAAGCGCATCGCTTAGCGTCACCGATATGTACAACATGCTCGCGCACTCCGCCGTGCTGGATGACAACAGCGGTGCGCCTCGCCAGCCAGTTCGCGTAGCGCCCAGAGAAGCGGCGGCCTTGCCGTCATCACACTCAAGCGCCAGCGAAACACCCGGCTGGAATTCCAGCCTGAACCAAAGCCGCGTCACTGACACGCCCTCGCAATTTTCCAAGTGAACGGCAGCCCTGATGGCTGCATCGTGCAGCGCGTGTTCTACCCGCACGCGGCACGATGCATCGTTAGCCGGTAGCCGACACTTACTTAATCCTGAAGCCTCGCCCTATGAAGTCCCTTTCCCTCTCCACCCTTCGAAACGCGCTGCTCGTTGCTGTGATCGCACTTGGCTCATCCATCGCGACGGCTTATCAGCCAGTTGGCACACTGCTCTCGGCAACGGGTCTCGCCGACCCCATCCGGCAACCGGCCGCTAACAGGTCCATGGATGATTTTCAGGACGGCTCCGATGCTGCGTCGAACGCTCAGACGCCGGGCAATGTGTCGGAGTTGAAGCAGATGGTCCAGGCCCACAAGCTGACTGAGTTGCGGGTCACGTACAACGGCAACTATGGCGCGGCGCTGTTTTTCTATCCGCAAGACATGGTGTATTACGTCGCACTGTTCCAGGACAAGAATTTCTGGCGCGTAGTGAAATCGCAGGACGACGCGCGCGCCGAAACGATGTACGCGCAGTTCGCCCGCAAGAGCTACGCGCTCGCCGAAGGCGAGATCAAACGCACACAGTTGCAGGCGCAGAGGGCGCTGCTTGAGCGCGTCATTGCGGTATCGAATGATCGGGCACAGCGCCTGACCGCCGATCTTTCGATTGCGCGCGCGCAGGAAAGCGAGGTATCACAACGTCAGCAGCCGATGCAGGTGGAATCGGCGGCATTGCTGAACGAGAAGTCCGTCGCCGAGCGCAAGTTGCTCATGTTGCAGCGGCAGGTTCAACAACTCCAGGATCAAAGCGAAGCCAGACTCGTACAGTAACGCTCGCGCCTGATCTGGCGATGGGTCCGGATGGCAACGCAGCGAAAAAAAGGCCGTTCCAATTTTCACGTTGGAACGGCCTTTAGTCTTTCAGTGGTTCATCACGCGGTGTTCAAACCACGTACTCCTAGAAACGCGTTTCGCGTGCCACGCGCAGGAAGGTATCGAGTAAAGGTGTGCAATCGAGCAACTCGTCGCCGCCCGCACGATGGAATTCCGGGTGCCATTGCACGCCCATCACGAACGGCGCGCGCCGATAACGCACCGCTTCAATAATGCCGTCGTGCGCCGACACCGCCTCGATGTTCAGGTCCCGGCCAATCGTCTTCACCGCCTGATGGTGGATCGAGTTGACGAGCGCTTCGCGGTGGCCCGGAAACATGTTGACGAGCGTTGATCCATCGGGAAAACGAATCGGGTGGCGATGCTGATCGTATTGGTCGTTCACATGCTCGCCGGCCGTGGGGACATCGGTTGCAATGTCCTGATAGAGCGTCCCGCCGAACGCCACGTTGATCAACTGGCAACCGCGGCACACGCCAAGCACCGGCTTGCCCGCCTCGATGAATTCATGCAACAACTCGAGCTCGTACATGTCCCGTACACGGTCGCCGGGCCATTCGTGGCGCGTGGCCGCTTCCGTATAGGATTGCGGCGAGACGTCAGCGCCACCTTGCAGCAGCAGGCCATCGAGCTGCTTCGCATAATCGCGCAGGCGGATATTGCTCGGATGCAGCATGCCCTGATGACCGACCGTCGGAATCATGAACACGAGCACGTCGCGCGACATCACCCAATGCGCAATCGATTCCTCCAGGTACTGCAGCGTCTTGCCGCGCAGCCCTTTCGCACCCGGTTCAGGATGAAAAATTCGCGCCGACACGCCAATTCTCAATGTCCGCTGCGTGATCCTCTGACCCGCACGGTCGAAGATCTGACGCGCACGCGCCTTGATCACCCGGCCGAATACCGACCACGCGGAATCGCTCTGGCGCAGGTAAGCGGGCGGCGCCTTCGTATCCGGCGAGTCGGGCGGGATGGGCGGCGGACGGAATGTGCCAAAGTCCGGCGCGGTCGTAAACTCCGGCGGCAAACTGGCAGCCGGCTTCGGCGCGACACTTTCCGTTGCGCTTTCTGTTGTGCTTTCTGTCGCGCTCGTGGCTTCAGCGGCTTGCGCCTCAGTGGCGTTCTCGACCTCCGCCGCGAGACTGGCTTGCGCCTGCGTCGCAGTCTCGACCTGCGCCGCGAGGCTCGCCTTTGCATCGAGCGTTTTGTTCGCAGCGGATGCCGACGGCGCGGTTGCACGCGCCGCCGCTTCCTGCTGCGACGTCGCCATGGCCGCCGATGCGCGGGCTTCAGCGGCATTGTCGCGTTGCGCTTTGGCGGTATTGACAGGTTCTACCGTCGACGGGCTCGCAGGCGCGTCCGTGGATACCTGTTCAGCCGCGGTGGCCTTCGCGCTCGCTTGCGCAGCGGCAGCGGGGATATCAGAACTCTTTGGGGATGACGCGGGCGGGACTGCCGGCGTATGACTCGCCGGAATGGAACCCGCGGGAGAATCAGTGCCGGGCGTGCCCGGCGTCAGTGACTCGTTCGACTCGTTTGACTTGTTTTCGCTCATTCCGATATAGGCGCCAGGCGCTGTGAGAATGGTCAGAGTTTAATTATCCGCCTCTGGTCCGGGGGCGGCAAACCATCAAACAATTGCTCACATTATCGGGGAAAACAAAGGTTTCATGCTCAAGGATGATCTCTCGGCTCTTCGAATGTTTCTCGCAAAGCGATCTGCATCGTTGCATGGATTTTGACGCACCAGCGCCACAATACCGTGAGCAATAACGCCGCGCAGACGAGTACCGCGATCATCAAGCCGAACGGCGGCAAGATGCCGCCCGAGAGCACCGTCACCAGCAGGAAAACGCCGAACATCGCGAGAATCGGGATCAGCCCGGAAATGGCGGATCGCAATGCGCGCGTGAAACGTCCCGCCTTCGCGGGCTGCACGCTCACTTCCGCGAGCATCAGTGCGAGCGACCCCAGTTTGCGATACACCGCAACCAGGAACGGCATGGATACCAGCAACGCCATGCTCCAGAGCGCAACGCGCTGGGCATCGTTGGTGGGCAGCCAACGCGCCAGATATTCGGTGGCAAACGGCGCCGTGTAGGACGCAGCAAGGAAGATGGCGGCCACCAGCGCAAGATTCACCGCGATCTGCACCACGATCCGCCGCGTCATGCTGAACAACGTCGGGCCGCCGGTGTCAGGCGAAAGGCTCGCGAGCCATTGCGAATACAGGCCGAAGGTGTTCGCGACAGGAACAGGCATTGAGCGGGCGATGCGGCGCGTGATCGGATCGGCGGCCTTGATCAGGTACGGCGTGAACAGCGTGGTCAACGCGGAAACCGCGACGGCGATCGGGTACAGGAAGCTGCTGGTCACTTTCAGCGACAATCCCAGCGAAGCGATGATGAACGAGAACTCGCCGATCTGCGCGACGCTCATACCAACCCGCATTGACGTGCGCCCGTCCCTGCCCGCGAGGAAAGTGCCGAGCCCGCACGACACGATCTTGCCGGCCACGACCGCGACCGTGATCACCGCAATCGGCCACCAGTAATCCACCAGCACCGCCGGGTTCAGCATCAGGCCGATGGTCACGAAAAAGATCGCGGAGAACATGTCGCGCACCGGTGCGATCAAGTGCTCGATGCGCTGCAGGTTGCGCGATTCGGCCATGATCGCGCCAATCAGGAACGCACCCAGCGCGATGCTGTAGTCGAGCTTCACGACCAGCAGGCAGAAGCCGAAACAAAAGCCGAGTACGGTGACGAGCAGCATTTCGTCGCTTTTGGCCTTTGCCACATAGTCGAGCGCGCGCGGCACGATCAGGATGCCGACCACCATCGACACGGTCATGAACAGCAGCAACTTGCCCAGCGTGATAAACGCCACACCCGCCGAGACGGAGCCCGTCTGCGCAATACCCGAGAGCAGCACGAGCATGGCGATGGCCAGGATGTCCTCTACGATCAAAATGCCGAAGATCAGTTGCGCGAACGGCTCGCCCTTCATGCCGAGTTCGGAAAGCGCCTTGACGATGATCGTTGTCGACGAAATGGCGAGCATGGCGCCGAGGAACAGCGAGTCCATTGCGTTCCAGCCGAACCACTGCCCGATTTCATAGCCGATCCAGATCATCAGCACGATCTCTGACGCCGCGGCGACAAACGCTGTCGCGCCGACCTTGACCAGCTTCTTCAGGCTAAATTCGAGCCCGAGGGAAAACATCAGGAATACCACGCCGAGCTCGCCGAGCGTCTGGATGGTGGCTTCGTCGTGGATAAGCTGGAACGGCGGTGTGTACGGCCCGATAATCACGCCCGCCGCTATGTACCCCAGCACGACCGGCTGCTTCAGACGGTGAAACAACACCGTGACGATGCCCGCAATCGCCATGATTACCGCTAGATCCTGAATGAAGCCGATCGCGTGATGCATCCACAAATCCTTACAAAAAGCACACAGGGATGCTGATAGTACCGCAATGGTTTTTTACATTGGTGACGGAAACGGTCAGACGAGGGGGCAAAGCGGGAGACGCCACCAGACAGCGCTGGTCACGGTAAAACACGCGGTCGCCAAGGAACCGCGAAAACCACCTACCGGCCTGACACGGGATCAGGCCGGCTTCGGACAAACGGGCTTAACGGGCTTAGACAGCCGCTTCGTCTTCTTCGCCCGTGCGAATGCGGATGACACGCTCGACGTCGGTCACGAAGATCTTGCCGTCACCGATCTTGCCGGTGCGAGCCGCACCGATGATGGCGTCAATAACCTGATCCGTCTGTGAGTCGGCCACGACCACTTCGATCTTCACCTTCGGCAGGAAGTCGACCACGTATTCCGCGCCACGATACAGCTCCGTGTGGCCCTTCTGCCGCCCGAAGCCCTTGACTTCGGTTACGGTCAGACCGGTGAGCCCTGCGCCGGCGAGTGCTTCACGGACTTCGTCGAGCTTGAACGGTTTGATGACTGCGGTGATGCGTTTCATGGCGCGCCTCTTCGGAAATTGTGCGGATAAGCAAGAAAACGGATTTAGGAATCGATAGTTTGATTCTAGCTGCGTTTTCACAGTTAACCGCAGAGAACTCGCGCCATAGCATCGGGATCACGCCGTTATCGGCGCATTTACGCGCAGATATGGTGCAAACCCCTCATTCCGCCGGAATATTCTTCAAATCGTTCATCCAGACGACTGATTCCGAATCGCTCGGCGCGCGCCAGTCGCCGCGCGGCGACAACGAACCGCCGGACCCGACTTTCGGCGCATTCGGCACGCAGGACCGCTTGAATTGGCTGGTCCGGAAAAACCGGTCGAGGAAAATCCCCAGGTTGTGCTTGATGGCCGGCAACGCGTATTCGTTTCGCGCGACATGCGCGCCTTCCGGCCAGTCGCCCGCGTCACGGTCTTTCCAGGCGGTGTACGCCAGGAACGCCACTTTCGACGGTGCAAACCCAAAACGCAGCGTGTAGTACAGGTTGAAATCCTGCAGCTCGTACGGTCCGATGACGCTTTCGGTTTTTTGCTCCGGATTGCCGTTCGATTTGCCGGGAACGAGTTCCGGGCTGATGTCCGTATTCAGGATGTTGATAAGAACATCCGAACCCGAATTGCCGATCTGCCCGGTTTCCGCGACCCACCGGACCAGGTGCGTGATCAGCGTCTTCGGGACGCTGGCGTTGACGTTGTAGTGCGACATGTGGTCGCCCACGCCGTACGTGCACCAGCCAAGCGCCAGTTCGCTCAGGTCGCCGGTACCGATCACGATTGCACCCTTGAAGTTCGCGAGCCGGAACAGATGATTCGTGCGCTCGCCGGCCTGCACGTTCTCGAACGTGATGTCGTATTCCTCCTTGCCCGACGCATACGGGTGGCCGAGGTCTTTCAGCATCTGCTCGCAGCTTGGCCGGATGTCGATCTCGCTCGCTGAACAGCCGACAATCTCCATCAGTTGGCGCGCCTGCAGGAGCGTCCGGTCGCTGGTGGCGAAACCGGGCATGGTGACGCCGAGAATATTCGTGCGCGGCAGCTTCAGCCGGTCCATGGCCTTCGCGCAGACAAGCAGCGCATGGGTTGAATCCAGGCCGCCCGAAATGCCGATCACGACCTTCGATATGCCGCTGGCCGAGAGCCGTTGCACCAGCGCCTGCACCTGGATGTTGTAGACCTCGTTGCAACGTTCGTCGCGGAGCTTTGGATCGGACGGAACGTAAGGGAAACGCTCCACGACGCGGTCCAGCGGCAATGCGCGGTTGATCGGCAGATCGAGATTGAAGCGCACCGTTTCGAACTTCGATACCTCGTCGCCATGTCGGCGCACCGACTGCCCGAACGTGGTCTGGTGCATGCGCTCACGCGAGAGCCGCTCGAGATCGACGTCGGCGAAAACGAGATGCGACGTGTCCAGGAAGCGCTCTGATTCCGCGAGCAGTTCGCCGTTTTCGTAGATCACCGCTTGCCCGTCCCACGCCAGGTCCGTAGTCGACTCGCCTCTTCCCGCCGATGTGTACAAATACGCCGAAAGGCACCGGGCGGACTGCTGGCCGACCAGTTGATGCCGGTACCTCGACTTCCCGACCACCACGTTCGACGCCGACAGGTTCACCAGCACGGTCGCGCCTGCGAGCGCCGCGAACGACGAAGGTGGCACCGGCACCCACACGTCCTCGCAAATTTCCACGTGGAAGCGGAACAGCGGCATGTTGGCAATTTCAAACAGCAGTGAGGATCCGAACGGCACTTCAGCGCCCAGCAAAGTGACCCGGTCAGTCGATGCGTTCTCTGCCGCGCTGAACTGGCGTGCTTCGTAGAACTCGCCGTAGTTCGGCAGATAGCTTTTCGGCACGACGCCCTGGACCTGCCCGCCCGCGACGACCACCGCGCAGTTGAAGAGCGTATGGTCGACGCGCAGCGGCATGCCCACGATCATCGCGATGGAGAGGTTCTTCGACGCCGCCACGACGGACGCCAGTGCCTCTTCGCAGGCATCGAGCAAGGCCCGCTGGTGGAACAGGTCGTCGCAGGTATAGGCCGGCAGCCCAAGCTCCGGGAACGCGACCAGCACCGCGCCGTTCGCCGCCGCCTGCTTCGCCAGGTCGATGGTTTCGGCTGCATTGAACGCCGGATCGGCTACACGGCAACGGGGCACGCCTACCGCCACGCGAGCAAAATCGTGGCTGTAGAGATTGAAGAATCGGTTTTTCATCTTGAGCTTGTCCATACGATGCCCCTCATTCGGGGATCCTGTTCCGGCGCATAACGAGTTAAGGGTTATCGCTGTGAAAGCGAAAGCATTTCGACATGATGATAAGTCGAGTTGCAGTTTCCGGGCGTCTATTGGATCAAGCGTTAGCCATCCGGTCAGGTTTCGGGTCTGCCAAACGCCCGGCCCTATGCCTTCTTCCTGAAGGGCGTATGCGCTTCCAGCTCCTGGATATGCTGGTCCATCGCCGCCGTTTCTTCATCGAGGAACTCACTGATTGCGTGCGCGAACCGCGGGTCCGCCACCCAATGCGCGGACCACGTGGGCGTGGGCAACATGCCGCGCGACATCTTGTGCACACCCTGCGCGCCGCCTTCGAAACGAGCCAGCCCGTTCTCGATGCAGTATTGGATTCCCTGCATGTAGCAGGTTTCGAAATGCAGGCCCGAGATGAATTCCTTGGTTCCCCAGTAGCGGCCGAACATCACGTCGCCACCAATCATGTTCAGCGCGCACGCAAGGCGCTGGCCGTCCGCTTCGGCGATCACGAGCAAGACGCTGTCAGGCGCGGCCGCGTGGATCCGGCCGAAGAATTCACGCGACAGATAAGGCGGGTTCCAGTGCTCGCGATAGGTATTTTCATAACACGCGTAGAAGAAATCGAGCGCTTCCTCGTCTATTTCCGCGCCGCGCAACCACGTGTAGGTGACGCCGGCATCGACCACGCGTCGACGATCCTGCTTCACCTTCTTGCGCTTGTCGTGGCTCATGGTCGCGAGGAATGCGTCGAAGCTGTCGTAACCGCCGGGGGTGCCGGGTGCAGCGGGTGCGTTCTCCCAGTGAAACTGCACGCCTTCGCGCAGCATGTAGCCGGCTTCGGTCAACGCTTCGAGATCCTGTTCTTGCGGAAACAGCACGTGTAGCGACGAGAGCTCCAGTTGCTTGGTCAACTCGATCGCGCCGCGGGCGAGCATCACACGCTCTTCGTGCGTGGCGGCGATCAGGCGCGGCCCGGTCACCGGTGAAAACGGTACCGCCGATAACCCCTTCGGATAGTACTTAAGGCCATTTCGCTCGAAGGCGTCGGCCCAGGCGTGATCGAAGACGTACTCGCCGCGAGAGTGCTTCTTGAGGTACAGCGGCATGGCGCCGGTTAGCTTGCCGTCACGCTTGAGCAGCAGGAAATGCGGACGCCAGCCGGTGTGGGCGACCGCGCAGCCCGTGTCCTGCAACGCCGACAGGAATTCGTACCGGACGAATGGATTGTCGCCGGCGAGACGGTTCCATTCCTCCGGGGTCACGGAATCGAGCGAATCGACCACATGTATTTCGACCTTGCGGTTCAACAGGCTTACCTCCCTTCGGGCTTGTTCGGGCTGACTGCAGGGCGCTTGGTGCAGCGCGGAACAGTTATTCTCGCCGAAGTCGCAGGATTTTGTTCGGAAGGGGTTCGTGGCCAGTGCTTGAGGGATAATGCGCGGCATCCGTTTCTTATCCTGTATCTCACCCTTTTCCCAAGCTTTCTCCATGCCCTGGTTCCTGTACCTCATCGAATGCGCCGACGGCAGTCTCTATACCGGGATTGCCACCGATGTTGATGCGCGGTTCGCGAAGCATGTCAGTGGCGAAGGCGCACGGTATACGCGCTCGCATAAGCCGGTCGAGGTGCGCGCTTCGTTTGAGCTGAGTGGCCGGGCAGAAGCGTCGCGTGCCGAGTACTGGGTGAAGCGATTACCAGCGGCGCGGAAATGGAAGTTGGTACGGGGAGATCTGGAATTGGCAGCAGTAATGCCGGCCGTGGAAGTGGAAGTGGAAGCCGACTCCAGCACTCACGCCGAAGCGCGATAAGCGATGCACCCCGGGCGCTCAGCACGCTGCGAGTAACAAGCGGCAGCATTCAGACCGCTGACTCACGATCAACACAATCAGCTGCTGCGCCAACAATCGAAACCCGTTGGCAGAACCGTCTTTCTGCTTTTAAAGTGGAGTCATCGTCAAAATGCCACCGCCGACTACCAAAGCAGAACTTCCCCGTAATTTCCCGCTGTCGCCGCGTGCAAATGAGGTGCGTCCGAACTCTGAACTGGCCATGCCAATTTTTGCCCAGTTCAGTCCACCGTCCTTTGTGTCGTAGACGTCACCGAACATCTCGAGTGCGAATCCGTACGCCGGGGTGATGAAAAGAAGATCCGTGATACGCGTGGTATCCGGAATCGTCAATGCACTCCATGTCACAGCGCCGTCGATGCTCGTCAGCACAGGGCCGGAAGTTCTGTTCCAGATCGGAGCCGACGCATATCCGGTTTTAGCATCGACGAAAACAGACTGCGTCCGAACGCAACTCGTCAAAAAACGGACTGGTGCCCAAATGCCACTCTGGATCCGGTATCTGAGCGGATGTCCACGTTATTCCACCGTCGGTCGTCCTCGCAATCTGCATCTTCGAAACGAGGTCGGTGCCCAAAATCCACCCATTGCGCGCATCAATTGCATGCGTCGGGCGTCCATCAGGGTATCCGCTTGGAAACTGCATGTTTTACCGCCGTCGATCGTGTTCACCACAATCCCAGCGGCACTAACAATCCATCCGTTTTGCCCAACAAATTGAACTGCTCGGATGTATCGCCCTTCGAGGGGTACACTCAAACTGACGTTTTCCCAAGACTTCGAGCTCAGTTGGTGGCCGCAAGAAGAGCACCGCTGCACCCGCGAAGACCTCAACGTAGCAGCTGTGCGCGCAGAAAAATCGCGGAATCAGGACATCGGCGAGACGTCGCTTGCCACCAACCCATGGAACAATTGGTATCGCCATGGTCATCACCTCGCGTATCAGCGGCACACTTCCGGACCACCAGCGTTTGGCTGACTGCCACGATCCGGCAGGGGCCGGTCTGACCGCTCGCGTCGAGCCGGCGCCATGGGCGCCACCAACGGCCCATCCTGCTGCACCGGCATGTTCCGTACGAAGTCGACAATCTCCACGGCCAAGCGCCGGTCATCTGCCTCCCGTGACGCGGCCATCGCCAGCGCCATCTCGCGCCACGCCGCGAACACACCGTAATGTGCCTCCCAGCCCGCGCGCCGCTGCGTGTCCGTCGCCATCGCGCGCCAGTACCGCGGCGTTTCTCCGCGGTCCAGCATGTACACGACGGCCTGCTTCGGATAACGGCGCGCCGCCCCGCGCGTGCGCCGTGACGTTGCATTCGCCTCGACACCGTGTGCCTGGAGCTGCTGCGCAAACCGCTCCCGCCAGCGCTGCAGGTCACGCTTTTCCGGATTGAGCCGTCGCCCATCCAGGCCCCTCACCTGCACGCACAGATGCACATGCGGATGCGCCTCGTCGTCATGCGCGGCGAAGACGTAGTCGCGACCATCGCCGAATTCGAGCGCCGCAAAATCGCGCGCCGCATCACGTACCGCCCGACGGTCCGTACCCGGCGGCATCGACAGCAGGATGTTGAACACCTCGCGACGCGTGCTGGTCTCCGGTACGCCCCAGCCGCCGAACTGCCACGCATCGGCCAGATCGTGCAGAGCGGCTGCGCCCGCAATGGTCTGCCCGTCCTGGTCCTCGAGTTCGACCTTGCCGTTGCGGGAGATGTAGCGCAGATGCCGGCGCACCGCACCCATGCCCTGCGCACTGGCTGCCCTGTTGGTGATTTTCACCATCACCTCGGGCGTATGTTTCAGCGTGCGCGCCAGCTGCTCGCGTACCCGTGCCACCTGGCTCCCGATCTGGACACGCGAGAGCCGCGGCGCCCCGACGTGCCGCAACGGATCGTGGAACAGCCGGTCGCCCCAGTTCAGGAGCATCGTGTCGATGTAAATCTTCGGAAAAGGCATGCTAGCGACTCCAGCGATCAATGTTCGCGCGAAGCAGATCCGACACCGCGCGCAGATGGGTATCGATCTGCGCCTTCAGCTCCACGAGCAGGCGAGCGTTACCCGCAACGGCAGCCGTCCCATCCCGGTCGACTTCGCGAATCACCGGTCCCAGTGAGCGGCTAATCTTCGCGAGCGCGTGGTTCGAGGCGGCGAGCAGCGCCATCTCCTGCTCGCCAAACTGGGGGACATGCGTCAACTGCGCGCGGATCAGCGCAACGACCCAGCGATTCGCGGTGAACCCGCATGTCGTTGCCTGCCGCCTGACCGCGTGCAATTCGGATGCGGTCAGGCGGATCCCGAGGCGTTCGCGATGCTCGCCAACGGGGGGCGAGCGCATGACGTCGGTGCAGCCGGCCCGACACTCCGGCTCATCTGCAGCAACTGCATCGAGGATCAGTTGCCGTACACCTTCGGCTGGCGTGACATCATGCAGGGCGCACCAGTCATCCCAGCGCGGCTTTACCTCGCCGAGTTCAATGGACAGACGTGCACGGGCGTTCACGGATGCTCCTACAGCGACGGCTGCTCAGGCCCGGACGGCGTACGCTCGACCTCACGCTCGGCCGACCGCCCAGGCGCCGGTCGCGTTGCGCGCAAACGCGTAGACGGTGCCTTCGGATCAAACACCCTCGGTATGGGTACACGTACGCCCTCGGCGCGAAACGTGTCGTAGAGCTTCCCGGCGTGCGGTTCCACCCGCCCGATTGACCGATCACTAAACCCCTGTGCACGCATGGCCGCGACGATGACCGCCATCTGCATTGCCCGCTGACTATCGACAGCATCCCCGGAACGGCCCGGATGCGGCGTTCGAGAAACCGCAGGGCTACCGCCTCCCGCATCGGCAGGCGATTCGCGCCCGGAATCACGCCCGGAATCACGCCCCGACCCGCGCCCCGACTGACGCTCCGACTCGGCCCCGGACTCGCTCCCTGACACCCCGCGCGAGGAAAGTGACGCCGCACGCACCTGTGCCTCGACGTCGACCTGCCAGGTATTGCGGTACACCTCCTTGTCCTCGTACCCGATAATCTGTCCGGTTGCCTCAACCACGGGAACGTCGATGCTCACCCAGCGTTTGTCAAAGTTCTGCAGCGTAACGCGCTCACCGGGCGTCGCCCCCGACTCGGCGACGGCCCGCTCCAGGTCCACGCCCCATACGGCGTGGTACGCCCCTGCCCCGTCCCGATAGACCACATAGTACGAATCGCTGCGCGCCGGATTGTGCTGGTAAGGTGCGCTGCCATACTCGACCAGCTCGCCCGTATAGCGATGGACATTGGGCTCGTCCTGGCCGCTCGTTTTCCGCTCCATCTCGCGCCCTGTCTCATGGCCCGTATCATTCCTCGTATCGTTTCCGGCTGTGCGACGGGCCGCCGGGGTGGCCGTAGCTTCGCGCGCGTCGCCAGGTGCCGCCTCGGCCGTGGCACCGGTCTGAATATGAGACCTGGCTGTACGCGAAGCCGGTGCGGCATCCGCCGCTGGTGCGACGGACACCGGACCGGCAGCAGGAGCCGGTGGACGCGTGCCATTCGTACGCGGGAAAATCTCCCCGGCATACGCGACACGGCTGTTCATGAGTTCGCGCCGACTCTCGCCAAGCCGTGCGAGATCGGCCGCCTTCGGCTGGTAACCACTCACCTGAAGACCGAGCAGCGTCGCCTGCAGCCAGACTTCACGCCGGAACGTCTCGTGTCCAGACACGAGGATCCGCTCCCACGATTTCGCCTTGACCATGTCCACCATCGACTCGACCACGTCGGGCCGGTTGTGCTGGCTCACCAGGTACGGCCCGAGATCCTCGAATGCCATCTGACACGGCGCATGCTTCAGGAAATACTGGTTGCCCACCCGCAGATATCCGAATACACGTTCCGGGTGACCGTGCAAGTGGAGATGCCGGCTTCCGTCGAATCGAAGGCGGTATCACCCACACAGTCGATCTTCGCGCCCTGGGCCAGAATCAGGCTGCGATTGCCGAGGAGTCCCGCCGTGACCCGGGGTGTCAACGTGGGCGTCAGCGCCTGGCCAAGCGGACTGCCGGCCTGCCCACGCTCAGCAGTGGGTGTACTCACGATGTCCTATTCTGTTTCCGGCGCATACCCCAACTCTCGCTGGTGGCGAATGGACAGCAACAACACACGCGTGTCCGAGTGCGCGTACAAAATCAGATAGGAGCGCATGATGTATTCCCGCAGTTCAGGCAGGTTTGCTTCACTGGCCAGCCGCAGCACGCGTTCCAACCGGCTCTGACCCTCGACCGAATTCGCGGCAAGTACGCCTGCTGGACGGCCAATTTTCGGATGGATTGCCACGAGATCGCCGAACCGGTAGATCTCGCTCATCAAGTCCTCCATCCTGCCTGCTGCTGAACT
>NZ_FCOK02000125.1 GCF_001544555.2 Caballeronia udeis | reverse complement strand
TGGGGGCAATCGCGATTTTGCCGGGGGTGGGAAACTCGTGGTAATCGAGCGCGGCTTCGCGGAGTTTGGCTTTGGCGCTATCGGCGGGAGTGGTCATGAGGCGTCTGGCTTTAGGCGAGATTAGAATAGAAGTTCGAACGCATTGTAGCGCCAATCTACGGGCTCTCCGGATGGCAATACCGGCAATTCGCGGCGTATAGCCCATTTGGACAAGACCTGGAAAAGCAGCATGACCGCCAAGCCGGCAGCGGGTTCACGCCGCAAAATTCCCTTATTGAGACGAAACGCGCGTCAACACGCGCGCATCGTCCCCAACTCTCCCTCGACATTGCCGGATTGCCGATGCTCTCAGAGTTTTCCCTGATCGAACGATATTTCTCCCAGCCCGCCGCCACGTTCCCGGCGACGGACGACGAGCCGAAGGCCACGCTCGGCATTGGTGACGACTGCGCGCTGCTCGCGCCGAAGCGCGGTGAGCACCTGGCAATTTCCACCGACATGCTGGTCTCGGGCCGCCATTTTTTCCCCGATGTCTCCCCGTGGGCACTCGGTTACAAGGCGCTGGCGGTGAACCTGTCGGACCTCGCCGCCATGGGCGCGAAGCCGCGTGCGTTCGCCCTTGCGTTGTCGATGCCGAAAGCCGACGAAAGCTGGCTCGAAGCATTCAGCAGCGGTCTTTTCCAGATGGCCAACCAGTACGGCTGCGAGCTGATTGGCGGCGATACGACCAGCGGTCCGCAGGTGTGCATCAGCATTACCGTGTTCGGCGATGTCCCCGCGGCGCTTGCGCTGCGGCGCGACGCAGCACGTCCGGGCGATGACATCTGGGTGTCCGGCGTACTCGGCGGTGCGCGCGCCGGGCTGGGAATCCGCCGCGGCGAATGGTCGCTGAAGAACCCCGTCGACGAAGCCATTGCAATCAAGGCGCTCGAACAGCCCGAACCCCGCGTGGCGCTCGGCATGGCGTTGCGGGGCATCGCGCACGCGGCGCTCGATATCTCCGACGGTCTCGCCGGCGACCTGCTCCATATCCTGAAGCGCTCGAATGTTCGCGCGACGGTGAATATCGACCAGGTACCGCGCTCCGGCACGCTCGCCAGCCTGCCCGCGGCCACGCAGGTGCATTGCATCCTGGCCGGCGGCGACGACTACGAACTCTGCTTCACCGCGCCTGTTGCCGCGAGGGCCGAAATCGAGCGGACAGCAACAGCGCAGAAAGCTTTGTTGACTCGTATCGGTACAATCGAGGGTCCGGCCGCCGAAGGACGAACGGCTTCCGGCACGCTCGGCGCAACCCCGGCGGGCGCGCCCCGCGACGCGCCGGCCATCGGCTGGCGCGACAACACGGGTCCGGTTTCTTTCCCAGATACGGGCTTCGACCATTTTCATGCAGACTGATCCGATCATCGACACAATCGACGACACACCCAGCGCAAAGCCGTCGCGCCGGACAAGCGCGCGCTTCATGTTCTCCCATCCGCTGCATATCCTGTCGCTGGGTTTCGGCAGCGGCTTGTCGCCAATCGCACCCGGCACGGTCGGCACCTTGTTCGCGTGGGTGTCGTTCGTGGTGTTCAACCCGCACCTGACGGTCGCCGAATGGGCTGTGCTGATTGCCGTGGGGTTCGTGGCCGGCTGCTGGTTCTGCGGTTTCACGGCGAAGAAAATGGGCATTTCCGATCCGTCGCCGGTGGTGTGGGACGAGATCATCGCGTTCTGGCTGGTGTTGCTGTTCGTCACGCCGGCCACGTTCACCGGGCAGTTGTGGGCGTTCATCGTGTTCCGTTTCTTCGACATGGTGAAACCGCCGCCAATCCGGTATTTCGACCGCCAGTTGAAAGGCGGTTTCGGCATCATGTTCGACGATATCGCCGCTGCGTTCTTCACGCTGCTCGTGATTGCGCTGTGGCGCATGACCGTTTGATTTCCGTCTTGCCTGCGTCTCACGTCTTTCGAGCGCTCCACCCGAGGCTTTGCCATGGCTACCGATAACGTCGTCCACCAACTCGCCATCCGTGTCGGCAACAAACTGCGCGACGAGCGCCTGATGCTCGCGACTGCCGAATCGTGCACCGGCGGGTTGGTGGCTGCTGCCATGACCGATATTTCCGGCAGCAGCGCGTGGTTCGAACGCGGTTTCGTGACCTATTCGAACCTGGCGAAAACCGAGATGATCGGCGTGCCGGCCGACATGATCGAGCGCCACGGGGCGGTCAGCGAACCGGTCGCCAAAGCCATGGCGGAAGGCGCGCTGAGGAATAGCCGGGCTCAGGTATCGCTGTCTATTACGGGCGTGGCCGGACCGGGCGGCGGCACGGAAACAAAGCCCGTCGGCATGGTGTCTTTTGCATGGAGCAACCGCCTGCACACGGCGGTGGAGACGCAGCAATTCAAGGGCGATCGCGAACAGATCCGCACCCAGGCGGCGGCCTACGCGCTGCGTGGCTTGCTGGAACTATTGGAAAGAAGGGAACGGTGAGTAGACGGTGATTGAACGGATGGCGGCAGGACAGGCTGAGACGGGAACGGCCATGCACGGGCGGGTTTGCTGATGCCGGCGTTTGTGTACGACACGGCTCAGATCATCAAATGGCTCGGCTCGCATACCGTTGCCAAGGCACGCTCGTATGTGGATGAAGTGACGCGCCTGCATTGGGACGAAGACGTGCTGCGCGCCAACGTTCAAGGCACGCAACGCCAGCCTTATACCGTGGAAGTCATGTTCAACGATCACCACGGCAATCTTTCCGCGCAAGGTCATTGTTCGTGCCCGGTGGGGTACGGCTGCAAGCACGCTGCCGCCGTATTGCTCGCGAGCGCGGCGGACCGGCCGCGCGAGTCCGAAACCGTGCGCCCCGAAGTGGCGGGCTGGCTTGAAGGATTCCGCTCGCGGTTTGCCTCCACTCGCAACACCTCCGCAAAAAAGCCCGGCGAGTCGGGCGGTGCGCTCGCGCTCGTTTATGTGCTGGGAACGTCGCGCATCATGCGCACCGCCGAAGTCGCGCTGTATAAGGTACGGCTCAGTCCGGACGGATCATTCCAGACGCTCGACCGGCCCTGGACCAATCTGGACGCGGCGCTTGTCAAGCAGCCGAAGTTCGTCAGCGACGAAGACATGAGCATCGTGCGCGGGCTCGTCATTGGACGTACCCGCAACGATTTCGGCGGCTTCGGGCTGCATGGCGAAGAAGGCGCGGACCTGATGCAGCGCATGCTGGCAACAGGACGGTTGTTCAGCGCCATGCCGGCCGACCACGACGCCGCGGAGCCGCGCCGGCCGCTGCGTGAAGCTCAGCAACGGCCGGGACGGATCGAGTGGACGCCCGACCTGGACGATCGCGTGCGTCCCGTGCTGCAAACCGAGCCACCCGCCACGCTGGTCATTCCCACCGAACCGCTCTGGTTTGCCGATGCGCAAACGCTCGAAGCGGGCGTTGTCGATATGCCGCAACCTGCCCGGCAACTGGCCGACTATTTGTCGATGCCGCCCATCTCGCTGGCCGAAGCGCCGCTGGTGAGCGCAATGCTGCGTGAAGTCGACTCCGACCTGCCTCCGCCGCCGGAGCCGGAAACGCTGAACGTGCATATTGTCGATACGGAACCGGTGCCGGTGCTCCTGCTCGATACACGGCCCGTCAACAGCAGCTGGCGGTCCCGCGACGAGCGCACTGCCGCGAACGTGCTCGATTTTGCCCTCGTCAGTTTCGATTACGATGGCTTCAGCATAGACCCCACGCGCGCCACAACGGTCATGCGCGCCGCGTCCGGCGAGATGGTCCAGGTGAAGCGCCGGCACGACGTCGAGGCGCGTTACCTGGCCTCGCTCTACGACCTTGGCTTCCGGCAGATTCCCTCGCATCAGCGGTTCGGCCCCAAGCCCATTCCCAATGGCGTGCTCGGCTTGCCGGCGCCCGACGCATGGGCCGTGTTCACCAACGACGCGTTGCCCGAGTTGCGCGAGAACGGCTGGCGCGTGAGCATGTCGCCGGAATTTCGCTTCGACTTCATTGAGATCGATGACATCCAGGGCACCGCGCGCCAGGGAACCGATGGCTGGTTCGACCTGGAGCTCGGCATTGTCGTAGGCGAGCGCAGCGTGCGGCTCGAACCGCTGCTGGCCGACCTGTTCCAGCGCGACCGGCGCTGGCTGGCGGGCGCCATCGATTCGATCCCCGACGAAGAAGGCATCGAGCTGAAGACCGATCTGGGCGAGCGGCTGCGGGTACGGGCGGCACGGATCAAGCCCGTGGTGCGCGTGTTGATCGATCTCTTCGATACCCTCGCCACCCATCCGCTGCGTGTTTCCGAGCAGGACGCCGGACGGCTGGAAGCGCTCAGCGACACAGGCCGCTGGCAGTTCCACGGCGACCTTTCCATTCGTGAGCTTGCCCGGCGTTTGCAGGAAGGACCGGGCTTGCGGGAAGTGCCCGTGCCGCGCGGCTTGCGCGCCGAGCTTCGGGGGTACCAGCGCGAAGGGCTCAACTGGATGCAGTATTTGCGCGAGCGCAATCTGTCGGGTGTTCTCGCCGACGACATGGGCCTCGGGAAGACCGTGCAGACGCTGGCGCACATCCTGGTCGAGAAGGAGTCGGGACGGCTGGACCAGCCGGTGCTGGTGGTGTTGCCGACCACGCTGATTCACAACTGGCGTGAGGAAGCGAAAAAATTCGCGCCTGATTTGCGGGTGCTGGATCTGCATGGCCCGCAGCGCAAGGAACGTTTCGACCAGATTGGCGAGCACGATCTCGTGCTGACCACGTACCCGCTCCTGTGGCGCGATCAGGCGATGCTGGCGCTGCACGAATACCACCTGCTGATCCTCGATGAAGCGCAGATCGTGAAGAACGTCGCGACCAAGGCCGCGAAGGGCATTCGCGATTTGCGCGCGCGGCATCGGTTGTGCCTGACCGGCACGCCGTTAGAAAACCACCTGGGTGAGTTGTGGGCGCAATTCGATTTCCTGCTGCCCGGTTTCCTTGGCACGCAGAAAGACTTCACGAAGCGCTGGCGCACGCCAATCGAAAAGTACGACGACCCGGTGCGGCGCGATTTGCTGGTGCGCCGGATTCGGCCATTCATGCTGCGTCGAAGAAAGGATGAGGTCGCGAAGGAATTGCCGCAGAAAACGACCATTGTGCGGACAGTGGCGCTTGAGGGTGCGCAGCGCGACCTGTACGAGACGGTGCGGATCGCGATGCAGGAAAAAGTGCGGATGGCGGTAGCGGATCAAGGGCTGGCGCGCAGCCATATTGTTGTGCTCGAAGCGCTGCTCAAGCTGCGGCAGGTTTGCTGCGATCCGGCGTTGGTGAAGCTGACGCGGGCCGGGCGTGTGGAGGAATCGGCGAAGCTCGATTTGTTACTCGATATGTTGCCGGAGTTGCTCGAGGAGGGGCGCCGGGTGCTGCTGTTTTCCCAGTTCACCGGGATGCTGGCGATCATTGCAGCCGCGCTCGATAAAGCCGGGCTTCCGTATGTCACGTTGACGGGAGACACCACGGATCGGATTACGCCGGTGAAGCGCTTCCAGGACGGCGAGGTGCCGTTGTTCCTGATCAGCCTGAAGGCGGGTGGCGTGGGGTTGAATCTGACGGCGGCCGACACGGTGATTCATTACGATCCGTGGTGGAATCCGGCGGCGGAGAATCAGGCCACGGACCGGGCGCACCGGATTGGGCAATTGAAGCCGGTGTTCGTCTACAAGCTGATCGTGGCGGGGAGTATTGAAGAACGGATTGTGGCAATGCAGGGCCGCAAAGCCGCTCTCGCCGATAGTATCTTGCGTGAGGACGCAGCCGGGGCAGCGAAGTTCTCTGCCGAGGATATTGAGGCGTTGCTGGCGCCAATGCCGGTGGTTTGAGGTCGTTCGCGCCGGTGGGATCCGCCGGCGCGAACGGAAATTCAAACTTTAAACCACGACAGTCTGAGCTTCACCGGGAAGTGAATCGCGCACCACGCCGATCGACCAGACCTGTTCACCAGCCGCCGACAAAAGCGCCGTCGCGGCTTCAACGTCGCCGGCGGCCACCACCACGACCATCCCGATCCCGCAGTTGAACACCCGATGCATTTCCGCATCAGCCACGCCGCCATGCTTCTGCAGCCACGAGAACAACGGCGGCAACGGCCAAGCCCGGTGATCCAGCTCAACCGTCAGGCCATCGCGCAGAACCCGCGGAATGTTTTCAACCAGGCCGCCGCCGGTGATATGCGCCATACCCTTCACGGCCAGCTTCGACATCAGCGACAACAACGGCTTCACGTAAATATGCGTGGGCGCCATCAACGCATCGGCAAGCGAACGGCCATCGAAATCGGCGTTCAGGTCAGGCTGAGCGCGCTCAATGATCTTGCGCACCAGCGAATACCCGTTCGAATGGATGCCGGAAGAAGCGAGACCCAATACGACGTCGCCAGGCTGAATGGTCGAGCCATCGATAATCTTGCTTTTCTCAACGGCACCCACCGCAAACCCGGCCAGATCGTACTCACCGTCCGGATACATGCCCGGCATTTCAGCCGTTTCACCGCCAATCAACGCACACCCGGCCAGTTCGCAACCCTGCGCAATGCCCTGCACCACGGTCGCGGCCGTATCCACGTCCAGCTTGCCGCAAGCGAAATAATCGAGGAAAAACAACGGCTCGGCACCCTGCACCAGGATGTCGTTGACGCTCATGGCGACCAGATCCTGGCCCACTGTGTCATGCTTGTTCAACTGGAACGCCAGCCGCAGCTTCGTGCCCACGCCGTCCGTGCCAGACACCAGCACCGGCTCCTTGTACCGCTTGGGGACTTCGAACAACGCGCCGAATCCGCCAATGCCGCCCAACACGCCGTCGCGCATGGTTTTCTTGGCAAAGGGCTTGATCCGGTCGACAAGTGCGTCGCCGGCATCGATGTCCACGCCCGCGTCGCGATAGGACAAACCTTGGGCGTCTGGGGCGGATTTCGGTTGATTCATGGGGGATCGGCGAGAAGGTCGGTAAAATGAGATTTTAACCGATGCCAGCCGCCCGGCCGGATTTCTCGCAGTTCGCGGCCCTGACTCCGAAAGACCGCACCAGACCCTTTTCGAGACTCGCGCCCATCCGGCTGGAAACTCGACCCTGCGCTCAACGCCTTTCGCCACGGCATAAACCGGGCATCGGCATACTGAGCGCGCCGCTTTTCAAGATACGCCCTGACGGAACCGATTGCCCGTGCAACGCCAACTGACGCTCGATCTCGGCACGCCGCCGCTCGCCACCTTCGATAATTTTTTCGCCGCCGGCAACCATGAACTGGTGACCCGTCTGCGCGAACTCGACGGTGCGCTCGCAGCCGGCCCCGTGGCCGACCGGACCTTCTATGTGTGGGGGGAAGCCGGCAGCGGCCGCAGCCATCTGCTGCAAGCGCTGGTGCACGAAGGGAACGGCCGGGCGCGCTTCCTGAGCCCGCAAGCGCCACTGGCCGCGTTCACGTTCGATCCGAACGCCAGCGTCTACGCCATCGACGACTGCGAGCGGCTCTCGGGGGCCCAGCAAATTGCGCTCTTCAACCTGTTCAACGAAGTGCGTGCGCATCCGGCAAGCGCGCTGGTGGCAACCGGCAATGTGGCGCCGCTGGGGTTGTCGGTGAGAGAAGATTTGCGCACACGGCTCGGCTGGGGGCTGGTTTTCCAGCTCACGCCCCTTTCTGACGAGAGCAAGGCCGGCGCGCTGAAACACGCGGCACGCGAGCGCGGCATTGCGCTGGCGGACGACGTCCCCGCTTACCTGCTCACGCATTTTCGCCGCGACATGCCCAGCCTGATGACCCTGCTCGATGAACTCGACCGCTTTTCGCTGGAACAAAAGCGCGCCGTGACGCTGCCGTTATTACGCACCATGCTCGCAGCCAAAGAAGGCAAGACGGACGACGACGCGCCCCGTCCGCAGACCGAGCTTTTTTAGGCTCTTTCTCTTGGTCCCTCACCCCACCGCGAGCAGCCAGCGAACGCTTCCACCCGCTTCAAGTAAAATGCGCTCCCATGAACCTAGCCCTTTTTGATCTCGATCACACCCTCATCCCGACGGATAGCGACCACGAATGGGGTCGCTTCATGGCGAAGCTCGGCATTGTCGATGCCAACCAGTTCGCGAAGCAAAACGACGCGTTCTACGAAGATTACAAAGCCGGCACGCTCGATATCCACGCGTACCTGACCGCCCAGCTTTCACCACTCGCCAGGCACCCGCGCGCGCAACTGGACGACTGGCACGCGCAATTCATGCGCGAAATCATCACGCCGGCCATCGCGCCCGCCGCGCTCGAACTCGTGCGCAAGCACCAGCAAGCCGGCGATCTCTGCTGCCTCGTCACCGCCACGAACGCATTCATCACGGCGCCGATCGGCCGGGCGTTCGGAATTGAAGCGTTGATCGCCTGCGAGGTCGAAACGGTCGACAATGTGCCCAACGGCGAGCTGACCGGCCGCGCAACGGGCACGCCGAGCTATCGCGAGGGCAAGATCGTGCGCACCGAAGCGTGGCTCGCGTCGATGGGAAAAAGCCTGACCGACTTCGAACACAGCTACTTCTACAGCGACTCGCACAACGACATTCCTCTACTCGAGAAAGTCACCGACCCGATCGCGACCAATCCCGACGACACCCTGCGCGCCCATGCGCAAGCCCGCGGCTGGCGCATCCTGGAAATCTTCTCCCCACGTGATTAAAAAACTCATCCGCAAGCTGTTCGGCCAGGAAAGCGCCAAAGAAGAGACCCCGGCAACCGCCCCGCTCTCCGACGATGTAAAACCCGCCCGCAAGAGCACGCGCAAGAAAGCCACGCCCGCCGCGGCGAAGCGCGATCCCAACGTGCCTGTGATCCTGTCGGCGGATGTGCATGGCATCGACCCGGCGCTGATCTCGAAGAACGCGATTCGCGTTACCGAGGGCCTGCAGCAAGGCGGGCATCGTGCGTTTATCGTGGGCGGCGCCGTGCGCGACCTGCTGCTGAACGTGGCGCCGAAGGATTTCGACGTTGCAACCGACGCCACGCCCGACCAGGTGCAGAAGCTGTTCCGCCGCGCGCGCATCATCGGCCGGCGGTTCCAGATCGTGCACGTGCAGTTCGGGCAGGACATCATCGAAACATCGACGTTCCGCGCGCTCGTCGATACCCCCGCCGACGCACCGCCCTCACCGCCTCCGCCCCGCCTGCGACGCGGCGAGATGGACACACGCACGCATGCGGTCGATGCCAGCGGCCGCGTGCTGCGCGACAACGTGTGGGGCGAGCAGCACGAAGACGCCACGCGCCGCGACTTCACCATCAACGCCATGTATTACGATCCGGCCTCGCAAACGGTGCTGGATTATCACGACGGCATGGCCGACATCCGCGCGCGTTTGCTGCGCATGATCGGAGACCCGGCCACGAGGTATCGCGAAGATCCGGTGCGCATGCTGCGCGTCGTGCGTTTTGCCGCGAAGCTCGGTTTCGAGATCGAGCCCGCCACGCGCGCACCGATCGCGGAACTGGCCGACTTAATCAGCAACGTCCCGGCAGCGCGTCTCTTCGACGAAATGCTCAAGCTGCTGCTCTCAGGCCACGCGCTCGCGTGCCTGACGCGGCTGCGCGCCGAAGGTTTGCATCACGGCGTGCTGCCGCTGCTCGACGTGATTTTCGAATCGACGCACGGCGAGAAATTCATCACGCTCGCCCTGACCAATACCGACGAACGCGTGCGCGCCGGCAAGGGTGTATCGCCAGGTTTCCTGTTCGCCACGCTGCTCTGGAACGACATGCAGACACGCTGGCAGCAATACACGCTGGCCGGTGAATTCCCCGTGCCCGCCCTGCATCGCGCCATGGACGACGTGCTCGACATGCAGACCGAAAAGCTTGCTATCCACAAGCGCTTTTCATCGGATATGCGCGAGATATGGGGTCTGCAACATCGGCTCGAAAAACGCTCGGGCAGAAGCGCGATGAAGCTGCTGGAACACCAAAGGTTTAGGGCGGGTTATGATTTCCTCCTGCTGCGATGCGAATCCGGCGAACTGGATGCATCGGTTGGGCAGTGGTGGACGGATTTTATTGAAGGGGACGCCGCCGCGCGGGAGTCATTGCTTTCGCAAGGCGGGAAGGACCGGGCGCCCAAGAAACGACGGCGGCGTAGCAGCAACGCCAGGAGCCGCGGACCGGGTGACGGAATGCAGGGCGGCGCGACCGCAGAAGGGTCAGCTCGCGAAGAGCGTGACGTGCGTGACGCGCGGTATGGCGACGAAAGCGGTGGCCAGCGCGACGATTGACACGGACCGCGCGCGTTTTGATCACCGCGTTTGAGTCGTGTTTCGCCGAACGACAGTCGTAGGATTCATGCCATGACGGTAGCTTATCTGGGCCTGGGCGCAAACCTCGGTGACGCGCGCCAGACCCTGAAAGACACAGTGGTGTGTCTTGCCCAGCAACACACGATCACCGTGCTCGCGAAGTCGAGCCTCTATCGCACCGCGCCTGTTGACGCCGGTGGCGACGACTACTTCAATTGTGTCGTCAAGATCGATACCACGCTGGCCGCACGCCAGTTGCTGCGGCTGTGCCACGGCATAGAAAGCCATTTCGGACGCGAGCGGCCGTACCGGAACGCGCCGCGTACGCTCGATATCGACATCCTCCTGTATGGCGATTCCTGCATCGAGGAAGCCGATCTCGTCGTGCCGCACCCGCGGCTCACCGAGCGCGCGTTTACACTCGTGCCCTTGATCGAACTCGACCGCAATGTAGTCATCGCGCAACGTGGCCGCGCCGATGCATTTCTCGCTTCGGTCCAGGATCAACGTATTGAAAAAGTGGCGACACATCAGTGTCCGCTATTCGCTTCCCGCTGCACTTCGCGACGCGAAGCCTAGAATTTCGCGACGCGAAGCCTGAAAGGTGAATAGCCCATGAGCATGTCGCCCCTTACCGTCACCGCGCCGCAGTTGCGCCCGCCGCATCGGTACATTGCGATTGAAGGGCCTATTGGCGTCGGCAAGACCACGCTGGCGCGCTTGCTCGCCGAACGCTGGTCAATGCGCACGCTGTTCGAGCGCCCGCAGGAGAACGTGTTTCTCGAGCGGTTTTATCGCGACAACACGCGTTACGCGCTGCCCACGCAATTGCAGTTTGCGTTACAGCGCGCGCAGCAAACGCAGGAAATCGCGGCGGCGCTGCTGGGTGCGCCGGGGCATCACGGGCAAAACGCCGGCGCGCCGCTCATCACCGATTTCCTCACCGATAAAACCGCGCTGTTCGCACGCCTCACGCTTCCCGACGACGAATTCGAGCTGTTCCGGGAAATCACGAGGCGTATTGATGCATCCGCGCCCGCGCCGGATCTGGTCGTGTATTTGCAGGCAAGTCCCGAGGTATTGTTCGCGCGCATTCAAAAGCGCGCGCTGCCGATGGAACTGCAAATTCCCGACGCCTACCTGCGCGCCCTTTGCGACGCCTACAATGACTTCTTCTATCACTACGACGCTACACCGCTGCTTACGGTGAACGCCGAGCATTTGAGTCCGCTGGAATCGGACGCCGATTTGGCGCTGCTGGTAGACCGCATTGAAACCATGCGTGGGCGCAAGGAATTCTTTGTCAAGGGCACGTCACTTTAAGTCCGTCCGGCTTGCGCGTAGGCGTGCCGTTTCTTATCTAGTCGATGTGGAAATTCTCATGGCGTATCTGCAGGAAACCAGCCGCACCGCGATCACCGTTCCGAAGCTCAGGACCATGCGCGAAGCCGGCGAAAAAATCGCGATGCTCACGTGTTACGACGCGAGTTTTTCCGCGTTGCTGGATAGCGCGGGCGTCGATGTATTGCTGATCGGCGATTCGCTTGGAAACGTGCTGCAAGGGCATGGCACGACGCTGCCCGTGACGCTGGCAGATATTGCGTATCACACTGCCGCGGTCGCACGTGGCAACAAGAACGCGCTGGTTGTCGCCGACATGCCGTTTGGCACGGTCAGCTCGCGCGAGGAAACTTATGCGAACGCCGTGCAGTTGATGCGCGCGGGTGCACAGATGGTGAAGATCGAAGGCGGTGAATGGGTCGCCGATACGGTCAAGTTTCTGGTTGACCGGGCCATTCCTGTTTGCGGGCATGTGGGCTTGACGCCGCAATCGGTCCACGCGTTTGGCGGGTTCAAGGTGCAAGGGAAAACCGACGCCGGCGCCGAGCAAATGCGCCGCGACGCTCAGGCGTTCCAGGATGCCGGTGCGCAGTTGCTGGTGATCGAAGCAGTGCCTACGCTGCTGGCCAGCGAGGTGACGCAGCAGTTGGTTATCCCGACCATTGGCATTGGCGCGGGGATCGAGTGTTCGGGCCAGGTGCTTGTGCTGCACGACATGCTCGGGATTTTCCCCGGCAAACGGCCACGGTTTGTTAAAGACTTCATGCAAGGGCAGCCGAGTATTTTTGCCGCCGTCGAGGCGTATGTCCGCGCGGTCAGGGAGAAGACGTTTCCCGGGCCGGAGCACACGTTTTAAAGGGGTTTTGCTGACATCGATGGTCGGGGCGCGTTTGAGTGTTCATCGCGCTCCCGGTTATTGCACACGTTTCGCTTCCGCTTAGCTCAACTGCTTCAGCCGCGCCGGCATCGCGCCGCGCAGTGCGTTGCAAATCATCAACGATTCCGCACGGTCCAGGTCCTCACGCGTCAGCGAGCGCTCCTCGGCATCCAGCTCTTCGATCAATGCGCCGCGCATCACGCCCGGCAACAATCCCGCGTCAAGCGGCGGTGTGCTCCAACGGCCATTGAGTCTCACGAACACGTTCGATCGCCCGCCTTCCGTCAACTCTCCGCGCTCGTTGAAGAACAGCATGTCGAACGCGCCTAGCGCTTCGGCCTCGCGCCACGCGCGGTCATATTCTTCACGCGACGTCGTCTTGTGCCTGAGCAACGGATCATCCGCCGATTGCGCTGCGAAGCCATATTCCGATGCCAGCAAAACGTCAACCGTCGACGCCGCCAACGGCACCAGCGGCGCACTCGTCACAGCAATCTGGCCGCTTTTGCTCAACGCAATCCGCAACCGATAACCCGCCTTCGCCTCGAAGCCCGCACATGCTTCATCAATGCGTTCCTGCAGCTTCACCGGATCAAACGGGAAACCGCACCATTCGGCGCTGGAGGCAAGCCGGGCAAGATGACGATCTCCGTACCGAACGCCCTCTTCCCGTGTAGCAAAAGTGGTCTCGAAGAGTTGGAAGCCCGGATCGGAGCCGGTCAGGAATTGGGCCTTCAATTCGCACTCCTCGAATTCATCGGCGGCATTGCTATCCAGCACAATGCCCCCGCCAACGCCCATCTTGCCTCGGCCGTGAAGTATTTCCAGCGTGCGGATCGGCACGGACAAACAAAAGTCCCGGCTTTTATCCAGCCAGCCGATCGCGCCCGTATAAATGCCGCGCGGCGTGCTTTCCAGCGCGTCGATCAACTGCATTGTGTTGTGCTTCGGCGCGCCCGTGATCGAGCCGCAGGGCAACAGCGCCCGGAGTATGCCGGCGAAAGTGGTGCCGGGAAGCAAGCGCGCTTCCACCGTCGACGTCATCTGCCAAACCGACTTGTACGGCTCGACCGAAAACAAATGCGGCACCTGCACGCTTCCCGTGACCGCGACACGCGACATGTCGTTACGCAGCAGGTCGACGATCATCAGGTTTTCGGCGCGATTCTTTGGATCGAGCCGCAGCCATTCCGGGTCCACGCTGCGAGGCGCCGTGCCCTTCATCGGCCGTGCACGGATCACATCGCCCTGGCGCTCGATGAACAACTCGGGTGAGCACGACAGCACATCGTGTCCGTCGGGTAACGCAATCAGCGCGCCATAACGCACCGGCTGCCGCTCCCTCAGCCTTCGATATAACCCAACCGTCGAACCAAACACATCGAAGGCAAGGCGGAACGTGTAGTTGACCTGATAAGAATCGCCCGCCAGCAACGCTTCCTGAACAGCCGCAATGGCCTGTTCGAACGCATCGCGGGACACACTCGCTTCAATGCTCGCCACCCCTGCCACCGATGGCCGATCAGCCAGGCCGTTATCGCGTGAGGCGAGCCAACTCTCGGTTTCTTCACGCGACAACAACGTGCACTCGCGGAACAACAAAAAGCGCAGCGCGGCGTCGCCGGGCTGCGCTAACTGGAGGTTGCGGCCAAATTCATAGTCTGCGAGCACGACGGCGTGCAGTCCGTCGCGCAGGTCTGCGTCGACACTCGCGCAGACTTCGTCGAGTTGAGCGGGGTCATGACACGACCGTTCGTGCAAGAAGCTGGCGTAAAGGCGACTCGACCGCCTTTCGGCGGTCGAGTCGCAATCGTCGAGCAGCGCAAAAACCTCGCTGCGTTGCTGCATGATTATTGCCTTGATCGAAGAAACTCAGTCGAAGAAACTCTTCACCCGATCGAACCAGCTCTTGCTTTGCGGGCTGTGACGCGCGCCGCCCTCGGTCAGCGAGCGTTCGAACTGCTTGAGCAGATCGCGTTGCTGGTCGGTGAGCTTGACCGGCGTTTCGACCTGCACATGCACATATAGGTCCCCGGCAATGCTCGAGCGCAATCCCTTGATACCCTTGCTACGCAGCCGGAACGTCTTGCCCGACTGAGTACCTTCCGGCACGGTGAAACTCGCGCGGCCAGCCAGCGTAGGCACTTCAATCTCGCCGCCAAGCGCCGCCGTGGTGAAGGGAATCGGCATCTGGCAATGCAGGTCGTCACCGTCGCGTTCGAACACCGAGTGCTGCTTGATGTGAATCTCGACGTACAAGTCACCGCTCGGACCGCCATTGATGCCCGGCTCGCCGTTACCCGACGAACGAATCCGCATACCGTCATCAATACCGGCCGGGATCTTGACTTCCAGTGTCTTCGTTTCCTTCACCTTGCCCGCGCCGTGGCAATGGCCGCACGGCTCAGGAATGTAGGTGCCGGTGCCATGACATTTCGGGCAAGTCTGCTGGATGCTGAAAAAGCCCTGCGACATACGCACGGTGCCTTGTCCCTGGCACGTCGGGCAGGTTTCCGGCTTGGTGCCGGGCTTCGCGCCCGAGCCCTTGCAGATCTCGCAATTTACCCAGCTCGGCACGCGAATTTGCGTGTCGTAGCCATGTGCGGCCTGCTCCAGCGAGATTTCCATGCTGTAGCGCAAATCCGCGCCGCGATAAACCTGCGGACCCGCACGCCCGCGGCTGGCTCCCGCTCCACCGCCGGCCGCCTGGCCGAAGATGTCGCCGAAAATATCGCCGAATGCATCTGCGAAACCGCCAAAACCTTGCTGACCTGCACCGGCCATGTTCGGATCGACGCCTGCATGCCCGTACTGATCGTAGGCTGCGCGCTTTTGCGGATCAGAGAGCATTTCGTAGGCCTCTTTGACCTCCTTGAAATGCGCTTCCGAATCCTTGTTATCCGGATTGCGGTCGGGGTGATGCTTCATCGCAAGCTTGCGATAAGCCTTCTTGATTTCGTCGTCGCTCGCATTCTTCGCGACGCCCATAACCTCGTAGTAATCCCGTTTCGCCATATCGGTTCAGCGCCACCGCGCCTGATTGAAGATCAGGTCCGGCGGCTCCCTCTTGGATGCCTTGAGTCTCGCGACTCATGTGGTTCGTCGACGCCTGGCCTTCATGCGGGACTCGCGCGATCAAAAGATGATCAGCACGCTTGGGTCAACCCGCACAAAACGCAGCGCCCTCTAAAAAACAACGTGCCCGGGAAGCCATTTGGCTCGCCAGGCGCGCTCTTCGTCCGTACGCTCAGTCGCGCACGAGACATTTTCCGTCGCGGTCCCGTGCAAGGCCGAAGCCGCACGAGACCGGTTCCTTCATCGACGAATCGCTGATGCGGTTCAATCGACTTAGTCCTTCTTCACTTCCTTGAAGTCAGCGTCGACGACATCATCGTGCTGCTCCGGCGCCGCTTGCGCACCCGGACCGCCTGCTGCGCCCGCTGCACCTGCCGCGCCCGCCGCACCTTGCGCTGCAGCCATGTCGGCATACATCTTTTCGCCGAGTTTCTGCGACGCCGTGGCCAGCGTTTCGATCTTTGCGTCGATCGTTGCCTTGTCGCTCGCCGTGCTCTTCAGCGCTTCTTCCAGGTCCTTCAACGCCGCTTCGATCTTCTCTTTCTCAGCCGCTTCAACCTTGTCGCCGTATTCAGCCACGGCCTTCTTCGTGCTGTGCACCAGCGCGTCGCCCTGATTGCGCGAGTCGGCCAGTTCACGCAGACGGTGATCTTCGTCGGCGTTCGCTTCGGCGTCCTTGACCATCTTGTCGATCTCGGCGTCCGACAGACCCGAGTTCGCCTTGATGACGAT
>NZ_FCOK02000124.1 GCF_001544555.2 Caballeronia udeis | reverse complement strand
GAAGACGAATGAACTGCAGCGCTATCGCCAGGCTGTGCATCCGATCGAGTTCGAAATGTACTACTCGCTGTAAAGCGGCGATGGTGCATTGAGGCGAGGATTATTCAACAACAGCCGCACCGCTTTGAGGCGGTAGCGGAGGAGGGCGACGGCAAAGTTTTGTCACTGCCTGCGACGCAGCGGTTCAAGCTGCGCACGGACCTCTTGCATCCGGGGCAGCGTCGGCGCTGCCCCGGAATTCGGCAAGGCGCAGATCCTGCGTCGCTAGGTTAGTCGCACGGTATTGTGACGACGGCCAGGCCGTTACACCGTTCCACCAATTCACTGTGGGCAAGCCCCCGACCCAACCAGCGCGTGAGTCTGCTACGAGTTCGATGACCCACTACCAGCATGTCGGCGTTGAGCAAACTAGCATGCGTTGAAATGCTGCGCATCACGTCGCCATAGGCCATATGGCCGTGTGCCGAGATACAGCTATCTGTCATATGATCAAGCGCTTCCTGCAGCACTGCCAGCGTCGCGTCTTGGATTTGGATAAATGCCAGATCAGACAGGCATCCGACGCTGGCGGCAATAGCTGATTCAATGGGAGCGACGGCCAGAATGTCGGTATGCGCCTCGAACGCAAGCGCAAGGTCTGCGGCGCGATGCAACGCGGATCTGGCTTCTCGTGAGCCGTCGTAATACAGCAATATTCTTGAGAGTTTAGGCATGAGAGTAGACGCCAGAAGAGGGTGGGTATGATGGCCTTGTATTACTCGTCATATTTCAGAACGTTTGACGACCAGATGTATTCCCTCTGGAGAAGAGGTATTTTGCTATCCGAACAATGCGGGCGGAGATCGGTGACGTCGCGGTATTTCAGGAGAAACCTTATTCGGAGACCACCATTGTCCCGGACCACTGGGTTCCCACTACGGTCATTGCATGCCAGCGTGCGTGGACCGCGGGCCAAACCGCGCGTGCTGCCGAGTGTTGGAAGCGGACACGACCAAGTGGGCTCATGTGCCTGCTCGCTTGCAGGCACACTTGTTCTTAAGTCATTGACGCAGCCAGCTGCTTAATTAAAAAAGCGTTAACCCCACCGCCGCATTCTCCTCCGGGGTCGCCAACCAGTAGCCGTAACGAATTGCTGTTGCCGCAAAGTGCTGCAGTTCTTCTGGGGTTGGAGGCAACAGTTTCGTTTGTGTCGCGACAGGACGACCCACGTCTTCGAAAAAGCGTCCGAGTTTTGCTGTGGTAGTGACGAGGGTTATCGCAGGCTCAGTCGACGGGTTTCGAAACGCATGTTTCGCCAGACTTGGCACTTGGACAAAGTCCCCGGAAAAACACATGGTCCAGTTATAGTTTCCATCGGTTTCGATTAGGACTTCTTGTTGCCAGGACATCATCAGGAAGCACTCTATTCCCGTGTGACTATGCATCGGTACAATGCCTCCCGGTGGAATGATGCCCTTCATCACGCAAAGTGATTCGTCTGCCTCTTCTGGCGTCGTCAGAAACTGTAGGGTCGGGCCAAAGACGTCGAGGACGGGATGCGCGCTATGCTTGAAAATGCGCACTGAAGGGGAATGGATGGGTGAGTTTTCCAACTTGACGCTCCTTCCAATGGGTTGTGTACAGATCGGCTATGTTTATGCGTATTCCGCGCTGCAGGCTATGCGCAGTTTTCAGGATCTTGCCCGCGCGTTCACCGATAACAACGCAGGCGGCCATGGTGTTGCCTCCATCCCAATGAACTGAAAGCACCGTCATCCAAACCATCAGGAGTCGAGCGTCATGATCGCGCTGTCTTTCAGCCTTGCTTCGACGAACGCTTGGTCGCGATCGGCCGACACAAACGTCGTCCTTGCGCAGGTCCGTCGATGTTTAAGCGCTTCTTGACTTCATCGTAAGGAATGAGTCCTCCGACATCTGGCTAGTGACTGAGACGAGAACGCCGGAGCGTGGAAAAATATTCCATCTACCTCGCGGTAATATTGCAGCGCGCGTTCCTGGCGCTTTTAATGACCGGACGCAAGCACTCCATATCGTGTTCAAGTAACGCTATGATTCGTGATAGCCGGCATGGAATAGGCGGTCATTTTCAAGTGTTATCTATAGGACTATCACGAAACACTTGAACATCGGTGCTTACCTGGCGACCACCAGGGCATCTGTCCCCGTGTGCTCACCTGTCGGTTGCTTCCCTGGAAAATACCTCTCGCGGATCGTGTTATAGGTTGCGCGATTCGGCCACCGGTTTGGCAACTAAGGTACCTCATGTTTTTACCGACCAACGCTCATCGGAGGCCCAATTGAAAGCTCTGTCGCTGAAGTTTTCGGAAACCTCGACTGCGAGTGTAACAAGCGCGGACTTTCTCTTTGTACCTCCGTTGCCGGATCTGCCGGTGCGGGAATTGTCCTCCCTGGCATTCGTGCACAAAGTCAGCCGAAATGGATTACAGGTATGGTCGCATCGTGCGTATCGTCAGGATTGGCTGGAGCAAGGATTCTTTGGCAGCAAACGTGTCTTGCTGAATAAGCCGGAAATGATTCACAGGGTGCTGGTTGAAAACCATAACAACTATCGCCGTACTGATACTGCGATTCGGCTATTGCGACCGCTGGTAGGCGATGGATTACTGTTGAGTACCGGCGAAGACTGGAAGCATCAGCGACGTACCATCGCGCCGGCGCTCGCGCCGAAGATGCTTCCCCTGCTAGCCCGGCACGTGGTCGAATGTACGGATGAGGATGTGCAGTCGCTTGCCAGACGTAACGGAGCGCCATTCGCTTTGCTTCCGGAAATGCAAGCACTTGCATTGAAGATCGCCGCGCGCTCGATGTTTTCTCTGGAAACCTGGGAGCACGGTCCCGCGGTGCAATCGGCAATGATGCGTTTTACGAGGGAGTGCGCTCGCGCCCGGCTGTCGGACATGATTGTTCCGCTACCTGTTCCGACCTATCACGACATCGCGCGAGCGCGTTTTCGCGCGCGGTGGTCGGCACTTGTCGACCGGATTATCGAAGCGCGCGAGCGTATGCCAGATGCTGGTGCTCCTCGTGATCTGTTCGATCTGCTGCGGGCCGCACGTGACCCTGAAAGTGGCGCTGCGTTCACGAGAGCAGAGCTACGCGATCAGATTGGCACGATGATCGTAGCCGGCCACGAGACGACGGCACATACGCTCTTCTGGTCTCTCTATCTGCTGGCCAGTTCACCGGAACACCAGGCAATGGTTGCTGCGGAGGTCCGCGGCGTCGATCTGAGTCCAACACACGCAGGCGAAGTTTTCCCAACATTGAATTACACGCGCGCCATCGTCAGTGAAGCGCTGCGCCTATATCCGCCCGTGTGGGTACTGACGCGCCAGTGCGTTATGCCGGAAGAGATTGAAGGACTGAGAATCGCGCGGGGTACGCTGGTCATGATCAGTCCTTGGGTGCTGCATCGGCACAGTTCGCACTGGTCGAACCCGAACGCGTTCGATCCTGGGCGGTTTCTTCCCGACGCGGCGCCCCCGAAGCGATTTACCTATCTGCCATTTGGCGCAGGTCCTCGAGTCTGCGTAGGCGCGCAGTTCGCAATGGCCGAAGCGACGCTGGTCCTTGCACGTCTAGTGCAGGCATTCCAGGTCGAACTCGCTGACGGAAAACCTGTTCGTCCGACTGCCGTCGTGACGACGGGGCCAGATCGAGCGGTTCCCTTCCGGCTAAGTTGTCGGGACGCGTGACATAGAAGCGCAAGCAGTTGATGAGCCTGGTTTGCCGTATTCCGGCTCTGGCGCAAATGAAGGCAACTTCGCATCGGTCCGATACACACTAACGACAATCTACGGAGACCAGACCCGCTGGCCGCAAGCTCTGCTTAGGCCATCCGCTTCAGCGTCCCGAGCGCGAACATGGAAGCCGCCGCGAGCAATGCCGGAATAGCCATGACTGAAAATATCGTGGCACCTCGCCATCCCGCGGCGAGCATCGCCGCACCCGCCATCGAACCAACGACAGAACCCATGCGACCAATACCCGATGCCCAGCTGACACCCGTGGCGCGGCAGTGCGTCGGATAGTAACTGGCAGCCATCACGCTGATGCAACTCTGCGAGCCGCTAATGCAGCATCCCGTCAGAAACACAGCCATACCTGTCAATATCAGCGAGTCGGTCCGGCCAATCGCAAAGATCGCCGCGCTGCCGAGGCAATAAGCGATGGCAATGACGCGCGTAGGTTGTACGCGATCCATTGCCGTGCCCATGCCCAGTGCGCCGACAATGCCGCCCGTTTGCATCAGCGCTGAAATCAGGGCTGCTGAATGGAGGGACGTGCCGGCGGCGTGCAAGAAGGTGGGCAACCAGCTCGAAAGCAGATAGATGATGAGCAGGCCCATCACAAAGGTGATCCATAGCAGCAACGTACTGCGCCAGCGTCCGTGACGAAACAGCTCCAAAACAGACGTCAGCGGGCTCGATGCTTTTGCATCGACTACGGTGAATGGCTGGTCGTCGTCGAGAGAAACACTGGGGGCAAGATGTCGCATCGTACGGGCGATCCGCTCATGCGGAGCACCTTTCGCAATCATGAAGCGAACGGATTCCGGTAGCAGCAGGAGCAAGACA
Source organism: Caballeronia udeis (assembly GCF_001544555.2). Classification (GTDB taxonomy): domain Bacteria; phylum Pseudomonadota; class Gammaproteobacteria; order Burkholderiales; family Burkholderiaceae; genus Caballeronia; species Caballeronia udeis. The sequence goes on along the minus strand of NZ_FCOK02000124.1, from coordinate 11,895 downwards.
GGCACCAAAAAGAGCGGCGCCAAGCCGCCAGCCAGGAGCACACTGCGCCATCCGAAGTGCTCCGCCAGAGAGGCCGTTACGAGGCCTCCGAATGCGCCGCCCAGCGAGAAACCGCAGAACATCGTCGTGAGCATCGTCGAGCGCCGGCGCTCCGGGCAGTATTCCGCGGTCAGCGTGATCGCATTCGGCATGGCGCCGCCCAGGCCGAGTCCGGTGATAAAGCGCAGGACGATCAGCACGGTTAACGAGGGCGAAAATGCCGAGGCGAAACATGCCAGCCCGAACCAGGCGACCGCGCACACCAGAATCGTGCGCCGGCCTACACGGTCTGCGAGCGGTCCGAACAGGAACGCCCCAAGCATCAGTCCGAACAGACCGGCGCCGAACATGGATGCCATCGCCGCCGGTGCCAACGCCCATTCACCGCGTACATAGGGCGCGAGAAAGCCGATTGCCGCGGTGTCGAATCCATCGAGTGCCACCACCAGGAAACACAGCGCGACAATACGAAATTGAAACAGGGAAACGGGATGGGTGTCGATCAACTCGCGCACGTCGCGGGTGGGCAATGTATTCATTGGGCGGGATGGCTGCATGTCTCATTCACTATTCTATCGGGGGTGATAGCAACATTCGTGCGACGCGGTCGTGCTCAGAACGTGTGTCGCAGGCCCACGCGCAAGGCGAGTTGCCGGCGCGTACTGGACGGCGCAAGTGTGTTGATCTGCGCCAGGGGCTCGCGTGGTCCGCCCGGAAATGCAGCTATACCATCGCCAACGGCGAGCTGCGCGACTCCCTGCATGTACACGTCGGTGCGGACGGACAAGAAGTAATCGCCCAGCAGAGTGATCTGGTGAAAACCAGGGCGCAGATCGCCGCCGTGCACTCCGCCGCCGGATACATCGCCTGCTGTGTAAGCGTATTCGGCACCCAGCATGAAACTTGGGGAGGGGTGCCAGGCGGTATTGATTTCATAGGTGTCGAATGAAACATCGTTGCCGGCTGAGGTCAGGATCTGGCTCGAAAGCAGACGAACTTTCGTGTACACCAGACCAACGGTGACCTTTCCGAATTGATATGCACTGCTGATTCCCAGACTGTTCTGCTGACGTGTCTTTAGCAGATTTGCATAGGGAAAGCTCGGATTGAGTCCGAGGGAACCCGGATCGCTGAGTGCACTCGAACTGGTGCTGGTATCGGGCGTATAGGGATTATTGGCAAGCGTATAGGCAACCCCCAAGCGAAACGGGCCGTTGGTATATGCGCCACCCACACCCCATGCATTGCCGTTGGCGAACTGTCCCGCCTGGCCCCCAAAACTATAGATACCGCCCAGTTGCACACCGCCCATAGACGTGCTCATCAGCTTGATGGAATTGTTGTCGCGCGAGAAGGGCGTCATGTTGTCCAGATTGCCCCAGTGCGCGGCATACAGGCCGCCCCACTGAAGCGCTGCGGATTGAGGTGCAACGAACGACACCATGGGGTCGTACTGCCGTCCGAGCGTAATCGTACCGTGCTCGTTGCTTAACCCGACGAAAGCCAGCCGGCCGAACAGGCGGCCACCGGGAGTCGCGTTGCCGCTGCTGATGTCGAAACCGTTTTCCAGCGTGAACACGGCGCGCGTCCCGCCACCCAGATCTTCCGTGCCACGCAGTCCCCACCGGCTTCCTTGCAGAACGGCGCTCGGCGTTGCCCACAGTGCGCCACCGGAGGGCGTTACACCTTTGGGGAAGGTTGTGACGGCATTGTTCACGTAGGTCACGCCGCCATCGATGACGCCGTACAGATCGACACCGTTGCCTTCGGCATGGGCAAGGGAACTGCAAGATAACACCGCACCTAAGCAGAGCGGAAGGTGGTTCATGAAACGTCTCCTGATTTTTTATTGGGCTGAAGCAACGAAGACCGGATTTGGGGCTTCGGTTTACTAGGCGATAGCAGACGGGTAGGGGCTTGTTTCGCTCAGCGCGAGCATCGCTCGCGTCAACTGCTCCATGCCATCCGACCTCTGCCGGGCATACGCCGCGTCGAACCACACATTGCGGGTTTCGTGCGGATCCTCCGCAAGGTCGTACAGCTCTCCCCAAGGCTGACCGTCATACAGGCTCATGCGGAAGCGCTCCGTTTGCAGCGTGCGTACGCGCGGGCGCGATGCGAACCCGAACAGCAGGCGCTGCGCTTCCTCTTCGATCACTACGGCATCGCGCCAGGCGGTCTCACCTTCCATGAGCGGCAGCATCGAGGTGCCCTGAATGCCGTTGAACAGCGGCACGCCGGCGCGTGTGAGGATGGTTGGAGCAATATCAGCGGTCGAGCACAACTTGCTGTGACGACCCGCCATGGCGGGCGCCTGCGGGTCGGACCACATGAAAGGAACGCGCGTCAGGCTCTGATAATGCAAGGGGCCTTTCCACAGCAATTGATGCTCGCCCATGAAGTCACCGTGGTCGCTCGTAAAGATCACGATCGTGCTGTCCGCGAGTCCGCGCGCTTGCAGATGCGCCAGCACGCGGCCGATCATGTCGTCTATGAAGCTAATCGATCCGTAGTTCAGCGCGATCGCTTCGCGAGCCTCGCGTTCCGTACAGGCGAACAACGCCGGCGTATGTTTGACGGCCTTGCCTTCGTCGCGCATGCGATGCAGCCATGCCAGATGCGGCGGCAACTCGCGGCCGGCGACATTAAATGATTCCGGCAGCGTCATGTCCTCCGGCGCGTACTTGTCCCAGTACCGCCCCGGCGGAGTGAACGGATGATGCGGATCGGGAAACGAGCACTGCAGGAAAAACGGTTGCTTGCCTCCGGCATGGGTATCGAGCATCCGCATTGTCTGGTCGGCGATATACGCAGTCGGATGGCAATTTTCCGGCACGCGTGTGCGCCAGGCCTGACCAGCCTCGGCAAGGGCATAGCCGGGTGCGGGAATGGCGAACCGCTGGCCGGCGACAGCGGCGACCTGCGGGTGTTCGCTTTCCAGCCAGCGTCGATAATGTCCGCCCGCGGTGTCGCCGTGATCGATTGCCAGCACGACGTCGTCGAAGCCGTAATACGGACGCGTGACATCATGCTGTTCCGACGCGCTCCACGCCGGTCCCCATTCCTGATCGTAGCGTCCTGTAGGGGCACACAACGCTTCCGGCAAGCGGACCTTTCCCGGCTCAGGAAACAAGGCTGCCTTGCCGGTCATGTTTTGCAGATGCCCCTTGCCGACCAATGCAGTGCGATAACCGGCGCCGCGCAACGAGTCGAGAAACGTCCGCGTCCGCAGCGACAGGGGAATTCCGTTGTGCCGCACTCCATGCACAGAAGGCCACCGGCCCGTGAGCAAACTTGCTCGATTAGGCATGCAAACCGGTGATGCGACATAGCAGCGTTCAGCCAGCCAGCCGCGCGCGGCCAGCGCGTCCAGCTGCGGTGTCCGCACCGTGCGGTTGCCGTACGCGCCCAGATGATCCGCGCGCTGCTGGTCGGTTATGAATAACAGGAAGTTGGGCTGGAAGGTCATTCAAAGGACAATGAAAGGAATGCGTCGGTCAAAGGCGTCCGGCTCTACGACCGGGTGAAGCGCAGTATGAATTGCGATCCATCCGTAAATCATGAATAATTTGCGTGAATTGATATCATAGAAAATATAAATGAACGCGCTCGTCAACGTCCTTACGCGCCGCCTGAAAATGCGCGATCTGGAAATACTCGCGACCATCGGATCGACGCTCAGCCTGACCCGTACAGCCGATCGAATGGCGATGACTCAGCCCGCGCTGTCGAAATGGTTGAGGGAACTCGAAGAACTTCTGCTCACGCCGCTGTTCGAGCGAACCACCCGACGCATTACGCCGACCCCTGCCGGGCAAATCGTCATGCTCCATGCGGCCCGTATTCTAGGAGACCTGCAGCGCATTACGTCCGATCTGGAAGCGCTGCACGACGGCCTGAGCGGCGTCGTACGCGTTGGTGCTCCGTCGGCCGTCGCAGCCGTCCTCATTCCGGAAGCCGTAAAGCACGTGCTGCGAACGGGAGCCCAATTGCAGATCCAGCTTTGGGACGGAACGCTCGATCGCCTTTTGCCGCTACTGCGCGAGCGTGAAATCGATCTGGTATTGGGACGTCTGGATGGGGAAACGTTGAACGCGGGCTGCCATCATGAACTGCTCTACGATGGCCCGGTATGCGTGACGGCTGGCTTGCAGCATCCGCTGCAAGCGCGTGGTGATATTGAATGGAAAGATACGATCGACTATCCATGGATCGTCCCGCCGGCCAGTTCCCCCATGCGACACAGCCTGGAGAGTGCGTTTGCACAGGTGGGTCTTGCGATGCCGCGCGCGTTGATGTCGTCGGCTTCGCTGCTGATCAACAAGACCATTGCGGAGGACAGCGAGTGCCTGTTCGTGGCCTCTTTGCATATGGTGAAGGAGTTGGAAAAAAACCAGGGTGTGCGTCATCTGCCGCTATACGTTCCGGGTGTCCCGCAGGGCATTGGCATGCTGTGGGCCGATGCCGCTACGCCTGGCGTAGCGGCATTCATGGCCGCTCTGCGCATCTCTGCAGCAAGGCAAGCGCACGCCATCCCGTTGTGATGCGAATAGGGCAGGCGAGCGGCCAGGCGAAACGCCCGCGCTTGAGCCGCTTGATCAGACCGTTTAGTTCGACAGGTCAATACGTCCGAACACGCCCGTCGTCTTGCTCGGTCCCGCAGCGTAGAACAGTGTGTTCTTCGGTTGGTTATCCACGTCGTTGCCGAAGCTCATGCCCCACAGGCCCGGCTGCGTGAACGGTGTGCCGTCCTTCTGGATCAGCTTGCCGAGATCGCTCCCGGTATTGGGATCGAACGCTTCGATCGTGCCGTCGCCGAAGTTCCCTACGAGAAGGTCGTTGCTGAGCGGACCGAAGTTAGCCGGTGCCTGCGCGATACCCCATGGTGCATTCAGCACACCACCGGTGCCGACGATTTGTTTGATGAAGTGGCCGCTGGTATCGAATTCGTCGAGAACGCCAAAGCCTGCTCCGACAACCTGTGCCGAAGCGGTCGCGTTCTGCTTTGCATACGTTACGAAGATGTCGTTGCCAATGGACTGAATGCCGAACGGTGCGAACCCGGCGGGCAGGTTGGGGTCCTTGAACTGACCGTCGAGCTGCACCTTTTGGAACGTCGCGTTAAACACATCGACTTTGCCATTGTGGAAGTCGGCCGCGTACAACATGTTCTGGCCGTTCACCGATGCCGCCGTCAAACCCTTATAGATTGCACCGCCAGCTTGATCGTCGAATGCGGTGACAGCTTGGGTCGGCAGGACTTTCGGCGACCAGGCGGCGATCGTACCCGCGTCGGTTGCCCAGGCAAACACGGCCTTGCTGCTGTTGCCGCCAGAGCTGATGACGAAGTCGTTGGTCAAGTTGAAGATGATGCCCGTGGGACCGGCAGGACCTCTTGAACCATCAGGTATGCTAACGACAAGGGATTGCACAACACCGTTTCCATCATACAGCGAAGATTTATGTGTCGTGTTGTCGGAGACCCAGAACGTGCCGGTCGGATTGAACGCGACTCCCCAGCCATTCTGCAGGTTCGGATCGGTATGTGCAGTGGCAATACTGCCGTCAGACACCAGCGTTGTCGACGTAAATGCTCCAGACGGTGGAGGCGAGCTATCGCCACCACCACATGCCGAAAGGCTACTCACCAACGTTCCTAATACTGCAATTGCTGCAACCGCGCCGAATGCCTTCATTTTGTACCCCTATTGAGATGTGTTGTGCATGGTCCACATTGAGAAACGACAATCAACGAATTGACTGAGCCTGTAGTCAACCGCGTTGATTTCCTGAACGGCCATGTCGTCAGTCACATTCAAAACAATCAGGCCTGTCGATTTATTCCATCGCTCACGACCGGATATAAATCTTGAGCCGCGAGCGCTCATCACCTACGGGGCAAGTTATTGGATTTCTTCAGCGAAACAGCCAGTGTCGCGGTTATATTCCATCCGGAACCGCATTTTTTATGTCAGGCTGCGGCCCGGCATTTCTATGAAAATAGATCACCCAGAATGGTGTTGCCGAGACAGTGATCATCGACAAGAGCGGCGCCAATCTCGCTGCGCTCGAAGCCATTAATGGTGATCGTGAAATGCTCATCGAGATCCACCAGCCCAAATGTCTCAACAACCTCATCGAGCAGGTCCATCGGACGATCAAGCGACGCACGCGCTCCATGCCGGCGTTTGAAATTTCACTGTGCACGCATCTTTTTGGGCGGCATCGTTAACCTTATTAAGTTTTATCTGCATGCCTAATGAATTATCTTAATGCGGTTTACTAAAGATACTTAACACAACAGCGAAGCATCAAATTTATTCCGTGCCAGCCAAAATAAGTGGGTGCGGGTTGGGCGCCATCGAAGCCGGGGAGGTTCCCTGGCTGAAGAGCGGGGCGGCCCCGCCGGACGAGATCTGCTTGCCGAGCGCCGTCAGGTCGACGCCGTCAGGCTGACCGATCAGCGCATAGCCGAGATTGGCCCGCCGCCATGTGACGACCGTCATGGACGCCACGCGTTGATCGGCGACCGCCGCATCGGGCTTAACATCTTTCATGACGCACAGCGCAATGGGTGGGCCTTTCTCGGGCAAGTAGACAATCTGGGCGAGCGGTTTGTTGTTGAAGCGCAGGCGCTGAACGCGCTTAAAGGTGAGTCCGGCCGCGCTCAGGTCGGGAATGCGGAGCGCGAGGCCATCATCCTGACGAATTTCCTTGACGGTCTCGATAGACGAATCGGTGCTGGCATCGACGTTCGCGAGCGTCTCGCGGGAATAGAGCTGCTGATAGTTGGCCGCCGCCGTCACCCAGGGCGACACCCCCGTGCCGGCCAACCCAAGCGAAGCGCCCGCATTCGATCCCGGACCTGCACCGGTACCCAGCCGAAGCACGAGGCCGCAGGCAAAAGCACCTGCCAGGAAGGCGACGCCGAGCCACGTCGGCGCAACGCGCAACCGCGAGCGGATGGGTGAAGAAGACGCGCTCCCGGGAGCGCGGGGAACCGCAGAATCATTGGCGCTAACGTCGGGACTGACATTCGGATCCGCGCCCGGCTGTGCGGCTTCAGCCTTTGCAGCGCGCGCCATTTCTTCGATCTTCGCGCTAAGGCTTGGCGGCACGGGCGGCAGTGTTTGCGCCGCGAACGCATCGCGATACGGCAGACGCGAAGCCTGAAAAAGCGCAACGCGCTCGGCGACGTCGCGAGACGTGCGCAGTTCGCGCTCGACTTCGTCGCGTTCGTGCGGCGGCAGTTCGCCGTCCACGTAGGCCATCAGCAGAATATCGTCCGATTTCATAAATAAGGCTGAACTTTGCTTTCGCTGATGATTTGAATTTTCGCTGTTCTCGTGGGCTGATTCAAGAATCGTTAAATCGCTGCTATGTGAGCGTCTGGATTCATGATGACAAAACCAGTGGATCGCCGAGTCAGGCCTGTTGCTCAATCAAGCTTGTTACAAGTGTAACTGCGTTTCGTGGATGAGCGGTGCGTTGTGTGTTTCGCGCAACCGGACGTGGTTCGATCGACTAAGCATTCCGCTTACGTAAAACCAACAGACCCGGCGTTTGTGGCGGATTCTTGGCGAAAACGCGCGGCTTAAGACTTAGCGCCTAAGCCTTATACCCGCTAGTGTTTATTCCGCTAGCGCCATTGAAACAGACGTCGCGTTGCTGAATAGCTGATCCACCTCGCGGTTCGAAATACGTTTGCCAAGCGCGCTCAGGTCGACGCCTTCGGTCTTGCCGATCAACGCATAGCTAAGTTCCGCTTGCCGCCATGTGACCACGTGCATGGTGTCGACCACCTGTGCGGCGACTGCGTGATCCGGTTTGACGTCCTTCATCACGCATAGCGCAATAGGCGGGCCTTTCTCAGGCAGATAAACAATCTGCACAAGCGGCTTGTTATTGAAATGCAAGCGTTGCACGGACTTGAAGATCAGGCCGGCGCTGCGTAAATCGGGGATCCGCAGCGCGATTCCGTCGTCACGGCGGATGTCTTCGACTGTTTTTGACACCACTTGGGGATTGTCTTCGACATAAGCCAGCGTATCGCGCGTGTAAAGTTGCTGGTAGCCAACGGCCGCGGCGACCCATGGGGACAGGTTGCCGGGGATCGCCATCGCGTCGCTGCCCGAACCCGGCGCACCCGTATCGAGAAGAGGCCCGAGCCGTAAAAATAGCCCTCCGCAAAACGCGCCCGCGACGCACGCCGCCGCCAGCCACGTGGGCACCGAGCGCAAGCGCGAGCGAACCGGTGCGGCGCCGGGAGCTGCGGACGGTGTCGGAATCGAAGAGCCGTTTGCACCCTGAGTCGCGCTTTTACTGGTATGTGCGGGGGCCATTGCTTCGATCTTCCTCGTCAGCGAATCCGGGACCGGCGGCAATTTTTGCGTAGCGAACGCGGCCTTATAGTCGAGACGCGACGCCCGCAGCAGCGCGACCGTCTCAGCCGCTTCGGCGGACGCACGGATGTGCTCTTCGACTTCCCGGCACTCGTCGGGTGACAGTACTCCGTCTACGTAAGCCATCAGCAAAAGGTCATCGGCTTTCATGCGATGGAGTCCTTTCGCGTCACCGAAGCCTTGGGCTTAGGATCGTGCGTGTTGAATAGCGCGCCGACGGCCTGCCGCGCGCGCGACAGACGGCTCATGACCGTGCCGATAGGTACTTCCAGAACATCTGCCGCTTCCTGATAGCTCAAGCCTTCGACCGCAACCAGCAACATGACCACCCGCTGCGCTTCCGGCAGCCGTTCAACGGCGCTGATGATCTGGCTGTGCATGAGCTGGGTTTCCGGGCTCTTGTCGACCGGGTCGGCGACGTTTTCCAGGAAGTCGTCGTCCCATTCCATGCTGGAGCGCTTGCGTACGCTGCGCGCTCGCAATTCATTGATCCAGGTGGAGTGGACAATCGAAAACATCCAGCTTAACGGGTCCGTATCAGGCTGCAATTGATGCGCTCGTTCGAGCGCCCGCACGCATGCTCGCTGGACGAGATCCTCGGCGTCGTGTCGGTCGCCCGAAATGCGGAGCGCAAATGCCCACAGTCGCGGCAGCATATCGGGAAGCATGCCTGGTAAGTCTGCGCCGTTCATCGAACGAATGTCTCCGGTGGTCCCAGTGTCTAGCCAAGTGCTGCTGACCGCGTGCATGCCGCGTCGCTTTAACCGCGTAGCTTAGCGTCATGCGGTGTATTTCGCTTGGAGCTGGATGCAGCGGGCGCTAGCGGCTACCGCTCCCGGATAGCGCCTCTTCACGGGTGCGGCGATCGAACGACACGGCATAAGCCGCGGAGCGGGCGGCGAGAAGCGGGTCGTCGGAAGGCTCGATTCCAGCAGGAAGAATGAGCGGATCGAAATTGATATCGCGGCACGCTCCGTCGATCTGCGCTTCTGCTTGATCGATGACGATCAAACCGGCATCTATACGATGCGACTCCCGTTCTCGTGGCCACACGCGGGTAGCGTCGTCAGTCGGATCGCCAGGCGCAGCCGGGGTAATCATCAGGCGCCAGCGAACCGGGCCGCGCTCTAGTCGCGTGGTCAGGCCGTGGGCGAGAAAATCCGGATCATGCGCCTCGCTGCTGCTAACGGGTTGGTATGGCGTATCGGGCACTACGCTCCAGCGTACGAAGTGAATGGCACCGGCTGCATCGATGAATCTGAACGCGTCGATGCTGAAATAGCTGGCGTTATAGAATGCCGACGACGCCGGGTGATGCGCGAGCCACTCGTGAAAAGCCCTTGTTTCAGGGTGCTTTTTCAGAAACTTGTCCATTTTCGCGGGGTCCGGCCGGCCGGTGCCAGGGGCGGGTCGAAGCGCGATCAGTTGTTGATAAAGTGCTTGCGGGGTCCTTACGGCGAACATTGGCGCGGAGTTCATTGCCGTGCGCCATTGTTGCCCGTCGGCCGTCGCAAAGCGCAGTGCAAAACTGCGTACCGGCGCGTTGGCGTCGTCCTGGGCAGGATCGCTGCCCGGCGCTGACAGGCGCCCGATCACCGGCACAAAACCTGGTTTGAAAACGCTTGCTCGCGACAGTGCCGTGGCATTGCCGTTGCTTTCGAAGTGGCCGCTCACGCATATTCCTTTTGCGTGATTGCGCCGGAAACCCGGATGCCGGTGTGTGTCCGCTTCGAACGCGTCGATCAGTTGTTGCGCCGTAAGCGTTTGCCCAAGTCGCGACCAGTGCGTCCAGCCAGCCACCCATGCAAACGATCCGATGAGACCACCCAGCGAGATGGCGACGATGGCGTAACCAAGAACCAGGCTTGAACGACGGCGCTTACTAGTCATGAGATGCGTGGCTTCACTGGTACCAAACGAGACGAGGTGGGAGCGAGTCTCGCTTGGTTTTACACGGCAATACCGGAGCCCGCAAGGGAATAAGTATAGACGAGGATGTCACGCCTTATAGCAAGATGCGGGCGTAATGAGGTTTCAAACCAGTGTCGCACATGAACAAGTTGCTGAAAGCATTGCGGCAATGTTCGCATAGGACTGCTTTTTAGAATGCCGTGCCGATCTGGAACTGGAACTTCTGATATTGGTCGCCGGCATGCTTCGTCACCGGGAAACCCAGGCTCAACTTGAGCGGACCGATTGGCGAGATCCACGCCAGACCCAACCCGTAGCCATACCGCAGGCCGTTCGAGCCAGTCGTCGTACCGCCTTGACCCGGGTCGCCCCAAACATTGCCGCCATCGAGGAAGGTGAAGACGCGCAACGTGCGGTCATAACCTGTACCTGGCAACGGGAAGGTCAACTCGATGTTACCCACTGCCATGCGCGAACCGCCGATCGGGTCGCCCGTGGTCGTGTCACGCGGACCCAGCGAGCTCGGTTCATAACCGCGAACCGAGCCGATACCGCCGGCGAAATAGTTCTTGAAAATCGGATAGGTTTGGCCGGCGAGGCCCTTGCCGTAGCCGCCCTGCAAGTTCAGGCCGAGCACGAAACCGCGCGCGAACGAGTAGTAATACTGCGCTTGGGCATCAGCTTTTATATAGGTCGTGTTGCCCGCCGGCGTGCCGTATTCCGCGTTCGTCTGCACGTAATAACCACGGCTCGGGACCAGCGCGCTGTCACGATTGTCGCGTGACCAGCCAACCGTCACCGGCACGTTGTTCACGACGCGGCCGAATTCCTTCACGTAGTTGATATAGCTTTGCGGCGTGGCGGAATCGATGTCGAGCGTGTTCTGCTCGAGACCCGCGCCGAAGAACACCGTGTCTGATTCCGAAAACGGGATGCCGAACTTCAGGTCACCACCGACGGTAACGATCTTGAAGCTCGAATTCGTGGAAAATATCAGCGGCTGGTATGTACGGTAATACAGGTCGGTAATGCGCTTGATGCCGTCGATGGTGAAATATGGATCGACCTGCGTCACGGTCAACGTTCGGAAACTGCGAGCCGTGTTGACGTTCACCGAGAGGCTGGTACCCGAACCGAACACGTTGTCCTGCGACACGCCGGCTGACAACACCACCTTGTCCGTTGACGAAAAACCCGCGCCGAGCGTAATCGCGCCGGTCGGCTTTTCCGTGACCTTCACGTCCACGTCCACCTGGTCGTTCGTGCCTTCCACAGGAACGGTGGTCACGTCGACGTCGGTAAAGTAACCAAGACGGTTCACGCGATCCTTCGACAACGCCAGCCGGCTCGAATCGAACCACGAGCTTTCGAGCTGGCGCATTTCCCGGCGCACCACTTCGTCACGCGTACGCGTGTTGCCGACAATGTTCACACGCCGCACATACACGCGGCGGCTCGGATCCACGTTCAGCGTCAGGTCGACGGTGTGATCGGCCTGATTGATCTGCGGCTGCGCGTTGACCTGCGCGAACGCGTAACCATA
>NZ_FCOK02000123.1 GCF_001544555.2 Caballeronia udeis | reverse complement strand
TTTCGGCTAAGCAGGCTAAAGCCTGAGAGAGGCGTTTTATCTCTTGATCTAGGCCTTTCAATGGATGACACTTTTAATGCGCTACGCGTAAATCCATGATTTTGAACGGTCTTTTGGCGCCGCTTACGCGGATCGACTTTTTTATTCGGAATCGGTCACAACTTTATTGCGGTCTACGATAACCGGCCTCCCCGAACTTTCCACCACATACAAATTCTGCTCGACTGCGTAGACTGACCGGAAAAATTCTGGCCTAACTTCGTCGATACTAAGAATGCGGAGGTAATGTGACACTGCAACAACTGGAGACTTTCTTCTGGACGGTGACGCTGGGCAGCTTTTCGGCGGCCGCTGAGCGCCTCTATGCGACGCAGTCCGCAGTATCGATGCGAGTGCGCGAACTCGAACGCACGCTGGGTGTGGATCTGTTCGATCGCACGCACAGGACTGCGCGTCTCACGCCGAAAGGCCGAGATCTGATGGAGTACGCGAGTCGTATACTCGACTTGTCGACCGAACTTGAACATAGAATCGCGGCACCCGAATCGGTGTCCGGCACGGTGCGGTTCGGCGTCGCCGAAGTGATCACCACCACCTGGTTGCCCGATTTGATCCGGACGATCGCCGCGCGCTATCCAAACATTCGCCTCGAAATCGAAGAGGCATTGACGGCCGAACTGATGGAAAGCTTGCATCACGCCGAACTGGAACTGGTGCTAGCGCCAGGCCATTCACGCACCCAGGATTTATCGACGGTGTCTCTTGGCACTGTCACCTTCGAGTGGATGGCGAGTCCCGCTTTAGCCATTGAAGACCGCGTCTATGGTCCATCCGAGCTCGCGGCCTATCCGATCATCGGAATGAAGGCCAAATCATTTCACTACTCGGCTATCGAGGACTGGTTTCAGAACGAACATGTACGGTGCCGTTATCTCGCGCGCTGCAAGAGCGTTGCTGTTGCCGCCTCGATGACCATCGCGGGTATGGGCGTGGCCTACTTGCCAATCAGCAGCTACGCGGAGGAGGTTACACGGGGAACGCTCAACATCGTCAAGGTTCGCCCGGCACTGGGACCCGTGCAGTTCGTCGCTGTGTTTCCACCAGGGCATTCGTATTCACTCGCGAGAACCGTTGCAGAACTCGCTCGTGAAGTCAGCACTTTCGACAGACATTAAAAGCATCGAACGCATGCTGCGTCGCGTCAAACCAGTTCAAGAAATTTGATGCTTGTATGCGCAAATTACTCGTTTGTTCTTATAGGTCGACGCATCTACTCTTTCTCTAAAGCAACAGCACCCAGGCCAGCAGGGCCTGCGGGACGAAAGTTGCCATCCAGCGCTGTACTTGGAGGAAGACATGAATGCGGTCGTACTGCACGGGGCCCCACTCGTGCGCCAGGATCTTGTTGCACCAGTAAAATTGACGGTGCGTGTGCAGTCGGTGTCGTACCTTGCGGACGACATCAACGCATTCGAGTTCGTCAACGTCGAGGGCGGCACGTTGCCGTCGTTCACGCCCGGTTCGCATATCGACGTTCAATTGCCTGACGGATCGATACGCCAGTATTCGCTGTGCAATGCGTCCACGGAACGCCATCGCTACGTGGTCGCAGTGTTGCGCGACCCGCTCGGCCGAGGCGGATCGGTGGCCATGCATGATGTGCTTCGTGCCGGTCGAACCGTGACCATTTCGACGCCTCGCAACCATTTCCCACTCGCCACCGCAGCAAGCATGCATGTCTTCATAGCTGGCGGCATCGGCATCACACCGATCATGTCGATGATCACCGAGGTGGTGCGAAAAGGCGAATCGTTTCATCTCTACTATTGCGCGCGAGTCCCACATCGAACAGCTTTTACACGCGAACTGCGTGCGTTCGTTGACAGCGGTGTCACGTCGATTCACTACGACAACGGCGACGTTCGCAACGGGCTTGATCTGAAGGCAACGCTGCAAAGCCACGCAGACGGCACGCATCTTTACTACTGCGGCCCTTCAGGACTGATGGACGCGGTTGAAGCCGCAAGCGCGCATTGGCCCCGCGGCACGCGCCATTGCGAGCGTTTCTCCGCGTCCGGCTCGCCGGTACGAACGGCTGCCGACGATCCAGAGAAACCGTTCGCAATCGAACTGGCGCGCTCAAAGAAATGCTTCACCGTTCATCCGGGCGAGACGATCGTCGATGCCCTGAAGCTGCATGGCGTCGAAGTTGAAACGTCCTGCCGGGAGGGTTATTGCGGCGCGTGCATGACTCGCTATCTGTCAGGGGACCCGCTACATCGAGATTCGGTGCTTGATAAAGAGGATCGCGAAGAATTCGTCATGATCTGCTGCAGCCGCGCTAAAAGCGCTTCATTGGTTCTGGACCTTTAGTTGTATTACCGAATTGCCTCAAGGCGCCGTTGTGCGCCTTCTAAAACTAACTGGAGACGGTGTCACCATGAGCACATTCGAATTCGTAAAGGATTGCTGGTATCCGATCGGGTTTTCGTCCGAGTTTGCCGAGGGCGAATTGCAGGGGCACAAGATCGTCGGGCGGCCCGTAGTGATGTGGCGCTCCGACAGGGGCGAAGTGGTTGCGTTCGACGATCGCTGCTGCCACAAACGATTTCCGTTGTCGCAAAGCAAGCTGCTGGACGGCGGACGTCTTGAATGCGCATATCACGGCCTTTGCTACGACACGACCGGCAAATGCATTGCGATCCCTTCCCAGCCGGACAAGGCCATTCCGCCGCAGGCGCGGCTTAGTGTCATTCCGGTCCGGGAGCAGGACGGGGTGGTATGGGTGTGGCCCGGCAATCCGGCGGCCGCACAGCGCGTGGCACCGCCGCGCACGCCCGAGATCATAGACGAAGGCAATCTGTCCATCGGTTCACCGGTGCCACTGCACGTTCCAGCGAACTATCTATTGCTGATCGAAAATCTGCTCGACATCACACATTTCTATCCGCTGCATGACGGCAATATCGGAGATAAGGAAAACAGCAAGATCCCGGTCGAGCTGGAAGAAGGCGAGAGCGAAGGCTACATCTACGTGAAGACGACGCGACATGTCGACAGCTATCAGCAGCCGCCTTACCTCAAGGAATGGTTTCTTTACGACACCGTTGAACGCATTCATACGCACTGCATGGTTACGCCTGGTCTCACGCGCGTGGTGATGCGTGTCGCGCCTCCCGGCGACCTGGGCACCGACAAAGAGCGCGGCTACACATTGCTGCATCTTCACATGCCGGTCGACGAACGCAATCTGGTCTGGCGCTGGTCGGTGTCGTGCAAGAACTGGCATAGAACACTCAGCGATCCGACGATGCCCACTGCACAGCGCGTCGCGGAGATGTTTCCGGAAGTGGTCGCGCAGGACCAATGGGCACTCGAGCGTCAGCAAAAGATGATGGAGTTTCCCGACGACGGTTATTCCGAGCTCTTCCTTAAGACCGACAAGGCATTGAGACGCGCGCGCCAAATCCTGATGGGTTTGCAGCGTAAAGAACGCGAGTTGCAGATCGCGGCCGCCGATCCGGCACCCGCAGCCAGGGAGCCAGCGACCACGTGAAGAAGGTGTGTATGACGTCATCCGTTGCACGTAATCACATCAACTTGCTGCACGCACGCTGACAGCGTCTCTTATGCAGCGTTGCGGGAGCCCGCACCCGCAACGTCAGCGTACATGTCCGGCACATCATAAGCACTCGGCTCAATGCCTGGAGACAAACCGTGAAAACTCATGAAACCTCCGCGCCGCTCGTCGTCGCGCCTCAACCGCCGTCCACGAGCCTACCGGGCGGAAAGTCGTTGATGCAGCGTGCCGTCGCGTCGTGCGTCTACCTGTTCGAACGGCTGATGCCAGATCCGTTTGTGATCGTCATTCTGCTGACGGTGCTTACCGCGCTGTGTGCCGTTGCGGTTGCCCCTAAGGGAACACCCGAGGTTATTCTCGGAGGCTGGTACAAGGGCATATTCGGGATATTCACCTTCGCGTTCCAGATGGTTCTCGTGCTCGTTACCGGATACGCGCTTGCCAGCGCACCGGTCATCAAGGGTGGTCTGCGAAGTGTCAGCCGGCTCGCAGTCGGACCCTGTTCAGCAGTCGTGCTGGTGTTTACGGTCGGCGCGATAGCGACGTTTCTCAACTGGGGCTTTGGACTCGTCGTCGGCGCGATGTTGTCGAAGGAAGTAGCCAAACATGTGCGCGTAGACTTTGCGTGGCTCGTCGCGGCCGGGTATAGCTCGTGGGTGCTATGGGCTTTCACCGGCATGTCGAGCTCGATTGCATTGTCGATCGCCTCGCCGGGCAATCCGCTTAACCTGGTCGAACAGCACACGCACATGGTCGTGCCGTTGTCGCATACGGTGTTTTCAACGTGGAACCTGCTAACTGGCCTCGCCGCGATGGTGCTGATCCCGGTGATCTTCATCCTTATGCGGCCTGCGGAAAGCGACATGATCGCGGCCAAACAGGACGCACTCGAAGCCGCCGATGGCGCGCCTGTTCCTGACGAGTCGCCGCGTCGGCGATCGTTCGCAGGCGCGCTCGAAGAGTCGCGTATCTGTGCGCTGGTCTTCGTCGTCGCGGGCGCCGCGTATCTCACGATCGAATGGATGCGCCACGGCATCAGCCTCGACATCGACACGGTGATCTTTATTTTCCTGCTTGCCGGGCTGTGCCTGCACGGCAGTCCACGTCGCTATGTTGGCGCAGTGACCGAAGCTGCGAAGGTAACCGGTCCGATGCTGCTGCAGTACCCGTTCTACGGCGGCATAATGGGAATCATGGCTGCGACCGGCCTCGCAGAGGTGGTCGCCAGTGCCTACATCCGTGTCGCGTCGGCCACGACGCTGCCGTTCCTCAGCTACCTCGCATCTGGCCTGATCACACTGTTCATTCCGAGCGGTGGTGGACACTGGGCGGTGCAAGGTCCTTTCACGATTCCTGCTGCCATGCATCTTGGCGCTTCGTTGCCCGGCACGTCGATGGCGATCGCCGCCGGAGAAATGGCCGGCAGCCTGCTTCAACCGTTCTGGGCGATTCCAGTGGTTGCGATTGCGGGCGTCGGCGTGCAGCGCGTGCTCGGCTTCACGTTGGTGATCTTCCTGACTGCCGGGACTTTCGTCGGTTTCATCTATCTGTTCGTCGTACCCGTCTTTTCCGGCGCGTAGCCGTCGATCGAACTCTCATGGGAAAAGCAATGAAAAATGAACTCGCGCTCGCAGGCGTTCGGGTCATCGAAATATGCAATGTCGCTGCAGGGCCTTTTTGCGGAATGTTGCTTGCCGATATGGGCGCAGATCTTGTCAAAATCGAGCATCCGGAAGGCGGCGATTCACTGCGCGCATGGCCCCCGATCAGCGAAGGCTTTAGCGAGAATTTCGCGTCGCTAAATCGGAACAAACGCTCCGTCGCTCTGAATTTGAAGGACGCGAACGACGTCCGGCTTGCAAAGGCATTGATTGCCGATGCGGATGTGCTGATTGAAAACAATCGTCCTGGCGTAATGGATCGGCTCGGCCTCGGTTATACCGCGTTCAACGACATCAACGCGCGGCTGCTGTATTGCTCGATTTCCGCTTATGGCCAGACCGGTCCGCGCTCCCAGGAGGGCGGCTTCGATCTGACGATGCAGGCGATGAGCGGCATCATGAGCATCACCGGCGAAGCGGGTGGCGCGCCCGTCAAGTGCGGCGTCCCACTGGCCGACTTCTCTGCCGGCCTGTATGCCGCCTTTTCGATCGTAGCCGAATTGCGACGGGTCACGCAGTCGGGGCATGGTTCGCATATTGATATCTCGATGCTCGGCGCAACGCTCGGCATCGCCGCATTGCAGACGTCCGAATACTTCGGCAGCGGGCACGACCCGGTGAAGATGGGGTCCGCTCATCCGCGCAATGCCCCGTACCAGGTGTTTCGATGTCGCGATGGTCATTTCGGCATGGCGGCCGGGAATAACGCGCTTTGGGCGGCGGTGTGCAAGGTCCTTGAACATCCGGACTGGTTGGAAGACCATCGCTTTGCCTCACCGAGTCAGCGTGCGCGACATCAGGATGAATTGCGTCAGATGCTCGAAGCGGATTTTGCTTTCGGCGAGGCGCCGTCCTGGCTGGAACGATTCCGCGCGGCCGGCGTGCCGTGCGCACCTATCAACAAGTACTCAGACGTGCTTGCCGACCCGCAGGTCGAACACATGCAGTGGGTGCAAGCTCTAACTCTGCCGAACGGCGTGGAGACACGCACGTTCGGGTCCCCGATCAAGCTGTCTGGACATGGTTTGCCGATACGCCGTGCACCCCCTGCACTCGGTGAACATACTGAAGAGATCATCGCGGCCATCAACGCGCGGCAGGTCGAGGAGAAACAATGACTGACGTACTCGAAGTCGCGCGAGACGCTGAATGCTGGACGTTCACGCTAAATCGACCCGACAAGATGAATGCGCTTAACGCAGAACTGGTTGAAGCGCTCCTTCAAGGCGTAACGGACGCTCATGCGAGCGGCGCGAGGTTGCTTGTGTTTCAGGGTGACGGCAGAAATTTCTGCGCCGGATTCGATCAGGGTGAGCTGGACAGGCAGACAGACGCCGATCTGCTGTTGCGACTGGTGAGGATCGAGACGCTGCTCCATCTCGTAGCATCGTCACCTTGCCTTACCGTTGCAATGGCGCACGGCCGCAACTTCGGCGCGGGAGTCGACCTCTTTGCGGTGTGCCGGCACCGCTATAGCGCGGCCGACGCCGGTTTCCGGATGCCCGGCTTACGGTTCGGTCTTATTTTGGGCACGCGACGTTTTGGTGACCTGGTGGGCTACGCGAAAGCGCGGGAGATTCTCGAACAAACCAAACAGATGAATGCGCCGGAAGCTCTCAATCTCGGATTGGTCACCAAACTCGTCGAGACCGACGAGCGGCCCGAGGCAGTCGCCGACGCGCTGCGTATTGCGACACTGCTCGATCGCGACACGCAACACCATCTCTACCGTGTCTTCGACAAAGAGCGCGCCGATCAGGATCTCGCGGACCTCGTCCGCTCAGGTTCCCGTCCCGGGCTTAAGGCGCGAATCCTAAACTATATGAGCGAACGTTAGCGGTTCAATACTCAAGGAAGAAGAATGAGAACCAAAGCAGCAATCGCATGGAAAGCAGGGGCACCGTTGACGATCGAGGAAGTCGATCTGGAAGGTCCGCGTGCCGGTGAAGTGCTGATCGAAGTGAAAGCAACCGGCATTTGCCATACCGACTACTACACACTCTCGGGCGCTGATCCGGAAGGCATCTTCCCGGCAATTCTTGGGCATGAAGGCGCGGGTATTGTGGTCGATGTCGGCCCGGGCGTGGGCACGGTGAGGAAGGACGATCACGTCATTCCGCTCTACACGCCGGAATGTCGCCAGTGCAAGTTCTGCCTGTCGCGCAAGACCAATCTTTGCCAGGCGATCCGTTCGACGCAGGGCCGTGGCTTGATGCCGGATGCCACGTCGCGCTTTTCCATCGACCAGAAGCCGCTGTTCCATTACATGGGTACGTCGACGTTCTCGAACTACATCGTCGTGCCGGAAATCGCGGTCGCAGAGGTGCGTGAAGATGCGCCCTTCGACAAGATCTGCTACATCGGCTGCGGTGTGACGACAGGTGTCGGCGCGGTCGTGTATTCGGCGAAAGTCGAGGCCGGAGCGAATGTGGTGGTATTCGGGCTGGGCGGTATCGGCTTGAACGTGATTCAGGGCGCGAAGATGGTGGGCGCCGACAAGATCATTGGCGTCGATATCAATCCGGGACGCGTCGAGCTGGCGAAGAAGTTCGGCATGACGCACTTCATCAACCCGAACGAAGTGCCGAATGTCGTCGATCACATCGTGCAGTTGACCGATGGCGGCGCTGACTATTCGTTCGAATGTATCGGCAACACGAAGGTGATGCGCCAGGCGCTGGAATGCACGCACAAGGGCTGGGGGCAGTCGTTCATCATCGGCGTGGCGGCCGCGGGTGAGGAGATCAGCACGCGGCCGTTCCAGTTGGTCACGGGCCGTCAGTGGAAGGGCTCGGCGTTCGGTGGCGCACGTGGACGCACCGATGTGCCGAAGATTGTCGACTGGTACATGGAAGGCAAGATCAACATCGACGACCTGATCACGCACACGCTGCCGCTCGAACGCATCAACGAAGGCTTCGACCTGATGAAAAAGGGCGAATCGATCCGCTCGGTGGTGTTGTACTAGTCGTTCATCGAGAATCACCTGACACATTACTCACGATCGATTTCGTGATGCGATATGAAACAACATCCATTTAAAAGGACCCGTCATGATCAAATTATACGACTTCGAATTGTCCGGAAGCTGCTACAAAATCCGCCTGTTTATGAGCCTGCTCGAGCTGCAACACGAAGCTCAAATCGTGGACTTCGTGAACAAGGAGCATAAGACCGACAAATACACGTCCCTTAATCCGTTCGGTGAAGTTCCGATTTTTGAGGATGACGAATTGCGTCTGCGCGACGCTCAGGCGATCCTGGTGTATCTCGCGAAGAAATACGACCGGAGTAACCAGTGGTTTCCGGACGATGCTGCGTCGATGGGAAAGATCGTCCAGTGGCTTTCGACTGGCGGCGGCGAAGTGATGAACGCAGCCGGTGCGCGTCTCGTCAAGATACTTAACTACCCGCTCGACCTGGAAAAATTGCAGACGGGCGCACATCGCGTGTTCACAATCATGAACGAACACCTCGCGACACGCGAATGGCTCGAACTAGGTCACCCGACCATAGCGGATATCGCATGTTTTCCCTACACGGCGCTCGCCGGGGAAGGTGGCATTGATCTAAATCAGTATCCCAACCTGCGAAGCTGGATCAAGCGCATGAAAGCGCTGCCTGGTTTCATCACGATGCCAGGTATTTGACAACGATACTTGAGTGCTGAAGCCGCCGCAGGAGGGTCGTGGGGGTGCGTTAGGGGGTATCCGGTGCGCTGGTTGCCGGCCCCGCACAACGCGTCAGCTTACTGGCGGCGACTAACTCAAGAAACTGCATGACGTCGTAATTTGATCGCAAGCGGTGCGACCGTTTGGCTGGGTTTTGGCGCTTAGGGCGATGGCAGCTTAGCGTCCACACGACTTCAAGCGCCCCGTTGTCAGTCGGCATACCTCACCTTGACGTTTGCCGGCAGCGGCACCTTTCTCGACTAGTTAACCTTCGGGAAATCCAGCGTGGTATCGCTTATCCTGTTTATCGCATTTGCAAATGTGATCGCAGAGACGGCTACGCTGCCAACTGGTGCTCGTGGTAAGGGCGGACCCTGTCATCAAAATGTCGCCTACATTGCCTTTAGGTTTGTACTGAGCAATGAAGGGTGTCCGTGTGGGCCCATAGCCCCAAGTTCTCAGGACACTTGCTGACCGAGAAGCCGAGATAGAGCGACGGTTGCACGCTTTAGCAACTCTGCGAACTGCTCGACCCGCTGCTCAGTGACCCGGACGCTCGGACCAAAGATGCATAGCGAACCTGCGACTTGATTGGCCCCGTTGAAGAAAGGCGCGGCCACGGCGACCGCGCCATCAATCAATTCGTGGTGACTCGTACCGAACCCTTTTGAACGGATTTGTTCGATGTCGTGAATCAACGCCGACACGTCCTGGGTAGGGTCGACGAGATAACGCGTTAATTCGTCGGGTGTGAGTCGCATCTGCGAAAGAATGGTGCGGCCGCTGGCGCCGCGCACAAGCTTTTCACGGTATCCGACACCGCGTCGAAAACTAAGCGGCTGATGGCTCTCCAGTTCCGCCACGCAAAGTCGATACGTATCGTCTGGAACAAACAGAGCCACGGTCTCGGATGTCGCCTCCCAAAGGTCACGCAGCACAGGGTGCGCCAGCTCGGCGATTCTGTGTTCGCTCAGCCAGACGTGGGCTAATTGAGCTACCGAGCTTCCCAAGTGGAACCGCTGCGGTTCACCTGACGATGCGAGGAACCCGGCCTGCTCCAATGTATTTAGCAGCCGATACAACGTCGGACGGCTCAGGTTCACTCTCCCAAGCAACTCAGCGGCGGTTAGAGATTCGTCTCCCGGTCTGAACGCCAAAAGTATTTCTAAAGCTCGCTCAACCGCACGAACGCTCTCGTGCGCCTTTTTTTCTTCCATGTTCCGCTGTCCCCTTGGGCGATGCCGTCTGCGCCATTGTAGAGAAACTACCTAACCGTAGATGCTTGACTTCAAATTTCGTGTCCGTACAATGAGAACACAGTCTCATCAGACGGACAAACTTACATACGATTTGGAGTTGGAGCATGGACAAGAACATGTCGGAAACGCTCGTGCGCACAGGTCCCGGCACAGCAATGGGTAACCTGATGCGGCGCTACTGGGTGCCTATTCTGCTGGTGAGCGAAATTGCGGAACCAGATTGCCCGCCAGTGCGCGTGCAAATCCTCGGAGAAAAGTTGCTGGCGTTTCGGGATTCGGACGGCAATGCGGCGCTGATTGACGAGTTCTGTTCGCATCGCGGTGTGTCGCTCTATTTCGGGCGCAACGAGGAGAACGGCATCCGCTGCTCGTATCACGGCCTCAAATTCGACCGAAATGGAAACTGCGTCGAGGTGCCGTCCGCGCCGCAAGCGTGCAACCACATGAGCATCACGGCATACCCTTGTATCGAGCGCGCCGGCATTGTCTGGGCTTACATGGGGCCCAAAGATAAGCAACCGACACCGCCGGACCTCGAATGGTGCAATTTGCCGGCGGACCACGTATTCGTTTCCAAACGTCTGCAAGAGTCCAACTATTTGCAGGCTATGGAAGGCGGCATCGACACGAGCCACGTCTCGTACGTGCACCGCTACGAAGTCGACGAAGACCCGATGCACCAAGGCACCAAAGCGCTCGATTACATCAAGGCGGATGGGAACGTCATCTTCGAAATCGAGAAGCAGCCGTTCGGTCTCACGCTCTTCGGGCGTCGCAATGGCGAGCCGGATTCTTACTACTGGCGAATCACGCAGTACCTCTTCCCGTGGTACACGCTCATCCCGCCGTTTGGCGACCATTCACTAGCAGGTCACGTCTGGGTGCCGATTGACGATCACACCTGCTGGGCTTGGAGTATCAACTTTCGTCCGGACCGTCCATTGTCCGAGGAGGAGATGAACGACCTGAACGCGGGTAAGGGCATTCACTGCGAATACGAGCCGGGCACGTTCCGTCCAAGGGCAAACAAGGACAACGACTATCTGATTGACCGTCAGGCCCAAAAGGACAAGCGCGCATATTCAGGCGTCTTCGGCTTCGCAATGCAGGATGCGTCGCTACAGGAAAGCATGGGTCCCATTCAGGACCACAGTAAGGAGAAGCTGTTGCCAACGGACCGCGCCATCGTAATGGCTCGACGCATGCTCTATGAAGCAGCTACCGCTTTGCAGGTTGACACCGACCCGCCCGCAATCGATGCAGACCAGCAGCGCGTGCGCGCGGCCGGCGCCTTGCTCCCGCGTGACCAGAAACCGCAAGAGTGGGCTGTCATCCATCTCTTGGATGGGAAGGGACAGCCGATCTACTCCATCTGAGCGAGATCATCACTCATTATTCATCTCTGTATAAGGAGGCCGGCACCGCGCCGGCGTGAGATGCAAGGTTCAAGACTAAGAGACAGAGTCGCGCTGATTACGGGCGGCGGAGGCGGCATTGGAGCATCCACCGCACGTTTGTTCTGTGAGGAAGGCGCTGCCGTCGTCCTCGTCGACACAAATCCACAAGCTCTCGCGCACGTCGCAGACGACTTGCTCACCCGGGATGCTGCAGCAAGGATTCAAACGTTTGTCGCAGACGTAGCGAACGCCGACCAAGCTGTTGCGGCGGTCGAGCTTGCCGAGCGCGTGTTCGGCCGGCTTGACATGCTCGTCAACAATGCCGCGATGCGTAACTACAGCACGCTTGCCGATGCGACGCCGGAAGAATGGCAAAGCATGGTTTCAGTGAATCTGGTGGGCGCCTCGAACTACTGCAGGGCTGCTTTGCCGTTGTTACGTGCGGCGGGCTCGGCAAGCATCGTCAACGTATCGTCCTGTTACGCAGTCACCGGCCGCAAGGGCATGGGCCTCTACGATGCAACCAAGGCCGGCATGCTCGCTATGACTCGCACGCTTGCCTTCGAGGAGGCTGCACACGGTGTGCGTGCCAACGCAATATGCCCAGGCTCGACGCTGACTGATTTCCACGTCAATCGTGCACAGGCTGCTGGAAAAAGTGTAGAGGTGCTCAAAACGCAGAGGCAAGACACGTCGTTGTTAGAACGTTGGGCGTCTCCTGAGGAGGTCGCATGGCCGATTCTATGGCTTGCGAGCGATGAGGCATCGTTTATCACCGGCACCACGCTGATGGTAGACGGTGGCCTGTCGATTATGTGACGGTGGTAGCCATGAAGAATTCCACAATGATGGTGCGAGTTGCGCGGCGCAATATCGAGGCTGACGGCATCGTCAGTTTTGAATTCGCAAGTTTAGACGGTCGTGATTTGCCCGCGTTCGATGCTGGCTCACACATCGATGTCCACTTGCCAACCGGACACGTGCGGCAGTATTCGCTTTGCAGCGCGCCCCACGAGCGCTCGCGTTATCAAATCGCCGTGTTACGCGAAGAGCAGTCGCGAGGTGGTTCGGCAGGCTTGCACGATGCAGTTAAAGAAGGGGACGAACTGAGCGTCAGTATGCCTCGCAATCACTTCGCGCTCGCGTCCGTTCCTGCGAAGCACCTGATGTTGGCCGGGGGTATCGGGCTCACTCCGTTGCTTTGCATGGCACATCACCTCGACCGTACCGGTAAAGATTTTGAACTGCACTACTGTGCACGCTCGCGTTCGCGTGCGGCTTTCCTCGAGCGGCTCGCGGGCGCGTCTTGGAATGAGCGCGTTCACTGTCACTTCGACGACGAGGATGAGCACCAACGCTTTCGTGTTGATGCGCTGCTCAAAGACGCAGCCCCGGACACGCATCTCTACGTCTGCGGGCCGCAAGGCTTCATGAACGCGGTGCTTGATGCAGCGAGTGCAAGCGGGTGGCCAGAGAGTCGGGTGCATTACGAGTTCTTCTCGGCTCCCACCGTCGACACGTCGGCCGATTGCAGCTTTGAAGTATGCCTTGCACGCACTGGAAAGACCGTGACCATCCGCGCAGACCGCACGGTGACGCAGGCGCTAGCGGACGCTGGAGTTGATGTGCCCGTTTCGTGCGAGCAGGGCATTTGTGGGACCTGCCTCACGCGCGTCCTCGACGGCGAGCCGGAGCATCGAGACCTGTTTCTATCTCCGCAAGAGCAGTCGCGTAACGATCAGTTTCTACCTTGCTGCTCGCGCGCGAAGTCTAAGCGACTTGTGCTGGACCTGTAACGCCGCAACCCGGCATCACCCGCCGGCGCGCCTTAAGCGCCGGATGTCAAAACCGAAGAAGAATAAGGGCGGCGTACGCACGCCCTGCATGGAGGAGTCGTGGGAAAAAACCTGACGTCATCGAGTGACGCATCGGGCGCGGACTGGACCGCGTCAAGCGTCGGTGAAACGGCGGCGAGCCCCTACCGCTGGGTTGCTCTGTTCATTGTGTGGGCAGCATTTCTTCTCAGTTACGTCGACCGCGTCGCGTGGAGCACGGTAGCAGCGCCTGTTGGCGCATCGCTCGGTATCAAGGTGTCGCTACTAGGTGCCTTTGTTACGGCCTTCTATGCGGGATATGTGGTTGCAAACATTCTCGGAGGCATGCTGACCGATTTTCTCGGCGGTCGAGCCATGATGACGCTCGCCTTGCTTCCGCTGGGTGTCTGCACGTTCTTCTTCGGCGAGACGACCTCGTTGGCGGTGGGCATTCTGATTCAACTGGCAATGGGCTTCGCAGCCGGAGCTGACTATTCAGCCGGAATGAAGGTGATTCCTGCGTGGTTCACGCGAGACCGCGGTCGAGCGATGGGCATTTACACCACGGCGACATCGCTTGCCGTGGTCCTCGCCAATGCAATCGTGCCTACTATTTCCGCGCAGTACGGCTGGGCCAGCGCGTTTCGCATGCTCGGCATTGCCACGTTCGCCTGGGGCATAGTCTCTCTTCTGTTTCTCAAGAATCGCCCGATTGGCGAACGAGCTCCGGCCCGCAACAGTGCGAAAGAGATGCTTAGTCTCTTGCGCAATCGCAATCTGATATTTCTTTCCATTGCTGGTTGCGGCGGTCTCTGGGCGACTGTTGGCTTCGGCGCATGGGGAAATGTGCTGATGACACGGCAATACGGCATTTCTCCCGTCGTGGCGGGGTCTATTATCGCGTCTTTCGGCATCGGCGCGGTCATTGCGAAACCTACGCTCGGCTGGATTTCCGACCTGCCGGGAATCTCGCGTCGGCTCATGTCCATTTTGGTTCTGGTCGCGTTTGCCATCACTCTTGTGGTGTTCGGAACGTGCTCGACGGTCGCGCAGTTTTATATGGTCGCTCCGGTTCTGGGCGCGTTCTCATATGGTTACCTGCCGGTGCTTATGGCACAGGTGAGCGACGCTTCCGGAAAACGTCTGGCTGGAGCGAGCGCTGGTTGGACAAACGCCATTTGGCAAATGGGTAGCGCTGTGTCTCCTCTGGCTGTCGGACACGTCTATGGCGGGACACATTCCATCGTGCTTGCCGTGCTTACGCTCGCCATCGGGCCCGTCATCGGTCTGATAGCGATGTTGTTCGTGAGCAAACGCATCGCACAGGTCTAATTCGGCCAGCAAGTTCGGATACGAAACGAAAAATGGTCGACACGCATCGCGTGAATATTATGTTAGTACAACTACTCACAATAAGGAGACTAGCTTGGAATCGAATCATGGTATGCGACTGTTGAGGACAGTGCTCGCCGCTACGATATGTTCGTCGACAACTATTGCAGCTCACGCTCAGTCATCAGTAACGCTCTACGGCATTCTTGACTCTGGCGTCGAGTATGTCACCCACGCATCCGAGCAGGGATCCGGGAACCTGTTTCGTGTCAACACCGGCAATCGCATAAATTCTCGTTGGGGTTTCACTGGCAAGGAAGACCTCGGGGCGGGTCTTCGCTCGATATTCACGCTCGAATCGGGCTTCGCGATGAATAACGGTACCCTGCAGCAGGGAGGACGGTTGTTCGGCCGCCAAGCGTTCGTTGGTCTGGAGAGCAATAAGTTCGGTGCCGTAATGGCTGGCCGGCAGATGACGCCTATGTATCGCTTCTTCCTGGCGCTCGACCCTCTCAACTACTCCAGCTATGGCTTGTCGGCCCAAGATGCGCAGTTTGTTGGACGGGCCGATAACGCGCTCGAATATCTGGGGCACACCGGTCCGTTCGAACTGAACGTGCTCTACAGTTTTGGCTACGATTCGACGATTGCGAATGGTGCCCAGGTGCCGGGAGAGTTCCGGGTTGGAAAGCAATTTGATATCGGTGGCCGGTATCGCCAAGGTCCATTTAATCTGAGCTTCGTTTATGAGCAACGTCAAGGGACGAGTGTTGCCTCGTCTGGCGACAGCGAGCGGCGCTATCTCGTGGGCGGTTCGTGGATTTTCGGCAATGCGACCCTGTACGCTGGTTACGAACTCCTTCTGAACGACATTGCCGCTACGTTCGCTGCGTCACCGCCGCAGACTATGGCGTTCGGAGGCCTTCGCTATAAGGTAACACCATCGTTTCAAGTTTCGGCTGGTTCTTACTATCACGCATTTCGGACGGTCTCGGCGCATGCCATCAGCTCTGGCGTCAACGCAGACTATCTGTTGTCCAAGCGCACCACGCTATACACGGAT
The DNA here is from genome assembly GCF_001544555.2 of Caballeronia udeis. Taxonomy (GTDB): domain Bacteria; phylum Pseudomonadota; class Gammaproteobacteria; order Burkholderiales; family Burkholderiaceae; genus Caballeronia; species Caballeronia udeis. The sequence goes on along the minus strand of NZ_FCOK02000123.1, from coordinate 1,156 downwards.
GTCACGTACGTCATCAACAGCGCGAAGTCTGCCTTGAGTGCGACAGGGTCGACCACCCCGGTCGCGACCGGCGCCAACCAGCTCGCGGTGGTAGTCGGAATCGCGCATGCTTTCTGAGTTGTGCGCGCTCGGCTGGACTACGCGGGCTGCGGGTTAGGGCCGGTGTCGCTAACGCGTGTCCGCGTTCAAGATAGGCCATCACTGAAAATGGAGCGCGGGGAAGCAATCGCATGCAGCGGATCGCACAGACGGCGCTCGACGACGAATCGTTCGGCGCCAACTAATGGGCGGTATTGTCGGTCTTGCTGGGCTTATTTTTGGGCCACCTCGACTCGTCGGTAGCCAACGTCGCTCTTCCGACGGTGTTGTCACGTTGTTGGCAAGTTGAGGGAGATGCGGCGACAATCCTGGGCATGACACGAACCACTTTGCCGCAGCGCGCGCCGGCCACCTACACCATTTTCTATTCCGGCTACCGGTTTCCACCTGATGTGATCAGCTACGCGGAACGGCTGTACTACGGTTTCCCGCTGAGCCTGCGCATGGTCGAGGAGTTACTGTCCGTCCGTGGCATTGAACTCACCTATGAGACCGTGCGGCGCTGGTCGGTGAAGTTCGGGCCGGGCATTGCACGGCGTATCCGGTCCACCGCCTGGCGCGCGGCGACAAGTGGCACCGGGAGAAGTGGTGGTCACGATCAACGGCAGGAAGCACTGGCTGTGGCGTGCGGTGGACCAACATGGCGCGGCGCTCGACGTGCTGGTGCGAAGCCGGCTCGACCGGCACGCGGCGAGGCAGCTCATACGCAACCAGCGCTTTATCGTGAACTACGGGGATCGCTACCGTCATGGCGAGCCGATCACGTCGAGCTTCGTCGAGTCGGCGGTCAAACAGGTGGTCAGCAAGCGCTTTGTGAAGCGGCAGCAAATGGGGTGGCGACCGGCTCATGCGCATGGCCTTCTCCAGGTGAGGACTGCCGTCCTGAATGAGCAACTGCGATCATGCTTCGAGCGATGGTATCCAGCGCTCGCAGGCAACGATCATGCTCGCCATATCGCAGCGCAGAGCCCCCGCTTTGGCGGGTTCGACACGGCAGCCCGAGCGTTAAGGTACCCATAAGGTTCCATTGCATATAGTGCTCCGCAACGTAGTACCC
>NZ_FCOK02000122.1 GCF_001544555.2 Caballeronia udeis | reverse complement strand
TTGGTCCGAACCGGATTGACGCGACCGTTACCACGCGGCCATATGGTTCCGCGTGTGCCAGATTGAGCGCTTACGATAGTTCCGACTCGATAGCGCCTCAAAGAGATTCCGGTTGATTGGAAACCCTGCTCAATTTCCGCTCGTGAGTTGCGTACCCTGCGTCTCGCGCAATGTGAACACCAGTGCGGCAGCGCACAAGTAGGTCATCGAGGCCATGCAATAGGTCAGCGTGAAACCCAGCACCGGGATCAGCATGGGCACCAGCTTGATACCCGCGATCGCACTGACGCGACCGAAGTTGAAGCAAAACCCCGCGGCCGTAGAGCGGACGCTGGTTGGAAACAGTTCCGCATACCAAGCGCCAAACCCGCTGAAATAGCCAGTGAAAAAGCCGAGCAAAGCGGAAAGCACACCAATGATGGCAATGTTTCCAGTCGTCCACGCAAGCCGGCCGTCTTGCAGCGGAATCATGCGTGCACCATAAGCGAAGACCGGAATGGCCAGCGCGATTCCGAAAAAGAAAGCGGCGAACGCCTGACGCCGTCCGACGCGCTCGGCCAACTCTCCATAGAGCACATAACCGAGCGTTGCACCCAGGCCCGTCCATACCAGGAATACCGGAGCCTGATCGATCCGCACGTGCAAGACACTCTGCAGGTAGGTTGGCGTAAAGGTCATGATGATCCAGTACCCATACATGCCAAGGATTGAGATCGCGAGTGCAAGCAGCGTCGTTTTGCGCAGATCTCCCTTAAAAATCTCCAATAGCCCTGCCTTGTTTTTGTTGTTGCGCAGGAATTCGCGGTTCTCGAGCCAGACCGGCGACTCCTTGACAAACACCAGGATCAGCAACGCAACGCCATACGCAGGTATCGCCGCCACAATGAACAGATGCCGCCACGACGCAGGGTCGGAGGCATCAAGCAGCGTCCACGCAAAGATCGCCGCTAGCAGACTGCCCGCCGACCACCCGGTCTGCATCAGCGCCATGGCTTTGGCGCGGCTCGTGGCCGGCCAGACTTCGCCGACCAGCGCCACCGCAGCAGACCACAGGCCACCCACCCCGACGCCCACCGCAAAGCGGTACACGCTGAGTTCGGTCACGCTATGCGCGAAACCGCATAGCAACGTACCGGTCGCATAGGTCAGTACCGAGACCAACAGTGCACGTTTGCGTCCGATCCGGTCTGCGAGGTTTCCCAGCAGCAGCCCGCCAATGCCGGTCGCAAGCAGGAACCACGCCGCGATCGACACGACCTGCCCGAGTGTTGCCCCGAAGGTGTTTGATATTGACAGGATAACGAAACTAAAGATGGTTGCATCCAGTGCGTCGAACAACCATGCGCCCCATGTACCGCCCAATGTCGCGTAACGCACGAATCGCGACGAAACCTCAATTTCCGTTGCCGGTGCGCGGCTTAGCGTCTCCATAGCTCCTCCAATTTTTTTGCCTGATTTCATGCATTTATCAACAACGCACCTTTACCAGCATCGGCTTGAGGAAAGGTTTCGGTTGCCCGGCATGTGAGTGGTGTGGGCGCACGCTTGGCGCACGTACACGTCAACCGGCATATCGTAGGAGCGCAATAGCGCCCTTGTACATCAGTGAGTTGCGACCGTGCCATCGCAATATGCGATGGCACCCGGTACGGGCTCAGCAGTTGGCGCGCAGATGATCGAAGAACAGTCGTGCCGCGGGTAGCAGTGCATCGAGGCGGCGCACGCAGACGGATAACTCGCGGCTGGCCCATGGCTCGTCCAGCGACAGCGTGCGCATATTCGACAGTGTGTAGATATCGACAATGCCGGCTGGCAGCACGCAAATCCCAACGCCGCATTCGACCATCTTGCAGAGCGCGTCGTACGACGTCACCTCCACCTTGGAGCGCAGCGATTTGCCGGCTTGCCCGGCGGCCGTCAACATCTGCAAGCGTAAGTGCGTGCCTGTACGCAGCACCACGTGCTCGAAATCCAGCGCTTCGGCGAACGTGACGGACAAGCGTTCAGCTAGTGGATGATCACTTCGCACCAGCACCTTCAGTTCGTCCCGGCGAAACGGATAGACCTCGATATCGGCGCTGTGCGGCAGGCTGGTAAAGATACCGATATCGGCGAGATTCTCGGCGACACCCTCGGTAATCGAGAGGCTATCGCGCTCCATCAGCCGCAGTTGCACGTCCGGATACCGATCGAGAAACGATTTGACGAGCGGCGGTATGAAAGTCGACACCGTGGAGATATTGATGAGAAGGCGTACCAAGCCGCGGTGCCCGGCAGAATGCTCCTGCATGCGCGTGACGATGTTCTGCAAATCGTCAAGCAGGTCGCGCGCCATGACCGTAAGACTGATGCCGGCGGACGTCGGCTTGATGCCCTTGTTGGTTCGCACCAGCAACTGTGTGCCGAGCGCATCCTCGAGCTCGCTGAGCCGCCGGCTGATCGCAGCCGAGGCAATGTGCTCGCGTACCGCCACGCTGGCGATCGTGCCGTCTTCGACGACCCGGACGAACAATCTCAAGGAAAGTGGATCGAGCTTCACCGTAATTGCCGACTGCTGCAAAAGACTGACGGATAAATACACGGGCAATTCGGATCGCACCTGCTTGCGACCGCCGTATCGAGCCAAAACACCCTCGCTGGTGCTGCACTCTACCGTGCCCCATAGCCAAATATTCTCAGATACAGTCAAATGCCCGAGAATGATCGGAAATTTGATCGGATAAGGAGACGACGGCTTGCCTTGCGTCCATACAATGCACCCAGCATCTCGATGGGCACTCTTCCGTCACCCCATGCCCCATTTCCCTATTCACGCGCAGGACATACGTCACCATGCAACTCATCAGTCAGAGCTTTAAAGACAACGAAAAAATTCCCGGAGAATTTGCTTTTGCGGTTATCGATCCGGTTTCGCACGTCGCCTTATCGTCGAATCGCAATCCGCATCTGGCGTGGACTCAAGTGCCTGAAGGCACGCAATCATTCGTCGTGGTCTGCCATGACCCGGATGTGCCGAGCCGCGGCGACGACGTCAACCAGGCCGATCGCGAAGTCCCGGCCTCGCTGCCTCGCGTCGACTTCTTCCACTGGCTGCTGCTCGACATTCCGGCCACCACGACCGAAATCGAGGCCGGCGCGCATGCAGAGGGCGTGACGCCGCGAGGCAAGGCGGGCCCCGCAGCACTCAATGACTGGCGTCACGGCATCAATGACTATACGGGCTGGTTTGCGAATGACGAGCAAATGAAAGGCGAATATTATGGCTACGATGGTCCCTGCCCGCCGTGGAACGACGCCATTGTTCACCGTTATATCTTTACGGTTTATGCGCTCGCCACCTCGTCGCTGGAAATCAAGGGTCCGCTGACCGGGGCGAGCGTGCGCGCCGCACTTGCCTCGGCACCTGTACTCGGCCAAGCCAGCCTGACCGGCTTGTACAGCCTGAACCCGAAGGTTCAGAGTAACTAAACACCTCGTCCGCAATCTGACCATGTCCTCGCCACACGCTGTGCTTGATGCCCCGCTACGGTTCCCCGGCATGACGGAGCCGGTGAATACAACGAGCGGGCATCCAGCTTCGGGGATGCCCGTATCAAGGCGCAACCTGTGTGGCCTGGCCCGGCCTTGCTTGCGGCATCCCCAGAATACACAGCGCTTTCGCTTCTTCGAGGCGACGCTGCTGTTCGTGGTTTCTGGTCGTATAACGCTTGACGACGGGGCGGTCCGGCTGACCGCCGACGCGCCGTCGGGGTTGATTCTCATCGACCAGCACGCTTGCGCGGATGTGCTGAAGGAACCGGGCGGCGACGACCAGCGCTTCCGTTCGATCTTCCTGACCTTCTCTGCCGGGCTGCTCGCCGAGTTTCATCGCCAGCACGCACCAACGCACGCAATCGGGAATCGGCCGACGCCATTCCAGCAGGTTCCGCTTGATGACGATCTGGCGTCGACGCTCCAGCATTGCGTACAAAGCATTGAAGCACGCCAGATCAGCGATCAGCGGCTCCGGCACCGCCTGATGGATCTATTGGCCGCGCTTTCAGAGCGAAGTCATTTGTTCGCCTACGACACGTTGCAGTCCAGTACATCCGAACGCTTGCGTAGCCTGGTCAGCGAGGCGCCGGAACGTCACTGGACTGCTCGGGAAGCAAGTCGTGAGCTCGCCATGAGCGAAGCAACATTACGGCGGCGTTTGGCCGGTGAGCAGACGCGCTTCGAAGATCTATTGGTCGACGTACGAATGCATCACGCCATGATGCTGATGCAGACCACGGCATGGACCATCCCTCATATCGCCCACGCCTGCGGGTACAAATCCCGCACCCGGTTTGCCGAGCGGTTCAAGGAGCGGTTTGGCTGTTTGCCCACCATTGTTCGCTGAACCGCGGGGTCTATCCCGTCGTCATGACACGTTGCCCCGGTGTTTGTCGAGGTGGTCGACCAGCATGCGCGCGGGAAGCGGCAACGTTTCAAAATTACGTGCGATTGTCAGCAGCGGCCGTAACGACCACGGTTCGTCCAGCTCGATGACGCAAAACGGCGCCGAATGCATGTAGGGTGTCACGCTGCCCTTGGGCAATACACCGATCCCCAGACCCGCGCCTACCATGTTGCGCACGCCCTCGAAGCTTGTCACCTCTATACGCACGCGCAGCCGCTTGCCGCCATGCTCAGCGGCGGCACGACACAATTTCGGAATGGACGTACCGTAAGGCATGCTGATGAAGTCGTCCTCCAGAGTCTCTGCAAAGCTCACGCTTGTGCGTGCGGCGAGTCGATGATCCGACGGCACGATCACGACCAGCTTATCTACGCTGTACGGGCGCCACTGCAGGTCGTCGAGGGCGTCCGCGGCGGCCGAGCAGATGCCGATATCGGCAACGCCGCTTGCAATTGCCTGCACCACTTCATCGCTCGACTTCTCGACCATATCGATTCGCACTTTTGGATTTGCGCGTAGAAACGAGCGCAACACGTTTGGCAAATACTGGACCATTGCAGTGAAGTTTACATAGATCCGCGCATGTCCTCTTATGCCGTCTGAGTATTCAGAGAGTTCATCCGAAATCTGCTGCAAATGCTCACCTAGCCGTTTTGCATGATGATAGAGCGCTTCGCCGGCAGGCGTAGGGTGCACGCCGCGGCTGTGGCGATATAACAGTGGCGTACCGGCATCCTCTTCGAGGTCCGACACACGTTTGCTGACGGCCGACGCCACGATGTGCGTACGGGCTGCAGCCGCGGCAATGCTTCCCTCCTCGACTACAGCCACGAAAATACGCAGGGACTCCATGTCAAGGCGCAACGGGCGATCTGCTGAAACACGCATCCTCGCTCCTTATGGTCGAATTTCTGATGGATTGCGGCCATCGCGTTTGGCGATGCCTGTGCTGAACATTGAGAAGTTTTCAACGCGCCCGGAAACCTTCATCCTACGGGCATAGGCTTCGACCGGCGTGGGATCATGGATTGAAGCGCGGCGCGTACTGCATGCGTCGCGATTCTAGCGCCAATAGATGACTTTGTCCCGGCAGCCGGCCGTGAGGCATCGTGGTATCTCGTGGGAACACGGGTACGGCCGAGATTCATTTGACGGCTTGTTTATCATTTTGGATACCTTATTTTATTTTGATGGAGAGAAAAATGTCTCGTAGTTTTCGTATTGGGCAAATCGTTCCGAGTTCGAACACGACCATGGAAACCGAAATTCCCGCCATGCTGCGCGCTCGTGAAGCCATCCGGCCGGAGCGGTTCACGTTCCATTCGAGCCGGATGAGAATGCACAAGGTCACGAAGGAGGAACTGGTCGCAATGAACAAGGAAGGCTTGCGCTGCGCGGCGGAACTTGCCGACGCTCGTGTCGATGTCATGAGTACGGCGTGCCTGGTCGCAATCATGGCGATGGGGCTCGGATATCACCGGGAAACTGAACGCGAACTGTTGGAAGCTGCTCGTGCCAATCATTGTCTTGCGCCGGTCATGACCTCGGCAGGCGCTTTGGTAGAAGGTCTGAAGACCCTGGGCGCACGGCGGATTTCGCTTATGGCGCCGTACATGCGGCCCTTGACCGACCTCGTCGTCGCTTATATCGAGAACGAAGGAATTGAGGTAATCGATTCCATCTGCTTTGAGATTCCCGACAACCTTGAAGTCGGTCTGCGCGACCCAATGCAGCTGGTTGATGACGTTCGGCGCCTGAACACTGAAGGCGCGGACGTAGTAGTCGCGTCCGCGTGCGTCCAAATGCCTTCATTGCCGGCGATTCAGCGCATTGAAGACATGCTGGGAATCCGCACCGTTTCGACGGCGGTATGCACGGTCCGCGGCATGCTGGACAGACTCAAGCTTGAGCCTGTCGTCCCTGGCGCGGGTGCGTTGCTTGCCGGTGCCTGATGCCCCAGGTTTCCCATGGCGCCCGAGGCTGCGATGGCGGCGACGGACAGAATCACCATGACCATACGTGGACAGGATGCTCAAGCCATGGGGTGCCGCCGAGCGACCACGTATCAAGCCGGCGTCACGAACGCGCGCAGCAACGCTTGAATTGCGCTGACGTTACGGCTTCATATCTTCCGCGATACCACTGCATGTATCGGACTTCGTTTGTTCGAAATCTTGCGCGTTGGTCGATTTCAGCTTCGTGTAGTTCGCCACGCTGACCTGTCCTTGCTGCCACCCGGTGTTCCAGTCCGACTCGAAGTTCTTGTCGGCGGCGAAGGCCTGCTTCTGCACAGCCTTGGAGGAATCCACTCGTTTTTTGTCAAACTGGCAGAGATCAGCCGCGACCCGCGCGTTGGAGCCCGATGCGATCACACCCGTCGCCGTGGCCTTCTGCAACTGATCGGCGGTCTGCGCATGAACCGCAACACAACTCAACGCCAAGCCCAGGAAAACGAGACTTCTTTTGACCAGCATGTATGACGCTCCTCCAAAATTAAACAATAGACAATACGTTATTTGAGTGCGGTAACGACCTGCGACGCCTGCTTGCCGTTGGTCGTCATGTCCTTGCGCATCACCAATCCCGTCGATGGGCAAAAGTGATCGACGACCCGCGTGACGCTATTGATGGTATTGGTATTGGTCTTGCCCATCATGGTCACGGTGCCGGACTGCGTCTTGTCGTAGCTCACAGGCCAGCACGTGAGTTTGCCCACAACGGTGTCGAGTTGCTCCTGCTTGCCGACCTGCCGCACGCCGGTGCTCACGACCATCTTCGGCGTGGAAAACTGGCCGCCCGCGCCGCCGGCCTGCAATAGCGTCCCGCTTGCCGAACCATCCATTCGCGTGACAGGGAGCTGTTGCCCTTCACCCGTGATCTCGCCCACGTAGGACAGCAGCCCGGAGGTCTCCGTGGTGCTGTTCGCCGACATGAGGCCGCCCGCCGACGTACTATGCAGCGAGCCTTTCGCGCTCTGCCCACGCGCGCCGAACGAGCAAGCCGCCAGCGCGAATACGATTGTCATGCGAGGCTGGAAAATGGATAAAACCCGTATCAAGGCCAAGGGGAAAATGGAAATACTTGTACCGGGTCGTCGGCACCGCATATTGGTTTTGAACGTGCCGAGAGGATTCAGCCGGACCTCTCGTCAGTTATTTCGCAGTAAGTGAGATTGGGCGCCAGCTATTTCCCCTTACCTCTTTACTCTGCGTACTTCCTATCGAAATCCCACACTGCCGGGAATCCCATCAGTTCGCACATTTTTGCGAACGAATACATGTCTGTCTGCGAGGGGATAGTCCCTTTGAGCGCCTTGATCTCGTCGTAGACACGCTCGAGCGCCTTTGCGACCGCGAGAAAACCGGACGCGGGATAGATGGCGATTGAAAAACCGAGTGCCTGAAGTTCCGCGGGTGTCAATTGCGGCGTGCGGCCACCCTCGACAATATTCACGAGCAACGGAACGTCAAACGACTTCCCGATTCGCTCCAGTTCCTCGGCGCTTTCGGGTGACTCTATAAACAGCACATCGGCGCCCGCTTTCACGTAGGCCTCCCCGCGACGCAAGGCCTCATCGAGTCCTAACGATGTGCGCGCGTCAGTCCGGGCGACAATCTGGAAATCGGGATCCTGGCGCGCTTGTGTTGCCACCTGGATCTTCTTGACCATATCTTCGGCGGCGATCACGCGTCTGCCGGGCGTATGGCCACACTTCTTCGGAAACTCCTGGTCCTCCAACTGGATGCCGGCGGCGCCGGCATGTTCATACCCGCGAACGGTGGTGGCAACGTTTAGCAATCCCCCATAACCGGTGTCGCCGTCGCAGATAACCGGTGTGTTGCTCGCGGCACAAAACCCGGTCACACGGTTAAGCATGTCCGTGTAGGTTGCAATGCCCGCATCCGGTACGCCGAGATAGGATGCAACCGTTCCAAAACCCGTCATATACAGGCAATCGAAGTTCATCGTGTCGGCGAGCCGCACGGAGATCATGTCGAATACACCCGGCGCCACCACAATATCGTTGCCGGAGAGCTTGTCTTTCAGGGCACGTCTTTTCATGTTGCTTGTCATGATCGATCTTCCAGGGTTAGTGGTGTTGCTCGCGCGGGACTTCGTGGCCCGTCAGCGGAGCGGGAACGGGTTCGTCTTCCTGCTGTGAAATTTCTTCGAGCGAGCGCTGGTTCGTTTCGACGCCGAACAAGGCCAGCACGGCAGCCATGGCCAGCAATGTGCCAATAATGACCCAGAGGACATCCTTGATTCCCCCGCTTGCGTACATCAGCACGACGATCTGCGGTGCCGCGATGCCGGCGAGACGTCCGGCCGAGCCCGCGATGCCCGTGGCGCGCATGCGGTTTTCCGTGGCGAATAGTTCGGGTATGTAGGTGGCAATCCCAAGGGCTACCATCAGGTAGGTAAGCGTGAAAAGCACGAAGCCGAGGAGCGTCGCCATTTCGACGCTCGATGAGTGGCCGTAGAGCCATCCGACAGTAGCGGCAATCAACGCAACGCCAATCAGCCCGTTCTTGCGCCCAACCTTGTCCGCAATCAGCACGCCCGCCAGCGCACCGGCAGGTCCGCCCAGCGACATCAACGTCGTATAGCCGAGCGACGACGCCATGCCCAGTCCCTGTTTGATGAGGAACGTGGGAACCCAGACAATGAAACCGTAGATCACCACATTGATTCCGACCTGGACGCAAATCGAGAGCAGTGTCCGGCGGATCAGGGAACGCCGGAACAGGCTGCCCAGACGGGTGACGCGCGCCACTACGGGCGGTGTATCGACAACTGGTGGTAACGCGCGGCCCTGCGCAGTCTCTCCCTCGATCCCCGCAAGAATCGCTTCCGCTTCAGCGAATCTCCCTTTCGATTCCAGCCAGCGCGGCGATTCGGGCATCTTTTTCCGCACGACCCAAACAACGAGCGCCCCCGCGCCAACAATGGCGAACATCGCACGCCAGCCGATTGCGGGAATGATCAGGTATCCCAGGAAGGTCGAAAAGAACAGCGCCGAATTGGTGATCAGCGACAGATAGGCGGACCACTTTCCCCGCACGGCCGGCGGTATGAACTCACCGATCGACCCGTAGCCGACGACGATCTCGGCCCCCAGCCCGAGTCCCATGAAAAAACGGCAGACGATCAGCCAGTTCATGCTGGGTGCGAGCGCGCCGGCGATGGAAGCCAGCCCGAAGATGGCCAGGTTGAACTGATAGGTAAACTTACGACCTTTGGCGTCGCCAAGAATGCCCGCTGTGAATGCGCCGATCAGCATCCCGACAAAGGTGGACGACAGGAACGCGGCGTTGAGTTGCATCGTGGACCAGCCGCTGCGGGAGAGCGCCCCAAGCACGCCGCCGGCGAGATAGATATCGAAGGAGTCCAGGAACATGCCGCCACCGATCAGCCAGAGAATCCGCCGATGAAAACGGGAGGTGGGTAATCGGTCCAGCCGTGCGCCGGCATGTACGGTGCTCAACATGTTCTGTCTCCGATGGTCTTCTCTTTGCGGCTGATTTCCGGGTTATTCCCGGAACGGCTTCAGGGCTGGCTGGGCTCCTGCCTGAATTTTTCGACTACCGATTTCTGTGCGGCGCGAATATGGCATGTCATGACGGCTTCGGCCCATACGGCGTCGCGGCTTTCCAACGCATCGACAATCTCGACGTGCTGGCGCGCGCTGCGCGCGCGGTCATCGTCGCTGTAGATATTGAACGTCCACTTGATGAGCGGCACGTCCTTCATGGACCTGAGCGATTGATCGAGGCGCTGGTTCCCCGCTGCCCCGCTGATGATGTCGTGGAAGCGCCGGTTGGCTGCGAACCATTGATCCGCCAATTCAGGCGTGACCGGAGTCTTCGCGATCTCAAGCATTCCATCCGCCAACCCGCGAAGGGTCAGGAGCTCCGGAGCAGCGATTCCTGTCGCGGCACGCCCAGCGAGATAAGGCTCGATGAGCATCCGGGCCTCGAAGATCTCCTCGACGTCGCGGATGGACCAGCTTCTGACGCGTACGCCGTGATTGGGTTTGACCTCGAGCCAGCCTTCCGCGCCGAGGCGGCGGAAGGCCTCACGCACGGGTGTGCGGCTCACGCCCAGCCCACGCGCGAGTTGTTCCTCACGGAGGTACTCGCCGGGCGCGTAACGAGTCTCGCCGATCGCTTGTTTGATCGCTGAATAGACGTCGTCCGCGGACTTGCCAACGGATTGGGGAGGCTCGGTTGTATGCAAAATTCGTCCGACAACAGGAATTAGGCGGCTGAAATGGCATTTTGTTGATTCATTGTATGCAACTTGCGCCGTACCCTGTTACCCGGGATTTCCCTTGGCCCTCCGTCGCTCGCAGCCGGACGATTGCGCCAGGCGTTCGCTCATTGGCTGCGAATCACACGTGTTACCCCATGACGTTTGCTATCAAAGTTTCAGGCAGCAAGGCGGTTCTTGAAAAGCTGACCCTGCTTCATGATGACGTCCAGATGACGCCCTTGCTCACCCAGGAGACCCATGTTCTTCAACGGGTCACCGTCCACCACCAGCAGGTCGGCGATGGCACCTGCGGCCACTACGCCCAGTTCGCCCGTCTTGTTCAGAACTTCTGCCGCTACAGACGTCGCCTGACAGATCACTTCGTAGGCGGAAAATGCTCGCGTACGCAGCATGAGCTCTTCGCTCTGGCGTTGATGCATCGTGCCCAACAGGTCGGAGCCGTACGCCATCCTGACCTTGTGGCGCTTATAGATTTCCAGCGAGTCCAGGCCCTTTTGCAGCACCGCGGCGTTCTTCACAAGAGAGTCCGGCGGAAAACCAGCTTCGGCGCCATCGGTCCTGCAGGCTTCGTAGGTAATCAACGTCGGCACAACGAAGGCGCCTCGTTCCGCCATCACGCTGGCAGCAGCGTCGTCGACAAGGTTGCCGTGCTCGATCGTGCGAACGCCGAGTTCGACAGCGCGCTTGATTGCCTGGGCTGTGTAGGCATGCGCCATGACGTAGGTCTGATGTTGACGAGCCTCCGCGACAGCGGCGCGAATCTCGTCCTCGGAGAATTGCAGATTGCCGATCGGGTCATTCGGTGACGAAACGCCGCCAGATGCCATGATTTTGATTTGCGTTGCGCCTTGACGGATTTCTTGCCGGATTGCCCGGCGAATGTCGTCTACGCCATCCACGATGCGACCAATCGCACCGTAGTACTGCGAACAGGGACAGTTGTCGGGGCCGTGGTCGAGCCTGACACGAAAGTCCGCGTGACCGCCGGTTTGGGAGAGGGCCTTTCCCGACGTGAAAAGACGCGGGCCTTCAGCAAGCCCGGTTTCCACTGCCTGTGCAAGCGCGTAGTCGGCGCCGCCTGCATCGCGAACGCTTGTGAAGCCTCGCTCCAGCATTCCCCGGAGAATGGGTATGGCGCGGAACAACGCGAACGCATTGGGAAGTTTCGCGTTCGTTCCCAGGTTGGCCATGCTCGCCATGACGTGGACGTGGCAATCAATCAGTCCCGGCATCAATGTCTTGCCCTTGATGTCCAGGACATTCACCTCCGAGTCGACCTTGATGTTTCCCGCGACCTCCCGGATAACTCCGTCCTCAATCAGGATATCGTAAAGCTGGTCGTCTTCGTTGTGGTTGACGTCGACAATCCGGCCGTTCTTCAAAAGTGTAAGCATCGTTTCCTCTTCTAAAAATGCGAAACGTCGAAGCCGAAAATTCCGGCCCCGACGGGTTTTCACGCTGCGAGAATCTGTGTGGCCACACGCAACCCAAGTGGTGTCAGAAGTCGTCCAGGGGTTTAGGGTAGACCACCGCGCCAAGGAAGCTCAGCAGTGCCGCGAAGGCGACATATCCCGCCGGCGCCAACTTGCTGCCGGACCAGGCGATAAGAAGCGTGATGACAAAGGTCGCAAAGCCGCCAAAAATTGTCACTGCGACGTTGTAAGCGAGCGAAAGTCCGGTAGAGCGCACGCGGCTTGGAAACATCTCGGCGAAGACGGCGAGAATCGGCGCCGTGTATGCCGAGATGAGCACCCCGAAGACGAGCTGGAAGAGGACCAGCGAGGTCAGCGACGGACTGCGAACAATGTAGGCGAACATCGGAAACGCGAGCACACCAATCAGAAGCGCCGAACTTGCAACGATAAACCGACGTCCAATGCGATCCGACAGCCACCCGAACATGGGCGATGCAACCAGAATGACTGCCCCGCCAATGAGCCCTGCCCTGAAGCCGAGACCCTGTGGCAAGCCCAGTGACTTCACGACGAAAGTCGGCATGTAATACAGCAGCACATAGGTGCACACGGTCCACAGGATGACGAGCGAGATTGTCGAGAATGTCTGCCGCGGATAATCCCGGATCACCTCACGCAGCGGCGTGTTCGACTTGGCCGTGTGCTTGAAGGTTGGCGTCTCGTCGAGCCCGCGACGGATGAACCAGCCGACCGGTCCAATCAGGAGACCCAGCGCGAAGGGGATGCGCCAGCCCCAGGATTCCAGCGCTTCCTGGCTCAGTTCGGAAGAAATGAAAACACCGACGCCGGCACCGGCAAGCACGGCAAAACCAATGCTCGACTGGATATAGCTGGCGTAGAGACCACGAGAATTTGCCGGAGCATACTCGGAAAGAAACGTTGCGGCCGTGCCCATTTCGCCGCCATGCGCGAAGCCCTGGATAAGGCGGCCCACCACAAGCAGGATCGTGGCGCCGACGCCAATCTGCTGGTACGTTGGCGCGCATGCGACGATGGCAATTCCGAGTGCCATCAGCATGATCGAGAGAGACAAGGCCTGCTTGCGGCCAACCCGGTCGCCGTAAATACCCAGGACAATCCCGCCAAGCGGCCGTACGAAGAAGCCAACGCCGAATGTAAGCGCCGCGAGCAACAGAGAGAGGACCGGGTCGTGGGTCGGGAAAAACAGCTTCCCGATCGTCACCGAGAAGAAGCTGTAGCTGGAGAAGTCAAAAACCTCCAGTGCTGTGCCGATTACGGTCGCGGCGACGGCTTTACCCTTGTCGGCTTTGCGGAAGGCCGTCGCCATGTTGGCGGTCGTTTTGGTGGTGTTCACGCAGAACTCTCCGGTTGGTCTGCTCAGGCCGCGATCCGATTTGGTGCCGTGGAAACCAGGCTACCTATTCGGTGGTTGAATTTCGGGCAGAAGATGCGATAGCGTGCCGCTTTAGCTGCGATTTTGCGCCTTTCACGAACCACAGCGTACCAAATCTCAAAATTATTGGATATATTTAAGAACCACTTGTTTATCGGGGTATACCCAAGAATGAAAGCGTTTTGATTGGATGCTGCAAACTACTCGCGGCCGCCCACAAGCCTATCTGAGGCGAACCGCCCCACATGGCCTCGATTGGTGTGCATTGAAGCCAAATGAAGTGCACGGAGGCTTTCTGCTCTTGCATTGGCACCACACGTCCCCAAAGATAAAATAAATTGGGTCATATAGTTACCAGAATGGACAGTTTTTCGTTCCAGTTGTACATTTGCGCCCAGATGCTTCGGAACGAAGTCCCATTGCGACTTATGAGGAACACCCGATGTTGCAGTTGAGCGAGCGCGATAAGGCGATGTTGAATGGCGAGCTTGGAGAGGGAGCGGCGCGCGCGATGCGAATTGTTACCCGCACCGCTGACGTCATGTCCGCGCCGCATCTGATTGACATCACCTCGGCGCATATCGATGGCTGTCTTTACCACGGACAAACCAGCCTGGACTTCGTTGAACTATTCGTGGCAGCGGGAGCCAGGGTGGCGGTGCCTACCACCCTGAATGTCGGCTCGCTCGATTTGATTCATCCCGAGCTTTATCACGGTGACCGCTCGATTCAGCGAGATGCGCAGAGGCTGATGGACGCTCATATTGAACTGGGCTGCGAATCGAGCTTCACCTGCGCGCCATACCAGTTAAAGAACAGGCCTGCAAAGGGAGAACAAATCGCGTGGGCTGAATCCAACGCGATTGTCTTCGCGAACTCGGTTCTCGGAGCAAGAACCAGCCGCTATGGCGATTTTCTTGATCTGGCTGCGGCCATCACAGGACGCGCGCCGTATGCGGGGCTGCACGTGGAGGCAAACCGCGCGGGTCAGATGGTCTTCAAGGTCGAGGACTTTGCAAGCTGGCCTTCACGCGATATCTACTTCGCGGCGCTTGGACTTCTGGTGGGCAAGCTTGCCGGTGCGATCGTTCCTGTGCTTGTTGGCCTGCCGGGCGACACAAGCGAAGACGAACTGAAGGCCCTGGGCGCCGCGGCAGCGTCCAGCGGCGCGGTTGCGCTCTTTCACGCTGTCGGCATTACACCGGAAGCGCCGACGCTTGCAGCCGCGCTGCAGGGGCACTCCCCATTGAAGACAGTCGACGTCTCCCTTTCCGGGCTCAACGAAATCAGGCGAAGTCTCAACAGCGGCCGCGAAGGCGACGAGCTGGTCGCCGTCTCGCTGGGTACACCTCATTTCTCGGTTTCAGAGTTTCAGCGGCTGGCGGAGATCCTCGACCAGTTCGAGGGTAAGCCCAAGACAGATTTCTACGTGAATACAAGCCGCTTCATTCTCTGGCAACTGGATGAACTGGGTCTTGCGCGCAAGTTCGAAGATCGAGGCATTCAGATTGTTGTCGATACCTGCACCTACATCACGCCTGTCATGAAGAAACTGACTGGACTCGTGATGACCAACTCGGGGAAATGGGCGTCGTACGCTCCGGCGAATATTGGCGTGACTGTGGCGTATGGAAGCATGAACGAGTGCGTGCAATCGGCTTTTGACGGGAAGGTGCGTTTCAATGACTAACAATTCCGAGGTCGTTTCGGGTTCCGTGAAAGCGGCAACTGCCGGCCGGGTTCTGACCGGTGACGTCCTGGTCGCAGGCGCCGCGCAGGCTGAAAAGATTGTGCTCGGCAAACCCCTTAGTTTTTGGGGAGGCTACGACTCGCAAGCGGGCAAGATTATCGATCGCACTCATCCGCTGGTCGGCCATAGCCTCGCGGGCAAGATCATGGTGATGGCCCACGCAAAAGGCTCGAGCTCGAGCAGCAGCGTGCTCGCTGAAGCCATTCGCAATGGCACGGGCCCAGTAGGGATTGTGCTCAGGGAACGGGACCTCATCATCTCGATTGGTGCAATTGTCGCGGCCGAGCTCTACAACCTCGACGTACCGGTTGTCTGCCTGGAACCAGCCGCTTTTGACGAAGTCGTTTCTGCCCCAGGTCCCTTGCGTATTGAGGCCGTCGGCGGGGAAGGCGGAGCAAGAGTCTATCTTGACTCTCGCTAGCCGCTCATTACCTCATTACCTGGCAATTACGTTGGAGTGATGTCCCGCTTCACACGATGGATGTGCTGTTCGACGTAAAACGCCGCCGCATCTGCATCGCCCGTAATGATTGCCTCGTAAATAAGCCGATGTTCCGCGACGTAGAGACGGATGCGTTGCGGGTCGAATATCCCGTCGTCCTTTATCCGCTTCCACAGGGACTGGTCCATGGTCTCCGCGATTTCATCTGCGATTCTTGCCAACAAGGCGTCACCGGTCATCTGCGCAAGTTGCCGATGAAAAAGACGATCGCTGTTGTTCCACAGCGCGCGTTGTTCCGGGTCGGACACGTCAGTGAGCGTTTCCATCTGTGACAGATAGTGCTCTGCAAGCTTGTCGCGCTTTTTAATTGCAGCAGCGCGGCGCGCGATTGCGGGTTCCAGTATCAGACGAACATCCAGCGTCGCTGAGGGGCTGTAGTCGGACTGCAGTTGACCATCCGGTGTTTGCGGTACCTCCGCGCTCCTGGCGAGGACGTCGGGCGCGTTGCTCGCGACGTACGTACCTGAGTTTCTGCGTGTGATGACGAGCCCTTCGTTCTGAAGGGCTCCAATTGCTTCCCGTACAGCAGGCCGCCCTACTCCGAAAAGTGACGCAAGTTCACGCTCCGAAGGCAGTCGCGCGTCGGGCATGAACCGTCCCGCGCGGATTTCGGCCCTGATCTTTTCCGATACCTGCTCGTAAATCTGAAGCGGACGGAAGTTCCGAGAGAACTCGGCGAGTGCGGAAGCCATATTTGGACGAAGCCGAAGGGATAGGTGGTTCCAAATATACCACTTGAGCAAGTCATCAAGACCACTTGCCGAATGTCTCGGTCTTAGGGGTCTTCCCTCGGGCCTTCCCTGTTAATTGGTCTCATAGGTAAGCCATATTGTCACAAATATCGGTATATTTGGCTTGATACAGTACCAGTATTGGTTTAAATTCAATCCACCAGATGTCCGGCTTGACGGCGTATTCCGGTACGCCGCGCCGACCCCTTCCTACCTCAGCGAAAACAGCATGAACACCGAAAAGACGACTTTTGATGCACTGGAGACTGCCTCATTGCTTGACTACACCGCACTCGTAGAGACTCTGCGGCGAACCATCGTCGAGTACGGCGCCGGCAACATCGTCAGTCCGGAGCGACTCTCCATTCCTTTGCAAGGCGGAGTGATGCTATCCATGCCGTCGAGCGCGGAAGACATCGCGATTCATAAGCTGGTGAATGTCTGTCCGGGCAACACTGCTCGCAACTTGCCGACCATCCACGGACAGGTCATTGCGTGCGACCCGGTCACGGGCGAGATGTTGTTCGTGCTTGACGGCCCGACCGTCACCGGACGCCGCACGGCGGCCGTATCAGCCTTGGCCGCGATGACGCTTCTGAATGGTTCGCCCAAGGAAATCCTGGTCATCGGTACGGGAAAACAGGCGTCGAATCATGCCGAAGCTTTCGCCACACTTTTCCCTGACGCGCGAATCCTGGCCAAGGGCGTTTCGGACGACAGCACCCGAAGATTTGTTGAGCGGCAGAAGGAGGTCGCGCCAAGGCTCGAGGCACTACAAGGTGATATTCCCAAGTCCGTCGACGTTGTCGTTACCGTGACTACGAGCAAGAAGCCCGTCTACAACGAAGCGGTTCGCGCCGGCCGGTTAGTCCGTACTTTTCCCCATCAATTAGCCGAAACCTCCGCTAGCATTGGGTTTCGGCTATTTTTAGGGTTTAGGTGTAGCC
>NZ_FCOK02000121.1 GCF_001544555.2 Caballeronia udeis | reverse complement strand
GTTAATTAACTTGAAATAGAATATTTAATTTAGACATTATGACGATAATGTCGAGTAAAATGACGCATTCTCTGAATGGGCTACGTCTCACCCCACCATGCCGTTTCCTGAGCCCTTCCGCGTGTCCGACGGCACCGTTGTGCCGATCGAGAACTTGTATCTCCCACCAGAGCTCGACGGTAGCGTCGGCACGAACCGCTCGCTCGGCGCCCGGCCCCAAATTGCGGCCCAAAACGACGTCGACGCGATCCGGGCGTGGCTCACGCGATTCGTCGACACAAAAGCAACCTTCGACACCTACCGCAAGGAGTCCGAACGCTTGCTGCTGTGGTCGACCACCGAACTGCGCAAGCCGCTTTCCTCGCTCACGCACGAAGACCTGCTTGTCTATCGGCGGTTTCTGGCCGACCCGCAACCGGCGCAACGCTGGGTCATGACTGGTCGCAAGGTGGCCCGCGCGGACCCATCCTGGCGGCCGTTCGCGGGACCCCTCTCCCCCGCGAGCGAGCGACAAGCGTTTGTGATTCTGAATACGCTGTTCGCGTGGCTGGTCAACGCGGGCTATCTGGCCGGCAATCCCCTGTCTCTATCGCGTCAGCGTGCGCGTAAGGCGAAGCCTCGCGTGACGCGCTTCCTCGAGGACGATCTTTGGCAGGCCGTCAAAACCTCGATCGATGCGATGCCGCGTGACACCGCGCGGGCGCAGGAACACTACGCACGCGTGCGCTGGCTGATCTCGCTCTTGTATTTGTTGGGTCTGCGCATCTCGGAAGTCGTGAGCAATCCGATGGGCAGCTTTTTTAGACGGCGCGATCACGACGGCCAGGACCGATGGTGGCTGACGATCGTCGGCAAGGGCGACAAGGAACGTTTGCTGCCGGCGACGACCGAACTGATGGCGGAGCTGACACGCTATCGCCGACACTATGGTCTCGCGGCGCTGCCCTATGGCGGTGAAACGACCCCACTGCTGTTGCCGATCGGTGGCACGCATCGGACGATGACGCGCGGCGCCGTGCACCTGATCATCAAACAGGTGTTCGACAATGCGATCGGGCACTTGCAGTCGACGGGCGAAGCGCACGAGCGCGCAGCAGAACGGCTGCGCCAGGCGTCTGCCCATTGGCTGCGACACACGGCAGGCTCTCGCATGATGGATGGCCAAGTCGATCTGCGATACGTGCGGGACAACCTGGGGCATGAATCGATCTCGACGACCAGCCAATACTTGCACGCGGACGACGATGATCGACATCGGGCAACAGAAGCCGGGCTTAGACTCAACTGGTAGCGATTTGTGGGGCCGGATGCCGACTACCAACGATTGGCACAAGTCGACCCGCGGCGGACTGTCGACCTACCGAAACAATGATGGCTTTTTGCAAAGTGAAACGGACGTTCGTCGGACAAAGTCCTTGAACAGATAATCTGCTTGAGCTGTCAATCGCTAAGACCGGTAGCGCCGGTAAAGTCGCGATCTTCAATATTGATTGCAAGAGTGGCCCAGTTTGTCCTCCGCCTCGTGCAATCGCTTCACTCACGCGGTGACGGGTTCGTTCTGTAGCCGTGGTACCTCCCTATTGAACTGGGCGTGCAACTCCGGGATCAGGGTCACGCCCTCGCGCTGCTTCTGGAAGGCCTCCCTGCGTTGTTCGACGATCGACCGGAAGTGCTCGACGTGGTTTTCTGTGTCACACTCACCGGCCTGAATGTCCCGGCGGATAGCTGCTGCGATTACTGCGGCCTTCAGACCATAGAACGCGACGCGCTCTGTCTCCAGGTCGTACGCATCACCGAGATCCGCCCACTCCGACCACTGCTCTCCAATCCAGCAGCTCGTTGATTCGAACTGTTCGGGTAGCACCTTCACTTTGGCGACAAACGGGATGGGAAGTTCGCTCCACGTGGGTTCCGGATCGAAAGCAAAAGTGAACGGTTTGAGCCGGCTCAGAAAGGACTCGTCATGATTCACGGCCCGTTGCCAGAGTCCGTTCTCGATGTCGTAAAGACGGGCGTTGCATTGTTTGCCGAACGACTCCAGACTCAGCGCAAGATCGAGGTAAACGTGTCCTATGCGCCTTGCATCCCTCTCGTCTTCGCGTTTGCGTTCGACGTATTTCAATCTTGCGCTCCAGATAACATTCACGACCGCGCTGATAACCGCGCTCGACATCACAAGAGTGAGCCAGTTTGCGCTTGCCGCTTCGACTGTCATAGGATGTGTCCATTCATCGTTTTCGACGATTGTAGACGACAGTTCGCCGGCTAGCGGTTCGGCGGCGCTAAAATTCCGTTTGTAACAACTCTGGCACGCCTTGCCAGAAAATGTTTCTTCAATACCGCAGATAGACTCAGAGAGAACGAATGCGCCTGTACTACATGACGAGCGAGCATTGGGGGGCATCTGACCTTGCTTGCAAGCATCTGAAGTTTTCGCGCTTCGACGACCTCAATGATCCATTCGAACTGCTAAGCGCGCACCTCGGAGAGCGCTCAGCACGCCACTTCTATAACAGTTTGAGATGCGCCGTTGCCGAACGTTTCAGCGTGATTTGCTTCTCGGACAATTGGCGCAGCCCCGTTATGTGGGCACACTACGGTGACAAGCACAAAGGCTTGTGCCTCGGGTTTGACGTCAAGGAAGCGGCCGAAGTTAAATATCAACCGCAACGTCTGAAGTACGAGCTTGATCAGACGCAAACTGGTGTTCGCGTGTCAGCCGAACTGGCCAAGATCGCCATGACGACGAAGTTTGATGAGTGGAGCTATGAACGAGAGTGGCGGGTCTTCAAGGAATTGACAGCACAGCACCCCGACGGAAACTATTATCAGGAGTTTGGCGACGTCATCCAGCTACGTGAGGTCATCATCGGTGCCCGCTGCAACTTGACGGCAAACGATATTTCCAAGCTTGTCGGCGATGTTGAGCAGTCCGTGACCGTTATCAAGGCCCGTCCAGCCTTCCAACGATTCGAGGTTACCCGCCAGGTACAGGTTAAACCAGTCGTCATTGGCAGGCATAACGCTTAAGGAATCAGCCAATGTCTCGACGTTACCTGTCTGCGTGATACAAGGCCCCATGGATCATATCCGAACGACTGGCCGTCTGGCGACGCATTGGGTGAGCTAGTATTCGCTTCTTGCTGCCAAGCCAGCCTGGCGCTTGTTGTCAGACGCACCATAATCGCCGACGCGCCAAATGGTAAGGTGTAGCGTCGTGACCAGTCGGTGTCTGCAATGTCCACAGGCTATACCAAAGTCTTCGCGAGTCATTTGGCCGACCAATATAATTATTTGCATAGGTGTGAAGTGTCTACGCGCGTGTGAACGAGTGACGAGAGAAGGAGATCATGGACAACGAAAGACCTACGGCGGAACAAGAGGCGCGTAACGACGTAAGCCGTGAAGACATTGACCCGTTGCTTGATGCCGAATTAAATGGGCCTGTGGACGGGATTCCCTCCCATCCGCCCGTCACGACTAGGGTTCAGGTACTTCCCTTCGGGGCACTGACTTGGGAGAATTTCGAGCGTCTTTGTTATCGACTAGCTGGCAAAGCGCAGCGGGTGGAACACGTCGCCCGATACGGGCGACCGGGCCAAGCTCAACAGGGCATCGACCTTTTCGTGCGGGGAACAAACGCCAAATACGAAGTGTGGCAGGTGAAACGCTATGAATCCGTCACGGCGACGGATGTTGCCGCTATGGTCAGCAAGTTCCGCGCGGGAGCCTGGAAAGACAAATCGGAAAAGCTAATTCTCGCCGTGCAGGCCTCGCTGGCCGATACAAAGGTACAGGACGGGATCGAAGAGCAGGCCGCGGCACTGAAAGCGGTCGGAGTCACCTTGGTGCCGCACGGCGGAGAAGAACTCAGCGAGCTCTTGAGAAGCAATCCCGACATCGTCGACGATTTTTTTGGTCGACAATGGGTAGAAGCCTTTCTTGGGCCAGACATAGCAAAGGCGCTCGGTTCGCGACTCGACGGTGGGGAATTCGCCCGGGTACGCGCCCAGTTGTACAAGTACTACGACGCGCACTTTCATCTATTGGATGTCGGAGTTGCCTTGCCGCTTAAGATGGAAGGCGCAGATTACGGTGCGCCTCCATCGCTGCTGCAGCGTTTCATCGTTCCCGATGTAGTTGTCCGAGATACTGTTGCCGGCGACACACCTGCGACGCAGGAGCCATCAGGTTTGGGCGGTAGACCTGCAGACAGCGAAACGGCGCCGAGGCAGACTAAAGCGTCACGGCGCAATTACGTTCGCAGGTCTCCACTGGGGACATGGCTCGCGGAAGGACAACACTTGGCCGTCATTGGAGATTCAGGCAGTGGAAAAAGCGTGCTGCTTAGATGCATCGCGCTTGACTTGTTGAGCGAAAAGCAGATTTTCCCGCAGATAGCGCATCGTTGGGGTGGCCTTCTGCCGCTCCACATTTCCTTTTCCCGGTGGAGTCGACTCAGTGCTGCTCGAGGACGACCAGCCGGCCTTAAGGATGTGATAGCCGAAACTCTGCAGCCGGCCCTTACAACAGATTTGCTCTCCCTCATGGATCGCGCAGTCGACGAACGCCGCTGCTTGTTATTGATTGACGGACTCGACGAGTGGTCGGAAGAGCAGGCGGCGCGCACCACGCTTCAACAGATTATGGCGTTTGTTGCGACGCACAATGTGCCCACAATAATGACCGCACGGCCTCGAGGCCTGGAAGAGATTGGATCGATTCCGCCGGAATGGCGTACTGCCGAGTTGGCACCGTTGTCTCTTGAGCAGCAGAGGGCACTTGCCAGGGTATGGTTCTCCAAAGCCCTCCCATCTCGAGTTGCCGGCGATGGACTACGCCTTGGAGATAGGATGCCAATCGATGCGCGTCTCGACCGGTTTTTTATGGAGCTCACTCGAGACAGGCGGCTGTTCTCCCTCGCCGGCAATCCGCTCCTCCTTGTTGGTCTTGTTGCGCTCTCCCTGCGTCAGGTCGCGCTGCCCCGAAATCGGCTTCAGGCCTTGCAGAGCCTAGTTGCTATTCTTTTGGAAACGCATCCTGAAGGGCGTGCGACAGCGGCTGGGGACACGACGACGCGATTCATCCATATACCCGACACGGATGACAGGCGCGCAGCGCTCGCCCGACTGGCGTTCGTTTCGCGATCCGAGAACGGCGGTGGGACCTACAACATTAGGAGCGCCAGGAAAACGATTCGGGAGTATCTAGCAGACCCGGATGCTTTCGCCTATTCGACCGATCGCGCACAAAACGCAGCCAGTGAAATGTTAGCCGTGAACGCCGAAACGGTAGGGCTTGTTTCGGAGCGAGCTCCCGGCGAAATCGGCTTCGCACACGCAGCGTTTGAGGAGTATCTTGCTGCAGAACACATCCAGACATGGAGCCTCCAAGACATGCTGGATTTTGTCCGCGTGACGTCAGGCGACACACTATGGCGCAACGTCATTTCAAATCTGGTGTGCTTACTTAAGCGTCCGACGGAAGTAGAGTCGGTCGTCTCCACCATCGAGACAGCGCAGCGCGAGGAAGCAAGTATCGAGGGCGCGATAGGCCGCGACGTCCTCCTCGCCGATATTGCGTTCAACGCGGCCAGGAAGCATCCCGCAACGGCGCGGAGACTAATGGACCGTGCTTTCGATATCATTGAAACCGGCGATTGGATGCTGGCCCGCCGCGAGGTGCTAAAAGCAGCGCTGACGAACGCCGGTGAGACACCCTCACCGATCGACGATCGACTTTCATCATGGCTTCCCCGTCGGGAGAGATACCTGCGCAACGTGTTCGCCGTCCTCGGCGATTGGAACCCGGCGGCAGACTTGCAGGAAGCGTTAATGCGCGGGGTCCACGATGAGGAGCCCGCAAATCAGCGCAGCGCGGCACAAGCGCTCAGTCGCGTATATCGCGGTGATGACCAAGTACGGGAAAGGCTTCGCGAATTAGCGCGTTCCACCCTAGACCTTTCGGTAGCTGCGGCATCGCTAGGGGCGTTGACGAACGGATGGCCCGAGACGCCTGGTCTTTCCGACCTGCACGATGCTGCCCTCGAGTCTCGGTTTCCAATGCTTAGGTTTACAGGGGCGATGGGGCGAATCACGAGCGGTCGAGCGGACGGACGCGATCGAGACTGCCTCATGGACCTGCTCTCGGAGTTTTCCGACATTGACTATTGGGAACGTCCGGCCGCGTGGACGACGCTCGCGCAGAAGTGGCCGGATGACGTCACTATTATTGACGCCGCGCTTAACAGCCTTGGTAGGCAAGGTGGGCGGCGTCGGCAACTCGACCGTGAACCCGCTACCCATTACCTGCTCCGCTGCTCCCCTACAAACACCAGAGTGACAAATTGGGTCAGATACGAGGTGAAGCAAGAACACCCGTTCATTCTTACCCACGATGATCTGATATGGGACCGGGTAGCCGTCTTTGCGGCCGAACATGATGACATTCGTGCGAGCGTCATCACACTCGTTCGATCCGATTACGGACGATACAACCTTCACTCTATGCAGGGGCTTCTCGTCAAGCTCCACGGCAATGAACTGCGTGATGAATTAATCCACATTGCGCGGACTGAAGACTGGATGCCGTACTGGGCCGTGGCCCCTCTCATCGAAGGTTGGGGCCGCTCGGATCCAGTCGTTGCCGCGTTTATGGACGAAATCGCGGCGTGGGATGACGACAAGCTCCAGGGGCTGGCGGCTCTACTCCCACAGATATTGCCGGACTTCGATCTTTGCCGCGCGCGACTTTTGGGGCTTACGCGCGCTCCGGGAAGGAAGAGGTTCGATTTTATTACGCGAGGCTTGGCCATTCTCGGATGCACGGCAAAAGATACAGAAGTTATTAATACGCTTCTTGCCGGTATCAACCGTGGAGTGCCTGCCTTCGACCCGGGTCAAGTCCTGATCGAGCACTTTCATGCTAGCCCCCGCGTCAGGGAATACGCCTTACAGACTATGAAGGATCGTTCGCCGCCGATTCCAACGCTGGCACGGGTATATGAAAACGACCAAGAGATCCGCGCGCTTGTGTTGGCTTTCGCCCGTCCACTACCAGCACAGCTTCGCGGCGACATTATCGAGGCGGCTTCAGCGGAGGCGAGCAGTCGACCAGCATTTGGGCGTGCTCTAGAGGACTACGACATCGAGGTCGATAGCGAACTGAAAATCACCGCGTCGATCTATTACCATCGAAATATTATTCGTGCGGTTGCGGGAACAAGCAGCGACCATTTGAGCCGGCTCCGAGGCGATCTGCTCGCTGTTGGGCCGGACCTCAATGAACGGCGTGCCGCGGCGTTCGCAGGTATGGTCGTGCTGGGCCACGTCGACGATGTCACGTCTATGACAGAACACGAGGGCAAACCGTTGACTATCCGACCCGGAGCCTTGCGAGAAGAAAGCGAGAGCCTGGCGGCTTTGATGTGCGAGCGATGGGACGAAGTGTTAAAGGCTTTTGGAAGTAGTTTTCCGGCGCGGTTCGGGAATTTCAGAGCGAACGATGGCCGCCTATGGGACTTCTTGGCGCCACATATCAACGCGTCTCCCGCCGCCCGCCGTGATTTCCTGTCCTTTTGCGCTTCGACGGAAACGGTCCTTAGTCTGCGCAGCTTCATCGCGCTCGCTCGAGAGCAACCATCCAGTGAGTTGTTGCTCGAACATTGCTGCCGCGTGTTCTTACCGGACTTGCGCGGTGCCGAGGTATCTTATTCGCCGTGGGACATTGAGCGGGTACGCCTAGAGGTCGCATACATCATCCGCGACCATTTCCCGACTAGGAGGCAGGTGAGGGAGCAGCTGCGCGAGGCGTTTGCGCGCGGTCGGCGTCATGTGATCGTAGCGTTGCTTTTGCTGGGACCTGGCGATCCGCTTTTTGAACGGATCCCGCATGGCCCGAAGGACATCATTGAGCACTACAGGGACTGGGTCGTCGCGGTGCATCTTGCAGCCGCTCGCAGTGGCGCGGACGAATTTGTGGAGGTTGTATACGCGATGGTGAATCGCGGGGAGCATGGGATTTGGGATTTTCAGGAGATTACGAATCGTGCAGTTATTGAACGTTTGCAGCGTGACGCTGACGTGGTTCAACGCTTTAAAACCAAGTTGGCGTGCGGCCCCAGCGAATGTGAAATAGCAAGTTTGCCGCGCTATCTGATGGCGGCCGGGGCGATGGGCACGGACGTTGTGCAACAGTGCCGATCGCTCCTGGGCGACGAACGGCGACGTCTGCTTCCCAAGGCCGGCTACGACGCGATAGACGATTCAACGCGAGCTGTATCGGTAAGTCTGCTGGAGATTCTCGCTCCATCGCTATCGCCTTAGGGTGCATCGTAATGGGACCTCTGCGCAGGTTGCAACTGCCCTATCAACTCGCGGCATCAATGCTGGTTCATACTGGCCCAACGCTGTCGAATAGGCGTTTCGAGAAGCGAAGTGGTAGCGTCATCAAAACACCGGGGCGCACAGATAACAAGGGCTCAGTCCCGGCGTAGAACGGACATTCGAATGTCCGCCCAAGTACGAAGTCGGCTCGAACGTTCCCGTAACTTATTCTGCCCAGAACTCAGAACCTGCCGCATATGACCGCTCGAAATCACCATTTCATACCTCAGTGCTATCTGAAAGCATTCGCCCGCAATTCGAGCAAGAATTCGAAGCTGCTCGCCATCGATTTCGAATCAAAGACCACATTCGGCACCAGCCCTAAGAACGTCGCAGTGCAGCGCGACTTCAATCGCGTCGATCTAGACGGCCTGCCGATGGATGCGCTTGAGCAGGACTACGCAAAGCTAGAAGGTCGTGTTGCGGCCGCACTTCGTGCGATTGAAGAGACTGAGCGCTTTGACGATATCGATCATCTGAGCAGCATCGTGAACCTCATTGCCATACTCGCGGTTCGGACGCCCAAAGGACGGGAATCCAGGCGCCGAATTGCCGAGCGTGTCATTAAAGACTCGTTCCGCGATAACACCGCTTCGAGAGAAGCCTACGGCGCACATGAGGAACTCACGCGCGAGCAAAGACAGGCGGCGAACATCCCCAATTTCCCGTATGAAACCATAAAAGCCTACGTCGACGACGATCAATACTCCATCGAACTCTCGACGATGCACCACATCGAACAGGAACTCCCGATGTATCGCGAGATTTTCCCGTATCTGCGAGATCGCCAATGGCGATTGTGGATCACGCCGGCGGACAGCGGTGGCTTCGTGACGTCCGACCATCCTGTGGGCATAGTCTGGCAGGAAAGCCCCCCTGACGGCAGCGCGCCGGGCTTCGCATCGCCGAACTCGTCCGTATCCTTTCCGCTTTCGAAAACCATGGCCATCAGCGGGCATTTCGACGCTCAGGGTGGCACCTACATCGCAACGCGCGAACATGTCGCAACCATCAATACAATCACCATCTGCTTTGCAGATCGCCAGGTGTATTCCGAAGACGAGCGATTTGAATACATGTGGGACGGACAAATCAAAAGGAACAGCGGGACCGGTCTCCTGAATGACCTACTCGCCGTCCGTAAAGGCGATGCCCGATAGTCAGCGCTATCTGATTTCTTCATCGATACGACACGCCATGCTGGGCTCACCCCGGATCGCGGGGTTGTGCTGATGCACGGAAGCACCGTAGACCACAATGAAGTTTCCACCGATTCGAGAGTGAGCCAAACCGTGGGAGGCCATTTTCGCTGACTTGACCGCCGCCATAGACGGCAAGACGGCGGCGTACCCGATGGGATACGCCGCTTGGAGTCTGCGAAGTTTCCAACGAGAAAAGCCCAGCACGGCCGCCCGGCACGCTCGTTGTTCAGCTACGCTGGCGACGTTGCCAACCCGATTGGAGTTGCTATGCGACTGATCATCGAGGCCCGCCTGGAGGCGGGGGAAACGAGTGAGACTAAAGCGACGACCGTTGCTGTGGTCGAACGAAAAGACCGGAGCGTCGCCGACCTGGGACTTACACTTGCCGAAGGCCGCGCCTTGCTCGCTGAGATTCAATCGTTGCTGGTGTCGGAGCAGGCTGCCGGGTGGATGGAGAGCCAATTGGTTTGCGACCGTTGTGGCTCGATGCTGGCGCACAAGGACGCCCGGTCGATCGTGCTGCGAACCGTATTTGGCAAGGTCGACGTGCCCAGTCCGAGGCTGTTGACGTGTAGGTGCACGGCGAAGCGAGGGCAACCGCGCCGCTCAGTGAGTCCGCTGTGCAGGGTCGTTCACCAGCGTGTGACGCCGGAATTGGAGTACCTGCAGGCCAAATGGGCCGCCCATCTACCTTACCGGCAGGCAACTGAGCTGCTTCGAGAGGTCCCTCCGCTAGACAAGGGGATTTCCTTTGGTAGTACTCGCCGTCGGATCCTCGCCATCGGTAGGGCGCTGGACGCGCAGATCGAGCGCGATATCGCGTCTGGACCAAAAGCGGTCAGCGCAGAGCAGGTTCGCGAATCGACCACCGTCGGCTGCGTGAGCGTCGACTCGGCGTGGCTGAGCTTCAGCAGCAGCCCCAAGAGTCGTAAAGCGGCGCGCGACCTTGCCGAGGTGAAATCGCCTTGGGCGCAGAAGTTCACTCGGGATCGGCATGTCAACATTGTTGCGGGCCGTGCAATTTTTGCTGATCGCACCCCGCGTCTCTACGCGTACGTACATAAGCTGATGCCATCGGCGCCCGCGCGGCTGGACCAATTTCTCTTTGCAAGCGGCGTGGCTCCAAACGAGCGAGTCACCGTGATCAGCGATGACGCTGGCGAATTCGGCAAGGCTGTGGACGGCAGCCAGCTCGCTAGGGGGAGGATTCTGGACTGGTTTCACATCGCGATGAAGTTTAAGGCTGCCAAGAACTCGGTGTTAGGAAGCCAGACGATTGAGCCCGAAGAGCGAATCGCTGTAGAGAAAGAGATCGATCACTCCAAGTGGCTAGTTTGGCATGGAAAAGGCCGACAAGCCGTTTTCCGCATCAAAGCCCTGGACGCCACGCTGCTGGCAAGGGAAGGCTATGAGCACTCGACGTTGTACTGGAACCTGCGCCGCCTGTACTTCTACATCGAGCACAACGCCGGTACGCTGGTGAACTATGGAATGCGCTATCACAAGGGACTACCGATCAGCAGCAGCATTGCAGAGTCCGCGGTGAACCTGGTGGTCAGCCATCGCATGGCGAAGAAGCAACAAATGCGATGGACGGACGAGGGAGCGCACTGTCTGGCACAGGTCAGAGTTGCCGTTCTCAACAAGGAATTCTCGGTTAAGAAACTTGCCGGGTTGACCAAAACTTTTGTAGCGGCGAATTCGCCGAGTGCGCGCCGAGCGGCGTGAATTGACCTCCCACAGTTTGGTTCACTCTCTTCGGACTGCAAATATAAATGTCAATCCAGCTCGGAGCAGTTCCGACCCGCCAGGACTTGCAGAGATTTCGAATTGACAAAGTTATTTCGGTTTACGTCGACACGACGGTAACCTTCGACACCTATCGCAAGGAGTCCGAACGCCTGCTGCTGTGGTCGACCACCGAACTGAGGAAACCCCTCTCCTCGCTCACGCACGAAGACCTCCTCATCTACCGGCGGTTTCTGGCCGACCCGCAACCCGCACAGCGCTGGGTCATGAGCGGTCGAAAAGTGGCCCGCGCAGATCCGCACTGGCGGCCGTTCGCGGGCCCGCTCTCGCCCGCGAGCGAGCGTCAGGCGTTTGTGATTCTGAACACGCTCTTCGCGTGGCTCGTCAACGCGGGCTACCTGGCCGGCAACCCGCTGTCCTTATCGCGCCAACGCGCGCGCAAGGCTAAGCCGAGGGTGACGCGCTTCCTCGGGGACAATCTCTGGCGGGCCGTTAAAACCTCCATTGATGCAATGCCCCGCGACACCGCGCGCGAACAGGAACACTACGCGCGCGTACGCTGGCTGATCTCCCTCCTGTATTTGATGGGCCTGCGCATTTCGGAAGTCGTGAGCAATCCGATGGGCGGCTTTTTTAGACGGCGGGACCGCGACGGCCAGGATCGGTGGTGGCTCACGGTCATCGGCAAGGGCGACAAGGAACGCTTGCTGCCGGCGACGACCGAACTCGTGGCGGAGCTGACACGCTATCGCCAACACTACGGTCTGGCGGCCCTCCCCTATGGCGGTGAGACGACACCGCTGCTGTTGCCGATCGGTGGCAACCACCGGACGATGACACGGGGTGCCGTGCACCTGATCATCAAGCAGGTGTTCGACAATGCGATCGGCCATCTGCAGTCGACGGGCGAAGCACACGAGCGCGCGGCCGAGCAGCTGCGCCAGGCCTCTGCCCATTGGCTGCGGCACACGGCGGGCTCACACATGATGGATGGGCAAGTCGATCTGCGATACGTGCGGGACAACCTGGGGCATGCGTCTATCTCGACCACGAGCCAGTACCTGCATGCGGACGACGACGACCGGCATCGTGCAACCGAGGCCGGACTACGACTCAACTGGTAGCAAGATGACTATCCTGTCGTATCCCGTCAATCGCGTGCACGAACTCTTGCCGCTCGCCCGTTAAAACACCTCTACACCATGGACATTCTTGATTCGCTTCGGCAGGCGCCTAGCGCCGAGCTATATCGCCTCTATCTTGCAATCGGCAAAATGCTTGATGACCCGCGACGTATTCTCGAAATACTTCAACGCCTGCATCTGGGGATGGCCGTCAACTACGTTAGCGACCACCCGCTTGGACCGCCTGCACAAGGCACCATCGTCGGACTCCGCCAGACGCAGGCAGTGGTTCAAGACAGCGCAACTCGACGCCGTTGGGCCGTGCTATACGCGGCAATCATTCCGGACACCGCGAGTGCCCCGGACCACGTCGAACCGGTATCACCGCCGAGAATGCAGCGTGAAGAATTCTTCATCGGCGACACAGTCGGCTTCACCGACAAGCACCTAAGCAAGCGCGTCGGAATCATCGTCAGGCTGAATGCCAAGACTGCATCTATCGCCGTCAATGACAGCGATGGCCACTCGCGTGTTTCCTACGCTTTACTGCGAAAAATCATCGACATCTAGCGCTGCAGAAACGCCAGAATGGGATTCCGCTGAGTTCCGTCGGACGGATCAAATCAACTGTTGGCAAAGTCTCTTTCGGCGATGCCATACGGACGAGATCGGTTATTAAAGGCTTTCCCGCCTTTATCGTTGTCGGTCCCTTGCGGGATCTGTTCCCTATAAAATGGAAGTCAGTCCGATTGATTTGGAGACCTCTCATGGTCAGATGGCTGCTTGCGATTGCCATCGTGTCGGTGGGCGTTGGTACGGAGACTCCAGCTCGCGCAGATGTGGATTCAGACAGGGCCGCCATGACGGAACGGCTGCAGCGTTGGACGGTGGCATTTAACGCTCGCGATGCTGCAGACAGTGAGCAATCTGGTGAGATTGCCTTATAGTCGCGGCTTCTTGTGATCGTGTTGCATAGATAAGGGAGTGTGCCTCCGATGATACACAGGTTGACGGAGCCTCCGCAGTGGTCCGACGCCGGGAAAACCGGTTACATGGCGAAAGGGGCAGTCGAAGTGGTTTGCTGGGTTGATTAACTGACCATAGTGAGGTGAAGACCTTTGATAATCAGTGAAATGAAAAGCAGAGTGGCGACATGGTCAACGGAGAACAAAGAGCGCAAGTTCGATCGACTCCTGAGACTAATTGCCGACAAGAATTGGCCGAGCGAAGCAGCTCGTATCACGCTTGCTTCTAGCGGAGCACACGCCGGGCGTGGACGGTGTCGAGAAGCGCATGATGGAAGCGAACCTCCAGCATGTCATCTCGCCCTTGTTATCCAACATCATGCTGCATGAATTTGATGCGTGGATGAAAGTGAACTACCTGAACAAGAAAGTGTGGAAGGATCAGTAGACATGGAACTTCGCAATTCTCAAGCAGCGTCCCATTACTGTGCGAGAAAACCGGCAATGGAAACCAGCTATCTCCTACTGTCGGTATGCGGATGACTTTGTGATCGTGGTCAAGGCAAGGCTCCCCGATTTTTGTGCCTCGATCCGACTGGCATGATGCTCTACGTGACTAACGAGAACTCTCACACCATCGTTCAATTCGAACTCGACAACGATACCGCTCGACCACGCCCAACCGGCCAGGTGATTCATACCGGAAGCCCGGTCCGCATTGCGTTCAACAGGCATAAGCGTCGACGATAAAGCCGTCCCCTCTCTCTACCTGCCCCGGAACGATCGGAGCAGGCTCGACAGCGCCAGTTAGAACTTCGTGCGCATCCCGACGCGAATGAGCGTTTGGGCGGAAGAAGAAGACGGGCTTAAAGTGTTGATCGCAGCAACAGCGGAGTGATTACTCGAATCGGTACCTGACGCGTGTTGGTAAACACCCAAGAGATAGACATCGGTGCGCCTCGACAAGAAGTAATGCGCAGCGAGCTCGCCCTGATGGTACCTGGCGCCATCGTTGCTTCCGACGCCCCCACTGTCCGTGTAGTCGTACACTGCACCCAGCTGGAGAGCAGGCGTGACAAAATAGCTGAAGCTAACCTCGGCGTTGTTGAAGGCCGCTGTGCCGGAGTATCGACTCGGGTTGGGTCCGGACGTGATGTCTCCGAGATTGATGAATTTCGTGTTTGAGTAGGTCGCGCCGATCGTAGCCTTCCCGATGACGTATTGAGCGCCAGCTCCAATTGCCTGGTACGTGTGCGCCGACAGAAACCCCCCGTATATCGGAGAGGACACGCTAGCAGTCGTCGCAACTGGGGTCGAAGACGTACCCGACCCGAAAAAACTCAGATTCGGATTGCGTGCGTTCAAGTAGCCCGCGCCAACTGTAAGGGCGCCAGATGCATACTTAGCCCCCGCGCCCCAGATCTGGCTACGCGACGTGTCGCCAGCGACCCCACCAAAGCTGTAGAGGCCGCTGAAAGCGACGCCACCGAAACTCGGGCTCGTGTACTTCACAGAGTTGTTGATCCGATTCGTATTGTTCAGATTGTCGAGATCACCCGGATGCGAACCGACGTTTCCTGCCCATTGCGTTGACACCACCATGCCACCCACTGCGTCCACAAGCGGGTCGTACTGGCGTCCGAGCGTGACGGTTCCATAAGGCGAAGACAAGCCGGTGTACGCTTGCCGTCCGAACATCCGCCCCCCTGAGAAAGAGTTCCGTTCGTGACGTCGAATCCGTTCTCGAGACGGAAGATCGCTTTGATGCCTGATCCAAGATCCTCTGCACCGAGCAGACCCCATCGGCTTCCGTTACTAACGCCGCTCGTCATCGAATATTGATGGTTGCCCCCGACATTCGTGATCGAATTGAAGCCTGCGTCGATGATCCCGTAGAGTGAGACACTGCTTTGCGCATGTGCCAGACTGCCCATACCAACCGCCACGCAAAAAACTCCGAGTTGCCTTTTCATTTACGAGTCTCCAATTTCCAAATTGTTCAACGATTTATTAATCGAACCACAGCAGACACATCCGAAATTTTCATTAGTATTTTTTTATTACTTAGTTATCCTTTTTAATATGTGTCGAATCAGACAGGAATCCCTTGGACTAACGTATCATCTGGGACGTTGGACTAGGTCGCTAAGCAAAAGCGAAGTGAAAGAGCGTCTCGGGGTTATGCACCAGAATCTTCTCCTTCACCGACTGCTCGGGAACGAGCTCCAAAAACCGCTCCAGAAGCTCGGCGTTGTCAACGTGAAAAAAAGGAGTAACCGTAAGCTTGGAATCTGCAGGATTTCTTATCCAAGGAGTGTGCGGCCAATCGCTTCCCCACAACACCCGCTCGGGATTCGCATTGATGAATTCGAGAGCGAGTTCAGCCATACCCGCGTAGATCGGACCATGCGCCTCGTGGTATGGCGCACTTAGCTTTGCGTATGCCTTACCTGACTTCAACAAGCCGAGGACCGCATCAAATCCATCTTGCGTGGTTCCCTCTGCCTTAGCGCCAGCGTAGTGGTCCAATACAAAAGGCGCCGGGGAACGCTCGATGGTCGGCGCGAGCGAACCAATGACTCGCATGGGGAGAAACACTTGCACATGCCACCCCAGTTCGGCCGCTTGCCTACCAGCACGATCGATCAGCGCGGAGAGACCATTCGAATCACGCGGCCCGCTGGGCTGATTGATGCGAATCCCAACGATTCCGGATTTTTTCAGGTTGTCCAACTCTGCCTCAGTCGCATCGGGCGCGACCACTGCAACGCCCCTGGAAGACGGACCTAACTCGCGCAGTGCATCCAGGAGGCAGCGGTTGTCAGTCCCGTAGAAACTAGGTTGTATCAGGACAGACCGGTCTATTCCAAGCTCCTTATGAAGTTTCCGCAGCTCGGAAACTGATGCCATGGGAGGCGTGTAAGCCCGCGACTCGACCATCGGATACTTGTCGTAGGGGCCAACTATATGCGAATGGCAATCGCAGCTATTTACGGGCATAAGCGAACGCAATTTCTTCAACTCCTCGTTCTGATCATGCGCGAAGGTAGGGCTTCCGATAGCCATGCCGGCGACACCAGCGACCATAGCCTTGAGCGCAATCCTTCGTGAATTCACGTCTCCTCCTTTTTAGTTGACGCAGCGTTTGGGGTCTTTTCTTTTTTCGAGTTCAACGTCTCGACTTGCACCAGGCGCCCAGTCGACCAGCATGGCATGCCATGACAATCCCAACTTGGCCGAGCGTTGCTAGTGTCATGAATTGCAAATTCGTTAAATAATTCGGCTCGCTGGTTGCCTTTTGCACAGTGGTCCTGCTCGGACGACAATACGATAAGGTTGCCTCTTTCAGTGCTTTCGCGCGAAGCATGCTTCAGCAGCTTCGGCGGGCGTCAGTCGGGCGTGGAAATAGCCGTGACGACGTCTTACGGTTGCAACGTCGGCGTCGTACGGCCATCGGATAAAGTCCCTTGCGACGGCTGCGTCGTACC
Organism: Caballeronia udeis; assembly: GCF_001544555.2. Taxonomy (GTDB): domain Bacteria; phylum Pseudomonadota; class Gammaproteobacteria; order Burkholderiales; family Burkholderiaceae; genus Caballeronia; species Caballeronia udeis. The sequence continues at coordinate 626 of NZ_FCOK02000121.1, read as the reverse complement.
AGGCGCGCGTCCACGCTTCCAGATCTCGCTCGTACTCGCGCGGGATCTCGTTCGAATCGTCAAACATAGCGAACTCCTTCTCGGCCGTAGACACGACCGGTGTTAGGTCACGCGCGGAGATATCCTGATCACGCCGCACGTCAACGGATACTCATCGCCGGGCGTTCAGCATCGGGCGGGAACACGCGCCAGGTACCGTCGCCTCCGCGGAAGAAATAGATAGCAAACGTGCCTGTTGATACCGATACCTCAAGGCATACAGAGCGCATCTGGTGGGGGCGTGCGCGACTTCCTCGTGTTACCCGAACTGCCATCGCGGAAGACAACGCAAGCCATTTTTCCACCATAAACCGCAAGGACGTTTCAGTCTTCTCCATCGGCGTCTCCTTCAATCTCGTTTCTGTTGATGCAGCCGGTTGACGTTCCCTTTTGCACTAAACAGGTTGTGCACAAGGAGCGCGGTCCCTTTGCACGGTTTGTAAAGAAATGTCGGCACAACCTGTCCGTAATTACGAGGACGCAGACTTTGTGTGCGAATTTCTAACTCATGACACTGATATGTATTTGACCTGTCCAGTGGTTTATAAAGGATTCTGGTTCGTACAATGTGTTGGTAGCAGAACGGA
>NZ_FCOK02000120.1 GCF_001544555.2 Caballeronia udeis | reverse complement strand
GTCGCTTGACGAACCATCGCGCGCACCTCTACATGGAAGGTGTGCTTATTATTACACTATTGAATTAGAAATGGAATAAGCCGAGCTCGCCGCGCAACGCGGTCGCATGGACCACGTCTTCGACCGCCGACGCGAGTACCTGGGCCGCGATGGTGCCGCGCGCGCTGCGGCGCATTACGCACCGGCCACCGGCCACCTGGCGCCGCAATCCGCTAATACAGCAGCGCTGCGAGTCCGCCGTCAGAAATCTGAGGCCGAAAGCGTTATCCGTTCGCCACTGCCCGGCGATGCTTTCTGCTCTACAGCCTGCAAAAGCCGGCGCTTGCCAAGCTCGAACGCAAGCACTAGTTGTTTCGGGGTCTCGTTCGCAGCGCCGAGCTTTTCACAAACCGTTTCGGTAGGAAGCGCAAAGGCGCAGTATCCCCATCCGAAACCGTAGGCAGAAAACCATAGTATCGAGTCGTCGGAAAGGAGTGGTGCCGTAAGTTTTGTACGGGGCTGGTCCATGGATGTCATCCTTCTGCCCAATAGGAACGGACCCTGATTTTCGCACATGGAAATTACAGAAATCCTTCCTCGTTCCTCTTGGCGGTTTGCGGCCGCCCATCACCGTCGCTGTCCGTTTGTTGAAGTTGACGAACCGAATATCTCTGACTAAAGTCAGAGATATGAGCGCATCCGACATTCTCCAAATTCGTCGCTTTAACCGCATAGTTGCCGAGAGCATCGGCGCTATCGATGATCGATTCCTCGGACGCGGCCGCCCAATGGGTGAATCGCGCCTCCTATGGGAAATCGGCGTTGACGGCGCGGATGTTCGTACTCTTCGCGCCCGTCTAAATCTCGACTCAGGCTATCTCAGCCGTACGCTCGCCTCTCTTGAACGACAAAAACTTGTCGCTGTCGTGACTCATCCGGGCGACCGCCGGGTACGCCGGGCTTGTCTGACACAGGCTGGCCGCAAGGAAAGGTCTGAACTCGAACGGCTCTCGGACGCGGTCGCTGCACGTGCCCTCGAACCGCTGTCCGATGGACAGCGCAGAAGACTTATTGCGGCAATGTCTGAAGTCGAGCGCTTGCTACAGGCATCGCTCGTGCATTTCGCACTTGAAGATCCGGGTAGTGATAACGCGCGGTGGTGCTTTGAACAGTATTTCAGCGAACTTGATGAACGCTTTGACGCAGGATTCGACCCGTCGAAAAGCCTGTCGGCAGATGCCCATGAACTAACGGCGCCAGAGGGTGCGTTGATCGTGGCAAGCCTCCATGGAAGTCCGATAGGTTGCGTCGCGCTTAAATTTCATAAGAAGTCTCCAGCCGAGCTCAAACGGATGTGGGTGAGCCCTTCCGCTCGCGGTATGGGGGTAGGCCGCCGGTTGATTGATCAGGCGGAGAAACATGCCCGGCAGACCGGGGTTCGCGTTATCCGCCTGGAGACAAACCGAACGCTACACGAGGCGATTGCCCTGTACCGGCAATCTGGATACGTTGAAGTCGACGCGTTCAGCGCAGAACCGTATGCCCATCACTGGTTTGAAAAGCGACTGGTCGACAATCGGTTTTAGACGCGGTGATCGCACGCGGTGATCACTATTCTGCGCGCCATTTCCAGCACGTTTTCAGGATCCGTCATCGGGAGCGACAGCGTTCTGGTATTTAACGTGGTCGATGAACGCGCGCAGCTTCGGCAAGACCTGGCGTCTGCCTGAGTGGTATAGAAAAACGCCTGGCGTTGTGACGGCGAAGGGTGTCAGCAGCGCTTGCAACCGGCCGTCGGCAATCGGTGCTGCGGCAATCGGGCCCGGCACTTGTGCAAGTCCTACACCTCGAATCGCCGCTCCGAGGAGTGTGGGGTAGTCGCGCGCGATCAGCGGCCCGGAGACGATTACCTCAACTGCCTTGTTGCCGTCGATAAAGGACCAGGGCGCGATCGAACCGTTCGAGCGACGTATGCGCAGGCAGGTGTGGTCACGAAGATCGTCAATGCGCTCCGGCCGGTTATGCCGACGCAGATAATCAGGGCTGCCAATGACCTGGAACGGGAACGACGGGGTCAGCCGCACCGCGACCATGTCGGCCGCGATGAACTGGCCCATCCGGACACCGGCGTCAAACCCTTCGGCCGCGAGGTCGACCGACTCCGCGCTCGCGACGATCTCAACCTCGACCTCGGGATAGGCGCGGCAGAAAGATGCGATCAGTGGCTCCAGCACGATCGGCACTGCCGCGCTCGGCACGGAGAGGCGCAGCAGTCCGGTCGGTCGCTGTCCGAGTTCACGCGCGACCTCGCTCGCAGCGACGAGTTCTTCGAAGGCGGGTTTTGCTCGCAAAAGGAATCGTTCGCCGGCTTCGGTCAGGCCGACGCTGCGCGTTGTGCGCACGAAGAGCGCGGCGCCGATGCGCGCCTCGAGTACGTGCACCGTCTGGCTGATCGCCGAAGGCGTCACCCCGAGTTGCGCCGCCGCTTTACGAAAACTGCGGTGCTGGGCAACGCTCAGGAACGCCTCGACACCGTCGATTGCGCCTTGCCGGACTGTGAAGTTTTGCTTCATAACGCATCAATATTATCGGGAATAGTCGCTCGCTGGAAGCGGTCCTAAAATCGGCTTGCGAATCAGGAGTTCCGCCAATAGCTTGCGTGTCGGCGGGCCGGCCCGGCATCCTGACCGCGGTGTTCGAGGCCGCGTCGACCAATCCCTGACAGGAGTTCCGCAATGTCACCCGAAATTCTCTTCCAGATACACCTCGTTCTAGGCTATGTCGCGTGGCTGCTTTGCTTCAGCGTGTACATCCTGCCCAAGCTCAGGTCGATGGAGCGTGTCGACGCGCAACGCGTCATTGCTACGCTGCACAGCTTCCGCTTCTTCGGGCTTGTCTTCATCCTTCCCGGCGTTGTCGGACCCGGTCTGCCGGCCAGCTTCGCCCAGTTCGCCGCTTATGGCGACTTCCTGACTGGAGTGCTGGCCATCTTTGCGCTGCTCACCTTCAGGATACGTCGGCTCTTCTGGTTTTTCGTGGTCGCCTTCAATCTCGCGGGGGCCGCGGACATCATCGTCGACTATTATCACGCGGTTCGGATCGGCCTTCCTGCCATGGCGGGGCAACTGGGCTCGACATACGCGATCGCGATCATCTACGTGCCCCTGCTGATGATCACGCACTTCGTCGCGTTCTATTTTCTCACCCGTCCTAAGCCCACGGCGGCTTGGGCTCTAGCCGGTGATGCGGCCGCATCTTAGTTCGGATCAGACACGCTTTGATTCGGCGCTCGGGCCGCTATGCATGGCAGTGACGCGAGACTCGACTGCAACGTGATCGTCGAAGCAATGTCGAGCCTGCGAGAAGCGAACAGGTACCAAGGCCATGCGACCTTCAACATCGCGACGCCTTAGAACGCGTGGGTAATCCCGACCGACACGAGCACCTGTTTTGCCGAGCTGGAGTCCACTCCGGCACCGGCAATTTCCGCTATCGCAGTCCTCCCCACGTTCGCCCCCGCCGAGTTGAAAACTGGCGCTATGCCGTCCCCACCCGCTTTCTGGAACACGGCCACGGCAAAGAGGCTGGTGCGCTTGGAAAGCGAATAGTTGGTGCCCAGGTTGATCTGCTGGAAGGTCGGCTTCAGGCCTTCGTAATCGGCCTTGCCCGCGTTATAGATATAAGCGCCTCCCACCAGCAGCGCGGGCGTGACGTGATAAGTGGCAGTGACTTCGTAGCTGTCCAGTTTGAAATCGCTGCCGCTACCGGCATTGGCGAAACCGTTGGCCACGAAATACTGGCTGTTCTTCAGGAGCGTATGCGAATAGACAAGGCCCACGTTCGCATTGCCGATGGAATAGGAGGCCCCCGCGCTAAGGACCTTCATGGCGTTTGCGTCCTGCAGCGCCACATAATTGCTAAGAGATCCTACATAGTTACCGTTGGACGCATACACACCGCCCGTACCGTTCGCGTTGGTCGCGGGTGTGTTGATATCGAGGTAACCGGCGGCGAACGCGAAGGGCCCTGCCGTGTAGGAACCCGCCAGCGCCCATACGCGGTTGGTCGAGAAGTCGCCCGCCTGACCGCCCAGGCTGAACATGCCGTCGACTTGCAAGCCGTTCCAGACCGGGCTCACATACTTGATCACGTTGTTGATGCGGATCGACTGGTTCAGGTTGTCCAGATCGCCGAAGTGCGAACCGTAACCGGTTGCAAAGTTATTGCTCGAGGGAAACATGCCGACCGTATCCGACAGCGAATCGTACTGGCGTCCAAGCGTGATGGTCCCATAGTTGTTCGTCAATCCGACGAACGCCTGCCGCCCGAATTCAGTGCCTCCCTGGCCCAGCCGCCCGTTCTGGATGTTGAAGCCGTTCTCTAAAGTGAAGATCGCTGCATTGCCGCCGCCCAGGTCCTCACGGCCTTTCAGGCCCCATCGGTTACAGCCGGGCGGCGCGCAGGTTTCCGTTTCGTACAGCGGCCCCTTGCCGGTGTTATTGACGTAGGTAACCCCTGCTGTCACGAGGCCATAAAGCGTCACGCTGCTTTGGGCGAATACGACTTGAGGCGACGCGATTAACGCGCCAATACAGAACCAGCTCTTTTTCACGGCGATCTCCAGAAGGCGTGTCAAGGATGCAAAGGGGTAGCGTTTGCCATGCTGCTGATGGCAGCGTGCGCAAACGCGGATAAGGCGAAGGAGGGTTCGAACGGGTGTTGTTATTGACCGCGTCTCACGCGCCGAGCTTGTAGCCAGTGCGGGAAGTTGCCGGCGGCGCGGCGCTGTCCAGCAGGCCGATTCCAACGGCGGCCGGCGCGGGTGCGGGCGTGACAAGGCTGACAAGAATGGTGACGGCGGCGTTGATCGCCATCGCGATCAGACCGGGTTCCCATTGCGGCCAGTGCGTGCCCCAGTAATGCGCGGAGAACGGTGCGAGCAACGCAATGAAGCCTGCGAGCATGCCGGCCAGAACTCCGGTTGCACTCGTGCGTCGCCAGAGGAAACCGAGAAACACACCAGGAGCGAGCATGCCGATAGCCGAGTAGGCATCGAGGAGAATCTTGACCAGCGACCCCTTCTGAGCGAGGGACAAGTACACGGCCACGCCCGCAAAACACACCAGCGAGGCACGCGATAACGCCAGCGATTGACCTTCGCTCAGACGCGGAGCGAACGGCCGCGCGACATTGCGCGTGAAGATCGAACCTGCGGCGACCAGCAGCAGGGCGCCAGGCGCAAGCGCAAGCAGGAATCCGGTTCCCGCCACCAGCCCGATCACCCAGGACGGATAACGCTCCGACACGAATTGCAGCAACGCGGCATTCAGGTTGTCGCCGGGCGGGTGCGTATTGGCGAGCAGCGCGGCAAAGCCGAGCAGGATGATGAAGAAGTAGGCGAGCGAATACAGCGGTTGCCAGATGGCATTGCGCCGAATGGAGGTCCCGCTGCGCGCCGAATACGACATCTGGAACAGATGCGGAAACACCCAGTTGCCGAGCGCGATGTTGATTGCCGAGGTCATCAGCCAGATGGCGGTGGTGGGCGAGCTGGCGTCGAGTCCCGGGAACTTGCCGATGCCCGGATGTTTCGCTTCGACCATGCCGAAGATATCGAGCAGCGACCCTGCGCCGACCTTGGCCGCCACGGTCGCGCTCAACAACACCACGACGACGATCATCAGCACGTCCTTTACGCCCGCGGCGAACGCAGCCGAGCGGATGCCCGCAACGAACACGAACGCGATCATGAGCAACCCTGCAACGATAGTCGCCGCGTGGCTCGAGATGGCGTCATCGAGTGTGAGTTGCACGATCAGTCCCAGGCTCACCAACTGGATCTGGACATACACGATCAGCGAGGCAATCCCGATCACGCCAGTGACTACGCCGAGCCAGGGTGCGTCGAAGCGTGCTGCAAAGAAGTCGGCTTGCGTGACCAGCTTGCCGAGCCGGCCGGCTTTCCAGATGCGGGGCATCAACCAGTAGCCGACCGCGTAACTCATCGATACCGAGCAGAAGGCAAGGTAGGCCGGTGCGCCAAGCGCCCATGCATAGCCGGAAATACCGAGCACGGCGAAGGTCGTGTAGACCTCGCCGGCATTCATGAACCAGAAGATCAGCGTGCCCAGGCTGCGTCCGCCGACAGCCCACTCCGCGAGCGTTGCGCCTTTGCTGGTACGCCGCCCGTAAGCGACCGCGCCGACTACGGTGGCCAGCAGGATGCACAGCACGATGGTTATTTTCATTGCGCATCTCCCGTGGACGCAGAGGTTCTTTCCAGGAAGGCGGCTTCCTCGTCTTCCACGCCCGCGCGGCGATCCATGAAGAACACCAGTCCTATGACGATGCTCGCCAGGACAATGCCGGCCATCTGCCAGAACATCGGGAAGGGCAATCCGAACGGCCTTGCGGCGATGTCGTTCACCGCCGGCGCCAACGCGGCCTGCCAGATGAATGGAATGGCCAGCATCCATCGGTACCAGTAACGAGGGCGACTTCGCTCACCTTGATAGCTGCTGTCCATGCCACCTCCTGTAAATTTTGACTGCACATATTCTGAGATGAAGTGTGCACTCAGGCAGCACAAAAACTCAAGCGTGTCAAAAACAAATAACGGATATTTCTAGATTGAAGTCGGGAAAACGCCCAGAAAAATCGTTGATTGAATGCGGCCGTGCAGTATTGACGTACAAAATAACGATACGTACACTCGGTCAAAGTGTATGTTCAGGCTGCACGAAAATGCTGCATATGCTGACGCGGCGTGAGTGCCGGGCTCCTGTCGGCACCCTTATTCCAGGAGATATCCATGCCTTCCACCCAAGACCCGACTGCCTCCGCAGACGATGTTTTCGAGCTATACGACCTGCGCGTCGAGGTCGTCGCGCCGGACGGAGCGAAGCTGTACTGCGGCGCCAAGGTGGGTGACTACTTCGAACTGAAGGGCGAGATGCTTCATCTGCCGCCCGGTCAGGGCTTTTCTATTTACTCGCTCGCCGCGCTGCTGCCGCTGCTTGCGTCCAAGCAACGGCGGCTGCATCCGAATGACTGGATGAGCACCGACGCCGAGGTCGCCTGTCCCGATCCAAACTGCCCCTCACGTTTCAGGATCGTGCGCTCAGGCCTGCGCCGCTTTAGCCACGCCGACACCACGGCCGTCAAACTTTCCTCCACGGAGCAACAGCAATGAGTTCGCAGTACAGCATCGACCTGGTCCCCGGCTACACCATTTCGCGTCTGCTCAAGGGCGGCTGGCAGCTCGCCGGTGGCCACGGTTTGGTGGATAGGGACGCGGCGATCGCCGACATGGCGGCCTACTACGAGGCCGGTATCACGACGTTCGACTGCGCGGATATCTACACGGGCGTGGAAGAAATGATCGGTGAATTCCGCCGCGACTACGTTGCTCGCAAAGGCCGAGACAGCCTTCGCGATCTGCGCGTTCACACCAAGTACGTTCCCGATCTCGCGACGCTTCCTGCACTCGATCGTCAGCAGGTCGAACGAACGATTGACCGGTCGCTGAGCCGCCTGGGTGTCGAACGTCTCGATCTCGTGCAGTTTCACTGGTGGGACTACAACGTGCCGCGTTATCTCGAGACGGCGCGCTGGCTCACCGAGTTGCAGCGGGCAGGGAAGATCGCGCATCTTGGCGGCACCAATTTCGACACCGCCCACACTCGCGAACTGGTTGAAGGCGGGACGCCGCTCGTCAGCATGCAGGTTCAGTACTCGTTGCTGGATCAGCGTCCCTTGCCGGTGCTTTCGCCGTTTTGCGCGGGTGCGGGCATGCAACTGCTGTGCTACGGCACGGTTGCCGGAGGTTTTCTGTCGGAGCGCTGGCTTGGCAGGAGCGAACCGACCGATGATCTCGAGAACCGGTCGCTCGTCAAATACAAGCTGATGATCGATGACTTCGGGGGCTGGGATTTGTTTCAGCAGCTTCTGGCCGCGCTGAAGGTAATCGCGGAGCGCCATGCAGTGACCATCCCGACTATCGCAATGCGCTGGGTGCTTCAGCAACCGCGGGTCGCAGCGATTATTGTTGGCGTGCGGCGCGGCGATCATTTGCCCGATCACCTGCGCGTGATGCAAGCGACGCTAGATCCCGCTGATCTGGCCGAGCTCGACGCCGTACTGGCGCAGCGCCGTCTGCTCGATGGCGATGTCTACAGCAGCGAACGGGATCTGGAAGGGCGCCACGGACGGGTCATGAAATACGACCTGAACGAGACGCCTCATTGATCGCGGTGTCTTGTCTCGAGCCCGCATGGACATTCACAAACGTGCGGGCTCGAGAACGCCGGAAATAGCGCCAGCCATTTCAAGGATCGTTCGCGCTCCAGCGAAGTGTGCATATTCACAGTATCATCGTTTTCAAATCAACCGGAGATGAAACGATGAGCCTTATCGATGAAACCGGCGCGGGTCTCGACGGCCTCGCGCAGTTGCGTGCGCTGATGTCATCGGGGCGCAAGCCAGGAATTATGGTGTCGCTGGATTTCGACTTCGTTGAGGTCGATGCCGGCCTTGCTGTCTTCACCGGCATGCCTGGCGATCACGCGTATAACCCGATCGGCACGGTTCATGGCGGCTATGCAGCCACGCTGCTGGATTCGGCATGCGGTTGCGCCGTGCATTCACGGCTCACGGCCACGCAGGCGTACACCACGCTTGAGTTGAAGATCGCGTATCACAAAGCGGTCACGCGCGACTCCGGATTGCTGCGTGCCGAGGGCCGCGTGATCTCGATTGGCCGGCGCGCCGCATTCGCTGAAGCCACATTGACCGATGCTACCGGGCGTTTGTATGCATCGGCGACGTCGACGTTGCTGGTGTTCGAACGCTGATCGTTGCAAGCGAAGCTCGAGGCGGCCGGTCAGATCTGCGCAGGCCATGCCGCCAGCCCGGAGTATTCGTACCTATGCCGCTGCGCCTGCTCGATCAATCCAGCGCTGTCTGCGACTTTTCATCCATGAAGGCGACGGCGATCAACCCCAGCAGGCCGCAGCCGATCACATACCATGAGGGCGCGAGCACACTGCCCGTCGCGACGATCAGCGAGGTCACGAAGAATTGCGCGAAGCCGCCAAAGATCGCGACGCCAAGGCTATAGACCACGGCGCCGCCGGTCGCCCGGACCGAACGCGGAAAGAGCTCGCCGAGCATGGCGCCCACACCGCCAATATTGATCGCATGCACCGAGGAAAGAAGCGTGACGACCGTGAGCAGCGTGCTGGCCGTCGGCCATCGGTTCAATGCAACGAAGGCCGGATAGATGGCGAGCAGCAGCACGACACGCGTGACTTGCGCGAGCGAGTTGCGTCCGAAGCGGTCGGACAAATATCCGCCGACCGGTGAGAGCACAAAAATAATCGCGCCCGATACACAACCCGACAGCATCGCGATTCCAGGCGGCAGGCCGAGCGTCTTGACGGCGTAGATCGACAGGTAGAACACGATGATGAAATGCGCCGATGTCCCGGCAATCGTCAGTCCCAGACCCATCAGCACTGCGCGCCGGTGATCGCGGAGTACATCGAGGAGAGGCAGCTTCGGCGCTTTCTGCTTCGGTGCCTGCACCGGCTCTTCTTCGAGCGTCTTGCGTAACCACCAGCCGACCGGCACGATCAGCGTGCCGATCAGGAACGGCACGCGCCATCCCCAGCTTTCGAGTTGCGCGGTCGAGAGCGTTGCTGTCAGTGCTACGCCTGTCAACGCGCCCGCGAGTGCGGCAAGCCCCTGGCTTGCGAACTGCCACGACGCATACAGGCCGCGCCGGTTGGACGGCGCTTGTTCGAGCAGAAGCGTAGTCGACGCCCCCACTTCGCCGCCCGCTGAAAACCCCTGGATCAGCCGCGCGATGACGAGGATGACGGGGCCGAGGAAACCTGCTTGCCCGTAGGTTGGCGCAACGGCGATCATCGCGGTGCCCACTGCCATCAGCCCGAGCGTCAGCACCATCGCCTTCTTGCGCCCGGCGCGATCCGCGTACATGCCGATCACAAGGCCGCCCACGGGGCGCGTGAAAAAGCCCACGCCGAAGCTCGCGACCGCGAGCAACAACTGTCCGACCGGATCGTGGACCGGAAAGAAGAGCTTACCGATCAGTAATGCGAAGAACCCATAGACGGTGAAGTCGTAGAACTCGAGTGCATTACCCACTGCCGCCGCAGTGACGAGCCGCGCGCGGCTTTGCTTGCGCTGACCCAGCACTGCGCCGGGTGCAACGTCGAGGCCTGATACGGTCGGTATGCTCATGTTTTCTCTCGAAACGCGGTGCGTGATGCAGGTGAAGGCGGGCAGGTGAAGGCGGGTTTGAAACGAGGTTCGAAATGATTCAGTCGGTGAGATAGGCTTCGGTCAGGCGGGCCCAGTAGCTCGCGCCGATGGCAAGAATGTCGTCGTTGAAGTCGTAGCCGGGGTTGTGGACCATGCAGCTCCCCTTGCCCTCGACACCATTGCCGATCCATGCGTACGCGCCCGGCACGACCTCGGCCATGAACGCGAAGTCTTCGCTGCCCATGAGCGGATGCGCCTGCGTATTCACGCGTTGCGCACCGAGCATCTTCTGTGCGACTTCAGCCGCGAACGCGGTCGGTTCGGCATGATTGACGAGCACGGGATAACCCCATTCGTAGTCGATCTCCGCCTCCACCCCGAACGACGCCGCCTGCGCATGCACGAGCGCCGTAATGCGTTGCCGCAACAGGTCGCGCACAGCAGGATCCAGCGCGCGGATCGACAGTTTCATCTCGGCGGTCTGCGGAATCACGTTGAAGGCGTCGCCGGCCTTCACGCTGCCGACCGAGATCACCGCCGACTTTTGCGAATCGATTTCCCGCGCCACAATGCTCTGCAGCGCGAGGATGATTCCCGCCACCGCCGGCATGGGGTCGCGCGACAGGTGTGGCAGCGCGCCGTGCCCGCCCAACCCGCGCAGCACGATGGTGGCGCGGTCGGCTGAGGCCATCGCGGGGCCGGTGCAGAAGTTCATGCCACCCGTTTCGTAGCCCGGCATGTTGTGCAGGCCGAACACGGCGTCACACGGAAACCGCTCGAAGAGACCGTCTTGAATCATCGCGCGTGCGCCGCCGTAGCTTTCCTCGGCCGGCTGGAAGATCAGCGTCAACGTGCCGGAATACTGCCGGCTTTCCGCCAGGTAACGCGCGGCGCACAGGAGCATTGCGGTGTGGCCGTCGTGACCGCAGGCGTGCATGGTCTTCGGTACCGCGCTGGTGTAGGGCAGGCCGGTCGCTTCCTCGATGGGCAGCGCGTCCATGTCGGCGCGCAGGCCGATGCGCCGGCCGCCGTTGCCTGTTTTCAGCACGCCCACCACGCCCGTCTTGCCGAGGCCGCGCGTCACTTCGTAGCCCCATTGCGTGAGCAGGCTGGCGACGAGGTCGCTGGTCGCCCGCTCCTCGAACGCGAGTTCCGGATTGGCGTGGATCTGGCGCCGCACGGCGATGAGGTCCGGCGCGATGGCGGCAATTCCAGGAATGACGGGATCGACTGACAGCATGACCAACTCCTTAATCCTTAATACGTTTCGATATTCAGCGTGACTGCTTCCGGTCAAGCATATAAAGTCACAAAGAAAACCAAAAGACAGTTAATTAAATTTGTGACTACCTATAGTTGTCGGTATAAACCCTCGAATTTCCGATGAAATATCATCAGTTGCGCGCGTTCCTCACCGTCGCCGAGCAGGGCAGCATCCGCGCGGCGGCGCGTAGCCTGCATCTGTCACAGGCAGCATTGACGAAGGCGTTGAAAGAACTCGAACAGGACCTGGGCGTGCCGCTGGTGCTGCGCACCGCGCGCGGTGTGCAATTGACCGCGTTCGGGTTGCAGTTGAGGATCCGGGCGCAGATGGTGGTGAGCGAGATGCGTCGCGCGGAAGACGACATCGAACATATGAAGGGCGCGGTTACCGGCAGCGTGGCGGCCGCCGTCACGCCGACCGCCGCGTTGTCGATCCTGCCTGAAGCGTTCAGTGCATTTCGCAAGAAGATGCCGCATGCGCGCGTGAGTTTCATCGAAGGATTTCCGGGCGTTGCGTTGCCGCGTTTGCGTGACGGGTCACTTGATTTCGTCGTGGCCGTGGTCGTGCCGGAGCATCTGGGTCCCGCATTCGACTACATCGAGCTATACAAGATCAGTGCTGTGGTCGTCGCGCGGCAAGATCATCCGCTCGCACAATGCACGTCCCTGGCTGAACTCGTCGATGCGGAATGGCTGTTGAATCCGTCGCCCGAAAGTTCGACGCGCGGGCTGCTCGATTTTTTCGCCGCGAACGGTTTGCCGGTGCCGCAGAAGATTATCGAGTGTCCGAGCTTCGTGATTGCGCACGGTTTGCTGCGCGGCTCGGATACCGTCGCGATGTTGCCCGAGCCTTTGCTGGACCAGCCGTGGGTGCGCGAGGGCATCGCCGTGTTGCCCATAGGCCATCTGCCGCCGCCCATCGCTATTGGTGTAGTGACGCGCCGCGACAGTCCGCTGACGCCGGCTGCTTCGTTGCTGCTGGATTGTTTGCAGGACGCGGTGGCGTCGCTGAAGTTGAATGTTCCTGCGCGCCGTTCAATCCAGGGGCGGTAAGCGGCGTTCGACAGGCGTTGACTTGATGATCGCCGTGCTGGTCTCGGCGCGCTCCGCGATCTTCGAAAGAATCTCGTCCAGTTGTCCGATTGTCTTGAGAAAGAGCCGGCAAACAAAACAGTCGTCGCCAGTGACTTTGTCGCATTCGACGAATTCGGGAATGCGCCGGATGGTCTCTTCGACCAGGTGCAATTGTCCAGGCAGCGGTTTGACCCGGACGATGGCCTGAAGCGTGTATCCGAGCGAACGCGGGTCGAGCCTGACCGCGAACCCCTGTATCACGCCACGCGCTTCGAGCTGGCGCACGCGCTCGGCGGTACTGGGCGCCGACAATCCGATCCGGCGCGCGAGTTCGCTCATCGCGATCCGGCCGTCCTCGGAAAGAATGGTCAGTAAATCGCGGTCGGTCTGGTCGAGCAAAACAAGACCCGGAGGAGAAGAAAGGCGATTCTTCAAATGGACCTTCGATTTGAAGTTAAAACGTCGATGTCCGCTCATTTTACACATTGAATCACGCTTGGCAGCCCACTAAAATTACTGGACCGGCAGCACTGGCACTACTTGAAAGGCGAGGCGATGAGTTCGAGAGAGACGCGCGTTGGCTGCGTAGAAATGACTGTAGCGATGCTGATATCCGGCACGGTCGGCTGGCTCGTCGTGTCGTCGCAGCAAACGCCGCTGAACGTGGTGTTCGTTCGCTGCGTGTTCGGCGCGGCGACGCTGCTCGCGATCTGCGCGTTAAAAGGGATGCTGCGCAAAAGCTTGTTTTCATGGCGCATGCTTGGACTGGTTGCACTTGGCAGCGCCACGATTGTCGGCAACTGGGTGCTGTTGTTTGCGGCCTATTCGCGAGCCTCCATATCCATGGCGACCGCCGTCTATAACACCCAGCCGTTCATGCTCGTCCTGCTCGGCGCGGTGGTGTTCCGCGAGCGGATCACCTTGCGCACGATTCTCTGGCTGGGCATCGCGTTTTTGGGCCTCGTGCTGGTCGTGCGCGTGGAGCCTGCGGTGTTGGCCCGGCCCGGTGAATATCTGGAAGGTATTGGCTATGCGCTCGGTGCGGCATTTCTCTATGCGATCTGTTCCGTCGTGACCAAGCAGCTCAAGGGAACGCCGCCCCACTTGATTGCGTTGTTGCACGTGGCGCTCGGCATCATCATGCTTGCGCCGTTTGTCGATTTCCGGAATCTGCCCGCAACCCCGAATCATTGGGCGGATCTTATCGTGCTCGGGGTGGTCAATACCGGCATCATGTATGTGCTGCTTTATGGCGCCATTCAGAAACTCCCCACTGCCATCACGGGAGCGTTGTCCTTCATCTATCCGGTTGTGGCGATCATTGTGGACCGGGTTGCGTTCGGACAGCGGTTAGGATGGCTACAGATTGTAGGCGCCGCGCTGATTTTGCTGGCGGCGGCTGGAACAACCTTAGGTTGGGAACTCATGCCACGGAAACGAGCGGCGTTCGAATAGACAAACATCAAGCGTTTCTCCTAGTCAACAAGCGCATCCCACGAGCCGTCACAGCGACTATCCGTCATGAACTCGCATCACGTATTTCCTCGCAGTGCATTCGTTCACATCGACGTGATTCGACCGCTCGCGCACGCGGGTTCCAAAAGCAAAAAACCGTCGCTCATCTGACCGGAGCGCTGTTCCGTCAGGTGTGACGGAACTGACACGGCCGCTCGATCTCCATCCCTGTTCTCCGACACCCTGACGGTTTTTATCGGTCAAACAGGAGAGTATGGAATGTCGATTTTTTCTGGTATCTGGATTCCGCTTGTCACGCCGTTTGAAAACGGACGAGTCGATCACGACGCGCTGCGAAGTCTGGTGAGGTCCTACATTGCAGCCAAGATAACGGGGTTCGTTGCACTGGGAACAACAGGTGAACCTTCGTCGCTTGATCACGCTGAGCAAGAACAGGTTCTCGCGACCATCCTGGATGAGGCGAAGACCGTTCCGGTCGTGGTGGGGCTGGCCGGCAATAACGCGGCGGAGCTTCGCGAGCGTGCGCTTCGCTTGAACGAGCTTCCGATTGCCGGTTTGCTGGTTCCCGCGCCTTATTATGTTCGACCGTCGCAGGCTGGTTTGACAAGCCACTTCACCACGCTCGCCGATACCAGCACGGCTCCTCTGATTGTCTACGACATTCCGTATAGGACCGGTGTTCGGCTGGACCTCGCGACTTTGTTGACGCTTGCCGGTCATCCCAACATTCACGCCATCAAGGACTGCGCCGGATCGTTGGACACAACGCTTGCGCTGATCCTCGATGGACGGTTGTCGGTGCTGGCGGGTGAAGACCTGAATATCTTCAGCACGCTATGTCTTGGCGGGCATGGCGCGATCGCGGCAAGTGCGCATGTGCGCGCGGCCGAGTTCGTTGCGGTCCATGACGCCATCAAGGAAGGGCGAATCGATGAAGGGCGTGCGCGGTTTCATCGACTGGCGCCACTCATACAAGCACTCGTATCAGAGCCCAATCCAGCACCTGTGAAGTGTGCGCTCGAGGTCCTGGGAATGATTCGCCAGGAACTTCGTGCGCCGATGACGCAAGCGACCGACAGGCTGCGCAACCAGCTTGACGTGTTGCTGTCGAGCTAGGTGAAAATCAGCGCGGTGCCGGGGGGCCTGCGATTCATGTGACGCCGCCGCCGCGCTCATTTCACCAGGTGCAGTCCCTTCGACAGCACAATGCCCTTTTCGCGGTTGATCAGCCAGATGTCGCCGACGTTCGCGTAGAGCGTTGCCGTGCGTGTGGTGATGTCGGTGGGCTCCTCGTTGCTCGGGTCGGTATGGTCCTTGGTCTGCGTCAGATAAGGCGGCACCACGCGACAGATCAACACGAGCGCGAGATCGCCGTCATCTTGCGAGAATGCCTCCGGCGACAGCACGAAGCGTCCATGCACCGTTGTCTTGTTGTGCCTGTTGACGGGATCCAGTTCGACGATGTCGATGTTCTGTATGTAGCCCTTGGATATCGCTTCGGCTGCTACCACCAGGTTTCGGCCGCGCGGCCCGGTGATGCTCTTCTTGAGTACGATCGTGTTGGGGTGATCGCTGTCCGACAGATCCACGTCAACCGTCATTACGTGGGCCTTCGACCGGTAGCGGATTCCATCCGGGGCGGGCACAACGAACGCCAGGTCGCGGCCCAGCTTGGCATCCATCAACGCGGCGTCGTGCAAGGTTTTCGGTAGCGCATCGCCGATCAGATCTTCTACGCGATGCGCGAACGTGCGCGTCTTGCTGCCGGTGAGTTTGCGGGCCAGCGCGTCCTTCACGGCAGCCGGATCGTCGCCGGTGAAACCGGGCGTCACCACGACGCTGACCGGCGTGACGCTCCCTGTTTGTCCGGACGCTGAGACCGCGCTGCTGGCCGTTTGAGCCTGCGCTGTTGCGCACACGCAAAGAAGAGTGCAAGCGGCGCTTACGCTCGCTTGTTTGATTTTCTGAAGACTCATTAGCAGACTCCCATGGACATGATCGCGGACCGCCTGGTCTTCGTGCTGCACGAGCAGCATTCGAGTCGATTCACTGCAGTTCAATTCTATTCAATGGTACCCGGCTAGAAAAGATAAATGGGGGCATTGGCGCTAGGATGTATTAAACGTAAGCTGGAGACGCTTGGGTCCGCTGATGTAGAGTTTCCGGAATCGAAGAGCATCTGGAATTCAGCCGCTTAAGAGAAACGCTGGTCTCGCACACTCTTTCCGCCAAGGGAAACCAATATGAAGTCTGCAGCAATTCATGTGTTGCCGGGCCCGGATTGTTTATCGCATGGGACGTTGCGATGAGCGGGCCGCTCAAGGGGATTCGCGTGGTCGAGATGGTCGGGCTCGGACCGTGTCCGTTCGCCGCCATGATGCTCGCCGACATGGGTGCGGACGTGATCCGTATAGATCGTCAGCCGACCGGCGGCGCTACGCCGTATCCCATGCAAGGCACGAAATTCGATGTGATGGCGCGCGGGCGCCGCTCGCTCGCGCTGGACCTCAAGCAACCGGAAGGACGTGAGCTGGTGCTGCATCTCGTTGCTCAGGCCGACGCGCTGATCGAAGGTTTTCGCCCCGGCGTGATGGAGCGGCTTGGCCTCGGGCCGGACGTGTGCCTGGAGCGCAATCCGAAGCTTGTGTACGGCCGTGTCACGGGCTGGGGGCAGGATGGGCCGCTCGCCAACGCTGCCGGACACGATCTGAATTACATCGCGATGAGCGGGATGTTGCACGAGATTGGCTGTTGCGATGCACCACCGGTGCCGCCGCTGAATCTGGTGGGTGACTTTGGCGGTGGTGGCATGATGCTCGCGTTCGGCGTGTTGTGCGCGCTGCTGGAAGCGCGCGGGTCGGGCAAGGGGCAGGTGATCGATGCCGCGATGGTCGAAGGCTCCGCGCTGCTGGGGGCGATGATCTACGGCTATAAGGCGTTTGGTGCATGGGCGGGTGAACGAGGCTCGAGCATGCTTGCCGGCGGCGCGCATTTCTACAGTACCTACGCGTGCGCGGATGGCAAATTTGTGTCGGTCGGGGCGATCGAACCGCAGTTCTATGCTTTGCTGCTGAAGCTTTGCGGTATTGACGATGCGGCCTTCAACACGCAGATGGGTCGCGAGCAATGGCCGTCGCTGAAAACGAAAATAGCGGCCATCTTCGCGACGAAACCGCGGCAGGCGTGGTGTGAATTGATGGAAGGCACCGATGTCTGCTTTGCGCCCGTGCTCGATATGAACGAAGCACCGGAGCATGTGCATAACCGGGCGCGCGGAACGTTCATTGATGTGGACGGGGTGACGCAACCGGGTCCCGCGCCGCGCTTTAGCCGCACGGTGCCGGAAGTGAGTTCGCCGCCCGCGAGTCCGGGGCAGGACAACGACGCGATCCTGCGGGACTGGAACGTGCCTCGTGAGTTGATTGAGAGATTGCGGGAGAAGAAGGGGGTTTAGGGCATTCCATTACACACAAGTCGTCACGGCGGGCTGGTTCCGTTCGCGCCCTCGGCGCATGCGGACCTGCTATGCGTGGAGCCTGTAACGAACACGGTGGATTTCTTGAATCTCGATGCGCCGCTAGAGGACGTAGGTGGCGGGTGCTGGTGCCAGACGAAACGAGGCAAGTCCGATTCGCTGAAAACCAGACCGCCGTGCTGATCTTGGTTGATGACCATTATTCTGAAGTTCTTACGGTTTTTTTTGCTGCGTATTTGAGATGTTTCTTGCTCGCTGTCGCTATTTCTCGGTCCGTCTCATTTGCCTGCTCTTAAAAGTGTCATCCATTGAAAGGCCTAGATCAAGAGATAAAACGCCTCTCTCAGGCTTTAGCCTGCTTAGCCGAAA
>NZ_FCOK02000119.1 GCF_001544555.2 Caballeronia udeis | reverse complement strand
ATGACGGCCTCGGCTCATCCCGCCATGATAAAAACGGACCGTTAAATATTCAACTTATTTAAGGGATGTTGTACTAGCAACGGCACGCTGTGTTGCTGCCGCAGCCCGTAGGTGTAGTCGACTTGCGCCTCGCCATCGGGCAGTTCTGCCCGGGCCAGGGTCTCGACCTGATACAGCGCCTTGAAGTACTCAAGCGCCTGCAGCGCGCGACCACCCGTTTTCTTCTTCTGTCCCTTGTGCGCGTCAACGAACAAGCGCCGTGAATGGGCGATACAGCCGAAGTGAGTGACACCTTGGAGCGTACGCCAGGCACTGTATCCATCGGTCATCAGCATGCCTTCGTAGCCAGCGAGAAACGCTTGCGGGTATTGCTGCCCGCGCCCCGGCTGGTAGTCGAACAACACGACCGGCTGCTCGCTGTCCCCGGCGCTTCTGTACGTCCACATATAACTCGTGCTTTGCGGCGTCTTGCCTTCTTCCTTGAGGACCTGCACCGTCGTCTCGTCGCCGTGAATCAGCGGCTGCGACAACAGTGTTTGGCGCATCGCTTCGTACAGTCGGCCGTAGTGCATCTCGGCAGGCCTGATGATCCAGTTCGCCAGCGTGCCGCGGCTCACCGCAATCCCCGCACGGGCCAGCACGTGTTCCATCCGGTACAGCGGCGTGCCGTCAACATATTTGCCGGTTGTCACCGTCGCAATCATCGCCGCGCTCGCGCTGCTACCCGGCAACGGCTGCACGGGCATCGGCGCGATTACCATCGGCGTGCGTTCGGCGTTGCGCTCGCAGTGGCGGCACGCGTATTTGAAGCGCACATGTTGCAGCACCAACGCCTTGATCTCGATGTGCAACTGCTCGCTCGTCTGTTCGCCCATGCGGTGCAACGCGTTCTGGCAGCACGCACAGATCTTCTGCTCATCGGGCAGATCGTACTCGATGCGCCGGCGCGGCAGCTCGGCCGGCAGCGGCTTGCGTCCCCGCTTACCGTGCTTGGATTTATCAACCTCCGGCAGTCCCGTATCGGGGAGCGCGAATGCGTCATCCGAATCATCGTCACCGGGTTCGGTCGCGGCGATCTGCTCGGCTTCATCGAACACGCGATCCTTGAGTTTCTCGCTGCTCGGCGCGAAGCGCTTGAGCTGCGCCAGACGGAACAACTCCTCGAGTTGCCCGATACGTTGCGCAAGTTGCTGGTTATTGGACTGAAGCTCGAGAATGCGCGCGATCAGCTCATCGGGCGAGAGCTGTTTGAGATCGTCCTCAGCGGACGGGGAGCGGGCGTCGGTATTCATGTGCTCCACGATAGCGAAGCCGCACAACGAATGGGTTTACGTCAAAGTGTAACAATCGCGCCGGGCGTCGCGCGCACTACGCCCGGCGTGCTGCTACTGAACGTTCAGCACACGTGTCGGTACTGCCTCGAAGGGTGACGACGCACTGCGTCGATGTCGATGCCTTCGAGTAACCAGTGAAGCTGCTCGCTCGTGAGTTCCATCACCGCCTGCTGTCGGCGTGGCCAGACAAAACGGTCAGCCTCTAACCGTTTCATCATCAGCCAGAAACCCGAGCGCTCGTAAAACAGCAGCTTGATGCGGTTGGCCCGCTTGTTACGGAAGGCGAAGACCGCACGGGCAAATGGGTCAAGCTGCATGGACTGCTCGACCAGGATAACAAGACCGTTAATCCCGTTCCTAAAATCGACCGCGTCGCGGTGCAAGTAGACCCGCAGTTCAGCGTCCAGTCGGAACATCACAGCGTCCAAGCGTTTCTATCATCGCCGACACCAACGTCGCGTCCTGGGCACCGCACTCGAGTCTGAGCGTGATGCCGTTGGGCATTTCCACCGTCAATCGTGACGGTGCCGCCGGGCGCTGCGCTACAGGGGGCGCTTCGCGGTGCGGCGGCGCCAACCTGGGTAACTGAGGTTGCGCCTCGGTGCCAGCGCTCTCGACGACCGTAACAAACGCCGCCGCGTTCCCTGACACCGGCGTCACTCCCGTGTCGCGGTGTTCCTTCTGGTGCTCGCAGATCCACCGGCGCAGTAAATTCGCGTTCACGCCAGCCCTCAGCGCCATGCCAGCTACCGATACTCCGGGCTGCAGGCAAGCCTCGATCAACCTCTTCCTGTCCCGTTTGTCAAAACGTCGTTTGCCGTCCCGCCCAACGCTGACAACCTTGAGTGGCAAAAAATCCAAATCTGAATAGTTCTGTGTCATGGAAGGTGTCCACTGATTTCAGTGGACACATCCTGCTCCGTCAGCACCTAAGATGCCATGTGCGCTCAATTCACCGCTTACGTTGAATTGATGTGGCTCACGGGTCGCCTGGCACCGGACTTCAAAACCATAGCTGACTTTCGTCGTGACAACGGCGTCGGCATTCGCAACGTGTGTCGCCGCTTCGTCGTCCTGTGCCGTGAGCTGAAGCTGTTCTCACAGGCGCTGGTCGCCATAGACGGCAGCAAGTTCAAGGCAGTCAATACACGCGATCGCAACTTCACCGAGGGTAAGGTCGACAAGCGCCAGAAGCAGATCGAGGAGAGCATCCAGCGGTATCTGAACGCGCTGGAGACGGCCGATCGTACGCAACCCGCTGAGCTGGAAGCGAAGACGACTCGATTGCAAGACAAGATCGCGCGCTTACGCGAGCAGATGCGAACCCTCGATCAGATCAGGGAACAACTCAAGACTCAGACTGATGGCCAACTCTCGATGACTGATCCCGACGCGTGCTCCAGGACGCGACTGGGGATGAGGGCTTGAATGCCTGCCGATTCCAGATGGCGCAGGATCGCGTTCGAATCGTGGGCCTTGTCGGCAGCCAGCCTGACAGGTTCCAGTTCGCCCAGCAAAGGCAGAGCCTCGGGACTGTCTCCAGCCTACCCGCCCGTCATACGTAACCGTCCGAATTTTGAGGCCACCCCTCATTGGCTGGCGCCTTGCTTTTTAGCATTGCGATTGACATCATCTGCAAAAAAATCGAGAAGGAGCCTCACCAATGCTAGAGGCTGCTCCTCCGGGATGTAATGGCCGCTGTTCGAGATTATCGCCCCCTGAACATTTAGGGCTACCGCCTGCATCGTTCTTTCAGCACTATCCTTGTAGCCATACTCCGCGCCTATTGCCAGCACTGGCATCGGCAATTTCGTTGCACCGAATCTTTTGTTATCGGCAGTGTCCTGCCCGAGCAACTGCTGATAGTAGGCGAAGGATGCGCGAAGCGCGCCAGGCTGCCTCCATGCGTCCGCGTAAATCTCCAAGTCCGCATCCGAAACCGCGGTTGGATCAACTAGACCTATCCTATCTCGTTTAAACAAGTATTCGAGAAACAGGCGTTCTCGCCCACTCACCAATGCCTCAGCCAAATCGCCCTGCATATTAAAGCCAAAATGCCAACTTCCCCCTTTAGCAATGTCCATTGATGCTTCTTGGCCGAATGCAGGTAACCCACTTTCGATAAATGCAAACTTTCGAACCTCCTGCGGCCACTGCGCCGCATGCGCGTACGCAACCTGACCACCCATATCGTGGCCTACCAAAAGAACGCGATCAAAGCCGAGTGACCGGACCAACTCATGAAGATCTGTGGCAACTGACTTTTTATCGTAGCCCTCAAGGGGCTTCGAAGAGTCTCCCATCCCTCGCATATCAGGTGCTATGACGAAATACCTCCCGGCCAATAGTGGAATGACTTTACGCCACGCGTACCAAGTCTCGGGCCATCCGTGAATGAGCAATACCGGTTGGCCGCTCCCGGCAGTGACGAAGTGAATTCGGACGCCATTTACCCAACGCCGCTCATGGTGAACAACGAGCGGAGGCGGCAGCTCATCGCTGCTCCCGAGGCCGTTCATCGCGTCCCCTGACGGTGGTAGCGCTGATGCACTACCTACCGCCAGCATTAGCGTTACCCAAATCCATATGGTTTTCATGCAAAGGCACCGCGTGCGTTGACAGATTGACATATCACTCTGATCTTGTGTTGGACAGTGCGACCCCGCGGGGTTGACCGCTTTTGCGGGGGGGCAACGATGTTTCATAACCTGCGACCAATCCTGGAACACCTTAGTCGACAAGTTCATCGATGGATCACGGTTAGAGCAGTTTTGCCGCTTCAGTATTTAATGTTTCCAAATATGAACATAATCATAAATAGAAACACGCTTATCTTCAATCTTTCCTGAAGGAGGGGGCCTGAAGTCGGTTCGGGCAGAAAAAGCGGAAACAAGGATCGAGCTCGTTGACACTCGGATCAACATACGTAAGGTACTAGGGAGCACGGCGCCGGGTGCTGTCAACTTTCGGGGAGCTTGCAGTGGATGCGGCGATAACGTCGGCTATGAAACCAGCGACCCAGCAATACATGCCTGTCACCGCTAACCCGCAGTCTTGGGCTATCGCTTTCCGTCCGATGTGATGAGCTATGCGGTGTGGTTGTACTACTGTTTCCCGCTCAACGAGCGCATGGTCGTGGGAACTGCTGGCAACGCGTGCATTGAGCTTACATACGAGACGGTGCAACGCTGGACGGTGAAGTTTGGGCTGAGCATTGCCCGGCGCATCCGCTTTACAACTTTGGGCTGGAGCGGCAAGTGGGACCTGGATGAAGTGGTCGTCACGATTAACAGCAAGAGGCGCTGGCTGTGGCGCGCGGTAGACCAGCATGGCGTGGTGCTCGATTTGCTGGCGCAAAGCCGGCGACAGGCACGCTGCCAGGACGCTCATGCGCAAGCCGCTAAAGAAGTATGGGTGGCGGCACGTATGCCGACACCGATAAGCTTTAGTGCCAGGCGGCGGCGAGCAGGGATCTGAGGATTAACGTCAAACACCGCCAGCACAAGGGACTGAACAACCGAGCGGAAAATTCGCACCAGCCAACACCGATATGCGAGAAGGTCATGCGCCGCTTCAAATCAGCGCGTCAACTGCAACGTTTCGCTTCGATTCATGATCAGGTGGGCAATCTGTTCATGCATTGCCGCTACCACGCGAACGCGCGGCAAAAACGCGCGCTATGCACCCAAGCTCCTCGAGACGTGGGAAAGCTCAATTATGTAGTTGCTATCACGAGAATTTCTTGGATCCACGGCTCGCTCCGCTAGTGGGAAACTCAAGGAAAACCCGATGTTGTTCTCTGGGAGGAACTAGAACACAATCAGAAACACCGTTACTCAGTATAACCAGCGACATAGGGACGCAATATGAATGCTAGCCATTCTCGAGTCAGTCTTCGGACTGACAATTCGCCACCTTCCAGCTATCGCTGGGTGATTCTGGCTTTGGCCTGGCTGGCGACATTCGTGACCTTCATCGATCGTCTGGCGTGGGCGAACGTGGCGCCGTCGGCAAGCGCGACGTTCGGGTTGCCCGTGGCTGCACTGGGCTGCTTTGTGACGTCCTTCTATATCGGGTACGTCGCTGCTAACGCGGTCACGGGATTTCTGACCGACAGGATCGGTGCTCGTCTCTCCTTACCGCTAGCCTTGTTCCCGCTTGGTGCCTTGACCTTCTCGTTTGGCTATGCCAATTCGGTAACGTACGGTGTCGTGATTCAGTGTCTCATGGGACTCGCTGCCGGTGTCGACTACGCGGGCGCGGTCAAACTGGTTGCTGGGTGGTTCGATGTCAGGCGCCGCGCGCGTGCGGTCGGCATCATCCTGACTTCGATGTCCGCTGGCGTCGTTGTGGCGAACACTTCGATTCCCAGGGCGCTTCGGTTCGCGCAATGGAGCATGATTTACCATGCTCTAGGCATCTCTACGGCTTTGGTTGCAGTCCTTTGCGCACTTATGTTGCGGAACGCACCTGCCGGCAAAGCGGTGCTGCAAAAGAGAACCACCGCAAAGGAGGTTCTAGCGCTTTTCCGTAACAAGAATCTCTGGCTAACAACTATCGCGGGTTTTGGGGCGTGCTGGGGTAGCATCGGATTTGTCTTCTGGGCAAACGTGCTGATGCAAAAGGGTCTTGGGATTAGCAGCGTCGAATCCGGGACCGTCAGCACGGTGTTCGGTGCAGTCTCTCTGATTGGTGCGCCCATGGTCGGGATGCTCTCTGACTGGATTGGCGGACCTCGCAAGTGGCTGACGGCGTTCGTCCTGCTAGCGATGGGGTGCGGATTATCTGTCTTCGGACACCTCAAGTCTCTTCAGGCACTCGAAATTGCTGCGGCTCTTCTTGGAGTAATGACGTTCGGATGGGGTGCATTGATCGCTTCGATCATTACTGAGATCGTGGGAGTCAGACTTGCGGCGAGTGCCATCGGCGTGAGTAATGCGGCGTTTCAGGTTGGGTCAGTGCTCGTTCCTCTGGCCGTCGGGATGGTCTTTCAGTCGACACACTCCTTTAATCTGGCGTTTATGACATTGGCTATCGGACCGATTGTGGGCGGCGTTGCAGTCCTCGCCGTCAGGGAAGGGCTCGCAGCGAATCTAATAGAGGAGGCGCCAAATCGAGAAAGGTCGGGTGTGATGGCGCCGACAAAATGACTCTGAGCGGCAATCGTGTCGATCAAATAGTCACGGCGTAACAGGCCCAGCTTCTCGACGGTGGCCGGAGTCATTGGTTGTACAGAAGCCGTAGATAAATTACTCAAAATATTAAGTAGTACAAATTATAAACACCAGATCGGAGATTAATCTTGAAGCCAACGATTTTCGCAGCGATTGCGATTGTGTCCGTTCCCATCCTCTGTCGGGCCCAGTCGAGCGTGACCCTCTATGGGAACATTGACGCGGGGATTGGGTATACCAATAATCAGAAGGGGGGCAGTGCGGTCCAGATGATCAATGGACGCGGTGGCAGCTTCTTCGGTTTCAAGGGTGCAGAAGACCTTGGTGAGGGGCTTCAGGCCACGTTCTGGCTCGAGAACGGGTTCACTGCTGCTAACGGTGTCTTGGGGCAAAACGGAGCGCTGTTCGGACGGCAAGCTCAGGTTGGGCTGAAGGGCAAGTTCGGCGCGCTGACGCTAGGTAACCAATATGACACGATGGTGGACGACCTCCAGGCCTATAGTTCCGCAGTGTATTTCGGAGGCTCCTACGGTGCACGGGCTGGTGATGTGGACAATGTGTGGGGTGACTGGCACGTGAACAATTCTGTGAAGTACGTGAGCCCTGTATTTGGTGGATTGACGGCTGAAGGTATTTACAGCTTCGGTGGGCAACCGGGGAGTACGGCAAAAGACCGGATCTACGGCGCGGGATTTAACTTTGCTGCCGGTGTTTTCTCGCTCGGTGGTGCATACATGAATGTCAACAACCCCGCCGTATCCATCTATCAGGGTACATCGGCTCCGATTGCAAGCCAGACATTCGGCGCCCCTTTTAATAGCCCGATCTACAATGGCTACCTTTCCGCCCAGAATCTGCAGATTGCTGGCGCGGGTGCCTCGTTGAGCATCAACGGCCTTACGTTGGATGCTCTGTACACGAACACAAGATTCCGTGAGATTGCACCGACCGTGGGCGGCAACCAACGTACGCAGGCCGGTTTCAACACATACGAAATCAACGGCACATACTACGTTCGACCCGACATCGTTGCTTCGGCTGGCGTCATGTACACAAGTGCGACGGGTGCGAACTATCTGCAACCCGTGGCGGGGGTTAACTATCTTCTCTCAAAACGCACGCTGGTGTACCTTCTCGGCACGTGGATGAGGGCGAACGGAATCGATTCAACCGGGCATGCGGCTGTGGCCGATATTACCAACGTCAACCCTTCGAGCAATCGTAATCAGGTTGGCGTGCGCATTGGACTGCGAACTCGCTTCTAAGCATATGTCGCAGGCACCTGCGGGAAACAATGTTGCGTAGTGCCTGCCGCAGGGAGTTCAGGTGAAGAAGTCGAGCAGCACCGATGCCAGTCGTTCGGGTTGCTCTTCCGCTGGGTAGTGGCCGGAGGACTCGATTATCGCACTGCTGACGTTAGTCGCTACTTTTTCCATCGTTGTTTTCGCTCCCTGTCCGTAGCCAAACTCGCAGCCAATGGCGAGAACGGGCATCTCAAGCTTCGTCTGGCCGAATTGCTCATTGTGCTTCCTGTCATCAAAAAGAGTCCGGTAGTACGAGAAGCTGGCGCGTAGCGCGCCAGGTTGCGCGAGCGACCGCGCATAGACATCAATGTCAGCTTCGCTGATGGAGCTAGGATCAACGGTTCCCACGGTGTCGCGCCGGATGAAATGACGGACGAACAGAGCTTCGCGACCGCGGACGAGTTCTTCGGAGATATCCCCCGCCATGTTAAAGCCAAAATGCCAACTGCCGCCCGTGGCAACATTCATTGCGTTCTCCTGGCCGAAGCCAGGAAGTCCGCTTTCGATGAAGACAAGCTTTCTCGTAAGTTGCGGATAGAGCGCTGCGAATGCATAGCCCACTTGGCCGCCCATGTCGTGTCCGACAATGCAGGCGTTCTCGAGACCGAGGGACTGCAGCAGAGCAGAGAGGTCCCCGGCAATCGTCTTTTTGTCGTAGCCACTGAAGGGCTTGCTGGAATCGCCAAATCCACGCAGATCCGGCGCAATCACGGTATGGCGCTGCGCCAGAAGCGGGATAAGCTTACGCCATGCATAGGATGTCTGGGGCCACCCGTGCAGCAGGACCACTGGGCTGCCTTGCCCGGCCGTTCTGGCATGGATGCGTAGTCCATTTACGCGTCGGGAAACTGACTTGATAGCGACAGAAATGGCGCCGGCTGTCGGCTGTTGCGAGGGAATCTGGCTCATGTTGCACGGACTCTCAAGGTTGTGGCGAAATCGCCGGTAGAAATGCTAGTCGGACTTTTATCGGGCTCTCGCGAAAAATAGGCAAGAAGCCTGTCACCGTCGGCAGGATAGGCGTGATCCGCAAGGATGATCTATAATTTCTGTATGAGAACACGTTCCCAATATAGTGCTATTTTCAGAGAAAAATTTCAACTTGGAGTCTCAGATGGATGAGAAGAGCGAACGGCTGCTGACTGAAGCCACCCCTGTTTCGACTACATGCTGGCTGGAGGGGCCTGTTTGCGATGCCCTTCAGAACATATATTTCACTGACGTGCGTGGGAACCGCATTCTCAGGCAGGATCGGGATGGTCAACTAACAGTATTTCGCGGGCCGCAGGCAGCAAACTATCCAAACGGGCAGGCGCTCGATCCCCAAGGGCGACTTGTTACGTGCGAGGAAGGCGATCCTGAGACGAATACTCCGCCAAGGCTGACGCGAACGGACTTGGAGACAAACGCGGTAGAAGTGCTCGCTGACAACTTCGAAGGTCAACGCTTTTGCGGCCCAAGCGATGTCGCGATCGACAGAAAAGGGAACATCTATTTCTCGGACGGCGTTCGCCCGTTCTTCCTTGCACCGTTTACTAGCGCATCGTCCCGAGTGCCTGCAACGGTGGTGCGTAGTCCTAGCGTTTTCAGGCTCAACAATCGTGGTGTATTGAAGCGCATACTTGGCGACGGAGATGTCTTGCAACCCAACGGGGTAGCGCTATCGCCTGATGAGCGTACACTTTATGTAGTCGAAAACGACATTTCAGAAGTGGGCACGAGACAGTTGCGGTCGTTCGCACTCACTGAAGAAGGTTTGCCGCTCGACAGAGAAATACTGGTCGAGTTCTCGCCAGGGAGAAGTGCCGATGGTCTTGCGGTAGACGTTGATGGCAACCTCTATGTTGCCGCGGGATTGAACCGCTTGCGCGGTACTGCGGAGACATTGGCAACGCCCGCCGGTATTCACGTTTTTTCTCCGCTCGGCGAAAAAATTGATTTCATCCCGGTCTTTGAGGACTCTGTCACCAACGTGACCTTTGGTGGCAACGATATGCGTGATCTCTATATCACCGCAGGAAAAACGCTCTTCAAGGCTCGAGGCAGATTAAAAGGAGCGCGTCGGTGATTCGAGTTCACGCAAGCGTCCCGTTGCAGGTCTCCTATGAATTAAGAAGGGGCGCCCTTGAGAGAACATCGTAGGCGATAGAGACTCTTCGTGGCTGCTACATACATGAATGGAGTTTGGCTGTGCCTGGTAAGTATCACGTTGGACGGACGTTCCAGAGTCGGCACCTCGGCAATCTGTGTTCCGCTTGGGTCGTAGACTCGGATCCCTGGGCGTGTTGGTGACTGTACCGCGGCGTAGACATTACCAGCGTTATCGACAGTAATGCCGTCGGCCCCTTTCTCGCAGCCGTAGTCGACGAATAGACGTTGTGCATTTACCTTCCCCGGTTTCTCGATGTCGTACGCCAGTATGCGCATGTCACCGATATCTCGAAGGGGGACCTCATCGAATCGTCGATCGAGGATGCGAATATCATGCTCGACGACGTATAGAATGCGCTGATCTGGCGACAGAGCTATGCCATTGGGTTTTGAAACATCGGCCAGTACAAGCTTTATGTCGCCGGACGAGCTAATGTAGTAGACGCCAAATACCGGTTGCTCAACGGGTTCATGACCGAGGTAGCGGGGATCAGTGAAGTAGATTCCCCCTGCACGGTCGACGACGAGATCGTTAGGTGAATTGAACGGTCGGCCGCCATAGAGGCCAGCCACGATCGTACTTTTTCCGGTAGCCATATCTGTTCGTATGACGCTTCGCATTCCGAAATCGGCGCCCCCCGCAACCAACATGTTCCCGTTTTTGTCGAAGTCGATTCCCGACGCCATGCCGCTTGGTGACCTGAAGACAGACGTGACCCGGTTCATAGGGTCAAAGACCCATATGATCCCAGCTGTCATCGACGTACGGTACGAAACTGTGATGTCGCAGAAGAATATTCTGCCATCCGGCCCTTCAGCCGGGCCCTCCGTGTTGTAGCCGTCAGCGAAAACCCTCTCAAGGTTCACGCCATCTGGAAAAATCTCGTTTGTACGCAAGGAAAGTACTCCTCTCTGTGTCAACACATCCATTTGAAGTGGGCAAGCCCGGATACGGCACCGCTTGTTCGGCGCGGTTTGGCCTTGCCCAGCCACGGCGACGCATCCAAATTTTATGGAAATTGTGGTTTCATTTGGGAACAAGATCTATATAATGAACAGATGCCACACTAACGTCAAGATTGCTATCGATGCCTCATGCGCTCTGCAGGAAGGTTCTGGCGTGAATGAGCCTTAATTCGACTGACACCTGGAAGAGCGAGGGCGCAAACATTGGAATGCATCCGGGTATACGTTGGCCAGCGCGTTTGGATCGGGTTCATCGCCAATTCGTTCTTCGGTCGGTGCGTGAGACCATACGGACAAGTGGACCGCCAGGTGGCGACGGTGGTGTTATGCCCGATTGAATGAATCTGGAGGAGGATCCAGCGACCGTCGTGACGCAGGTATCGAGTACTACGTCAATGCGCACGTTCTGGCGTCGACGTGATCCAGTTGTTCGTTCGCCTTTTTTTCACGCAGGAACATCGTTCGGATCGGCTGTCTGCGTAGGCCTGTCGACCCTTGAGAACAACTTCGACCTCAGGTGTCATGAGTTGTAAATCCGCATACTAAATTTACGCCCTAGGAACTACGCACACGTTATCGGGATAACCCTTCACGGATTGTGCGAAGGAGCTGAACTCCTTGGGTACTACCTGCGAAGTGGAAAAAGGAACGTCGACCGACCGATAGGCAGAGCCGAGCTTGCAGGAGGAGGCAATGGAAAAGGCTAAAAGGTCCTTGCGATTCATGGTGGAAAAATGGCTGGTGATGGTTCTTTCACAGTCGGTTCGGGTGAAACGGGCAAGTCGCGCAAGCTCGAATCAGAGGCGCTATGTCTGCCGCGAGGCATTGCAACTGGCAGACAGCTTCGCAATCTATTTATTCCGTCAAGGCGGCGGTACCTGGGATGTGTTCCCGCCTGATGCCGAACGCCCGGCGATGAGTATGTTGATGTGCGGCGCGATTGGGATATTTGCGCATGTGACCGACCGTCGGTCGCGTCTATGACTGAGAAGGGGTTCGCTGTGTTTAACGAATCAAACCAACGACCTTGCGAGTACGAGCGAGATCTGGACGCGTGGACATGTGCTTGCTACGACGCAGCCGTCGCAAGGGACTTTATCCGATCGCCGTACCACCCCGACGTCGCGACCGTAAAATGCCTTCAAGGCTACTTCCACGCCGGGCTGTTGCCTGCGGAAGCCGCTGAAGCATGCTTTGGGCGAAAACAATGAAAAGGCGCTGCCTTATCGTATCGTTGTTCGAGCACACCCTACTTTGCGAAAGACAAACAACGAGCCGAGCTAAATAATGTACTGAATTTTCAACTCATGAACCCAGGAAAGAAATGAATTCCCCCGTAGGTAATAGAAGCCAGCTTGGAAGAACAGACGTCCGCGTTTCCTCACTCGGTATCGGCGGCGGTAGCCTTTCCAATGCCATCGGCGATGGTGGGTTTCGAGAAGTGGTGGACGAGGCGTGGAAGCAAGGATTGCGATACTTTGATACGGCGCCCCTGTATGCGAATGGTCTGAGCGAGCAACGATTCGGAGAGGCGCTCGTGGCGCGCAGCCGTACGGAGTTTGTGCTGTCGAGCAAAACGGGTCGCTGGAACAGCGACGGCGGCAATCGCTTCGATTATAGCTACGAAGGCACGATGCGATCAGTCGAGGAGAGTCTGGCGCGCTTGCGTATGGACTACATTGATGTGGTGTGCATTCACGATGTCATTCCGGCTCTGCACGGCGAGGCGTTCGAATCTCGTTTTGGTGAGGCCATGTCAGGTGCGTATCGCGCTCTCGAAGAACTGAAGCAGCAAAAGGTGGTCAGGGCGATCGGGGCAGCGTTACGCGAACCGGATGTGTGTGAACGGTTCGCCAGAGAGGGGAACTTCGACTGTTTCATGTTAGCGGGCGGGCACACACTACTGCAACACGGCGCCATGTCGTCGTTCCTACCGCTATGCGTTGAGCGCCGCATCTCCGTCATCGTCGCATCTCCTTTCAATACTGGCATTCTTGCGACCGGCGTGTGTGAAGGAGCCCGCTATGAATATCGCCCTGCAGAGGAGACTCCCGGGATCGTTGAGCGTGTGCGTCAGCTCGAGGAAATTGGCCGGACGCATGATGTGCCGCTTGCGGTAGCTGCACTGCAATTTCCTCTCCGTTGCAGTGCTGTCGTTTCTGTCGTCGCGGGACATCAAAGTGCAGAGGAACTCCGTCGGAACTTGAGATGCATGGAGACAATAATACCCGACGGGTACTGGGGTGATTTGAAGGAGGCGGGCCTGATTCCCGTGGCAGCTTAGATTTCCGACTTCTTTTTGATTTTTCTGTAGATGATGTTTGTGAAAGGAAAAACAATGAGCAATCCTCCAAAGGGGCTGTTGGCAATCTGGAATGATTTCGATCCGGGCCGCTTGCTTGAGTATGAGCATTGGCACACGCTTGAGCACGTTCCAGAGCGCGTGTGGGTGCCAGGAATGATTTGCGGCCGCCGATACCGAGCGGTGGGACAAAGCGTGCCACGGTACCTCACCCTGTATGAACTCGAGGCGCTCGACGTTCTAGAGAGGGCAGAATACGTAGACCTTGTCGTCAGGCCAACGCCATGGTCCGCTTCGATGCGCCCATCGTTTTCGAATTTTCAGCGTCAGCCGTGCGAGATCCTGGCTGATAGTGGTGTTGGGAACGGTGGCAAGCTGGCAGTAATGAGGACGAGTTGCGCAACGTCGCTGAGTCCGGCGGCATTGCGATCATTTGCGGATAACCTTTTGGCACGCCCGAGCGACCAATGTGTGGTGCGCGTTCGGGTCGGCCGAGTAACATCGAGAGGTCCGCAAGCACTTGTAAATCACGCAACGATCGCAGAGGGAATCGAATATCTCTGGGCGATCGAAAGCGTGGAATCGGCTTCGGCGGATCTGGAAGTCGGATTTGAGGAGGCTGGCAAGCAGGCTGGTGTTGATGCTCGTATCCATTACGTCGGAGTCTTTGAGTTTCTGACGCAGATCGACCATATGTCGGTAAAAGCGCAGAACCGACCGCCACCGAGGCTGGACCTGATGAAGCAGTTTGCGGGATGATTTTACTGAAGGTGTGGCGCATTTGAGCGCTGGTGTCGCGAGGATGGGCAACTGCCCACGGATCTTCTTGACAGTCTTACGAGTAGCCCGATACCATGTTCCCATATGTGAACACGGGGTGCGAAATCATGGAAGAAAATGCTAGCGAGGTCGTTAAATCTGCCGATCGGACACTTGATCTCATCGAGTTGCTTGCGTCCTGGGGGCGGGAAATGTCTCATACCGAGATTGCCGAATCGCTGAGCATCCCCAAGAGCAGTCTGACTAAATTGCTCAGGAATCTAACGGTGAGGGAATACGTAAGGTTTGTGCCGGAGACGAAGGGCTACCGGTTGGGAGACGCGATCCTCAAACTTGCGCAACAGTCGAACCAGTTGCGTAGTTTGGTGGAATGCGCACAACCCGTGCTTGATGAAATCACCGCTCAGACGCTGGAATCATGTGCGCTCAACCAGTTAAGAGGCGACAAGACGGAGGTGGTGGCGACCATAACCAGTCCGCAAATACTGGTTTCTCATCTTCGCCTCGGCGACCTGGCACCGCTATACGCGGTGTCGGGAGGGAAATGTATCCTGGCCTTTATGCCCGATTCGATGCGGCAGGAGTATCTATCGAACGTGAAGCTGGAAAAGTTCACCCCGCGTACGATTACCAGTAAAAAGGCTCTAGCGGTCGAGTTAGACGAGGTTCGTCGTACGGGAGCAGCGACTTCATTTGAAGAGTACACGGTGGGGATTGTTGGTGTCGGCGTACCCATCCTGTCAGCCGCAGGCTTCCCTTTGGGGTCGCTCAATGTCGCGATTCCGACGGTCAGATACGGACCATCAGTCTATTCGAAGGCAGTAGCGATCCTGCAGTCTTCGGCCGAGCGCATCCGTCGACAGTTCTCGTCATCATAATGCACGTTCGCAGCAAGCTACAGGGTCTGTTTCATTCTAAATAGTGCATATGCACATATTGATGTGGGACATCTACAAGGCTCGGTTCGATGCATCAGGACGGCGTTAGGGATTGCCCGTTATTGTTCCTCAGGCGGAATTAGAGTATATTTGTGAACAGATGCAAATACCTCTTGGCACGCGCAACAACTGCGGCCGCAAGAGAGGCCTACAGGCTACGTTTTTGCTAACGAGACGTAATTTAGGAGAACGATATGAATCGCGGAAGATCGATTGGAACTGCGCGTGTTGTCGAATTTTCCTTCTCGGGAGACCCAGTTGACCGGGTGTTGAGTTCGGTCGATCCAACAGACGAAATTTTCGTCGTCGAACGGTGGGACCCGAAGTCTCGACATCCAGACGTTTCGTATATTGGCTTCGCGAATAAAATCGAAAAGGTTCAGAAAAGCAGCACGCGTGACAGTGATCTGGACGAGTTCGATATGCTCCGGAAGATCCTCGACAGCAAGCGCATCGAAGCTCAAAGCGGCACGGCCGGTTTGTCAGGAGGAGTATTTGCTTTCTACTCGTATGAGAGCCTGACCAAAGCGTCAAATGAAGGGGCGGGACCACGAGCGATGTTGATGCAGCCTATGCAAATGCTGGTTTTCGATCATAAAAGGTCGAAAGCGTACGCGGTGATCGTTGACGCATCGCAAACGAGTGAACAGGCGGCAGACGAAATCGTCGAGCGGCTCAAGTCGATGTGTTTTTCGCAAAGCACCGGTCAGGAAAAAGGTGGTTTGGAAGAGCCTATCTGGACACCCACGGTAACTGAAGCTGAGTTCGGAAAATTTGCTGCGACAGCCATTGCGCGCATGAACCACGAGCCGGAACTGGACGGCGTGGTGTTGTCGGTGCAGTGTAAGACGATCACCGATATTCCTCCTGTTGCAAGCTATCGGTGGCTACGACGCATAAATCCGTCGACATATATGTTCCTCGCTACCTCTACTGGGTTCTCGGTCTGGGGCGCGACCTCGCTTACTCTGGCCCGTCTGAAGGGTGGTAAGTTGACTGTTGAGACCGATGGCGCTACCCGGCCAATAGAGAAAACGGCGGACGGGTCGCCGTTTGTCTGGATACCAAACGTCAAGGAAGTTGACGAGTACGATGTCGTCTTGAACGCCCTAGTCGACGATCTGAAACCAATCATTGACGCAGACAGTCTCCACTTTACGGCTGAACTCGAACAGCGACGATTCTTCGACCTTCTGCATCTGTTCGCTGAAGCCGAAGCAGAAATCAAACATGATGTCGGACCCGTGGACGTCATGCGCGCGCTCAGCCCCCACGGAGCAGCGGTCGGGTTCACGAGGAAACGCGCCCTTGAGACTATTCAGGAATTCGAACCGGTCGCACGCGGGCCTTTTAGTGGCTCAATGGGTTTCTTTGGCTTCGATGGATCGCTTGAATCATCGACGGTCACTCGGTCCATGTGGAATGCCGGCGACGCTTCGTATGTTCACGCCGGTGCCAAGGTTGTCTCCGCCTCCGATCCCGCAGCCGAGTATCGTGAATGTATTCTGAAAACGAAAGCGCTACGCGACTGCGCACGCCTGGCGCTTGTTGATGGCACGACGCAGCTCGCAAATTGACAGAAGGCACGATCCACCGCTGCTAGGCGGTGGATCAAACACAGGCCGGTGATGGGGGAGACAAATGAGTCTGTTCGATTGGGCGATTATCGGTGTATATCTTTTGGCCGTCTGCCTAATAGGATGGTGGGCGATGCTACGTGTTCGCAACGTCTCCGACTATTTCACTGGCGGAAGTCGCATTCCGTGGTGGCTCGCAGGTGTGTCTCACCACATGGCGGGATACAGCGCAGTTGTATTCGTGGCGTATGCCGCTGTCGCGTATCAATACGGTGTGGCCATTTATTTTTGGTGGGCACTAACTGTTGCTTTTGGTACAGCCGTGGGCGCGATGCTGTTTGCTCCCAAGTGGGCGAATCTCGTACTGCGCCGCCGATTTGTCTCTCCTCTTGAGTTTGTTCGCGTCCGGTACAACATCCAGACGCAACAACTATTTGGTTGGGTCGGCGCAATCCTGAAAATATTCGGAACCGGAGCAAAATGGGCAGCGATTGGCAGTCTCTTTCACTTCTACACTGGTTTCTCAGAAGTCTACGTCATCCTGATCGTAGGCGGCGTTACGCTGCTCTACTGCACGATCGGTGGCTTGTGGGCAGATTCACTAACAGGACTCTGGCAATTTTTAATCCAACTCATTGCCGGTCTCGCGATGGTGATCTTCGTGTTCGCATACCTTTCGCGCCATGGGTCGCCGCTCGCCGTGATCGGGACATTGCCACGGTCGCACTTCGAACCTTTTGTCGGTCCATATAGCGCGATCTTTTTTGTCAGCTATCTGTTGATCAACACGCTTAACTACAGTGGTGGCGGAAATTGGGATCTGGCACAGCGGTTCATGTCGACACCATCTGTACGTTCGTCGCGTAGAGCGGGACTGCTTTCCTCGGCGTTGTACGCGTTCTGGCCTGTTGTCCTTTTGTTCCCGATGGTCGTGGCTCCGTTGATTGTTCCGAGTCTGGCGGACCCACAAAAGGCCTATGCGGCATTGACAGTGAAGCTACTACCTCACGGGTTCCTCGGGCTGGTTATTGCGAGTTTCCTTGCGCACACGATGGCCTTCACGGCCTCCGATGCGAACGCTATTTCTGCGGTGATCACCAGAGATATTCTTCCGCCTCTGTTGCCGGAATCGAAAAGGGCTTTAGCGGATCATGTCCAGACTGCCCGCTTTGTGACCTTTATATATACGGCCTTGAGCATTCTGATTGCGATCAATGCGCGATCTTTCGGAGGCGTTCTCGGGTTGATTGTGGTGTGGTTCGAAGCGCTCATTGGAACAATCGCAGTTCCACTTTTGTTCGGTTTGCTGCCGGCATTTCGCCGCAGCGGTTCAGCTTCTGCGACTCTATCGTGTGCCGCCGGCGGCGGTTGTCAACGTACTTGTCGTGTCACTTCAAGCAAACTGCTTTAGTTCTTCCGGCTGCATGCGCTCCGGATTG